>NZ_JANADP010000001.1:8575000-9212720 GCF_024199945.1 Bradyrhizobium sp. CCGUVB4N | reverse complement strand
CATTTGAGAACTTTTCTTGAGAGATAAGGTTGCGTTGTGAACGCCATGCAGAGTTCCTGCCATCAGGGTTTCTGCAATGACGCGACCTCAAGCGAGTCCATCGTCGGGCATAGCTCTGCCGTTCGGCGCGAGCGCCGCGGTCAGATCAGCGATGTCAGAGATGGCGTGTTCGCGAGGTCAGCGCGTACTCGGCGCCCCGTCGCACGCGGGAGGCTGGATGTCCGAGGAATCCAGGACGGCATCGTTGGAAATGGAAATTGATTTCAATACCGCGTTGAGTCCGTAAGACATGGTAGCCTCCCCGTCCTGCCGTGATTGCTCACGGCAAGGTCCTGCGTGTCCTAGTAGACAACTGCGACTGAGGTCGCCGCTGTCCTGCCCGTCTGCACTGTTCGTCCGCTCGGCTTCGCCATCACGCGTGTCGGTGTAGCTTCATGACGTCCCTCGTTTGCGCCTGGCGCGAGCGGGATTGAGAAAAATCCCGCTTGGAGACATTCAGACAAAGAGCTACCGTTCCCACATTGCTGTGGGTGTTGATCCGACAATCGCTTGTTGAAGCGTCGCCTACGTGCACACCGCCGCCGATTTGCACGCTCGCCCCGTTTCTAAAACCGCGCTGGTCTCAAGATCGTGGGCGCCGCGAACGACTTAAGGAATACACCAAGCGGAAAGACTCGCAACGAAATTGATTCACACTTGAGGCGTTAAAAATCTTGACCAGCGTTAACGCCGCGCAAGAGTTGTTCACAGGCTTGAGACCAAGTTTTTGGATTCGTGCACAGATTCGAAAATGCGGGACGTCATGTGACAATGACTCCCCTACCGCCAAAAAATTTTTACAAAAGCGTCACGCACGCACCGCGCGCACGAATTTTCCAAATGCTTGGCGGCGCTATGTCGATAAGTGATTAGCGAGACATCGTTTTTTGAGTCTCGTTTCGCAGGGTAACCCCGGAGCGAAACCTGTTCCGGTGAATCTACGGTGTGCAGAACTTTCGTACGAGAGAATGCAACTTAGCCCCGCCCCGCAGGGGTTTTTTGCACCGCAGTGAAAGTTTCCGCTGTTGCAAAACACCGACAGGTAAGATTACGGAGCGCGAGCCTGGCGCTCGCGACAAAAGTCTTCCAACGAGAGATTGGTCGCCCAACGACCGCAAGCGGGAATTGTGACAGGCAACAAAAAGCCCGGCGTGAGCCGGGCTGATTGAAAGCGCGATGTTCGGTTGCTTCAGCCGATCGGGTGAGACGATCGGATCGCGGCGACGAAGTTGCGTCGCGAACTCAGCTGCCGAGATTACTTGGCGAGCTTGGCGATCTGCGCGGTGAGGCGCGAGACTTTGCGGCTGGCGTTGTTCTTGTGAATGATGTTGCGCTGGGCGGCGCGCATCAGCGCGGGCTCGGCGGTAGCCAGCGCCTTGACGGCGGCGGCGCGATCGCCGGTTGCGATGGCCTCCTCGACGTGACGCACGGCACCGCGCATCTGGGTGCGGCGCGACTTGTTGACGGCGGTGCGGCGGGCGATCTTGCGCGTCGCTTTCTTGGCGGAGGTGGTGTTGGCCATGGTCTCAATGTCCTTTGCGGGTACCGGTCGCGTCTTGGTCGGGTAGCGCCGGCAGCTTGACCGCGGAATCGACGCTCGGATTTAGGGTGTTCGGTTGCTGGCCGTTCCCGGAACATGAGCGATAAGCCTTGCGGCCATCTCTGAGGCTCAAAAGAGCCTGCAACTGCTCAAAGAACAGCGGCGGCAGGATTGCGCCCACCGCCAGTTGGCGCCCTTATAGAGGGGGTCTTGGGCACCGTCAACGCTTTAGGGGCTGGAAAAGCAGGCCCGGGAGCGCTCCAAGAGGGGCCGTAACGCCCTGATGAGGTTGAATTTCTGCCGTCTCCCGGCTATTGGCTGACGGCGTTTGTGGGGGTCATCCGATCGGGCGACCATAAAGGGTGAGGCATGATCCGCGGCTTTTTCCGACTGATTGGGCTGTTGCTGCTCGCCGGTGGGTTCTTCTTCATGGTCTATGACGGCGCCCGCTGGGTGGCCGACCAGACCCTGCGCTTCACCCGGTTCGGCCAGTTCTGGAACGACATCAACCAGGCCAGCCAGTCCGCCTTCCGAACCTGGGTCGAGGCCAAGGCACCCTGGCTCTGGACCTCGGTGATCCGCCTGGTGCTGGACCAGCCGGTTTTCGCCGTGCTCGGCCTCCTCGGCATTCTCCTGATGATCCTGTTCCGCCCGCGCAAGCCGCTGATCGGCTATTCCCGGGATTGATCTTCAATTCCCGCCGCGACTGAGCATCGCACCGGGCGCGGGCGTAACAAGACTGCTGCTCGCTGCGTAAAGACCTATATTCCCACTCGATCGCGAGCACGCCGCCTGAGCACCTGGCTCGGGCGCGCGACAGCTCGTTTTTTCGGAGATCCGATCATGCTGTTCATGCGCAAGACCACCGCACTGCCGAGCGCAGCTGACGCGCTGCCCGGCCGCGCGCAACCGATTCCGACCGCGACCATCCATTTCGTCAACGGCGCGAAGCTCGCGCCGCCTTATCCCGCAGGCCTCGAGCAGGCCGTGTTCGGGCTCGGCTGCTTCTGGGGCGCCGAGCGCAAATTCTGGGAGCTCGGCGACGGCATCCACGCGACCGCCGTCGGCTATGCCGGCGGTCACACGCCGAACCCGACTTATGAAGAGACCTGCTCGGGACGCACCGGCCACACCGAAGTGGTGCTGGTCGTGTTCGATCCGAAGAAGATCTCTTACGAGAAGCTCCTGAAGACGTTCTGGGAGAACCACAACCCGACGCAGGGCATGCGTCAGGGCAACGATGTCGGCACGCAGTACAGAAGCGCGATCTACACGTATTCCGATGCGCAGAAGAAAGCCGCCGACGCGTCGAAGGCGCTCTATCAGAAGGCACTTGCTGCAAAGGGTCTCGGTGCCATCACCACCGAGATCGCGCCGGCAGGCCCGTTCTATTTCGCCGAGGACTATCATCAGCAATATCTGGCGAAGAACCCCGCCGGCTATTGCGGCCTCGGCGGCACCGGCGTCGCGTGCCCGATCGGTGTGGGCGTGAGCGCGTAGGTGCGGCTTTCTTACCCTCCCCTGGAGGGGGAGGGTCGCTGAGCATGAAGCGGAGCGGAATGCACAGCGGGGTGGGGTGACAGTCTCTCCGCGAAGAACACTGCCCGAGTGGAGAGATCACCCCACCCCGCTCGCGCTGCGCGCGATCGACCCTCCCCCTCCAGGGGAGGGTGCGACCGTCACAACCAACCCCCTCAACCCTTTATTAACCATAACCGGTGCATCACTGGAGCTGTCTCGTTCCGAGGGATGGTCCGGTGCCGGTTGCACGCGCGTTTCGATGGTCGATCTTGGCAGCGTCCGCCGCGCTGGCCCTGGGCGGCTGCATGCAGACCGCCGGTCCCGTCGCGATGGTGCAGCCCCGTCCCGATCTCGACGCCATGGCCTATGGCCAGCCCTACAGCGCTCAGCCGGTCGTTGTTGCCAACGACGGCGGCGGCGCCATTGCCGCGCTCAGCAATTCCTTTGCGTCGGGTCCAGGCCCCGTGCCGGTCGCCTATGCCGCGCCGATGGTGGCCGCGCCCGTCCGCTACGACGCCTCCTATCACCTCGATGCCGGCGACAAGCTGCGCGTCGTGGTCTATGGCCAGGAAGGTCTCACCAACAGCTACGCCATCGATGCCGGTGGCTCCATCACCATGCCGCTGATCGGCGCGGTGCCCGCGCGTGGCCGCACCACCGCGGGGCTTGCCGGTGAAATCGCCGCGCGCCTGCGCAACGGCTACATCCGCGAGCCGTCGGTCGCCGTGGAGATCGAGTCCTACCGCCCGTTCTTCATCCTCGGCGAAGTCGCAGCGCCCGGACAATACCCCTACGTCCCGAACATGACGGTCGAGAGCGCCGTCGCCATCGCCGGCGGTTTCTCGCCGCGCGCCAAGCGCGACGTGGTCACCGTCACGCATACGGAAGGCGGCGGCTCCATGCGCGCTGTCGTGCCGCTCGGCACGCCCGTCAGCCCCGGGGACACCGTGTTTGTCGGCGAGCGCTGGTTCTAGCTCTCTTCCCGCATCGTTCAGCGCCTGAAATCGAGCCGCCCGTTCGGAAAACATCCGTCGATGCGCGCGGCATCGACCACCAGCCCGACCCATGGCCGCATGATCGCGGGATTGGTCAGGTTGATGTATTTCCCGATCAGGCCATTGCCGCTCTCGCGCACGGCATCGATCAGTCCGTGCCGTCGGCCGCCGTCCCAATCGAACCGCAGATAGATCCGTTCGCCTGCGACGCGGACCTCGGCGCGGCCCTGCTTCCAGGTCTCCGGCGTATCGCCGGCGATGGTCGGATCGGCGCCGCCGTTCCAGCGGCTCGACCAGATGCCGTCGAGCGGGTCGCTGATTGCGGAAGCGGACGCCCAATGCGCGGCATTGCTGTCGGCGGCATCGCCGGCCAGCGAGGCTGATAGGGCGTAGTGCATGACTTCGGCGTCGCCCGGCGCCGGCACGTCCATGGTGCCGAACGGATTGCGGATGACGAGGTTCGTATTGGCCTGCTGCATGACGCTCTCCCGGCGTGAACTGGCTTGATCAGCCAGCTCTATCGCCGCGCGCCGTGACGCAGCCACCCGATTTCCGTTCCGCGTCATTCCGGGCGCGCGCCTGACGGCGCGTCCCGGAACGACGGCGGAGAGAGCTGCGCGCTATTTCGTCAGATGCTTCGCGAAGAAGTCGAGGCTGCGCGGCCAGGCGATCTCGGAGCTGGCCTTGTCGTAGCTCGGCCGCTCGTCGCAATGGAAACCGTGTTGCGCGCCGGGGTAGATGAAGACCTCGACATCAGGCCGCTTCGTCTTGACGGTCTCGACATCGGTCAGCGGAATGCCGGCGTCCTTCTCGCCGAAATGCAGCTGCGTCGGCACCTTCGGTTTCTCGTCGGCAAAGCGCACGACGGCGCCGCCATAATAGCCGATCGCGGCCTTCAGGCCGGTGAGCCGCGTCGCCGCGACGAAGGCGATGCTGCCGCCGAGGCAGAAACCGATGATGCCGACCGGGCCGACATTCTTCACCGCATCGATCGCGGCCTGGGTGTCGCGCAGCATCGCGTCCCAGTCGGGATTGGCGACGAATTTGCGCGCCTCCGCGATCTCATCGGGCGTATAGCCGGACTGGAAGCCCGGCGTGGTGCGATCGAAGATCGACGGCGCGATCGCGACATAGCCTTCGCCTGCGAGACGGTCGCAGACCGAACGGATGTGATGATTGACGCCGAAAATCTCCTGGATCACCACCACCGCGCCCTTCGGCGCGCTGGCAGGATCAGCGCGATAGGCGCCGAGCTGGAAATTGTCGGAGGCCGTCAGTTTGATGTCTTGTCCCACGCGGGTTGTCCTTCTTGTTTGTCGATCCGAAATTCAGCTTTCTGTTCCTCATCCTGAGGAGCGCTCCAACGGAGCGCGTCTCGAAGGATAGAGGCCGAGATGTGAGAGCCGGGCCTTCATGGTTCGAGACGGCGCTGATGCGCCTCCTCACCATGAGGATAACGAGCTACTCCCACATCCAGTTCTCGCCGTAATCCTCTTTCCATCCGGCCAGCCGTCCATGACGGAATTGCAGGAACAGGCGGTGGCGGTAGGGGATCAATCCGCTGCCGCCGATATCGCGAAGCGCGAGATAGATCTCATTGCCGGGGCGCCCTTTGACGTATTGCAAGGGCTGTCCGAGCACGCGCGCGGTCTGCTCCGCGTCCATTCCGAACGCCAAAGGCGTATTGTTCGACAAGGTGTCGACGAAGGGACGGCGCGACGGCACCGTGCCGAACGGCTCGGCCTGCACCGACGCGGCCATCGAGAGAAGCGCTGCGCCTGCAGCCAAGATTGCCCGCTTCATGGTACTGATCCCCGTATGACCGCTATCCCGGCAAGTTCTTCAGGAAAGGCACCACGGCGTCAACAAAAGCCTTGGGCTGATCGATGTTGACGGCGTGTCCGGCCGCGGGGATCACGACCTTTTGTGCACCCGGGATCTTGGCCGCCATGTAGTCGGACGCCGCCAGGAAAGGTGTGTCGTCGGCGCCGACCACGATCAGCGACGGCACGTTTATGTTCGGCAACAATTCCATCACCGCCGCATCGCGCTGGGTCAGCATGCCGCGCGCGGCCAGCGCCAGGCCCTTGGCGTTGCGATGGCTGGCGGTGGCGCGCTCGCGCGTTGCCGATTTCAGCATGTCGAGCCCTTCGCGATCGAGCTTGTCGGCGGTGGCGAGCGCACGCGCATTCCAGGCCTCGCGCGCGTCGTCCTTCTTGAAGCCCGGGCCGGTGTCGATGATCAGCAGCGCGCGTGCGGCTTGCGGGTGGGCGCGGTAGAACGCCAGCGACATGTAGCCGCCGAGCGACAGCCCGCCGATGATGGCGCGCCTGGCGCCGACCGCGTCGAGGATCGCCGCCATGTCGCCGATGGTGAGCGCTTCGCTGTAGGCTTTGGGATCGTCAGGGTAGTCGGATTGGCCATGGCCGCGCATGTCCCACAGCACGAGCTTGTGGTCTTTCGAAAGTGCATCGACCTGTCCATGCCACATCGCCGAGGTCGAGGAGTAGCCGTGGGTGAGCAGCAGCGGCGGCCCGTCGCCATGCACTTCATAATAGATGCCGACGCCGTCCCGATCGATCCTTGGCATTGCTTCCGCCCTTTCTTGTTCTTCATTCTAACCACGACACCGGTGCACCCTCGCCCCTTGCGGGAGAGGGTGGATCGCCGCGTAGCGGCGAGCCGGGTGAGGGGTATCTCTCCGCGAGTCCAATTCTCATTCATTCGAATGCGCGGAGAAATACCCCTCATCCGGCGCTTCGCGCCACCTTCTCCCGCAAGGGGAGAAGGAGCGTCCGCACCTGCGGCTGCACTTTAGCGCGCCAAGTTACTTCGAAGAAACTGCCTGAAGGCGCTGCTTGTTGCGTTCAGTCGCTAACATCAGCGCTGCTATCGCAACGCACAACAAGCGGATGCCGAGATAGTTTCGATCGATTCCAAATTGCATTTGCCACAACGCGGGAACGCGATCATTCTTGCGCGCAAGGCGGCCGCCGGCCCGGTGGGCGTCCGCTACTCAAGTTGCCGCCGTAAGCGGCTTCATTGCACCGGCAGGGGAAGACGCCTATGCCAACGCTCACGATCAACGGGCGGAGTATGTCCGTGGATGCGGCAAACGACACGCCGCTCCTTTGGGCCATCCGCGAACAGTTGCAGATGACCGGCACGAAATTCGGCTGCGGTGCCGGCCTGTGCGGTGCCTGCACCGTGCACGTCAACGGCGAAGCCGTGCGGTCGTGCCAGACCATGGTCGGCGACGTCGCCGGCAAGAAGATCACCACCATCGAAGGCCTTTCCGCCAAGGGTGATCATCCCCTGCAGAAGGCGTGGGTTGCCGAGCAGGTGCCGCAATGCGGCTACTGCCAGTCCGGGCAGATCATGCAGGCGGCTTCGCTGCTGGCGAAGAACGCGAATCCGACCAAGGAAGAGGTCGTGGCCCATATGGACGGCAATCTCTGCCGTTGCATGACCTATTCGCGGATTCAGAAGGCAATCATGCGCGCCGCCACCGAGATGCGCACCGCATCCGCCGCCGGCAACGAGCGGAGGCCCACATGAATCAGCACGTGAAGAACGTCACCCCTGAAACGACTGATCTCGGCCGTCGTTCATTCCTGGTCGGCACCGCCGCCACCGGCCTCGTGCTCGGCTATGCCGGCGTGCCCGGCATTGGTGAAGCGCTCGCAGCAGCGCCCGCCAATTTCGAGCCGAGCGTCTGGTACGCGATCTCGCCCGACGGTCTCGTCACCGTGACCTGCGGCAAGGCCGACATGGGACAGCACATCGCCTCCACCATGGCGCAGATCGTCTGCGAGGAGCTGGGCGCGAAGTGGAGCGACATGCGGGTCAACCTCGCCTCCAACGATCCGAAGTTCAACGACCCGGTCCTCGGTGCGCAGATCACCGGCGGCAGCTGGTCGACCATGATGAATTTCGACGCGATGAGCCGGGCGGGTGCGGCCGGACGCATGGCGTTGACCGAAGGTGCTGCCGCGTCGATGGGCGTGCCGGCAGGCGAGCTCACGGTGCGCGATTCCATGATCGTGCATGCGAAGTCGAAGAAGCAGATGTCGTTCGCCGATGTCGTCAAGAGCGGCAAGGCGACCAAAACCTTCACGCCCGATGAGCTCAAGGCGATCAAGCTGAAGACGCCGGATCAATACACGATGATCGGCGTGTCGGTGCCGCAGCTCGACATCCCCTCGAAGACCAACGGCACGGCCAAGTACGGCATCGACGTGATGATTCCGGGTATGGCCTATGGCGCGGTGGTGACGCCGCCGGTGCGCTATGGCGCCACGGTGAAATCGGTCGACGATTCCGCTGCGAAGAAGGTGCCGGGCTTCATCAAGGTCGTCACCCTCGACGACAAGACCCAGACCACGACCGGCTGGGTGGTTGCGGTCGCCAACACCTACGCCAACGCCAAGAAGGCGGCGGCGGCGTTGAAGGTCAGTTATGACGGCGGTCCGAATGCGAAAGCGTCGAGCGAGTCGCTGCTCGAGGAGGCCAAGCGGCTTCAGAAGCTCGATGACTCCGGCCAGTTCTTCGTCAAGGACGGCGATGTCGGAGCAGCCCTCGGCACGGCGGCGAAGGTGCTGGAGGCGGAGTACACCACCAGCATCAACATCCACGCGCCGATGGAGCCGATGAACGCCACCGCGGAGTTCAAGGGCGACATCCTGCACATCTATTCCGGCAACCAGTTCGCGACGCGCTCCGGCGCGATTGCGGCCGGCGCCGCCGGGATCGATCCGAAGTTCGTGGTGATGCACCAGATGTGGCTCGGCGGCGGTTTTGGCCGCAGGCTGGACGCCGACATGATGGTGCCGGCCGTGCAGGCGGCCAAGGCCGTAGGCAAGCCGGTGAAGGTGATCTACACGCGCGAGAATGACATGACGATGGATTTCTCGCGTCCGCTTACCTACCAGAAAGTGAAAGCTGGCGTGGATGGCGACGGCAAGCTCGTCGCGCTCAGCCACGACGTGGTCTCGGCCTGGCCGACCCAGCGTTGGGGCATCCCCGACTTTCTGTCGCCCTCGGTCGACAAGAAGGGCCCGCTCGACGCGTTCACGGTGAACGGCTCGGACTTCTTCTACACCGTGCCGAACCACAATGTGCGCGCGATCAAGAACGAGATGGCGCACAACGCCACCCCGTCAGGCCAGCTCCGCTCGGTGGCGCCGGGTTGGACCTTCTGGGCGGTCGAAAGCATGATCGACGAGATCGCGGCTGCGACCGGCAAGGATCCGGCGCAATTCCGCATCTCGCTGCTCGACGGCGCCGGCAAGAACGACGGCGGCGCGCAGCGGCTGCGCAACACGCTGCTCGCCGCGATGGGCCTCGCCGGCTACGGCACCAAGAAACTCCCCAAGGGAGAAGGCATGGGCGTCGCCTGCGTGTCGTCGCAGGAACGTGCGACCGCAAGCTGGACCGCTTGTGTCGCGCATGTCGCCGTCGCGCCCTCGGGTGACGTGACCGTGAAGAAGCTCACGGTCGCAACCGATGTCGGCACGCAAGTGCATCCCGACAACATCCGTGCCCAGGTCGAGGGCGCGGCGCTGTGGGGCCTGTCGCTGGCGATGTACGAGAAGGCGACGCTGAAGGACGGTGGCATCGAACAGACCAACTTCGATGGCTACACGCCGCTTCGCATGAGCCAGATGCCTGAGGTCGCGGTCGCCGTGATCGCGAACGGCGAGAAGGCGACCGGCGTCGGTGAGCCGGCGGTGACGGTGGTCGCGCCCGCCATCGGCAACGCCATCTTCAACGCCTCAGGCGCCCGCGTCCGGGCGCTGCCGATCACGGCGGAAGCCGTGAAGGGAGCGATGAAGGCGTAAGGCTGGCTTCACTGCCGGGAAGAATGATCCGCCGGAGGGCCACCTCCGGCGGATTTTTTGTTGTCAAAAAGCCAGTATTTTCAATGGCCGTTCTACGGTGCATGGGGTTGTTTTCGCGTTCCGGCGGGACTGCGATCCGTAAAATTGCGTGCAATTCCGGCAGGTTCCGTTGAGCACGCCTCTTAAGGGCCGGAGAACCTGATCCGGCTTAGGCTGACGCCAAAGACACTCCCGTGCTTTTGGGGAAGCCATGAACGCGCCAGCCAAATCCGCCGCCAAACGCCGGCTTCTGCTCGCCTCCGACCGGAGCGATGCGAGCACCGAGCTCGCCAGCATCCTGAAGGCGGTCGGCGACGTCTCGACGGTGACGACGCAGGACATCCCCGAGCAACCGTCGCGCGATCTCTCCGGCCTCGTGGTCGACATCAACCTGCGCTCGCCCGAAAGCGTGCAGCGGGTGCGCAACAAGCTGCGCGCCGAAGGCTATCGTTCGATGCCGCGCTTGTTCGTACTGGCCGATGCCCTGCACCACGGCACCATGCAGGCCTGGGCGCTCGGCGCCACCGACACCATCTCGCGGCCGCTGCAGGCGGAGGCGATCCTGCAGCGCATCCGCGCCGCATTCCCCGATACGGCGACCTATGACGCGACCGATCGCGGCAAGACGCTCAACCGCGGCGTCGAGGCGGCGCATGCGGTGCTGAAGAAGATGTTCGAGAAGCTGCCGCTCGGCGTGCCCCTGACGTTCGACGACGTCATCGCTGCCGAGAGCAAGATCCTGAAAGCGATCAAGCACTCGTCGCTGCGCGAATGGCTCACCACCGTCGGCTGCCATCACGTCGGCAGCTATCGCCACTGCCTGTTCGTCACCGGCTTTGCGGTGTCCTTTGCGCAGCATCTCGGCATGCGCGAGGACGACCAGCGCCGGCTGACCCGTGCCGCCTTGCTGCACGATGTCGGCAAGGCCTTCGTTCCCTCCAACCTGCTCGACAAGCCCGGCAAGCTCACCGACGAGGAGATGGCCGAGGTGCGCGAGCATCCGCGCCGCGGCTATGACGCGCTCGCAGCGCAAGGCGGCTTCCCGCCCGAGATGCTCGATGTCGTGCTGCATCACCACGAATTCCTCGATGGCTCCGGTTATCCGAACAATCTGTCGTCGAACCAGATCAGCGACATCGTGCGGCTGACGACCATCGTCGACATCTACGCAGCCCTGGTGGAGAAGCGCGCCTATCGCATGCCGTTCACCCATTCGCGCGCCTTCACGATGATGGAAGGCATGGGCGGCAAGCTCGATCAGCAGCTGCTGCAGGCGTTCCGGCCGGTGGCGCTGGGATCGTTCTGACGCGGCATTCTCCGCTGCCGTAGCAAGGGTGGGAAGGCGCGCCCTTAGCGCGCCGTATGACTCTGCCGACCCTCAATCCTCGTACGACGAAATCTCGATCAGGCTGCCATCCGGATCCCGGCAATAGACCGAGTGCAGCGTGCCGCGGGCGCCCTGCTTGGGGACCGGGCCTTCCTCGATCGCGACGCCATGCGCCTTCAAATGCGCCACGACCTCGTCTGGCGTGGCGGAGGTGAGGAAGCACAGATCCTCGCTGCCGGCGGTCTGGTGGTCGGCGGTGAACCACTCCACCTTGTCGGCGTCGCGCGGCCTGACGTTGATCTTCTGTTGACCAAACTGAAGCGACGTCCGCGGCGCTTTGCCGCCGCCGGGGTCGAACACCTTGACTTCCATGCCGAGGATCTTGCGATACCACTCCGAGGTCACTGCGACGTCGGCGACGTTGATCACGAGGTGATCGAGGGCCTCAACCTTGACCGGCATGCCTTATCCTTTCGTCGCCATGGGGCTTGCGCACTTTCCGCAGCAGGCGGGCTTTGTTACAACGCCGCTGACGCCGCTATCAAGAACAACGCCCTTTTTAAGAACAACACCCCTTTCTAAGAACAACACTTGGGAGAACCCTTGAGATGATCACTCGCCGTAACGCGCTGGGCCTGCTCGCAGCCACGCCTTTTGTAGCCAGCCCGCTGTCGAAAGCTTTCGCCGCCGACTATCCGTCGCGGCCGGTGAAGTTCGTGGTCGGCTATCCGCCGGGCGGCGCCACCGACATCCTGGCGCGCTTGATCGGCCAGCGGCTGTCGGAGCGGCTCGGCCAGCAATTCGTGATCGAGAACAAGCCGGGCGCCGGCAACAATATCGGCACCGAATCCGTCGTGAATGCCGAGCCCGACGGCTACACCGTCCTGCTGGTCAATCCGGCGAACTACATCAACGCCACGCTCTACGCCAATCTCAAGTTCAACTTCGTCCGCGACATCGCGCCGATCGCCGCGTTCCAGCGCGTGCCGAACGTGATGACCGTCAACAAGGACGTGCCGGCCAAGACCGTCGCCGAGTTCATCGAATACGTGAAAGCCAACCCCGGCAAGGTGAACATGGCTTCCTCCGGCAACGGCACCTCGGTGCATCTGTCCGGCGAAATGTTCATGGCGATGACCGGCTGCAAGATGCAGCACGTGCCCTATCGCGGCGCGGCGCCGGCGATCACCGACATGCTCGGCGGCCAGGTGCAGGTGATCTTCGACAACATGCCCTCGATCATCCAGCACATCCGCTCGGGCTCGCTTCGTGCGCTCGGCGTCACCACGGCGCAGCGCTCGCCGCAGCTGCCGGACGTGCCCGCGATCGGCGAGACGGTGAAGGACTACGAGGCGAGCGCGCTGTTCGGCATGGGTGCGCCGAAGAACATGCCCAAGGACATGATCGCCAAGCTCAACAACGAGATCAACACGCTCATGAAGGAGCCCGACATGACCAAGCGCCTGGTCGAGCTCGGCGGCGATCCGCTGGTGCTGACGCCCGAAGCGTTCGGCCAGGAGATCGAGGCCGAGACCGCGAAGTGGAAGAAGGTCGTCGAGTTCGCCGGCCTCAAGGTCGAGTAGCAATTTCGCGCATGATTGGAGATGGAGCCCCGCCGCAAGGCGGGGCTTTTTTCCTGCGTGGTTCCCGCTTGACGGGATGGCGTTCGCGTCTATACTAAACCGTATGGTTAAGTATAAAGACGAGACGCTCGATCGCACCTTTGCGGCATTGTCCGATCCGACACGGCGCGCGCTGCTGGCGCGTCTCGGCGAGAAGGACAGCCTGTCGGTGAGCGAACTGGCCGCGCCGTTCCCGGTCTCGCTGCCGGCGATCATGAAGCATCTCGACGTGCTGACGGATGCGGGCCTGATCGTGCGCGAGAAGACCGGGCGCACCGTTTCCTGCCGGCTTACCGCGCAGCCGATGGAGCAGGCGATGAACTGGCTCAATCGCTATGCGCAATTCTGGTCCGAGAGTTTCGACCGCCTTGCCGCCTTTGTGGAGGACAAACCATGGTCAACGCAGCCGCCAACGCCGCCGAACGCGCAACCGAAGGTCCAAGCCTCACACTCACGCGCCGGCTCCGCGCGCGGCCGGAAAAGGTCTTCGCCGCCTGGACGCAAGCCGCGCAGCTAGTGCAATGGTTCGGGCCGCCGAACATGAAGCCGGCGACGTTGAAGGCCGACCTGGATGTTCGCTCCGGTGGCCGCTACCGCATCTCGTTCACGCGCGAGGACGGCGAGTATTTCGAGGCGGGTGGCCTTTATCGCGAGGTCGTGCCGAACGAGCGGCTGGTCTTCACCTGGGCCTGGCATTCGACGCCGGAACGCGAATCGCTGGTGACGATCACGCTGAAGCCTGATGATGCCGGCACGCTGATGATCTTTCATCACGCCCAGTTCTTCGACGAGACCGCGCGCGACAACCATCAGCGCGGCTGGAACTCGTTCTTCGACAAGCTCGACAGCTTCGTCGCCTGATTCCTGTCAGAGGAGGATACCATGCAGCAACATCAGATCGTCTCGCGCGAGCAATGGGTCGCCGCCCGCAAAGCCCATCTGGCGCATGAGAAGGAGCTGAGCCAGGCCCGCGAACGCCTCGCCGAGGAGCGCCGCGCATTGCCCTGGGTGAAGGTCGACAAGAGTTATGTGTTCGACGGGCCGAACGGCAAGGTGACGCTGGGCGATCTCTTCAAGGGCCGCCCGCAGCTCGTGGTCCAGCACGTGATGTTCGCGCCCGACTGGGAGGCGGCCTGCAAGAGCTGCTCGTTCTGGGCCGACGGCTTTGAGCGCATGGTGCCGCATCTGGCGGCGCGCGACACCACCATGGTCGCGATCTCGCTGGCACCCGTCGAGAAGCTCGAGGCGTTCAAGAAGCGCATGGGCTGGAGCTTCGACTGGGTGTCTTCGGGCCGCAACGACTTCAACTATGATTACGAGGTCTCGTTCACGCGCGAGCAGATCGATCAGGGTGTCCCGAAGTACAATTTCGGCACCACACCGTTCTATGGCCCCGAGCTGCCCGGCATCAGCGTGTTCTATCGCAACGAAGCCGGCGACATCTTTCACACCTATTCCTGCTTCGCCCGCGGTCTCGACATGATGAACGCCGCCTATCAATATCTCGACCTCACTCCGCTCGGTCGTCACGAGGACGGTCTGCCCTATCCGATGGACTGGGTCCGCCTGCGCGACCAGTACGAGCCGCAGGCGAAGAGCGCGTGCTGCCACGGGTGAGGGAAGGCTCGGTTTGATGCGCAGCCCGGATGGAGCGAAGCGAAATCCGGGACCTTGCGAGGCGTGCGACGTCCCCGGATTGCGCTTCGCTCCATCCGGGCTACGAGACCGGCTTTGCCGCTACTTCTTCGCGTCAGCCTGCTCAGTGCCGTTACACGAGATCAGCATCGTGTAGGCCCGCGCGTTGCCGGCGATCTCGGGGGTTTTCAATTCGCCCTTCGGCTCGGCAGTCTGGTACGGCACCACCGAATTGTCGAGGAAGTCGCGCAGCGCGCCGGTCTTGATGGCGAAGTTGATGTTCTCCGGAATGTTGCCGGTTGCCGCGGCGATGCGCAATCCAGGGAGCTTTCCTGTGACCACGCCCACGATCTGACCGCTGTTGTCGAACAGCGGGCCGCCGCTATTGCCGGGCTGCACCGGCGCACTGATTTGCAGGAACCGCGTGTCGTTGAGTATGCCGCTAAGCGAGCTCACGATACCGGTCGTCACGGTGAAGTCCGACGTGAGCAAGCCGTGAAAGGGGAAACCGATCGCGACGACGGAATCGCCGGAGTGGAACGAGCGATCGCGGATCCGGGCGAAGTCCTTGAATGCCACCGTCGATGACGGCTGCAACAAGGCCAGATCGTTGTTCGCATCGCTCGATACCACGCGCAACACCATCGCGGCTTCGCCGGTGAGATTGCCCTTGAGCTCGCTGCAACCATCGATCACGTGGTTGTTGGTGACGATGTGTCCGTTGGCGCTGACCACGAAGCCGGTGCCAAAACCACTCTTGGCGCCTTTGGCGGGTTTGCCGGCCGGCGGCGAGCCTTGCTTGTCGGCCGTGGCTGCGGGCTTCGCGGCACCCTTGGTGAAGTCGCCGGCCTTGTCGAGTCCGTCGGCCTTTACTTTGGTCACGCAATTGGCCAACGCCGCGATCAGCGGCCCGGTCGAGGTCAGGTCAAAATTCAGGACGGCGCGGCCCGCCGTTGCGACCATCAGGCTCGCCTTCTGAAACGTGCGCACGACATTGAGCGGCATAATGGCGGTGAGCATGTTGGATTGATACGCCGTAGCGTAAAGCCTGGCCTGCTCCTGCCCGTCAAAGGTCACGTCGATCGCGGCGTTCTCGCCCTTGTTGAGGTGGTAGCCGGGGCTCGCAAAGGCGAGCGACCATGTGCCGGCTGCATTCTGGCTCACGACCAGGATGACGCCGCTCGCGTAAGGCGCCGTCGCGGCGCAATGGGAGAAGGCGCCTGTTTCGTCGTTGCTGAAGGCGCCGCCGATCCAGTTGCCGACATTGACGCTTCCGAATGGCCCCTTCGCATGTGCTGATCCAGAAAGGCACATCTGCAACAGAGCAGCGACGGCAAACGACTTCAACCACATGACTTCCCCCCGGAACGCTTTGGCGCCATCTTATCTGCGTGGGCCCACTTCGCGCAACCGACAGTTGTCTGATCGGGCGGCGTCCCTCGCGGACGACTTTCAGGCTTGCCTTTACTTTGTACTGCGGTATACTTTGCATCACAAAGTGACCGGGCGGACTGGTTCGTGAACTGGGTGGAGCGGGGTTTTGGCGTTGCCGATGCGCGATCTCGACAAGGCACTGGCCGACATCGTGGCAATCCGCAGCCAGATCGCGGCCGGCACGGCATTCCGCGGTTACGGCCCGGCGACGATGGCCGCGACAGGCGTGGTCGCGCTTGTCACCGCAATCCTGCAATTCTGGCTGCTCGGCGACCCCAACAGCGAGCCGCTCGGCTTCTTTCTCGGCTGGTTCGTTGCGGCTGCGCTGTCCGGCCTGATCATCTGGGTCGAGATGCGGGCGCGCTCGCGCCGCCATCATTCGGGCCTTGCCGACGCCATGATCCACCAGGCGGTCGAGCAGTTCTTGCCCGCGGGCGTCGCCGGAATCCTGCTCGCGGTGGTGATGTGGAAGTTCGCGGCCGAGACGCTGTGGCTTCTGCCGGGGCTGTGGCAGATCCTGGTATCGCTCGGCATTTTCGCCTCCGTCCGCTCGCTGCCGCGCAGCGTGGCGTTCGCCGGGTCCTGGTACTTCATCTCGGGTTTTGCCGTAGTGGTGCTGGCGAGCCGGACTCACATGTTGTCGCCGTGGACCATGGGGCTGCCTTTCGTGATCGGCCAGTCGATGATGGCGGCCATTCTGTATGTTGCGTCCGGAGAGAATGATGTCGAAGACTGACAGCGCGCCTTTCTCCTATGAAGGGCTCGACCGTGTGATCCACGAGAAGGCGAGGCTCGGGCTTCTGACCTCGCTGATGGCGCATCCGAAGGGGCTCGCCTTCGCCGATCTCAAGCAACTCTGCGGCCTCACCGACGGCAATCTTAGCCGACACCTCGCGGTGCTGCAGGAGGCGGGCCTGGTCGAGGTGACCAAAGGCTATGAGGGCAATCGCCCGCACACCACCTGCCGCCTGACCAAGACCGGCCGCCGCCGTTTCCTCGATTATCTCGCCGTGCTCGAGCGTCTCGTGCGCGATGCCGCCAAGGCCGCCGGCCGCGAGGCACCGCCGCTTGGCCGCCTCGGCATTCTCTCGACCTGATCGTCCCCCTTTTTGACCGGAGACTTTGCAATGCAAAGTGACGTCACGTCCCCCAACGACAAGCTTCACGTCGGCATCATCATGGACGGCAACGGACGATGGGCGACGCGGCGCGGCCTGTCGCGCGTGCGCGGCCACGAGGCCGGCGTCGAGACCATCCGCCGCATCGTCGAGGCCGCGCCCAAGCAGGGCATCGGCACGCTGACGCTCTACGCATTCTCGACCGACAATTGGCGCCGGCCGAAGGCCGAGGTCGCAGCCCTGATGACGCTGCTGCGCTTCTACCTCGCCAACGAGGTGCAGAGCCTGGTGAAGAACGGCGTGCGGCTCAACGTGATCGGCCGTCGCGACCGCTTGCCGGACGGCATTGCCACCGCCATCACGCGTGCGGAGGCCGCCACGGCCCACGGCACGACGCTGCATCTGCGCATCGCCGTCGACTATTCCGCACGCGACGCCATTCTCAATGCCGCGGCGAAGGCGGCCGCGCTGACCAGCCTCACCCGCGAGGCCTTCTCGCAACTGGTCACCGGCGAGGCCGGCTTGCGCGACGTCGATCTCATCATCCGCACGTCGGGCGAAAAGCGGCTGTCGGACTTCCTGCTCTGGGAAGGCGCCTATGCCGAGCTGCATTTCACCGAGCGGATGTGGCCGGAATTCGATGCGGCCGATCTTGCCGCCGCACTGGCTTCCTTCCATGGCCGCGAGCGACGCTTCGGCGGTCTTCAGGCGATCATGCCGGAGGAGGTGCCCTCGCTTTCTCGGGCGTGATGCTGCAAAGCGTTTTCGAGCGAAGTGGATACCGGTTCGCGTGAAGAAAACGCGTCAAAAAAGCGGAGCAGAGCAAGAGTCTCCGCAGCAGCCAAGTACGATGTCTTCGGGTTCAGTCGGGGGATTGGGCTTCTTCATAGGAGCGGGACGGACGATCACGCCAACCAAAGCGGGAGCGAAAGTCCATGCGTGTTCTTCTCGTCAACGTGCCTCATCCCTCGATCGGAAGCCGTATTCCGGACGATCATCTGCCGCCGCTCGGCCTGCTCGCGATCGGCGGCCCGCTGATCGACGACGGTCACGCCGTAAGGCTGATCGATGCCGAGTTCGGCCCGATGCCGGTCGCGGATATCATCAGCGAAGCGAGCCGCTTCGCGCCGGACGCCGTGTTGTTCGGTCATTCCGGCTCGACCTCCGGACATCCCGTGATTACGGAGATCGCGCAGGCGCTGGTGAAAGCCATGCCGGGCGTGCTGATCGTCTATGGCGGCGTCTTCCCGACCTATCATTGGCGCGACATCCTGCGCGACGAGCCCTATGTCAGCGCCATCGTTCGTGGTGAAGGCGAGGAGACCGCGCGGCGCCTGATACGCGCGCTGGAATATGGCCACGATCTCAGCGGCGTTGCCGGCATCGCGCTCCGCGACGTCGCAGGCCCCCGTGCGACGCAGCCTGCGCCGGTCATCGCGGATCTCGATGCCTATCGGATCGGTTGGGAGCTCATCGATCACGCGCGGTACAGCTATTGGGGTGGCCTGCGTGCCGTGGTCGTGCAGTTCTCGCGCGGTTGCCCGCATCTGTGCAATTATTGCGGCCAGCGCGGCTTCTGGACGCGTTGGCGTCATCGGGATCCCGTCCGTTTCGCCAAAGAGCTGGCGCGCCTGTATCGCGAGCACGGTGTGAAGGTCATCAACTTCGCGGACGAAAATCCGACTGTGTCCAAGAAGGCGTGGCGGGCCTTCCTCGAAGCGCTGATCGCCGAGAATGTCGATCTCATCCTGGTGGGCTCGACCCGGGCCGACGACATCGTGCGCGATGCCGACATCCTGCACCTCTACAAGAAGGCAGGTTGGCAGCGCTTCCTGCTCGGACTGGAGAACACCGATGAGAAGACGCTGGAGCTGATCCGCAAGGGGGCAACCACCGCAACCGATCGCGAGGCCATTCGCCTCTTGCGGCAGCATGGCATCTTGTCGATGGCGACCTGGGTGGTCGGGTTCGAGGAAGAGACCGATCGGGATCACTGGCGTGGCTTGAAGCAGCTGCTCGCCTACGATCCCGATCAGGTACAACTGCTCTACGTCACGCCGCATCGCTGGACGCCATACTTCCGGCTCGCCGCCGACCGCCGCGTGATCCAGCCGGATCGCCGCCGCTGGGATTACAAGCATCAAGTGTTGGCCACGCGCTACATGGCGCCGTGGCGCGTGCTGGTCTGGTTCAAGTTTACCGAGATGGTGCTGCAGTGTCGCCCCAAGGCGATCTGGCGCGTGCTGTTCCAGCGCGACGAGGGCCTGCGACACGCCATGCGTTGGTACACGCAGATGGGCCGCAGGGTCTGGCCGCACGAGATCCTCGAATTCTTGCGTGCGCGACGGCTGAGATGGGGGCCCACAGTGCGCGAATTCTGGGGCGCTCCGCAGGACGCCGAGGAACAGTCGATGACGGCCGCACGGCCGGAGCGGCGTGTCGGCACGCGCGAAGCGGCATGAGTGCAAACCCTGTGTGATGTCCGGCCGAGGACAACGCGCTGTTCGTTTCTGACCGCAAGATTGGCAGCTCTGTCCAAGCGGCAAATACGCGACCTCGGCTAGGTGTGCGGTCCACGCAACCTGCCGAGGGCTTCGCGCATGTCACGATTGTCTCTGGATGCTGTCGTTGACGAGACCGAAACGAACCGCGCAGTCCGGATCAGGGCTGCCGATGCCGCCGACGTGGAGAGCCTCTCGCTCTATTTCACCGGCCTGTCCGCGACGACGCGCAACAAACGCTTTATGGGCGCGCGGGCGGACCTGGCCGTCGTCGCGGCCGAATGCGTCGCCAAGGTCAGCCATCCCGATTATTTCACCTTGCTTGCGGAGCTCAGGCTGGATGAAGGGCAGAGCACGATCATCGGAGAAACCCGATACGCCTATGACGCGGTCGCTCGGCACGGCGATTTCGCCATCTCCGTTGCCGATGTCTTTCAGCGCAAGGGCGTCGGCCTGCAGATGATGGCCGCGATGGAGCGACGCGCGAGCGATCTCGGTCACGAGATGATCGCGGCCGAGACCGCACGAGCCAATGCCGAGATGCGCGGCCTTGCGAAGAAGGCGGGGTTTGCGGATACCGGCCTTGGCGACTGGCAGTCGATTCATCTCGCAAAACGGCTGTCGCGCTGACCAGACTTGCCGAAAGCGGCCGTGCGGCCCGCTCAAAAACCGCTGCATCCCGCCGCGGATCGTGCTCTACTGCCTCCCAGGACGGGAGCTTACGGCGATGCGTGCGGTTCTGGACTATTGCACCGGTGGAACTGAGCGTCAGATTGCGGCCGGCACGGATCTGGTGACCGAAGGCGGCGCCTCCGGCCATCTCTATGTGCTGATGAGCGGCAAGCTCGAGGTGCTCAAGGGCGAGATGGTGGTCGCCACCATCGCCGAGCCCGGCGCGGTGCTGGGCGAGATGTCCGTGTTGCTTGGGCTGCCGCACACCGCGACGGTGCGGGCCTGCTCCGACACGGTCGTCTACGAATTCGCCGATGCTGCCTCGCTCCTGAAGCGGGAGCCGGAGGTCGCGCTGCTGATCGCGCGCATGCTGGCGCAGCGGCTCAATGCCGCCAACACCTATCTCGCCGATCTCAAGCGGCAATATGCCGGTCACGGCACGCATCTCGCCATGGTCGGCGAGGTGCTGCAGAGCATGATCAACCTGCCGCCGCTCGAGGTCTCGCCAGGCTCGGATCGGCAATCCGATCCAAGGATGTAAGCCAGTCCGGCGGCTCGGCGATATCAGACGCCGGCCGCTTCAGCGGCGCCGCAAGATCGATCCACTGTGCTTCGCCTGCCGCCAGCCAGAACGCCTTGTTCTCATCGAGGTCGAGCACGATGTGCGTCGGCGGCCGGCCGGGCTGCAGGCCCGCATTGAATACCCAGGTCTGGCCCAGCCGGTCGAACCACGAGCCGTCCGTGATAAAGGGGGATTGATGCACATGGCCCGAGATCACCATCGACGGCTGATACTGCATGATCCACTGCACCAGCTCGACATCGCCGAAGAACCGCTTGCCGCCCCAGCTCGTCGGCGAATTCGCCGGCGGCGCGTGATGTGCCCAGATCCACCGCTGCGGACGCTCGAGCGCGGCATCGCGCAGCTGGTCGGCGATGCGCTGCTTGACCAGCGGCCCGTCCCACCACGGGCACACCGTGAACAGCGTGTCGCCGATGCTGAGATTGTCGCCGTCGCAGGCGATGCCGAGCTCCCGCACCTCCGAGATCCAGCGCGAGATCTTCTCGCCCTCCGCATTGCGCTCGTCGAGATCGTGATTGCCGGAGCAGAGAATGACCCTGGTCTGCGCCGCGATCAGCGCGAGGTACTTCTTCACCACCACGATCTGGGCGCGGAAATCCACCATCGATCCGATGTCGAGCGCATCGCCGGCAAAGATCACAAGGTCGAATTGCGGCGCAGCGCTGACCAGCCAGTCGAGCTGCGGCAACGAGTAATGCAGGTCGGCCACGACCAGGCAGCGCATCGGGAATCCGTCGGAGAGGGTGCGAAAATGTCTGGGAATTCCAAAACGTCATAACGCAAGAAGCGGACCAGAACGGCCGCACATCAATCGGTCGAGCGAAGCATGCTGTGCTGCGCGGGAGCGCGCAAGTGCCGGCAGCGTCGCAGGGCTGGACCGGATGGTCGAATTCTGGTGTCGTGGCGCGCTTTCAACGCGGGTGTCCGCATGACCTCCTTCAAGACCATTCGTGCCCGCGCCGAGAAGCGCAAGGGCGGACCCAAGGCGCTCGACAGGCTGATGCCCGAGAAGCCCGACCTCAAGGGTCTGGCAAAACTCGGCGATGATCGCATCCTTGCCGAGATGACGAAGCGTGTGTTTTGCGCGGGCTTTGCCTGGAGCGTGATCGACACGAAATGGGACGGCTTTGAAGACGCCTTCCTGCGCTTCCAGCCGGCCAAGCTCAGCTTCCAGCCCGAAGATTACTGGGAAGCGCTGCTGCGCGATGCGCGGATCGTGCGCAACGGCGCCAAGATCATGTCGGTGCGCGACAATGCCACCTTCGTGCAGGAGATCGCGAAAGAGCACGGCAGCTTCGGCAAGTTTTTGGCGACGTGGCCGCCGTCCAACGAGATCGGCCTGCTCGATCTCCTCACCAAGCGCGGCAGCCGGCTCGGCGGCAACACCGGGCAGATGCTGCTGCGCTTCGTCGGTTGGGACGGGTTCGTCACCTCGAAGGACGTCGTCGCCTGCCTGCGCGATGCCGGCCTGGACATCGCCGAAGAGGTCAAGTCGAAGGGCGATCTCGCCAAGGTGCAGGCGCAGTTCAATGCCTGGGCCGAGGAGACCGGTCTGCCCTACACCTATCTGTCACGGATCTGCGCGCTCTCCGTCGGTGAGAACCGCAGCGAGCATTAGCGCTCATCGAAGAGATCGTGGACATCGTGTGGCGATCTCGTGCCGTCCGCGCGGCGTCTGCAACACGCGATCACGAAATTCATTTCGCCGGAACATTTGTGCGCAGCACCCGTTCGGGAGATTGAGCCAGGCGAACACAGGCGCAGGGAACACGCGCTTCGGCTAAACCCTGGTTCAAGTCATGAAACTCGCATGAAACTCGAATGACAGAACGGAGCAGCTCATGAAGCTCACATCCGAACAGGTGAAGCAGACCGTCAACCAGCTCGGTGCGCAGGTGCTGCCCGACGAACACCCCGCCATGGCCCAGCTCAACAGCATGTTCGGGGAGCACACCTTCTTCGTCGACGAGATGGGATTGAAAGTCCTCGAGCCGACGCCCTCGCTCGGCGCGGATCGCGAGACCGGCGAAGTCGTCAGCCTCGCCGACTGGAGCGATGCTGATCTGACGCGCTTGATGGCGCACGAACCCGAGCCGACCGGCGTGATCGTGGTCTTCGAGCATGTCAGGCACTGAGACCGCGAGGACGAGGGCCGCGTACGGCCCCCGTCCGGATCGCAGTTGGGATCAGGGGCGGTCGAGCGGACGGCGAAGGTCGCCGGGACCGCCGAACAGGCCACGGAAGAAATTGGCAACGCTGCCCCAGAAGCCGCCACCGGCGATCGTCTCGAGCTCCGTCTCCGTCAATTCGCGAGCCATGTTCTGCATGACAGTCTCCTCATTTCAGATCGCGCGGACTATTCCGCGCGATGCCAGGAGAATGTCGCGGACCGGCCCGTCCCGCCGTGACGCGGGACACAGAAGAGAACAGCCACCCTTCCAGTCACCCCTTGGGGAAGCCGAAGGGTGACTGGATTAGGCGTCTGCTGCGTCGCGGCTATCAGATCCGGTCGTTGAGCAGGACGCCGGACAGCGCGGGGTCGGAGGGATTGGACGTGCCGTTCGATCCCGTGCCGCTGTAGGTCGAATCCGCAAGCGAGGCCTTCAGCGTCTCCAGGAATTTTTCGAGCACCTCCGTCGTCGAATTGCCGCTGGAGGAGCTGTCTGTGCTGCTGGTCGACGTCGAACTGGTGGTCGAGTCCGTCGTGCTGGACGAGCTCGAATCCGTCAGCGAGCTCTTCAGCGCCTGAACGAATTGCTGCAGCAGGTCGACCACCGAACTGCCGCTGGACGCGCTGTCGGTGCCGCCGACCGGCGGCGGGCCAGGGGGCGGTCCGCCTGCTCCGCCCGGTCCATGCGAGAACGCAGATTTGAAGATGCCTTGCAGCTCGGTGGCCTGCTGGTCGGTGAGCTTGCCGGACGACACTTCCTGCTGGATCAGATCATCGATCTTCGATTTGATTCCGCCGGGGCCGCTGTCGCTGGATTGATCGCCTGTCCCGTCCGATTGCAGCGAGGAGTCGATATCGCTGAGCGCGGAGGACAGCGCCGACTGATCGGACGCACTGATCGTGCCGGAACTGACTTCCGATTGCAGCTCGTCCTGCAGCCGCTGCAATGGTGACGTGTGCTGGTGGTGATGGGTGGAGAGCGCCGAAATCGAGGTCATGGTTGCTTTCCGTGCTTTTGGTGGACTTGGGCCGATATCGCCGAAGTCACATCCAGTCCTGTGTTCGCAGTCCTGAGTTCACCTTGGCGGTTGGATTTGCCCGGTCGGGCGGTGGTAGGCACGGGAGCTGGCGCGGAGCCGTTGGAGCCGCGATCCGCCGGTTGCTCAATGTTGCCGTTGAGCAACTAGAAATATCCGGAAACAAAAATGCGGCAGGCGGCCATTCAGGCCGGAGGTTCGACGGTGATTGACGTATTCAGCCCGTCCGACCTGACGGTGGTCGCCTATACTGCAATCGCGGGCGCCTTGCGAAGCGGACGCTTTACCGCTCAAGAGCGCCCCAGCGGCGTCGTTACAGTTTTCCGTAGACCCGCCCGGCAACCGCTTTCAGGCGCTCGACCGAGCCGGACTCCGGATGCGGCTTGACCGGCGCGAACAGGACCGAAGCCTGCCTGCCGTTCTTCCAGACAAAGATGTTGACGGCGTTGCCGTTGCCCTTGGTGCACGAATACTCGCCGAACGCTTCACTGCCGAGCTCGGGTATCGCCACGTGTTTGCAGGGACCTGCGCGTTTCATCATGCTGATGACCGTGTCGCGCGAGATCGCAATCACCGCGACGGTCATGGTGTTGGCCTCGCGATCGAACATCATGCAGCTGCCCGCGCCGGTCCGCTGGACCGTCAGCGTGCTCTTGTCGAGAAAGCCGTCGGCATCCGCGGCCGTGAGCCATTCGCAATTGCCGAACCGCTCGCTGGTCTTGCCCGCATTGCCGATGGCAACGCGCGCGGCTGCGGTGATCGGTCCGAGCAGCGTGTTGTCGGCACGCCGGCCGATCGGATAGACGCTGATCTGCAGAATGTAGTCGCCGGACAAGGCGACGACCGAGGCCTCCTGGCGCTGCGCGTCGGCAGCGCTGGCTCCGCCCTGGCCTTCTTCACCGATCCCGGACACGGCGTTCAGCGGCATGCGCTCGCCAAGCGTCTTGACGAAGGTCGCGTACAATTCGTTGGCGCGGTCCTTGTCGGGATTGCTGAATACGGTCAGCATCATCGTGTCGCCGCGCCCCGCCTGGTAGATGCAGCCGCGGCCGTCCTGATTTGAAATCAGAGACCATTTGAGCGCCGGCATCGCGGCGGCGAGCTCCTGCGCGCTGATGAACGGGCAGGTTTCGGCAGCGCGTGCGGCAGGCACCGGGACGGCTGCGATGGCAAGGAATAGAACGAGGCAGGAGACCAGACGATCGAAAACACGCATCGGATAGCCGGCCATCGCTAGTGGCGCACCCGACACGATTCGAACGTGTGACCTTTGCCTTCGGAGGGCAACGCTCTATCCAGCTGAGCTACGGGTGCAGCGAGGGATCATGTAGCCGATTGGCGAGAAGTGAGCAACCGGTCTCGCCGCGGCAATATCAGCGCTTTAGGCCGATTTGCGCGGGGCCAGGCCAGGAACCGGACCGCTGACCGGTACATTGTCCCAGCCGAGGCCTGCGAATTCGGCCAGGATCCGTTCGGAGCAGACGACACGGTTGCGGCCGAGCCGCTTGGCGGCATAGAGCGCCTGGTCGGCCGCGCCCAGCAGCCGGTCGGGGGCTCCGTCGGCCTCGCCGGGGATGTGGCTGGCGACGCCGACACTGAGGGTGACGTGGTTGCCGGCCCCGTGGGCGCCATGGGCAATCCGCAACGCCATGACGGCGCCGCGGATCTCTTCGGCGATCACGCAGGCATCATCGCAATTCAGGTCGGGCAGGATCAGCGCGAATTCCTCGCCGCCATAGCGGCTGGCGAGGTCGAGCGGGCGCACGGCGTGGCGGCTGACGACGCGCGCGACCTCGCGCAGGCATTCGTCGCCGGACTGATGGCCGTGCTCGTCGTTGAACAGCTTGAAATGATCGACGTCGACGAACAGCAGCGCCAGCGGCTTCTGCGTCCGCTGCGCGCGCGCCCATTCGGTCATCAGCATCTGGTCGAAGGAGCGGCGGTTCGACAGTCCGGTCAGGCCGTCCTTGGTGGCGAGCTCCTTCAGCGCCATCTCGGCGCGCTTCTGGTCAGTGAGGTCGCGCAGCGTCTCCACCACCGCGATCAGATTGCCGGCCTCGTCATGGATGGGACCTGCGTCGATCGCGAGATAGAGCTGGCTGCCGAGCTTCGGCATCACGCACCAGTTCTCCGCGCTGAAGCCGAGCCCGTTGTGGCCGCGCGCAGCGTACTCCGAATAGAACTCAGGCAGCTGTTCGGGTCGGTCCTGCGCAACGAGATCGGCAAGGCAAGGGCGCTTGGTCTCGTAGAAGGCCTGCCAGTGTTTCGTCGTGCCGATCACCTCGGCCGCGGCAACGCCGGTCAGCCGCTCGCAGGCGCGGTTCCAGATCACGACGCGGCGCTTCGGGTCGATCACGAAGGTCGGCACCACCAGGTGCTGCATCAGCCGCACCGCGTAGGAATCCGCCACGTCCACGGTCTTGGCTGGAGGCGTGATGAGCTTTGCCATCTCAGGCCACCGCCGCCACAGGCATGGCGTCGCCCGGGCCGAACATCCCGCGCACGTCCGCCGCCGGCTTCGGCTTGCTGAACAGATAGCCCTGCATCTCCGTGCAGCCGAGCGCGCGCAGCATCTCGCGCTGGGCCTCGGTCTCGACGCCTTCGGCGACCGTCGTCATTTTGCTGGCGGAGGCGATGTTCACCACCGCCTGCACGATCACCGGCGATCCGCCGGAATCGGCGATATCGGCGACGAAGCAGCGGTCGATCTTGATCTTGTCGAACGGGAAGCGCTTCAGATAGCTCAGCGAGGAATACCCGGTGCCGAAATCGTCGAGCGCGATGCGCACGCCGATCGAGCGAAGCTGGTGCAGGATCGAAAGAGCCGCTTCGTCATCGCGAATCAGCACGGCCTCGGTGATCTCGAGCTCGAGCCGCCGCGGCTCCAGGCCGGAGGCGGCCAGGGCACCAGCGATCCGCAGCGCCAGCGTGTCGCATTTGAGCTGCACCGGCGAGACGTTGACGGCGACGCGCACATGGGCGGGCCAGGTCGCAGCCTCGTTGCAGGCCGTGCGCAGCACCCAGTCGCCGATCTCGTTGATCAGGCCGGTGTCCTCGGCGATCGGAATGAATTCTGCCGGCGAGACCATGCCGCGCTCCGGATGGCGCCAGCGCAGCAGTGCCTCGCAGCCGGAGACTTCGCCCGAGTGCAGATTGACCAGCGGCTGGTAGTGAATCTCGAAGCCGCCGTCGATCAGCGCCTGGCGCAGATCCTGCTCCAGGGTGAGGCGGGCCTTGGCGCTCGCATCCATCGCCGGAACGAAGAAGCGGTAGGTGCGCCGCCCTTCCGCCTTGGCGCCGTACATCGCGAGGTCGGCGTTCTTGATCAGCTGGTCGAGATCGGCGCCGTCCTGCGGCGCCATCGCGATGCCGATGCTGGCGTCGGTGGAGAGCTGGTGACCGAGGCAGTGATAGGGGCGGCGGATCGCTTCATGGAGCCGCGTGACGAAGGCGAGCACGTCGGCGGACGATTCGATTCCGGTCTGGATCACGGCAAACTCGTCACCGCCGAGCCGCGCGATCAGATCGCCCGGCTTGAGGCAGGTGCGGATGCGGCCGGCGATCGCCTTCAACAGCTCGTCGCCGACATGGTGGCCGAGCGAATCGTTGATGCCCTTGAACTCGTCGACGTCGATATAGAGCAGCGCGAACTGCGCGCCGTCCGCGACCTTCCCCAGCTCGCGCTCGATCTGCTCGCGAAACAGCGTGCGGTTCGGCAGGTCGGTCAGCGCATCGTAATGCGCCATATGCGCGATCTTCTCATCGGCGCGCCGCCGCTCGGTCACGTCATCGACGACATTGATGAGGTAGCGCGGCTCGCCGGACTTGTCGCGGATGCCGATCCGGGTCGAGGTGATGTAGCGCAATCCCATGGTCTGGCTCGGCCAGGCATGCTCGTCCTTGGACAATCCATCGATTGTCTGCAGCGCCTTGCTGTCGTCGTCGGTGACGACCCTGGCGGTGTCGACCGGGTAGATGTCGAAGGGGGTCTTGCCGACGATGGCTTCGCGCGATTGGCCGAATTGTTCTGCGGCGGTGCTGTTGATCAGCAGATACTGCCGCGTCCGGGCATCCTTCACCGTGATCTGCGACGGGATGTGGTCGATGATCTCGCGGAGGAACGTGTAGTTGCGGTCGCGCTCCTGCTCGAGATTGAGCCGCTCGGTGATCTCCTCGATCGTGGCGACCCATCCGCCCTGCGCGAGCGGCGTGTTGATGACCTGGAAGGCACGGCCGTTGGGTAATTGATGCAGTTTGGTGGCGACCTGGCCTTCGGCGACGCCTCGCATGACCTCGGCGCAAAACGCTTCGACGTCGCCGCTGAACGCGTTGCGCTCCTTGCGATGGTACATCGCCTCGTGGATGTGACAGCCGGGCTTGATGACGTCGTGGGAGAGGCCGAACATGTCGGCATAGCGGCGATTGCAGGTGACGATGTAACCGTCGGCGTCGTAGAGGATCAACCCCTGCGACATGTTGTTGAGGGCGGTGTCGAGCCGCAGTCGCTCCGCCTCCAGCCGTTGCTGGGCCTCGCGGTTCTGCCGGTTGATCTGCCGGATGATCATGAACAGGATCAGCGCGATCACGGTCGCCGAGAGCGTTGCGGTGGTGACCATGAAGCCGGTTTGCTGCCGCCAGTCGGCGAGCGCTGCCGACATGGTGTTGGTCGCCACGATGACCAGCGGGAAATGAGTCAGCGGGACGGCTGAACCCAAACGGTCCTCGCCGTCGACCGGGCTCTTGACCCGAAGTGTCTGATGGCCGCCCCTGGCCAGCACCTGTCGCATCAGCGGAGCATTTTTGTAGTTGGTCCCGATCATCTCCTCGACATGCGGGTAGCGGGCCAGCATCGTGCCCTCGCGGTCGAACAGCGTGATGGCGGCGCCGTCGGCCAGAGCGACCGAGGCGAAATAACGCTGATAGCTGTCGGGATCGATCCGCCGCACCATCGCTCCGACGAAAGTGCCGTCCGGCAGGGTCAGCCGCCGCGCCACGATCGTGGTCCATTTGCCGATCAGGTAGCTGCGCACGGATTCCAGCAGCACCGGCTCCGACATGGGATTCGATTTGAAGGTCTGGAAATAGGTTCGCGAGGAGACATTGATCTTGGGCAGCGGCTGGGCCCGCGACCAGTTGATGATCTCGCCGTCGGCATCGTAGATCGCGATGTCGCCGAGATAGGACACCGCGCTGATCTTGCCTCGCAGCATCCGGCGGGCTTCGGGCCCCGACATGCGCTCGCGGAACATCTGCGGCGATGTGATGTCCGGCAAGTGCATCTGCCCGATCAGATCGGCGGCGACGACATCGGAATCTTCAAACTGCTGATCGAAGTGCCGTGCGATCAGCTGCACGGTGTTTTCCAGCTCGCGCTCGCGGTTGACGAGCGTCTTCTCGCGAAATTCGCCAACCGCCATCGCGGTCACTGCGAAAATGCCGGCGACCAGCAACGCGCCCGAGAGTGTCAGCCACAGCACGGGGCCGCGCCGCATGGCAGCGTCCCAGCCGCCCTTTGCGGCCAGGAACATTGCAGCTGCCATCTGTCGAAAAACCTGGCGCATCCCACTCCCCTGGAGGAGCAGAAATACTACGGACAGATGGCGCAATGCTTAGGAAAGCCGGTTACCCATGGCTTAAACCGGTTGCGGAATACTACGGATATCCACTCCCGCGGGAACCGTGTTGTGTCACGCCACGGTTGTGCGTCGGCTGCACGACGCGCTGCGCTGCATCGTTAATCGAAGCTTAATGCGAGGCGCCCGCGCTCTTGTCGCCTCCGCCATGGCGCAGCCGCCCAACAACGCCGGTCGGGAAGAAATAGACGCTGGCAATGAACAGAAGCCCGAGCCAGAGCAGCCAGCGGTCGGGATGGAGCAATCCCGGCAGCAGTGGCAGCCCGGCCTCCGACGCTGCCTTCGAGGCGACGCCCATCAGCGATTGCAGATAGTTCTGGGCGAGGATGAAGATGGTGGCGCCGATGATCGCGCCGTAGATCGTGCCCATGCCGCCGATCACCACCATCAGGAGAATGTCCAGCATGATGGAGAAGCTCAGCGAGGTGTCCGGGCCGGCATAGCGGAGCCATAGCGCGTTCAGGATGCCGGCGCTGGCGGCAACCAGGGCCGCAAGGCAGTTGGCGTAGGTGAGGTGGAAGACGGTGCGGAAGCCGAGCGCCTCGGCGCGAAAACGGTTCTCGCGGATCGCCTGCAGCACGCGGCCGAACGGCGAGTTCACCACGCGCAGCAGCGCGAGGATCATCAGCGCCGAGATGGCGAACACCAGATAGAAGGTGAGGATGCGGCCGTTGATCTCGAAGCCGAACAGGTTTTTCGAGATCAGCACCGTGCCGGGGCGCAATAGCTCGGGCAGCTGGAAGCTGCGCCCGTCCTCGCCGCCGGTGAGCCAGGACAGTTGCGAGGCCAGTACCTGGAAGGCGGAGGCGACGGCGAGCGTGATCATGGCAAAGAAGATCGCGGCGACCCGCAGCGAGAACAGGCCGATGGCCAGCGCCAACAGCGCGGCGAGCGGCAGGCCGACGACGACGCCGGTGGCGACCGCGGCCCAGTTCGGACCCATGCCATAGAGCGCGATCGCGATGGCGTAACTGCCGATGCCGTAGAACATGGTGTGGGCGAACGACACCGAGCCGGTATAGCCGAGTAGTAGATCGTAGGAGGCGACCAGCGCGGCAAAGACGCAGATCTTGGCCGCGACGTTCAGCGCTTTCGCGCCGGGGAACAGGAACGGCGTCGCCGCCAGCGCCAGGATGATGACGACGAGAACGAGCGTGAGCACGCGGCTCCGCGGTGGATCGCCCGACAGGATCATCATCGGCTGGTCACCGCATAGAGGCCGCGCGGCCGCCACATCAGAATGGCGACCATCAGCAGGATGTTGGAGACGAGAGCGAGTTTCGGCACCAGGAAGCCGCCGTAATTGGCAACCATCGCCACCAGGATCGCGCCGATGAAGCAGCCGCCGATCGAGCCAAGGCCGCCGATGATGACGACGACGAAAATCAGGACGGTGAGCTCGTCGCTCATCGAAGCGTGGACCTGCTCGCGATAGAGCGCCCACATCACGCCGCCGAGGCCGGCGAGCGCCGAGCCCGTCATGAACACGCCGAGGAACAGGCGGCGGATGCGATAGCCGAGCGCTTCGACCATCTCGCGGTTCTCGACGCCGGCGCGGATCAGAAGGCCGAGCTTGGTGCGGTTGAGCACGAGCTGGATCGCGATGAAAACGGCAAGCCCGATCAGCGTCGCCAGCACGCGGTATTTGGCGATCGCAACGTCGCCGAGGATGAAGGAGCCGCGCAGCGAAGTCGGTAGCGGCATCGGGATGATCTGCGGCCCCCACAGCGCATAGAGCGTCTGCTCTGCGACGATCAAGCCGCCCGTCGTCATCAGGATCTGCTTCAGGTGCTGGCCGTACACGGGAAGGATCAGCACGCGCTCGACGACCAGGCCGAGCGCGCCGGAGACCGCCATCGACAGCAGTGCCGCTGGCGCCAGCACCGCGAGGTTCACCCACAGCGAATCCGCCTGCACGGAGGCGGCGAACGGTGCGAACACCAGCGTCGCAATGTAGGCGCCGACCGCGATGAAGGCGCCGTGGCCGAAATTCAATACGTCCATCAGGCCGAACACCAGCGTCAACCCCGAGGCCATGATGAAGATCATCATGCCCATGGCGAGACTTGCCGCGGTCAACGTCAGCCAGGTTGAGGGCGAGCCGATCAGCGGAATCACGAGAAGCGCGAGCGCGATCGGCAGCAGGATCGGCGCGATGTCGCGCTTCGGCTTGGGTAGCGGATCGGTGGCGGCGAGGTCAGTCACTGATGTGCCTCCAGGCTCAGGCCGAGCAGCCGCTCTTGCAATGGTACGTCGGAGGCCAAGGCCGCCATCTCGCCGCGGTGGACGATGGTGCCGTTGTCCATCACCAGCACATTGTCGCCGAGCTCGCGGGCGGCAAAGAAATTCTGCTCGACCAGCAGGATCGTCGCGCCCTTGCGCTTGATCTCCTTCAGGCACTCGATCAGCGCCATGACGATGGCGGGCGCCAGCCCCTTGGTCGGCTCGTCGATCAACAACAGCTTGCGCGGCTCGATGATCGCGCGCGCGATCGACAGCATCTGCTTCTGCCCGCCCGAGAGGCTGCCCGCCCGTGACAGCCAGAACCGGCGCAGCGCCGGAAAGAAGCCGAAGATCCGTTCCAGCTGCCTGTCGTCCATCGGCGCGTCGCGGGCGGCGAGGACGAGATTCTCCTTCACCGTGAGATCGGCGAACACCGCCATGCTCTCCGGCACATAGCCGACGCCGAGACGGGCAATGTTGGGCGTGGCGCGGCTTTCGATACGCTCACCGCTGAGGCTGATCTCGCCGGAGGAGGCCTGCCACAGACCCATGATGGTGCGCAGCGTCGTGGTCTTGCCGGCGCCGTTGCGGCCGAGCAGCATCGTGACTTGTCCTTGCGGCACCGTGAGATCGATGCCCTGCAGGATGTGGTAGCGGCCGATATGGGTGTGCACGCCGGAGAGTTTGAGGAGGTCGGTCATGCTGCGCCCTCTGACGCTTTCTTGGGTGACACGCCGAGATAGGCTTCCTGCACGATCGGCGAGGCGATCACTTCGGCCGGCGGCCCGTCGGCGACCAGCTGGCCGTTATGCAACACGATGATGCGGTCGGCGAGCGAGCGCACCACGTCCATCTTGTGCTCGACGAGCAGGATGATCTTGCTCTTGTCCTGCTTGAGCTGCGCGATCAGGTTCAGCACGACCGGCACCTCGTCGATGCTCATGCCGGCGGTCGGCTCGTCGAACATGAACACTTTCGGCTCGAGCGCGATCATCAGCGCGACCTCGAGCTTGCGCTGGTCGCCGTGCGACAGCACCGTCGCGGCGACGCCGCGGCGGTTGCCGAGCGCGACCTGGTCGAGAATGGCATCGGCGCGCGCGATCAGGTCGCGGCGGACCATCCAGGGCCGCAGCATGTCGTAATGGGTGCCCGAGGCGGCCTGCACCGCGAGGCGGACGTTCTCTTCGACCGTCAGGTTCGGGAAGAGATTGGTGAGCTGGAACGCGCGCCCGAGACCCGCGCGGGTCCGCAGTGGCGCGGAGTGGCCCGTGATGTCGGTGCCGTCGAACAGGATGTGGCCAGCGGAGGCGCGGAGCTGGCCCGAGATCAGGTTGAAGTAGGTGGTCTTGCCGGCGCCGTTCGGTCCGACGATCGCGGTGAGCTCGCCGGGGCGGAACGTGCAGGTGACGTTGTTGACTGCGACATGGCCGCCGAAGCGGATGGTGAGATCGCGGGTCTCGAGGGTCAGCGTCATTCTTGCAAGCCGGGTTGGTCTCTCGGTTCACCTCTCCCCGGAGGGGAGAGGTCGATTTGCGCAGCAAATCGGGTGAGGGGGCTCAGGTCCCACGAGAGGACGAAACCCCTCACCCGCGCCTTCGGCGCGACCTCTCCCTATGGGAGAGGTGGCAACTCAGCGCTTGTTCTTGACCGGAACGTCCATGTCCTCGATCTTCAGCTCGCGCACCGGCTCGAGCACAGCCCAGGCCACGTTCGGATCGACCTTGACCTTGAAGTGATACATGCTCTGCAGCGCCTGATGGTCTTCTTTCCGGAACACCATCTTGCCCTTCGGCGTGTCGAACTCCAGGCCTTCCATCGCCGTGATCAGCTTCTCGGTATCGGTCGACTTCGCCTTGGTGACGGCGGCGACGACGGACATCGCAGCCGCAAAGCCGCCCGCGGTGAAGAAGTCCGGCGGCGCGTTGAAGCGCTTCTGGTGCTCGGCGACGAGCCAGTCGTTCACCGGGTTCTTCGGGATGTCGTAGTAGTAATAGGTCGCGCCTTCCATGCCCGGCATGCCCTTATAGGCCGCGAGCGCCGGCAGGATGTTGCCGCCGGTCGAGAGCTCGATGCCGTAGCGCTTCGGGTCCATGTCCTGAAGCTTGGACGGCGGGTTGCCAGCGCCGGCCCAGATCATCCAGATGATCTTGCGGCCCGGCTTGTCCTTCAGCGCGTCGAACAGCCGCTGCCCGATGGCAGTGAAGTCGGTCGTGTTGGCGGGGGCATATTCCTCGGCCGCGAGTGTCGCGCCGGTCTTGGCGAGCGCATCCCGGAAAGCGGCGACGCCGTCGCGGCCGAAGGCGTTGTCCTGCGCCAGCGTCGCGACGGTGACGCCCTGCTTGCCGATCGCAACCGCGTTCGAGATCGCGTCCTGCGACGAGTTGCGCGCCGTGCGGAAGATGTAGCGATTCCACTTCTCGCCGGTAATCTGGTCCGCGACCGCGGGCTCGACGATCAGAATCTTCTTGTTCTCCTCGGCGACGGGGAGAATGGCGAGCGCCGCTGCCGACGAGGTCGTGCCGATCGCGATGTCGGCCTTGTCGTCCTGATAGGCTTCGGCGAGCGCGGCCTTCGACAGGTCCGGCTTGCCCTGGTCGTCCTTGGTGATGATGACGATCTTGCGACCGTCGAGCATCATCGTGCCCTTGGTGGCGTATTCAAAGCCCATCTGCAGGCCGGTCTCGGTCTGCTTGGCATAGGCTTCCAACGGACCGGTCTTGCCGTAGATCAGCGCGACCTTGAGGTCATCGGCTCGCGCGGAGCTGCTCGCGGCCAAGCCCATGATGGCTGCTGTGAGAATGAGCGATCGACGCACGGTGGGTCCTCCCTGAATGAACTGCCTTGGTCACAGCGATTTGCACACATGTGCAGACATTGCAATTCCACCTTCCGGCGGAGCTTGCATGAGGTGCATGTGACAGTCTGTTGACGTGCGCGTGGTGCAGACGCGGCGCGCGCGAAGTCGCGATGCCGCGTTTTGCATCAGCCCATGCGTTTCCTCTCGCAGGCCCAGAGCAAGCCCCGCGCCAGACGCGGAGCTTTGTGCGCGAGCGGCTGAAAATGCGGCGGAAACGCCGACAAGGCCGCAGGCGAGAGCCGGAGTCGGAATGTCAGGAGTCCGAGACTCCAGACATCTCCCGTCTCGAAACTCAGACGGGCGGCGATCCCGAGGCCAGTCCGAACTTGGCGAGCTTCTTGTAGAACGTCGCGCGCGAGATCCGCAGCATGCGCGCGGCCTCCGTGATCTGCCCGTTGCTGGCGGCCAGCGCGTGTTCGAGCGTCTGCTTCTCGAACTCCGCCTCGGCTTCGGCATAGGGCACGACCGAGCCGGTCATGCGCTGCGCCGGCGCGGATTGTGCGTCCGCGCTGACCGGCAGGATGTGCGCGAAATCGTCGCCGGTCAGGCGCCCGGAATCGCTCAAGATGAGTGCGCGTTCCAGGATGTTGCGGAGCTCGCGGACGTTGCCCGGCCAATCGTAGCGCGCGAGCGCCGACAATCCGCTCGGCGTGATCCTCGCATTGACGAAGTCGCCGGAGGCACCGATGTCCTCGATCAGGCGCGCGCAGATCTCAGGTAGATCGTCGAGGCATTTGCGAAGCGGCGGCAGGTCGATCGAGAGCACGTTGAGGCGGTAATACAGATCGGCGCGGAAGGCGCCGTCGCTGACGCGCTTGCGTAGATCCACATTGGTCGCGGCAATGACGCGCACATCCACCTTGGTGATCTTGTCCGAGCCGAGCGGCTCGATCTCCCGCTCCTGCAACACGCGCAGCAGCTTCGCCTGCAATTGCAGCGGCATCTCGCCGATCTCGTCGAGGAACAGCGTGCCGCCGTCGGCGATGCGGAATTTGCCCTCGCGTCCCCTGCGATCGGCGCCGGTATAGGCGCCGGGCGCGGTGCCGAAGAATTCGGACTCGATCAAGGTCTCCGGTATCGCCGCGACGTTGACGCTCACGAACGGCTTGTCGGCGCGCGAGGACGCGTTGTGAATGGCCTGCGCCAACAGTTCCTTGCCGGTGCCGGTCTCGCCGGTGAGCAGCACGGTCACGCTTTGCCGTGCCGCGCGTTTTGCGAATTCCTTGGCCTGCGCGATTGCCGGCGTGGTGCCGACGAAATCCGCCAATGTGAAGCGCGCCGCGCGGGCGTTGGACAGTTGACGCCGCGCCAGCCTCAGATCGGCCTCGAGCTGGGTGACGCGCGCGAGCAGTGGCTTCAGGCTTTCGATGTGGTCATAGAGCACGAAGCCGATCGCGCCGATGACATTGCGCTCCTCGTCCTCGATCGGCATGCGCGTCACCACGAGCTGCTCGCCGCCGAGCTCCATGATGTCGAGCAGGATCGGCTCGCCGCTCTCGGCGACGTTCCGCATCAGGCTGTTCGGGATGATCTCCTCGATCGGCCGGCCGATCGCCTCCGCGGTCTGCTTGAGACCGAGCGACGCCAAATACTTCTCATTGACGTAGATGACCCGTCCGCTGCGATCGATCGCGATCGCGCCCTCGCACAGATGCTCCAGCCGCTCGAACAGCGTCACCATCGCCCGCGCGCGGACATAGGCGGGATCGCTGGCGTCGGAGGAGGAAGGTGACATGGCGTGCCTCGGGGAGGTCCGCCTGATTACTACCAAAAGCGCAGCAATTTCAAAGGGGAATCGGTGTGACGGGGTTAACGCGGTCGGGCTCAGCCGTTGTCCCGGACAAGCGGTGTGTGTCGCGCCGCCTTTGCGTTCCCGCGCTGTCGGCTTACCGCCGATACCCGCTTGCCCGCGAATAGCCCTGGCGGTTGTGCTGCATCGGGCGGGCGGAGACGCTGGCGCGGGACTCGCTCGACGCAGGCGTGGCGAGCTTGAGTTCCTCGAGGAAGATCGGCCGGGCGAAATAATAGCCCTGCGCGTAGCGGATCTTGGTCGCGGCCTGGAGATAGGCGAGTTCCTCGTAGGATTCGAGGCCCTCGGCGATGACGGTCATGCCGAGCGCTTCGCTCAAGGACTCGATCGCGCGCAAAATGCCCTGGCTGCGCGGGCGCTTATGGATGTCGGTGATGAAGGAGCGGTCGATCTTGATCTCGTCGGCGGTGATGTCGGCCAGCGCCGACAGCGACGAATAGCCGGTGCCGAAATCGTCGATCGAGATGCCGACGCCGAGCTTGCGGAACATCGGCAGGATTTCGTTCTGGAAATGATTCCCGGCGACGAAGGCCTCTTCGGTCACCTCGATCATGAAGCGCTGGGGAAAGCCGGTATCTTCGAGCGCTTGGGCGAAAGTCCGCATGAACTCGGGATTGCCGGCCTGCTTGGCGGCGACGTTGATGCTGATGGTCGCTTCCGCGCCAAAGGTGTCGTTGATCAGGTCGATCGACTTGACGATCTCGGCCAGCACGAGATGGGTCAGCTCGTCGATCAACCCGAGCTCGCTGGCGAGGTTGATGAACGAGCCCGGCGCCTGGATCACGCCCTCGTCGTCGCGCAGGCGCACCAGCGCCTCGATGCCCTTCACGGCTTGCGTGCGGATGTCGACCTTGGACTGGAAAGCGCAGCAGAAGCGCTTTTCGAGAATGGCGAGCCGCAGCGACTGTTCGATCTTCATTCGCGCCAGGGCTTCGCGCTCCATGCCGGCGTCGAAGAACGCGGCCATTCCCTTGCCGTCGTTCTTGATGCGGTACATCGCGATGTCGGCGTTCTGGCGCAGTGTCTCGAAGCTGCGGCCGTGGTCGGGATAGAGGCTGATGCCGACCGAGGTGGAGGCGAAGAGTTCCGAATTGTCGATGAAGAACGGCGCGGTCAGCCGCTCCAGCGTCGATTGCATGAATTCGGCGACTTCCTCCTGGCTCTGGATCGGGGAGAGCAGCAACAGGAATTCATCACCGGAGATGCGCGACAACATGTCGGAATCGCGCAGGTCGCGGCCGAGCCGCTTCGAGAGCTCGACCAGCAGCGCGTCGCCGACGGCGTGGCCGTAATAGTCGTTGATGTGCTTGAAATTGTCGACGTCGAGGAAGGCCAGCGCAAAGCGTTCGCCGCTGCCATTGCGTGCCAGCAGGCCGTTGGCGCGATGCTCGATCACGCGCCGCGAGGGCAGGCCGGTCAGCTCGTCGAAATAGGCCGAGCGAAACAGCTGGTCCTCGAAATTCTTCTGCTCGGTGATGTCGGCGGAGGCCGAGATCAAGAGCTCGCGCCCGGCGAGCTGGACCGGTCGATGGGTGGTCAGTAGCACCTGCCGTGCGGCGCCGTCTTGCAACGCTTCTTCGGAGGTGACCGGCTGTCCGGCCCTCAGCGCGCGCTCACAGGCCTCGCGGCGCTGTGCGAGATCGGGTGACGGACGGCTTCCGTCCATTCCGAGCTGGGCGGCCGCGACATCGTTAACCAGGAGAAGTTTGCCTTGCGCGTCCTGCACCGTCAGGCCGGCAGGCAGCATTCTAACGATTTCCTTGAGGAATCCGAGTTCGGCTTCACTCGCGCCGTTATATGCGTTGTCGTTCATAGAATTCATGAATCTTGTTGTTTCAGCGCGCCTTTGCAATGCACGCGATCATGCGCAGTTCCCTCTTAGGTTTGGTTAAGGGGTCCGCAGAAATACGGGTGTGTTTTGGAAGAAACTTGTGGCGTTGCGAGGTGCGCCGCCGATCGTCATTAACAGAAGGTCAACAGCGCTTGCGAAAGCGCGAGCGAAGAGTGCGGTCTCTTTCGTTTGCGGCGAAGCTAACGGCATCATGTTGATCGATTGAATCGATGTGAGCTCCGGGGTCAGTCCACCTCTCCCGTAGGGAGAGGTCGGATCGCATCGAAGATGCGGTCCGGGTGAGGGGATCTAGTCTCACTGGGTGCCGCGGCCCCTCACCCGAATTGCTGCGCAATTCGACCTCTCCCCGTTGGGGAGAGGTAAACCAGGCCGATCGAGACGCTTCCCTCGCGGCTATTCACTCTTCGGAATGCGACATTGCATGGTGCAATGCAGCCCGGTCTTCAAATACGAGACCTCGGTCTTGCCGTCGAAGGCTGACAGCGCCGACTTCAGCAGCTTGGTGCCGAAACCGGGCTCCGAGATCTTGTCGATGCTCGGTCCTTCGGTTTCGTCCCACGTGATGTTCAGGCGATCGTCGCTGACGGTCCATGACACCTGCAGCAATCCGCGAGGCGAGGAGAACGCGCCGTATTTGCCGGCGTTGGTGGCAAGTTCGTGAAACATCAGTGACAGCGTCACCGCGAGTTTCGGCGGCAGGAACAGCCGGTCGCCGTTGAGCGTGAAGCGAACGTGGCCATAAGGGCCGAGCTCGGAGATCAGGAGATCGCGGATGTCGCAGCCGGCCTTGTCGATCCGCGAGATCAGGTCGTCGGTCGCGGCCAGCGAGCGCAGCCGCGGATCGATCCGGGCCCAGACCTGCGGCTGGTCATGCAGCACCTGGTGCAGCACGGCGTGCACGGTCGACAGCTTGTTCTTCAGCCGGTGCTGGAGCTCGTCGACCAGAACTTTGCGATAGTCTTCTTCCTCGATCAGGCGCTTGGAGATCCGGCGCTGCTCCGCCAGCATCGTACGATAATGTTCGACGCCCCAGATGGTGAGCGCAGAGACGCCCCAATAAAGTGTCAGCAGGGCGAACCGCGCGCGATCGGCAAAGGCATCGCCGAAATTCACGACGACACCGAGCACGCCGCCGACCAGCGCCGTCACTACGCCGACCCGCAAGCCGCCAAAGGCCGCTGCAAAGAACACGGCGGGGAAATAGGGCGTGAAGAAGACGTCGGGCCGCACATGCGAGAGCCCCCAGCGCGCCACGGTCGCGACCAGCACGCAGGCCACCGCAAACGCAATACTCAGGCCGAGCGATGGCGGTGCCTCGCCCTTCCAGCCCTTGCGGAATTCGTCGATCAGCTTCCCCATGCGCAGCCCGGTTGCGAAAGACGTCCGAAAATCGACAGACGGGCCATGATGTTACGCATCTCGCATGCGCAAGCAAAGCTTGCCTTGTCGGGAGCCGGCAGGAATAGTGATTGTTGCGGCGCCGATTGTCGTGGAGACGTCATCGATCGGTGCCCGCCATTTGGCTTCAAATCATTCGAAAACAGGGACATTCCATGGGCAGGCTTGACGGCAAGGTTGCGGTGATCACGGGTGCAACGAGCGGGATTGGATTGCGTACCGCTGAAGTCTTCGTTGCCGAAGGTGCCAAAATTGTGATCGCGGGCCGCCGTATACCGGAAGGCGAGGCGCTGGCGAAGCAACTCGGCGCTTCCTGTGTCTTCCGCCAGACGGATGTGACCGTCGAGGCGCAGATGCAGGCGCTGATCGCGCTCGCGGTCGAAAAATTCGGTCGGATCGACTGCCTGTTCAACAATGCCGGCGGCCCGGCGCAGACCGGCGGCATCGAGGGCCTCGAGGTCGAGCGCTTCGACGCGGCAATGGCCACGCTGGTGCGCAGCGTCATGCTCGGCATGAAGCACGCCGCGCCCCACATGAAGAAGCAGGGGTCCGGCAGCATCATCAACAATGGCAGCATCGCCGGCCGTCTCGCCGGCTATTCGTCCTCGCTGGTTTACGGAGCGGCCAAAGCTGCGGTGATTCATCTGACCAAATGCGTCGCGATGGAGCTCGGCGAATCCAACGTGCGCGTCAACTCGATCTCGCCCGGCGCGATCGCGACGGGGATCTTCGGCAAGGCGCTGGGGCTCTCGACCGATGCTGCCGAGCAGACGCCCGCCATGTTGCGCGACGTCTACAAGACCGCGCAGCCGATCCCGCGCGCCGGCCTGCCCGACGACATCGCCCATGCCGCGGTGTTCCTGGCCAGCGACGAATCCAGCTTCGTCAACGGCCATGATCTCGTCGTCGACGGAGCTGTTACCGGCGGCCGCAACTGGACCCAGCAGCAGCAAGGCCTGTCGGCCCTGCGCAAGGCGTTCGATGGGGGCGCGTAGAAGCTACAGCGACGGTGCCGTAGGGTGGGCAAAGGCGCGCTCTTCGCGCGCCGTGCCCACGACTTCCTATCCGCAAGACATCGTGGGCACGGCGCTCCGCGCCTTCGCCCACCCTACGAGACCGGATTTCCGTCATTGCGTAGGGCGGATTAGCCGAAGGCGTAATCCGCCACTTTGGTGCCCGTGGAGACAGAGGCGGCGGGTTACGCCTGCGGCTAACCCGCCCTACGAAGCTGCAGCTAAACCGCCCGCATCCTGACCTTCAACCCGTCCTTCGGCTTCGGGATCGGCCACATCTGCCAGTCCGGCTTGTAGCCGGGCTCCAGCGACACCTCGATGTTCTGCAGGAAGTGCCGGGCGAAACATTTCGCCTGCATGTAGGCGAAGTGCAGGCCGAGGCACATATGCGCGCCGCCGCCGAACGGCACCCAGGCGAAGCGGTGACGATTGCGCTGGGCTTCCTCGGTGAAGCGCAAGGGATCGAACCGATCCGGCTCCGGCCAGATGTCCTTCATGTGGTGCGTGAAGAGCGGATTGACGCCGACGGCCGTGCCTGCGGGGATCGTATAGCCCTTGAAGGTGACATCGCGCATCGCGCGGCGCGGCATCGAGGGCACCGGCGGCTTGATCCGCAGCGCTTCCTTGAAGGCCATCTCCGTCAGCGGCATCTTTTCGAGATCGTCGAAGCTGCTCGGCGCGCCAGGAGTGAGCCCAAGCGCGAGAACCTCCGCGCGCAGCTTGCTCTGCCAGTCCGGATTGGCAGCGAGCTCGCCGATGAAGGACGTCAGCGATGAGGTCAGCGTGTCGTGCGCCGCCATCATCAGGAAGCTCATGTGGTCGATGATGTCCTGCTCGGAGAGCAGTGCGCCGTCCTCATGGGTGGCGCGGCAGAGATGCGAGAACAGATCATCGCCGCCGTGATTGCCGCGACGCAGCGGGATCTGCTCGCGGAAATAGGCGATGATGCGCTTGCGCCCGTTGACGCCGCGCGCCATCTGGGTGCCGGGGAGGGGGCGGCGGATCGGCGCGACGGCGGCCGCAACCATGTCGACGAAGGCGCGGTTGATCTCGTCGACCTCCGGCCCGATATCGGCGCCGAGAAAGGACGCGGCCGCGAGATCGAGCGTGAGCTGCTTCATCGCCGGATAAAGCTGCATCTCGCCGGGCCTGGCCTTCCATTGCGCGACGCGTGCCGAAATGCCGCGGTCGAGATCGCTGAGATAGGACTTCATCGGCCCCGACTTGAACGCGACCGACAGCGCCTTGCGGTGCAGCCTGTGCTCGTCGAAGTCGAGCAGCATCAATCCGCGCGGAAACAGCAACCCAAGCACGTTGTTCCAGCCGTGGGTCGACGAGAACAGCTTCTGCTGGTCGAACAGCACGAGCTCGTTCGCTTCGGGTCCAAGCAGCACGATGTTGGTTTCGCCGAAAATATGGGTGCGATAGACAAGCCCGTATTTGGCGCCGTTGCGCTCGATATGCCCCTTCGGGTCCGCGAGCACCTGAAACGTCTTGCCGATGATCGGCCAGCCTTCGTCGCCCGGGATATGCGTCAGCTGATTCCGCTTGGGCGCGGTGTAGGCGAGCTCAGGCGAGGCCACATTCTGCATCGACATAACGAATGCTCCGGTTGGCTGACCGACAGAAATCGCGCGACCGCGGCAACAATACGGCCTGCGCCAGGCCGATCATCGGCAGCATAGCACAGGCCGGGATGTCTTGCTTGTGAACGTCGTTACATGCGTAGCGCAGGAGCCTAGCGCTTGGCTGCTTCCTTCTGCAAATCCGGCGCGTTGACGGCGGGAATCGCGACCCGGCCTGGGCCCGTGACCTTCAACGCCTCGGCGGCTTTCTCGTTCTGCATGATCTTGGCCATCACGGCCTGACCGGCGCGCTCGAAAATCGCGCGGTTCTCGATCACGAATTTTTGCGACTTGCGCAGGCCATCGATGTAGCCGTTGATCTCCGGCACGACGTAGCGCGCGACCATGTCCCAGCTTCGGCGCGTCGCTTCCGGATTGGCCCAGTCGTGCACGAAGCCGATAATGGCGCCGACGCCGCCGGACACTTCCATCACGTTCTTGATGGTTTTGACGAGATCGTCGGGCGTGCCGATGGTCGAGGCCGCGCCCTCGACGAAGGCGGTCTTGTCCACGGCCTCGTCGGGCGAGGCGAACGCTTCGAGGCCCGGCCGCTGCAGCGTGCCGACATTATATTCGTTGTGCCAGCGCATCAGCCCGGCGCCGGCCTCCTTGCGCGCCTGCTCGCGGCTCTCGGCGATGTGGAAAGTCAGCAGCACGCGCCAGTCGGCGCGGCTGACCGTGGTGCCGTGCTTCTTGGCGGCATCCTCCGCGAACTGCCATTGCTGCTGCAGCGACATCAGGCCCTGCGTCGTCATCGAGCCCAGCGAGATAATGCCGATGCCGTATTTGCCGGCGAGCGTCATGCCCGAAGGCGAGATCTGCGAGGCCACCACGAACGGCATCTCTTCCTGCAGTGGCAGCAGCTGGAGCGCGGCGTCGTTCATGGTGAACCAGTCGGTCTTGGCGGTGACGCGCTCGCCGTTGAAGAGGCGGCGGATCACGGCGATCGCTTCATCCTGGCGGTCGCGCTGGGTCATCGGATCGATGCCGAGCGTGTGGGCGTCGGAGGCCAGCGCGCCCGGGCCGGAGCCGAAGATGGCGCGGCCGCCGGTCATATGGTCGAGCTGCACCATGCGCTGGGCGACGTTGAAGGGATGGTGATAGGGCAGCGACACCACGCCGGTACCGAGCTTGATGCGTTTGGTGCGTTCGCCGGCCGCGGCCAGGAACATCTCGGGCGACGCAATCATCTCCCAGCCGGAGGAGTGATGCTCGCCGCACCAGAACTCGTCATAGCCGAGAGCGTCCAGCTGCTCGACCAGGTCGAGATCGCGCCGGAACTGAAGCATCGGATGCTCCCCGATCGGGTGATGCGGGGCAAGAAAGGCTCCAAACTTCAGGCGCGCCATGGCGTTCTCTCCGGCTGTTATTTTCTATTTGTTAGGTGGGCGGAGGCTACGTGCCCGATGCCGCGAACGCAATCGCGCGATGTCCCGCGCAGCGGAATGCAGCTATGTGCTGACGCTGTCTCTTCTCCCTCTCCCCGTTCTTACGGGAAGAGGGTTGGGGTGAGGGGCTTCTCTCCACGCGTGAGATAGTCGTGAGACCTGTACCCCCTCACCCGGAATTCAAACTGCGTTTGAATTCCGACCTCTCCCCGCAAGCGGGGCGAGGTAAGAACTACCGCGTCATCCTGTTCCACGCATCGAGGCCGGCGATCTTGTACGCTTCCGCCAGCGTCGGATAGTTGAACGTGTTCTGGATGAAATAGTCGATCGTGCCTTTGAGGTTCAGCACGGCCTGGCCGATATGGATCAGCTCGGTGGCGCCTTCGCCCAGGATGTGCACGCCGAGCAGGCGGCGGGTCTTGGTCGAGAAGATCATCTTCATCATGCCGCTGTTCAGACCCATGATGTGGCCGCGCGAGGTCTCGCGGAAGCGCGCGATGCCGACCTCGTAGGGAATGCCGCGCGTGCGCACCTCTTCTTCGGTGAGGCCCGCGGTCGAGATCTCCGGCACGGAATAAATGCCGTAGGGAAAGAACTCCGGCGGTGCCAGCGGCTCCATGCCGAGTGCGTGGCAGGCCGCGACGCGGCCCTGCTCCATCGAGGTGGAGGCGAGGCTTGGAAAGCCGATCACGTCGCCGGCCGCGTAGATGTGCGGCACGCTGGTCTGCAGCGTCACGGGATCGACCGAGATGCGGCCGCGATGGTCGACGACAATGCCGGCGGCTTCGAGATTGAGCCGGTCGGTAGCGCCGACGCGGCCGGCCGCGAACAGCAGCATCTCGGTGGTGACGTGCCGCCCGTCGGACAGGTTGGTGACGATGCTGCCCTGTGCCGTCTTCTCGATCGACGTCACCTTGGAGCCGAGCCGCAGCGCGACGTTGCGGTCGCGCAGCTCGTGCATGAACTCGTCGATCAATTCCTTGTCGATGAAGTCGAGGAAGGTCGGCCGCGGCTCGATCAGGGTCACGGGCACGTCGAGCGCGCTGAAGATGGTGGCGTATTCGACGCCGATCACGCCGGCGCCGATGACGGCGAGGCTGCGCGGCAGCTTCGGCAGCTCGATGATCTCGTCGCTGTCGAGCACGGTCGCGCCGTCGAACGGCACATAGTCCGGCCGGAACGGGCGCGTGCCGCAGGCGATCAGGATGAACGCGGCGGATACCACCTTGGTCTCGCCGATCGCGCTCGTGATCTCGACCTCGTGCGGCGAGACCAGGCGCGCTTCGCCATTGGCGGTGCGGACCAGGTTGCGGCTGAACTGATGTTCGAGCACCTCGACCTCGTGGTCGAGGGTCTTTTGCAGCCGCGTCATCAGATCGCTCGCCGCGATGTCCTGCTTCACCCGGTAGGAGCGGCCGTAGAAGCCGCGCTCGCGCCAGCCGGAGAGATTGAGCACGGTCTCGCGCAGCGTCTTGGACGGGATCGTGCCGGTATGGACGGAGACGCCGCCGACCCGCCGGCCCTTCTCCACCACCAGCACGGCCTTGCCGAGCTTGGCGCATTGCACCGCGGCCCGGCGCCCCGACGGGCCCGAGCCGATCACCACCATGTCGTAGTCGTACATCGGACGTGCTTCCAAAGGATCTGCGTTCAAAGCCCAGCAAAATCAGCGGGAACCGACATGCAGCAATCGGGCCACAGCGGCAAGTCCTACCTCCGAGGTAATCGCGCCGATGACGCCGATCTGCGAGTCTTGCGCGCAAATAAATCGCGGAAGGCGCGAGCGAAAATGCATCAAACCGTCACAAAGCCCGTCGATTCGACCCGTCGTTGGTGGGTGCTGTCGATCGTCGTCGCCGCGCAGTTCATGTTCGGCGTCGACGCCTTCATCGTGAACGTCGCCATTCCCACCATCGCCGTCGACCTGCACGCGACGCCGGCACAGATCGAATCCGTTATCGCGATATATCTGATTGCTTATGCGACGCTGGTGGTGACCGGCGGTCGCCTCGGCGATATCCACGGCACCAGGAACGTCTTCCTCGCCGGCGTGCTCGGCTTCACGGCGACCTCGCTGTGGTGCGGGCTGGCGCAATCGGGCGTGGAGCTGATCCTCGCCCGACTGGCGCAAGGCGCGACCGCTGCGCTGATGGTGCCACAGGTGCTGGCGACGCTGCATCTCTTGTTTACCGACGAGTCGCGCAGTCGCGCCTTCGGCATCTACGGCATCGTGCTCGGGCTCGCGGGCGCTGCGGGCTTTCTGCTCGGCGGATTGTTGGTCACGATCGACCTCGCGCACACCGGCTGGCGCGCGGTGTTCTTCGTCAACGTGCCCTGCGGGCTCGTCATCGCTGTTGCGGCATGGCGGATCATGCCGACTGTGCCGCGCCGGGCCGGCACCAGGCTCGACATCAGGGGCAGCCTCGTGCTGTTCGCCGGGCTGTTGTGCCTGATCGGCCCGCTGCTGTTCGGCCACGATCTCGGCTGGGCGCCGTGGTTGTGGGGGGTGATGGCGATCGGCGGTGCGATCCTGTTCGCATTCCCAAGGCTCGAGCACGCGGTCGCGCGCGCCGGCGGGATGCCGCTGATTGATTTGACGCTGCTGGCGGACACCGCTTTCCTGCGCGGGCTCGGCGCCGCCTTCTTTTTCTTCGTCGCCAATCTCTCGTTCTATCTGGTGATGACGCTGTTCATGCAGCGCGGCCTGAAGATTGCGCCGCTCGCCGCCGGCCTCGCCTTCGTTCCGCTCGCACTCGCCTTCGTCGTGGCGTCGCGCCACAGCGGCGCGCGCGCGAAGCATCGCGGCACCAAGGTGTTGATCGAGGGCTGCGCGTTGCAGATCGCGGGCCTTGCCGCGCTCGCGCTTCTCGCAGACTTGATCGAGGCGCCACCGCCGATCGCGTTCGCGCTCGTCATGCTCATCTTCGGCTATGGCCAGGGCCTCGTGATGGCGCCGCTCTCGGGCGCCGTGCTGTCGACCGTCAAACCTGTCGCGGCAGGCTCGGCGTCCGGCATGTACGGCACCATTGCACAGATCGGAAATGCGGCCGGAGTGGCCGCAATCGGCGCGGTGTTCTTCGCAATCGAATCGTTGCAATCAGCGCGCGCAGGTTTTCTCGCCTCACTCGCGCTGTTTGCGGCGTTAATCATGACCTGCGCCGCATTCCTGACGTGGATGCGCCGCGCATCTGCACGAAGTTGAGGCACTGCGGTTAATACGTGCGGAAATCTGCGGGTTTTTGCGCGATTCGCGCGGGGCCGAAAGCACACGGTCTTTTCATTTTGCACTGCAGCAACTATCTGGTCTGGGTAAACGTTGAAAGCCGCCCACCAGGAATTTGCCGTGTCGCTAGCCCGTAATGTCGACCTCTTGAGACATCTGCCAAGGATGGATGGTCTGCGCTTGCCCGATTTTGGCGCGAGCACCGACGCGTCCAGCCCGCTGCAGGAAGTCACGGACTTCGGTGACAATCCCGGCGCCTTGCGCATGTTCGCGTTCGTGCCGGCGCAATTGCAGAAGCCGCGCGCGCTCGTCGTCGTGCTGCACGGCTGCGGCCAGACGGCAGCGGCTTACGATCTCGGCGCAGGATGGTCGACGCTCGCGCGCCATTACGGCTTTGCGCTGGTGATGCCCGAGCAGCAGCGCGTCAACAACGGCAACACCTGCTTCAACTGGTTCAATCCGGAAGACACCGCGCGCGACAGCGGCGAGGCGCGTTCGATCCGCGAGATGATCGCGCATATGGTCGGGGCGCACCGGATCGATCCCAGGCGTATCTTCATCACCGGTCTCTCCGCCGGCGGCGGCATGGCCTCGGTGATGCTCGCGACCTATCCTGAAGTGTTCGCGGCCGGCGCGATCATCGCGGGCCTTCCTTACGGCATCGCGTCGAATCTGCGCGAGGCGCTGGACGGCATGTTCCATTCCCCGGCGCGGCCCGAGCGCGAGCTCGGCGATTTCGTGCGGCGGGCGTCCCATCATAGCGGGCCCTGGCCGAAGGTGTCGGTGTGGCACGGCAGCGCCGATCGCACCGTCAATCCCGGCAATGCCAACGAGATCGTCAAGCAGTGGCTCGATTTGCACGATCTGCCGATGACGCCGATGGCCGAGACCAATGTCGACGGCTATCCGCGCCAGGCCTGGTGGAACAAGGACGGCGAGACGCTGGTCGAATTCTACGCCATCACCGGCATGGCGCACGGCACGCCGCTTGGCCTTGCCGACAACGATCAGCGCTACGGCGTCGAAGGTGCGTTCCTGATCGAGGCCGGCATTTCGTCGTCCTATCACATCGCAAAGTTCTTCGGTCTCACCGGCTGGGTTCAGGACGCGAAGAAGGCGGATGCCAGGGCGGCCCCAGCGCGTTCGCCCGCGCCACATCTTGCCCGCACCATCCGTGCGAAGGTCGCTGACGAACAGGCCGAGCCGAAGCGCGAGCAATCCCGCGGTTTCGATCTCGGCCAGATCATCACGCGCGCGCTGACGGCCGCGGGATTGATGAAGTAGGTCAGGCTGTCGCGTCGATCATCTCGATCGGCGTCGCCGTCACCTCGCCGCCGGCCGCCACCTTCCGCGTCATTTCCGCATAGGCCTTGAAGAAGTCGCGCGACTGCAGCGTCTTCTGCGCGGCCTCATCAGTGACGCTGGCGAGATGGAAGTAATGGCCGTCGTCGCGGTTCTTCAGGACGCGGTAGCCGATCCGCCCTTTCAGCTCCGGATCGTTGTCGATTGCCTTGATGAAGCGGCCGATCTCCTGGTGCCAGGCCTCCGTCGTGCCGTTCTTGAATTCGTACTTGATCATGAAGTGCTTCATGTGACGCTCCCTGTTCGCTGTGCACCATCATCTGCGGCCTGTGAGCCATCCTGCAAGTACGGACAAAATTGATAGTATGGACTTTTTCGCCGTCGCTCCTATCCTCTCTGCCATAGCGTTTTCAAGCGAAGTGGATCCCGGTTCGCGTCAAGAAAACGCGTCAGAACAAAAAGGGGAGGAAACGACATGGCAAAAGCTCCCGCGCGCGCCTGTCCGGTCGCAGCCTTTCAAAAGATGATCAGCGGCAAGTACAAGCTGCGCATCGTCTGGGATCTCAAGGACGGCCCGCGCCGCTATGGCGAGATCCGCAGCGGCTTGCTGCGCGGCACGTCAGGCAGCGCGGAGATCACCCCGCGCGTGCTCAGCCGCGAGCTCAAAGCCCTGACCGCGAGCGGACTGATCGACCGCAAGGATTTTGGCGAGGTGCCGCCGAAGGTCGAGTATCGCCTGACCCGGAAGGGCAAGAGCTTTGTGCCCGTGGTGGCGGCGATCCGCGAGTGGGGCGAGCGCAATCTCGACGAGACCGCAGCGCTCGCAGACGCCGCGGAATAAACTTACATCTCGCCGGTGATGAACGGATTGGTCATCCGCTCCTGGCCGATGCTCGAGCCGGCGCCGTGGCCGCAGATGAAGCCGACATCGTCGCCGAGCGGCAGCAGCTTCGTCATGATCGAGTTGATCAGCGTGGCGTGACTGCCGCCGGGCAGATCGGTGCGCCCGACCGAGCCCGCGAACAAGACGTCGCCGACATGGGCAAAGCGCAGATCCTTGTTGAAGAACACCACGCTGCCCGGCGAGTGGCCGGGGCAATGCAGGATGTCGAATTTCAACGCGCCGATCGAGACGGTGTCGCCCTCGTCGAGCCAGCGGTCCGGCTCGAAATTGCGCCCGCCCGTCATGCCGAAGCGCGCGCCGCTCTCGACCACGTTGTCGAGCAGGTATTTGTCCGCGACATGCGGGCCGTCGATCGGCACCTTCAGCGCATCGCGCAATTCGGCCGCGCCGCCGACATGGTCGATATGGCCGTGGGTGAGCCAGATCTTCTCGACGGTGACGCCGGTCTGCTTGATCGCTTCGAGGATCTTCGGCACGTCGCCGCCGGGGTCGATCACCACGGCCTTCTTGCCGGGCTCGTCCCAGATGATGGTGCAATTCTGCTCGAACGGCGTCACGGGGACGATGATCGCGCCGGCCTTGGCCTGTTGGGTGTCGCTTTGCTCGGTCATGGCGCCACAATGCCGATTTTTGCTGCGCCGCCAAGCAAAATAGTCGTGGTCCGCCGGCGGAACAGCCGCGCCCGCTGTCATAAGGCCGTCCCAATTCGCGTAGCTGTTTGAACCGGGGCGTTGCTGCCGCGTTCTCTCGCGCAGGCAGATTTCCGGGTGGATTTTCGAGATGGCACAGGGCGGCGAGAACTGGTGGCGCGACGGCATCTTCTATCAGATCTATCCGCGCTCCTTTCAGGACAGTGACGGCGACGGCGTCGGCGATCTCGCCGGCATTTTGCGGCGTCTCGCTTATGTCAAGTCGCTTGGCGTCGACGCGATCTGGCTGTCGCCGATCTTCCCCTCGCCGATGGCCGATTTCGGCTATGACATCTCCGACTATACCGGCATCGATCCGCTGTTCGGCACGATGGCCGATTTCGATGCGCTGCTCGCGGCCGCGCATGATCATGGTCTGAAGCTGATCCTCGACCTCGTGCCGAACCACACCTCCGACCAGCATCCCTGGTTCGTCGAGAGCCGCGCCTCGCGCGACAATCCGAAGCGCGACTGGTACATCTGGCGCGACCCGGCCCCCGATGGGGGCGTGCCGAACAACTGGCTGTCCGAGTTCGGCGGCAGCGCATGGCAGGTCGACGCCGAGACCGGCCAATACTACTACCACGCCTTCCTCGCGCAGCAGCCCGACCTCAACTGGCGCAATCCGGAGGTGCGCGCCGCGATCTACGACGTGATGCGGTTCTGGCTGGAGAAGGGCGTCGACGGCTTTCGCGTCGACGTGATCTGGCACCTGATCAAGGATGCCGAGTTCCGCGACAATCCGCCCAACCCGCATTATGTCGAGGGGCGGCCGCCGAACGAAAAAATCCTCACCCAATATTCCACCGACCAGCCGGAGGTGTTCGATGTCATCGCCGAGATGCGGCGGGTCACCGATGCCTTTAGCGCGCGCGTCCTGATCGGCGAGGTCTATCTGCCGCTGCATCGTCTGATGGCCTATTACGGCAATGATCTCACCGGCGCGCAGATGCCGTTCAATTTCGCGCTGCTCTCGACCTTCTGGAGTGCGCGCTCGATCGAAAAGATCATCGACGACTACGAGAAGGCGTTGCCCAGGGGCGCGTGGCCGAACTGGGTGCTCGGCAATCACGATCGCCCGCGCGTGGCCAGCCGCGTCGGGCCCGAGCAGGCCCGCGTCGCCGCGATGCTGCTGCTGACCCTGCGCGGCACGCCCACGCTCTATTATGGCGACGAGATCGGTATGCATCAGCTCGCGATCGCGCCCGAGGATGCGCAGGACCCCTTCGAGAAGAACGTGCCCGGCATCGGGGTGGGGCGCGACGGCTGCCGCACGCCGATGCAATGGGATTCGTCCGATTTCTCCGGCTTCTCGGAAACGAGGCCGTGGCTGCCGCTGCCGGAGGATCACATCCACGAAAACGTCGTCAACCTCGAGGCCGACACGCGCTCGATCCTGAGCCTGTACAAGCGCCTGATCGAGTTGCGGAAGAATTCACCAGCGCTGGTCGCCGGCGACTATCATCCGATCGCCGCGCAAGGCGATCTGCTGGTCTATCGCCGCGAGGCCGAGGGCAGGATGCTCATCATCGTGCTCAATCTCGGCCCCGAGCCGATCGCGGTCACCACCAGCGCGATCCGTTTCGGCAGCGAGATACTGCTGTCGACGTTCCTGGATCGCGAGGGCGAACGGCTTGAGGGCGTGCTGGATTTGCGGGGCAATGAGGGTGTGATCGTCGTGCCGCCGGCCTGAACGGAAGGGTAAGGCGTTAGCGTCGTTCTCCAGTGTCGTCCCGGCCTAGTGCGCAATTGCGCACGGGGGGCCGGGACCCATACCGCGTGATCCATCTGTCGCGATTGGTCGGAGTACCGAACGACGAGTCTTCGCCAAATGTCGCCCAGTGGTTATGGGTCCCGGCCTTCGCCGGGACGACGACGGTGTGTGCGGCTAACGTGTGCGCCCCTTCCTCACCGTCGTCGCGTCGACATCGCTCCGCTTCAGCAAATAATCCAGCCCGCCGACGCGGTACCAGCGATAGCCATAGGGCTCCAGCACAATGCGGTGCTGGCCGCGCTTGTCGGCGTGGCTATGATCTTCCGCGAGCAGGTTGATCAGGTGCTCGCCGGCATCGCCGGGCAGGCCGGCCGAGAACGCCGTCTCGCGCGGCTTCTCGTCGAGGTTATGCACGAACAGCACCGAATTGCTGCGCCAGTCATAGCGGATGATGAACACGGCCGGATCGCGGGTCGGGATGATCGCAAAGTCGCCCCAGCCGATCTCGGGTACCTCCTTGCGCATGCGGACGATGCGCTCGGTCCAGTTCAACATCGAATTCGGATCGCGCCGCTGTCTGGCGACGTTGACGTGCTCGTAGCCGTAAGGCCCCGTGTCGATGACGGGATTGGCCGGCTTGCTGTTCTTGGTGAAGCCGCCATTGGGTTCGGTCGACCATTGCATCGGCGTGCGCGCGCAGTTGCGTTCGGGCAGCGCGAGATCGTCGCCCATCGCGATCTCGTCGCCGTAGCGGATCACGGGCGTCCCCGGCAGCGTGCACATCAGGCTGTAGGCAAGCTCGAGCCGCCTGCGATCGCCGCCGAGCATCGGCGCAAGCCGGCGGCGGATGCCGCGATCGTAAAGCTGCATGTCCTTGTCGGGACCAAATGCGTTGAACACGGTCTCGCGCTGCGCCTTGGTCAGGCGTCCGAGATCGAGCTCGTCGTGATTGCGCAGGAACAGGCCCCATTGCGCCGAAGCCGGCCGTGGCTTTGTCGCTTTCAACGCCTTGGCCAGCGGTCGTGAGTCGCCGGAAGCCAGCGCATAGAACAGATGCTGGTTGACGTGGAAGTTGAACATCATGTGCATGCGGTCGGCATCGCGGCCGAAATACTCCATGTCCGTTTCCGGCAGCACATTGGCTTCGGCCAGGATGATCGCGTCGCCCTCCCGCCATTGCAGGAATTCGCGGAAGCTGCGCAGCATGTCGTACTGCTCGACCGGCTTCGTCACCTTCGCGCCCTTGGTCGAGATCACGAACGGCACGGCGTCCATGCGGAAGCCGGAGACGCCGAGCTGGATCCAGAAGCCCATGATCTTCAAAATCTCCGCCTGCACATGCGGGTTCGACGTGTTGAGATCGGGCTGGAAATCGTAGAAGCGGTGGAAGAACCAGGCGCCGGCGTCCTTGTCGCGCGTCCAGGTCGATTTCTGCACGCCGGGAAACACCATGCCCTTGTTGGCGTTGGCCGGCTTCTTGTCGGACCACACATACCAGTCGCGATAGGGCGAGTTCCTGTCGCGGCGCGCTTCCTTGAACCAGTGATGCTGGTCAGAGGTGTGGTTGACGACGAGGTCGATGATGACGCGGATGCCGCGCTGCTTGCAGCCATGGGTGAACGCGACGAAATCGCCGAGCGTGCCGTAGCGGGAATCGACGCTGTAATAATCGGCGATGTCGTAGCCGTCATCGCGGCCCGGCGAGGTCTGGAACGGCATCAGCCAGATCGTGGTGATGCCGAGGCCGTGCAGATAATCAAGCCGGCGCAACAGTCCCTTGAAATCGCCGACACCGTCGCCATCGGCGTCCATATAGGTGCCGACGGAGAGGCAATAGATGATGGCGTTCTTGTACCAGAGATCGTCGATCATGCGCGCGCGGCCTCGGTGGTTCCGCCGAGGAGCGGCGGCTGCGTGATAAGCGCGTGCGGGAGGGGAGGTTCCGCATCTTCGTCGTCCCGGCGAAGGCCGGGACCCATACCGCGTGATCCATCGATGCGGTTGGTAGAAGTACCGAACGGCGAATCTTCGCCAAACTCCGCCCTGTGGTTATGGGTCCCCGCGTTCGCGGGGACGACACCGATGACGGAATCGGCTACTCTCTCCCCATGGACAGCCCCGCCCGCATCGCCCTCGTGCCGCCGCCGGACCGTCGTCAATCCGAGACGGCGCTCGCGATCGCGCGCGGCACGGCGCGGCTGTTACGCTCGCTCGGCTTCTCCTGCATCAGCGAAATGCCGCTGCCGTCGGGTCGGCGCGCTGATCTCGTCGCGCTGAACGAGCGCGGTGAGATCTGGATCGTCGAGATCAAATCGTCGGTGGAGGATTTGCGCGCAGATCAGAAATGGCACGAATACCGTGCCCATTGCGACCGGCTGTTCTTCGCCTTCACGCAGGATCTGCCCTGCGAGATTTTCCCCGAAGGCACCGGCCTGATCATCGCGGATGCCTATGGCGCGCACATGCAGTGCGAGGCGCCCGAGCACAAGATCGCAGCCGCCACGCGCAAGCAGATGACGGTGCGCTTCGGCATGGCGGCGGCGTTGCGGATCAACCGCCTGGTCGATCCGCAGGGGCACGCGGATTTTTGGGAATGAATTCGTAGGATGGGTAGAGCGAAGCGAAACCCATCACTTTCAATGCAAGCCGCGAAGACGGTGGGTTTCGCTTCGCTCTACCCACCCTACGAGACCGTGACCGCGGAGACCGTTACCGCGGCGCGCGCTTGGCCAAAATGCGCTGCAGCGTACGGCGGTGCATGTTCAGCCTCCGCGCCGTTTCCGAGACGTTGCGGTTGCACATTTCGTAGATGCGCTGGATGTGTTCCCAGCGGACGCGGTCGGCCGACATCGGGTTCGCCGGCAGCTCGGACTTTTCAGCGCTGGTCGAGAGCAGCGCGGCGACGACGTCGTCGGCATCCGCGGGCTTCGAGAGATAATCGATCGCGCCCATCTTCACCGCGGTGACGGCGGTGGCGATGTTGCCATAGCCGGTCAGCACGATGGCGCGGGCTTCGGGACGCTTCTTCTTCAGCGCGGAGACGACGTCGAGGCCGTTGCCGTCACCGAGGCGAAGATCGACCACGGCGAAGGCCGGTGCGGACTTGCCGATCTGCGCGAGACCATCGGAGACCGTGTCACATGACGTCACCGCAAAGCCGCGTGTCTCCATGGCGCGCGACAGGCGCTCCAGAAACGGCTTGTCGTCCTCCACGATGAGAAGCGAGCGGTCGGTCTGTTCGTTCAGTTCGGCGATGGCGTTCAAGGTTTTGTCCTCTCTCCTGCACATCTACATATGGCGTCGCAATCAGGCGGTGCCAAGGCCGCCAATAGTCGATCAAGCCTCATGTGCGACGCAAGGTCGCGCCCTATCCTATTGTTTCTTCGAGGCTCTCGATAGTCTCAAAACGCTCCCTGGGCCACGCGATCTGCACCACTGCACCGTGTTCCGGAAACGTCCGATTGGTAAACGAGACCTTGGCGCCGGTGCGTTCGAGCAGCGTGCGGGCGATGAACACGCCGAGCCCGAGGCCGCCGCCGGCATCCTGGGTGCGCCGCCGCGACAGATAGGGCTCGCCGATCCGGTTCATGAGATCGGGCGGAATGCCGGGGCCGTCGTCGGAGATCACGATCTCGATCGTCTCATTGTTCCACCACGCGTTGACCTCGACCGTGGAGTTGGCGAAATCGACGGCGTTCTCGATGATGTTGCCGACGCCATAGAGCACCGCCGGATTGCGTGACCCGACCGGCTCGGCCGTTGCGGCCACCGCAATCCGCACCTTGATGTCGACGCCGAAGTCGCGGTGCGGTGCCACCACCTCCTCGATCAGCTCCGACAGCTTCATGCGGTCGAACGGCGCGCCGCTGGAGGAGAGCTGCGTGATCTTGCTCAAAATGTCGCGGCAGCGTTGCGTCTGCTCGCGCAACGTCTTCAGGTCGGCCGCGAAGACCGGGTCCGTCACGGTCTTTTCCAGCTCGCGCGAAATCAGGAAGATGGTCGCAAGCGGCGTGCCGAGCTCGTGCGCGGCGGCCGCGGCCAGGCCGTCGAGCTGGGTCAGATGCTGCTCGCGCGTCAGCACCAGCTCGGTCGCGGCCAACGCGTCGGCGAGCTTGCGCGCCTCCTCGGTCACCTGGAACGAGTAGAGGCTGGTGACGCCGATCGCCAGCACGATCGATAGCCAGACGCCGACCAGATAGATCGGCGGCAACACCACGGGATCTTCGGAATCCCATGGCAGCGGGAAATGAAAGAAGAACAGGATCGAGGCGCACGCCACGGCCAGAAGGCCGAGTGCGAACGTCAACCGGGCCGGCAGCGCGGTGGCGGAAATCAGGACAGGCGCGAGAAACAGGAACGAGAACGGGTTCTGCAATCCACCGGTAAAGAACAGCAGCCCGGCCAGTTCCACGATGTTCAGCGCCAGCAATCCGGCCGCGTGAAGCGGCGCCAGCCGCTGCATCGGGTTGGCCACGGTCTGCAGAGCCAGGTTGAGCGCCGCCGACAGGCCGATGATGCTGACACAGGGGACAATCGCGACATCGAACTCCAGCCCCTGCGCCACGATGAAGATCGCGGCGAGCTGGCCCAGCACCGCGAGCCAGCGCAGCCGCAGGATGGTGTCCAGGCGGATGTGTCGTTGCGACGGGCGGAAGTCGGAAGCGGTGGTCTCGGTCATTGCAGGCCAATCTAGCGGTGCGCGTGTCCTATCACAAACACGCTGGCCCACTGATTCCAACGAGTTACAAGCCCTTGAGGTACAAGTCTTTGAGCTACAAGTCTTTGAGCTACAAGTCTTGCGCTCCACCGCGCAATGGCGGAAGAACGCCCTTAGCATGACTGAGAACTCCAAGGCTTCAAGTCGGCCGACTGTCGCGGACAGCACATTGTCCGCGGCCATCGAGGTCGATCGCCTGGTCAAGCTCTACAAGCAGACCCGTGCGGTGGACGGCATCTCCTTTTCGCTGTCCCGCGGCAGCATTACCGGGCTGCTCGGCGGCAACGGCGCCGGCAAGACCACCACCATCGCGATGATCATGGGCCTGGTGCTGCCCACCTCGGGCCGTGTGCAGGTGCTCGGGCATCGGATGCCCGAGGAGAGCGCGGCCGTGCTCGGGCGGATGAACTTCGAAAGCCCCTATGTCGACATGCCGATGCGGCTCACGGTGCGGCAGAACCTCACCATTTTCGGCAAGCTCTATGCGGTCAGGAACCTCGCGGACCGCATCGCCAAACTCGCCCATGATCTCGATCTCAGCGACTTCATCGACCGCGCCAACGGCAAGCTGTCCGCCGGGCAGAAGACCCGCGTCGCGCTGGCGAAGGCGCTGATCAACGAGCCCGAGCTGTTGCTGCTGGACGAGCCGACCGCCTCGCTCGACCCTGATACGGCGGACTGGGTCCGTGCGCATCTGGAGCGCTATCGCAAGGACAATAATGCCACCATCCTCTTGGCCTCGCACAACATGCTCGAGGTCGAGCGACTCTGCGACCGCGTCATCATCATGAAGCGCGGCCGCGTCGAGGACGACGACACGCCCGACGCCATCATGGCCCGCTACAACCGCACCACGCTGGAGGAGGTGTTTCTGGACGTCGCACGCGGGCGGGCGAACGGGGCGAAGGAGGGAGCGCAATGAGGGGACCTCTCCACGATTGTTCTATCCGCGCGCACAGCCGTCATCCTGAGGTGCAAACCTTGCATCGCAAGGTTTGCCTCGAAGGATGGGCAGCGCACGCCTGCGGCCCATCCTTCGAGGCGCGCGAAGGGCGCGCACCTCAGGATGACGTCGGTGGGCGTGGCTGGCACTGCACCCCGGATTGCGCTTCGCTCCATCCGGGCTACTGGCTCAACCCGGGCTACGGGACGCAACGATGAGCGAAATGTCCCTCCATCGCGGCATCTCCGTCCAACGCATCGGCGCGATGATCCTGCGCTACTGGTATCTGTTGATGTCGTCCTGGCCGCGGCTGCTGGAGCTGTTGTACTGGCCGGCGCTGCAGATCATCACCTGGGGCTTCCTTCAGCTCTACATCGCGCAGAACGCCAATTTCTTCGCGCGGGCGGGCGGCACGCTGATCGGCGCTGTCATCCTCTGGGACATCCTGTTCCGCGGTCAGCTCGGCTTCTCCATCTCCTTCCTGGAGGAGATGTGGGCGCGCAACCTCGGCAACCTCATGATGAGCCCGCTGAAGCCGATCGAGTTTCTGCTGTCGCTGATGGCGATGAGCCTGATCCGGCTGGCGATCGGCGTGATTCCGATGACGCTGCTCGCGATCGCGTTCTTTCACTTCAATGTCTATAGCCTCGGCCTGCCGCTGATCGCCTTCTTCTGCAACCTGATCTTCACCAGCTGGGCGGTCGGCATCTTCGTCTCGGGTCTGGTGCTGCGGAACGGCCTTGGTGCCGAGAGCATCGTCTGGACCCTGATGTTCGGCATTATGCCGCTCGCCTGCATCTATTATCCGGTCAGCGTCCTGCCGCCCTGGCTGCAAACCGTCGCCTGGTCGCTGCCGCCGACCTACGTGTTCGAGGGGATGCGCGCGCTGCTGATCGAAAACACCTTCCGGACCGATCTGATGCTGGGTGCGTTAGCCATCAACGCGGTGATTCTGGTTGCTTCCTTTTGGGCATTCCTTGCCCTTTTGCGCAGCGCCAAGAAGCACGGCTCGCTGCTCTCGGGCGGCGAATAACGTCACTTTCCCGTGGATTCACGCCGATTTAACCGTCTGCGCCACGTAGATGTACGGAACCATGCATTGACGCAATATTACGCATTCGGCAGTATGCTGCGATGCGAAGAGGAATTTGATCATGCCGATTGGTGAGTTTGGCGGCGTACCGCTCCAGGCTAATGAAGGCAGCCCGGTCCTGACGACGCCGATGTACTGGATGTACGAGATGGCGCAGGCCTCTCTTAATCCGGCACGCGCCGTTACCGATGCGACCAAGCTGCTGTTTCAGAACCCGCTGAATCCCTGGGCGCGCACCGAAGTCGGCAAGTCCGTCGCCGCGGCCTGCGAATTGTTCGAGCGCACCACGCGCCGCTACGGCAAGCCGGAATGGGGTCTCAACGACACCGAGGTCAACGGCATCCGCGTCCCCGTCGAGGTTCGCCCGGTCTGGGAAAAGCCGTTCTGCAAGCTGCTCTATTTCGATCGCAAGTTCGCCCGTCCGCTGCGCAGCCCGCAGCCGCGCGTGCTGATCGTCGCGCCGATGTCGGGCCATTACGCGACGCTGCTCCGTGGCACGGTCGAGGCCTTTCTGCCGGCGCATGAGGTCTACATCACCGATTGGGCCGACGCCCGCATGGTGCCCTTGAGCGATGGCCGTTTCGATCTCGACGACTACATCGATTACGTCATCGAGATGCTGCACGTGCTGGGCGGCAACACCCATGTGCTGGCGGTGTGCCAGCCCTCCGTGCCCGTCGTCGCCGCCGTCTCGATCATGGAAGCGCGCCGCGATCCCTTCGTACCGACCTCGATGACGCTGATGGGTGGCCCGATCGACACCCGCCGCAATCCGACCGCGGTGAACCAACTCGCGCAGGAGCGCGGCATCGACTGGTTCCGCAACACCGTCATCACCAAGGTGCCGTTCCCGCATCCGGGCATGATGCGCGACGTTTATCCGGGCTTCCTGCAGCTGAACGGGTTCATCAGCATGAACCTCGACCGCCACATGGACGCTCACAAGCGCCTGTTCGCCAACCTTGTGAAGGGCGACGGCGACCTCGTCGACAAGCATCGCGACTTCTATGACGAATATCTCGCGGTCATGGACCTGTCGGCCGAGTATTATCTGCAGACCGTCGACACCGTGTTCGTGAAGCATTCGCTGCCGAAAGGCGAGATGATGCATCGTGGAACTCGCGTCGATCCTTCCAAGGTGACGCGCGTCGCATTGATGACGGTCGAAGGCGAGAACGACGACATCTCGGGTCTCGGTCAGACCGAAGCAACGCACACATTATGTCGTGCGATCCCCGATCATCGCCGCGTTCATTACGTTCAGAAGGGCGTTGGACATTACGGTGTGTTCAACGGCTCACGCTTCAAGTCGGAGATCGTGCCGCGCATCCATGATTTCATGGTCTCCGCTGCGAATCCGAGTTCGTTGCAGGCGCTTGCGGCTGAATAACTGCGTTTTTCGGCTTTCCCGTCGAAAATTCGGGCCCTGCCGGACGCTCCGGGAGGGCCTGGTTCCCGTCAGATTCGAGGTATTTAGGTAGTCTTATAGGAGTGAGTCATCCCTCACCCCTTGGGGGTGCCACATGCGTCCAGCGGGGGCGAAAAAAGCGGGTTCCAACCCCAGTCTGTAGGGTCTCCCGGACGCCAGACCCCTGTATATTGGGCAAATGATTTGTTTTTGCGCCGAGCGCTTTCCCTGGCGGCGGTTATGGCAGAATCCGGGCGAACTCTTGCTCCCCGGACTGACAGACATGGCCACTCGCGCGCTCCTCTACCGTCGGCCCCACGAACCGAAGACCCTCGTCATCAGTCATGGATCGCAATTCTTTGCGATTCGGCTGCGCAGACACCGTCGTGCGCGCCGTTACACGCTCAGAATCCATCCGAGTGACCGCGAAGCGATCCTCACGATCCCGCCGCGCGGCACGCTCGCCGAAGCCAAGGACTTCGCGCAGCGTCACGGCGCGTGGATCGCGGCACGTCTCGGTCGTTTGCCGAAGGCTGCACCGTTCCAGCCTGGCACAGTGATACCGCTCCGTGGCGTTTCCCATCGCATCGTGCATCGTGCAGGCGCGCGCGGCACGGTGTGGACCGAAATTCGCGACAGCGGTGAACGCATTCTCTGCGTCGCCGGCGGCCTCGAGCACGTCGATCGCCGTGTCAGCGACTTTCTCAAGCGCGAGGCGCGCCGCGATCTGCAGCGTTCGTCGGAGACCCATGCCGCCGAGCTCGGCGTCAAGGTGAAGCGGCTCTCGATCCGCGATCAGTCCAGCCGTTGGGGCTCCTGCACCTCGGCGGGCTCGTTGTCGTTCTCCTGGCGCCTGATCCTCGCGCCGCCCTACGTGCTCGACTACCTCGCCGCGCATGAGGTGGCCCATCTCGTCGAGATGAACCACTCGGCCCGCTTCTGGCGCGTCTGCGGCAAGATCTGTCCGTCCATGGAGCGCGCCAAGAAGTGGCTCGACACCTACGGCAACGATCTGCACCGGTACGGGGTCGACGATTAGGGTGCGCAGCTAGCGTCTTGGAAGGTGTCATCGCCCGCGAATGCGGGCGATGTGCGTTTTACTCCATCGCATCAAGGCCTTCAGCCAATCCACCGCGCATCACGCCGCCTACTGTGCATGGGGTTGTTTTCGCGTTTTTGTTTTGAGGTCACCAGGACCTCACGCCGAAGCTACCGGTTTCCGCCAAACAGCCGGTCCATGAGCCAGCCATCAAGTCCTGCGGCGGCTTCCGGCCGCGCGTTGACATTGGTGCGGGTCGGTGGCGGTGCGCGATAGCCGCCATTGCTGACCGGCGCCGGTGCAGGTCCAGGCGCTGCCGCCTGTGTCGGCGGTGACACCTGCGATGAGATCTGCACGAGGTTCGCCGGCCCCCAATTGCCTGGCGAGTTCGGGAGGGCCGCCACCTGGACGCCTTCGTGCGCGGCGCGCATGAAGCGGGTCCAGACCTCCACCGGCAGGCCGCCGCCGGTCGCCTTCTTGGTCGGCGAGTTGTCGTCGTTGCCGAGCCAGACGCCGGTGACGAGGTTCGACGTGTAGCCGATGAACCAGGCGTCGCGGTAATCCTGGCTGGTGCCGGTCTTGCCGGCCGCCTGCCAGCCGGGGATCTCGGCCTTCTTCGCGGTGCCGGAGATCAGCGTCTCCTTCATCATCGTGTTCATCATGCCGACATAGCGCGGCTCGATCACCTGGTTATGCTCGTCGGGCTGGCGCATGTAGAGCAGCTTGCCGTCGAGCGTCCTGATCCGCGTCACCACATGCGGCGTGGCCGCGAAGCCGCCATTGGCGAACGGCGCATAGGCGCCGACCAGCTCGACCACCGAGACTTCCGAGGTGCCGAGCGCGATCGAGGCGTTGGGCTCGAGTTTCGAGGAGATGCCGAGCCGGTGCGCGGTGCGCACCACGTTCTTCGGCCCGACCTCGAGGCCGAGGCGGATGGCGACGGTGTTGAGCGACATCGCCAGCGCCTGCGTCAGCGTTACCGCGCCGAAATATTCATGGGTGTAGTTCTCGGGCTTCCAGCCCTTGACCTCGATCGGCGCGTCCTGGCGGACGGTATCGGGCGTCAGGCCCTGTTCCATCGCGGTCAGATAGACGAACGGCTTGAACGAGGAGCCCGGCTGGCGTTTTGCAGTGACCGCGCGGTTGTACTGGCTCTCGGAATAGTTCCGGCCGCCGACCATGGCGCGCACGGCGCCGTCGGGTGTCATCGCCACCAGCGCGCCCTGGCTGACATTGAACTTCACGCTCTTGGCCGCGAGCTCGTCGATGATGGCGGCCTCCGCCACGGCCTGGAGTTTCGGATCGATCGTGGTCTCGACCTTGATGCTGTCGTCGATCTGGCCGACGAGGTCGTCCAGCACCTCGCCGATCCAGTCGGCGACATAGTTCACGGTGCCGGCGCCGACCGGCTTCACATTGTAGGAGGGGTGGCCGATCGAAGCCTGGGCCTGCGCCTCGGTGATGAACTTGGCGTCCGCCATCGCCGCGAGCACGATCTGCGCGCGCGCCTCCGCGCCTTCCGGATTGCGGTTCGGCGCCAGCCGCGAGGGCGATTTGACCAGGCCCGCCAGCATCGCGGCTTCGGCGATGGTCACATTCCTGGCCGGCTTGCCGAAATATTTCTGCGCGGCGGCTTCGACGCCGTAGGCGCCGGAGCCGAAATAGACGCGGTTGAGATAGAGCTCCAGAATCTCGTTCTTGGAGTGCTTGCGCTCGAGCCAGATCGCAAGCTCCGCCTCCTGCAGCTTGCGCGCCATGGTGCGTTCCTGGGTCAGGAACAGGTTTTTGGCGAGCTGTTGCGTCAGCGTCGAGCCGCCCTGCGACACGCCGCGATGGAGCACGTTGGTGACGAGCGCCCGCAGGATGCCGACGGGGTCGATGCCGAAATGCGAATAGAAGCGGCGGTCTTCGATCGCGATGAAGGCCTTTGGCAGATAGGGCGGCAGGTCCTTCAGCGCGACATTGGCGCCGGCCATCTCGCCGCGCTGCGCCAGCAGGCTGCCGTCCATGCCGACGATCTGAATCGTCGGTGGGCGCTTTGGAATCTCCAGCGACTGGATCGGCGGCAGATGGGCGCCAACCCAGATCACGACGCCGATCACGGCGATCACGCCCCACAGGCTCAGCACGGCGCCCCAATAGACGAGGCGGCCGAGGCCGGCGCTGAACGATGATTTCGACCGGCGCTTGGCACCACTGCTTTTGGGCTGCGCCTTGCGTTCGCGCGGCGGCTCGTCGTCGTCGGACGGTTCGGCCTTGCGCTTGCCGGCGGATTTCTTCGGCTTGTCGTCGCCGCCACCGGGAATGCGATCGGCCGCCGTCAGGCGCAGATCGGCGAGCGCCGCGGGCAAGCCGAACAGCGGCTCCTTCCGCCCACTCTTTTTCTTTCCCGACCCCATACTTGAAACGCCCAGTCATCCCGCCCGCTGCACGCTAGCGGTCCGGGTTTAAGGCCCGGTTACCCCGACGTTAACGCGTGATTAGGAGGTGCGGCATTCGTCGGCCACAGTTCCGCTCGCGGGGCGCCGGAGCTAGGATCGTCGCTATAAAGAAGAAGGAACCCCACGCATGGGCCACATCGATCCGACCAAGGAGATCTTCGCGCAATTCCGGGACAACGACCGTCCCGGCCCGATCCACATGCTCAACCTGGTGCGCTTGCGCAAAGAGGCGGCGTATCCCGACGGACGCAAAGCCTCCGGTGCGGAGGCCTATGCGGCCTATGGTCGCGAAAGCGGCCCGGTGTTCGAACGCCTCGGCGGCCGCATCGTCTGGCAAGGCAGGTTCGAGCTGATGCTGATCGGTCCGCAAGAGGAGCGCTGGGACCATTGCTTCATCGCCGAATACCCAAGCGTCTCGGCCTTCGTCGAGATGATCCGCGACCCCGTCTATCGCGAGGCGGTGAAGCATCGCCAGGCCGCCGTGGAGGACTCCCGTTTGATCCGCCATGCGGTGTTGCCGGTCGGGAAGAATTTTGGAGAGATACCCGAGTAACCGTCGCTGAGGCGCCTCTCTCTCCGTCATCCTGAGGTGCGAGCTCTTGCGAGCCTCGAAGGATGTACGGCCACCAGTGGGCCGTCGCCCTTCGAGGGCCGCGGAAGGAGCGGCCACCTCCAGCGACAACGGCTGTGCCGTTGCGCGGGGGTGACGGTGATAGCTCAAGAAAATCGGCGGCCCGGAGGCCGCCGATTGGATTTCAGAGCCCGGTGGCTAACCCGCCGGACCTGCGTCCTCCAGGATCGGGCCGAACAGCTCCCAGCGTTCGCCGTTGAACTTCATCATCTGAAGCTGCTTGTTGACGCGGTAGTCGGTCGGCGAGGTATTGGCCTTGATGCCGGGCAGCGCGGTGTCGGTCGCAAAGTCCTTCAGCGAAGTGGCCTGCTTCATGACATTCTCGCGGGTGAGATCGTCACCGCACTGCTTCAGCACATGCGCCAGCATCTGCGCGGTGCTGTAGCCATAGGTGTTGAAGTTCGAGTCCTTGTCGCCGTCAGGATAGTACTTGGCCATGAAGTCGAAATACTTCTTCAGGCCGGCGTCGTCCTTCCAGGTCGGATCAAGTGGTTCCTTGCCGTAGTTCACGCTGATCAGGCCCTTGGCGGCCTCGAAGCCTGCGGGCTTCAGCACCGCGCCGACCGACGTGGCATTGATGTCGACGATCTGCACCGGATGCCAGTCCAACTCGGCGATCTTCTTGATCGCCTGAGCGGCCTGCTTCGGCGTCGTCGCGCTGAAGAACAGATCGGTGCCGGCGTCCTTGATCTTGAGGATCTGCGAATCGACGGTGGGATCGGAGACCTCGTAAGAGGCTTCGGTCACGATCATCTTGGCGGCCTTGTCGCCGAGACCGGCCTTGAGGCCGTTCAGATAATCCTTGCCGAGGTCGTCGTTCTGATAGAGCACGCCGATCTTGGCGTTCGGATGCTCCTTCAGAATGTACTGGCCGTAGATGCGGCCCTCGACGAAGTAGTTGGGATTGAAGCCCATGGTCCACGGGAAGTTCTTCGGATCGGTGAACCGCGAGGCACCGGTCGCCGCGAACAGCTGCGGCACCTTCTTGGAGTTGAGATATTTCTGCACGGCGGCGTTCACGGGCGTGCCGATGATCTGGAAGGTCAGCAGCACCTCGTCGCTCTCGACGAGCTTGCGGATCTGCTCCACGGCTTTCGGCGGCGAATAGGCGTCGTCATACTGGATCAGATTGATCTTGCGGCCATTGATGCCGCCCTGGTCGTTGATCATCTTGAAATAGGCGGCCTGGGTCTTGCCGATCGACGAATAGGCCGACGCCGGTCCCGAGAACGGCATGGTCTGTCCGATCTTGATTTCGGTGTCGCTGGCGCCCGGATCATATTTCTTCTGGGCATTGGCCGCAGAGACCGACAGCGCCAGGGTCAGCGCCGTTGCCGTGGCCAGATGCAGAATTCCATTCCTCATTCGCAATTTCCTCAGTCTGTTATTGCAGATGGTCTACCGGGCGCACGACGCGTCCGGTGCCATCGCTGAGGGCGAGTGTGGAGGAGTGGTTGCTGCAACGCAAGGCGGGGCGCGCTGGCCGTTCGTAGGGGGCATTGGTTCGCAGGGTGGGTTAGCGAAGCGTAACCCACCACTGTTTATCTTCGCGGACGTAGAAGAGGTGGGTTACGCCCCGCGGACTGCGCTTCGTGCAGCCGCAGGTCTAACCCACCCTACAAGATCGAACTAACCCGCCGGGCCGGAATCCTCGATGATCGGTCCGAACAGCTCCCAGCGTTCGCCGTTGAACTTCATCATCTGCATCTGCTTGTTGACACGGTAGTCGTTCGGCCCGGTGTTGATCTTGATGCCGGGCAGCGCGAAGCTCGGAGTGAAGTCCTTGATGTTGGCGACCTGTTTCATCACGTTCTCACGCGACAGGTCGTCGCCGCATTGCTTCAGCACCTGCGTCAGCAGCTCCGCCACCGAATAGGCGTAGGTGTTGACGGTGTTGAGCTTGTCCCCTTCCGGGAAATACTTGTCCATGAAGGCGAAGAAGGCCTTTACGCCGGGATCGTCCTTCCACTGGGGATCGCCGGGCTCCTTGCCGTACTGCGTCGAGATGATGCCCTTGGAGATGTCGAGACCGGCGGGCTTCAGCGTCGCCGAGATCGGGCTCGCGTTGATGTCGAGGATGTGCACCGGGTTCCAGCCAAGCTCCGCGACCTTCTTGATGGCCTGCGCCGCGAACTTCGGTGTCGAGGCATCGTAGAAGAGATCAGCGCCCATCGACTTCAGCTTGACCACCTGCGAGTCCACTGTGGGATCGGTGACCTCGTAGGAGACCTCGCCGATAATCATGCTGGCCGCCTTGTCGCCGAGGCCGCTCTTGAGCCCCGCGAGATAGTCGCGGCCCATGTCGTCGTTCTGGTAGAGCACCCCGATTTTGGCGTTCGGATGCTCCTTGAGAATGTACTTGGCGTAGATGCGACCTTCGGAGATGTAGTTCGGATTGTACGCGATGGTCCAGGGATAGTTCTGCGGATCGTTGAATCGTGCGGCGCCGGTCGAGGCGAGCAGTTGTGGCACCTTCTTGCCGTTGAGATATTTCTGCACGGCGGCGTTGGCGGCGGTGCCGATGATCTGGAAGGTGAACAGCACTTCGTCGCCTTCGACGAGCTTGCGCACCTGCTCGACGGTCTTCGGCGGCGAATAGGCGTCGTCATACTGGATCAGATTGATCTTGCGGCCGTTGATGCCGCCCTGATCGTTGATCATCTTGAAGTAGGCGGCCTGCGTCTTGCCGATATTGGCGTAGACGGAATAGGCGCCGGAGAACGGCACGGTCTGGCCGATCTTGATCTCGGTGTCGCTCGCGCCGGTGTCGTATTTCTTCTGGGCGAGGGCTTGGTTGGCGGAGAACGCGAAGGCGAGCGCCGCCGTGGCAGCTAGATAGGCTCTGCGAGTCTTCATGTTGGGTTGTTCCTCCTGACGGAATTTTCCGGTCGACGGTCTTTTCCCGCTGGTTGCAACGGTCGCCATCGCTGCCGAAGAGTTTGGAGGAAGGGCAGGCGCCGCGCAAGGATCGCGGCGCTGCGCCGTAGCGTCTCAGGCCCGGAGCCTTAAGTTCAATGGTCTCAGGCCAGGAACAAAGTGACCAGTGCGATTGCCGCCGGCAGCGCCTGCACGATCAGGATGCGCGTGCTCACGGTCGCCGCGCCATAGGCGCCGGCCACGATCACGCAGAGCAGGAAGAACACCTTGATCTGGAACGCGAAGGCCGGGTTGCCGTGGACGAGCCCCCAGATCAGGCCGGCGACGAGGAAGCCGTTATAGAGCCCCTGATTGGCGGCCAGCACTTTCGTGATCTCGGCCTTCTCGGGCGTATTGCGGAAAACCTTCAAGCCCTGCGGCTTGTCCCAGAGGAACATCTCCAGGATCAGGAAGTAGGCGTGCAGTGCGGCGACCAGCGCCACCAGGATATTGGCGATCAGAATCAAGTTGAGCTCCCCCAAAAGCGTCAGCTTTCGGGTGGACGGTAGCATGGCCGGCATGGAAAGTGCGATGCCGTGTTTCGATGCAATGGTGTCGCAATGGCCGCTCGATCAACCAGGATTCCACAACGCTTCGGCCTCGATCGGCTGGCGACGCCCATCGGGATCGCGTTGCTCGTCACCGATGCCGACGGCGCGCTGCGCGCGCTCGACTGGGACGACTACGAGCATCGCATGCGCGAGCTCCTGCGCCTGCATCACGGCGCAGTGGATCTGGTCGATCAGCCCGCACCGACCGGGATGAAGACCTCGCTGTCGGCCTACTTCGAGGGCGATCTCGGTCAGCTCTTACGCGTCGAATGGCGCATCGCCGGCACGCCGTTCCAGCAAAAGGTCTGGTCCGCGCTGGCAAAAATCCCGGCAGGCACCACGATGAGCTATGGCGCACTCGCCGCAAAGATCGAGATGCCGAAGGCAATTCGCGCCGTCGGCCACGCCAACGGCTCGAACCCGATCAGCGTGGTGCTGCCGTGCCATAGGTTGATCGGCGCGGATGGTTCGCTGGTGAAATACGGCGGCGGTCTCGAGCGCAAGCGCTGGCTGCTGCGGCACGAGGGCGTGGAGGTCTGAGGCTCAGCTCACGCCGCCGGTGCCGCAACCGCCTTGTCGCCGGCCATCACATGGGTCAGCGCGCTCTTGATCGCGGCCTGGCGGGTCGGGGCGTTGATCTGGGCGCCGAGCAGGTCGGTGACGTAGAACACGTCGCGGGCGCGCTCGCCGAAGGTCGCGACATGGGCCGAGGCGATGTTGAGGTTGAGCTTCGAGATCGCGGTGGTCAGCTCGTAGAGCAGGCCGGGGCGGTCGAGGCCGGAGACCTCGATCACGGTGTAGCGGTCGGACCATTGATTGTTGATGGTCACTTCCGGCTCGATCACGAAGGGCCGCGCCTTGCTGCGCACGGTGCGCCGCGCCACCACTTCGGGCAGGCGCAGCTTGCCTTCGAGCACGTCCTCGATCATCTCGCCGATGCGGGTGGCGCGCCGGCCCTCGTCCTCATCGCGGTCGTATTCCCGGGAGATCGAGATGGTGTCGAGCGCGCGGCCGTCGGTCGTGGTGTAGATCTGGGCGTCGACGATGTTGGCACCGGCCGACGCGCAGGCGCCCGCGATGATCGACAGCAGCCAGGGATGGTCGGCGGCGAAGATGGTAAGCTCGGTGACGCCGCGCACCTCGTCGAAGCCGACATTGATCGCGAGCTTGTGGCCCGCCTGTTCGCTCGACCGCACGAAGCGGGCATGGCGAATCTTGCGCGGCAGCTCGACCTTGAGCCAATAGGCCGGATAGTGCCGGCCGACATAGGCGTCGAGCTCGTCCGCCGGCCATTCGGCGAAGGCGTGGCGGAATTCGGCGTAGGCGGCCGTGAGGCGTTTTCCCCGGTCGACCTCCGAGAAGCCGCCGGTCAGCACCGGTTCGGTCTCGTAATAGAGCGACCGCAGCAGCTGCGCCTTCCAGCCGTTCCATACGCCCGGGCCGACGCCGCGGATGTCGGCGGTGGTCAGGATCGTGAGCAGCTTCATCTGCTCGACCGACTGCACCACGGCGGCGAAGTTCTCGATGGTCTTGCGGTCGGAGAGATCGCGCGACTGCGCGACCGTGGACATCGTCAGATGCTCCTCGATCAGCCAGGCCACCAGCTCGGTGTCGGCTGCGCTGAAGCCGAGCCGCGGGCAGAGCCGGCGCGCGACCTTGGCGCCTGCGATCGAATGATCTTCGGGCCGTCCCTTGGCGATGTCGTGCAGCAGCGTCGTGATGTAGATCACCGAACGATGCTCGGGCCGGATCTTGCGCATCAGGTCGCTGGCGAGCGTGAACTCCTCGAAGCCGCCGCGCTCGATGTCCTGCAGGAAGCCGACGCAGCGGATCAGATGCTCGTCGACGGTATAGTGATGATACATGTTGAACTGCATCATCGAGACGATCTTGCCGAAGGCGCGGATGAAGTGGCCGAGCACGCCGGTCTCGTTCATCCGGCGCAGCACGATCTCTGCGTTGTCGGAGGTCAGGATCTCCATGAAGAGGCGGTTGGCCTCGGGATTCTCGCGCATTTGCGCGTTGATCAGGCCGAGCGAACGCGTCACGTCGCGCATCGCGTCCGGATGGAAGGCGAGGTTGTTCTTCTGCGCCAGACGGAAGATGCGGATCAGATTGACCGGATCGTGCTTGAAGACGTCGGGCGCGGCGACGTTGATGCGGTTGTTGTCGACGATGAAGTCGTCGCTGTCAGGTACACGCCGCTTCACGGCCGTGGGGCGCAAGCGTGCCATCATCCGGCTCAGCACCGGCGCGGGCTTCGCCTGCTGGTCCTCGAGCTTGGCGCAGAGGATGGCGGTGAGGTTGCCGACTTCCTTGGCGACCAGGAAGTAGTGCTTCATGAAGCGTTCGACGTCCTGCATGCCGGGATGCGAGGTGTAGCCGAGCCGGATCGCGATCTCACGCTGGAGATCGAAGGACAAGCGCTCCTCGGCACGGCCGGAGTAGAAATGCAGATTGCAGCGCACCGACCAGAGGAAGTCGGCGCAGCGGCGGAAGCTGCGATATTCCTGCGCGTCGAACACGCCGCGCTCGACCAGCTCGTCGGTATCGCGAACGCGGTAGACGTATTTCGCGATCCAGAACAGCGTGTGCAGGTCGCGCAGCGCGCCCTTGCCGTCCTTGACGTTGGGCTCGACCAGATAGCGCGACTGGCCGCCGCGGCGATGCCGCTCCTCACGCTCGGCGAGCTTTGCGGTGACGAATTCGGATGCAGTGCCCTGCACCACTTCCTTGTCGAAGCGGGCGACCAGTTCCTCATACAGCGGCTTGTCGCCGGTAAGGAAGCGCGTCTCCAGGATCGCGGTGCGGATGGTCATGTCGCCGCGCGCCTGCCGGATCGATTCATCGACCGAGCGCGTGGCATGACCGACCTTCAGCCCCATGTCCCAGAGGCAATAGAGAATGGCTTCGGCGACCTGCTCGCCCCAGGCGGTCTGCTTGTAGGGCAGGATGAACAGCAGATCGATGTCGGACTCGGGGGCCATCAGGCCGCGGCCGTAGCCGCCGGTCGCGACCACCGCCATGCGCTCCGCGCCGCTCGGGATTGGCGAGCGGTAGAGATGACGGGTCGCAGCCGAATAGAGGATGCGGATGATCTCATCCTGCACGTGACACAGCCGCTCGGCGCAGCGACGACCGTGGCGGTCCTTCAGCAGGATCGCTTGTGCTGCGGAGCGCGCGGCGAGCAGCTCGGCCTTGAGCAGTTGCGCGGTCGCGGTGCGGAACGCGTCCTCGCGGCCCTGATGCTTTTCCGCAAGCGCATCGACCGCCGCGGTGATCCGCGCGGTGTCGAAGCGATCATCCACCTGTGGCTTGTGCTCGGTCGCAACGCTGTCCATGTCTCACCGGATATAAGAGGTGACAGGCGCTGTCACCCGCCATTCTCTGGCAATAGTCGTTCCATGCTGGAAAAGGCCGGCATCGAGCAAAATTGTTCTCAGGCCCTGCGCTTTCAAGGGTGGGATTTTCTCGTTGACCTCTAGATATAACTCATTGAAAAACAATGAAATTCCTGAGGAGGCTGGGTATGACCAAGATTACACGACGCATTCTGCTGGCGGGAGCCGTTGCGCTCGCCGTGACCCCCGCGGCCAAGGCTGCTGATCCGCTCAAGGAAATCCGCATCGATTGGGCGACCTACAATCCGGTGTCGCTGGTTCTCAAGCAGAAGGGCCTGCTCGAGAAGGAGTTCGCCAAGGACGGCATCACCATCACCTGGGTGCAGTCGGCCGGCTCGAACAAGGCGCTCGAATTCCTCAATGCCGGCTCGATCGATTTCGGCTCGACCGCGGGCTCGGCCGCGCTGGTCGCGCGCATCAACGGCAATCCGATCAAGTCGATCTATGTCTATTCGCGTCCCGAATGGACCGCACTGGTCACGGGCAAGGATTCCAAGATCGCAAGCGTTGCCGACCTGAAGGGCAAGCGCGTCGCGGTGACGCGCGGCACCGATCCGCACATCTTCCTGGTGCGCGCGCTGCTGGGTGCCGGCCTCACCGAGAAGGACATCACCCCGGTGCTGCTGCAGCACGCCGACGGCAAGACCGCGCTGATCCGCGGCGACGTCGACGCCTGGGCCGGTCTCGATCCGATGATGGCGCAGGCCGAGGTCGAGGAGGGCGCAAAGCTGTTCTACCGCAAGGCTGACGCCAACACCTGGGGCATCCTCAATGTGCGCGAGCAGTTCCTGAAGGACTATCCGGACGCTGCCCGCCGCGTGCTCGCGGTGTACGAGGAGGCGCGCAAATATTCGCTCGCCAATTACGACGACCTCAAGAAGACCTTCATCGCTGTGACCAAGCTGCCCGACGCCGTCGTCGACAAGCAGCTCAAGGAGCGCACCGAGCTCACCCACAGCCGTATCGGCGCGCCCCAGCGCGAGTCGATCCTCGCCGCCGGTCTTGCCCTGCAACAGGCCGGCGTCGTCGACGCCAAGGTCGATGTGAAGGCGACGCTGGATGCTTTGATCGACGACCAGGTCCCGCTGCCGACGAATTGACGGGCGGCAGGCGTGAGCGGCAAATTCAGGTGTCGTCCCGGCGAAGGCCGGGACCCATAATCCCAGGGCGTGGTTTGGCGCGAAGACGGTCACTCCGAGCCCCCTTAACCACATCTCCCTGTGGTTATGGGTCCCGGCCTTCGCCGGGACGACGGCTGTGGATGTAGCGACACTGTTGCATTCCCGCCCCAGACGCGCTTCCTACCGGCCATGATCTCCGACGCGCCAGTATTGCAGCAATCCTCGGATACGGCCGACAGCGCCGCCGCGCCCTCGCGGCTATCGCGTTATGCGCGGCCGATGCTGGGGCTGCTGTTGCCGCTGATCCTGGCGGTCGGCTGGGAACTCATCGTCTGGTTCGGCTGGTCCAACGGCCGTCTGGTGCCGCCCCCGTCGAGGGTCTTTGCCACCATCGCCGATCTCGCGCGCTCCGGCGAGCTGGTCCGCCACATCGCCGCGACGCTGTGGCGCGTCGGCCTCGGCTTCGCGTTCGGCGTGGCCGCAGGCACGCTGCTGGGCGCCATCTCCGGCTATTGGTCGCTGGCGCGGCGGCTGCTCGATCCGACCGTGCAGGCCCTGCGTGCGATTCCGTCGCTCGCCTGGGTGCCGCTGTTCATCCTCTGGCTCGGCATTTTCGAGACCTCCAAGATCGCGCTGATCGCGGTCGGCGTGTTCTTCCCGGTTTATCTCGGGGTGATGGGCGCGATCTTGTCGGTCGACCGCAAGATCGTCGAGGTTGGCCGCACCTTCCGCCTCTCCGGCTTCGCGATGATCCGCCGCATCCTGCTGCCAGCAGTGCTGCCGGCCTATGTCGTGTCCTTGCGCGTCGGCCTCGGTCTTGGCTGGATGTTCGTCGTCGCCGCCGAGCTGATCGGCGCCTCCGAAGGCCTCGGCTATCTCCTGCTCGACGGCCAGCAGCTCGGCAAGCCCGCGCAGATCCTCGCCGCCATCGTGATCTTTGCCATCCTCGGCAAGCTCACCGACTGGCTGATCGAGGTCGCGGCTGCGCCGTTCCTGCGTTGGCAGGACGCCTTCGGGCGAGCGAAGGGGACTTAAGCCATGCTGGCGCTCGACCGGGTCAGCAAGACCTATCCCAACGGCGTGCAGGCGCTGGCGCGCTTCTCCGCCGAGATCAGGCAGGGCGAGATCATCGCCATCATCGGCGGTTCCGGCTGCGGCAAATCAACGTTGCTCCGCGCCATCGCCGGCCTCGACCGCGCCAGCTCGGGCACGGTGACGCTCGACAGCGAAGCGATCGCCTCGCCGCATGCCAAGATCGGCATCATCTTCCAGGAGCCGCGGCTGCTGCCCTGGCTCAGCGTCGCCGACAATATCGGGTTTGGACTTGCCGATCTCCCAGCCGCCGAGCGACGCGAGAAGGTGGCGCGTGCGCTGGCGCGTGTGGGACTTGCCGACAAGGCGCAGGCCTGGCCGCGCGAGCTCTCGGGCGGTCAGGCGCAGCGCGTCGCGATCGCGCGCGCGCTGGTGCCGCAGCCAGAGGTGCTGTTGCTCGACGAGCCGTTCTCGGCGCTCGACGCCTTCACCCGGCGCGACCTGCAGGATCATCTGCTCGACCTCTGGGCCGATACGCGCCCGACCTTGATCCTCGTCACACATGACGTCGACGAGGCCGTGGTGCTGGCCGATCGCGTGCTGGTGATGCGGCCGCGGCCGGGCCGGCTGTTCGACCAGATCGAGATCAATCTCGGCCGACCGCGCGACCGCAATTCGCCGCTGTTCGAGAATTTCAAGCGAAGTGTGCTGACGTCACTCGACCGTTCGCTCGACCGCAACGTGCCCGACCGTGACGCAACCCAGGGTCCCGGTCAGGCCATGTGGTGGTGACATTTTCTCTCCGAGCCGGTACATCGAGAGGCGATTTTTCCGGGAGAGAACAAGATGGACGCCGCAGAACTGCGCCAGATGCAGGCCCCGATCAAGGAACGCTACAAAACCGATCCCAAGACCGCGATGATCACGCTGAAGGCCAAGGGCTCGACCGACAGCGAAGGCATCGCCTGCAAGGTCGAGACCGGCCGCGCCATCGCGATGGCAGGCCTCCATCCCGCCACCGGCGGCTCCGGCCTCGAGCTCTGCTCGGGCGACATGCTGCTCGAAGCGCTGGTCGCCTGCGCCGGCGTCACGCTGAAGTCGGTCGCGACCGCGATCGAGGTGCCGCTCAAGACGGGTAACGTCTACGCCGAGGGCGATCTCGATTTCCGCGGCACACTCGGCGTCGACAAGGAGACCCCGGTCGGCTTCGCCGAGATCCGTCTCCGTTTCGAGGTCGACACGCCGGCGCCGCAGGACAAGCTCGATCTGCTGCTCAAGCTCACCGAGCGCTATTGCGTGGTTTATCAGACCATCAAGAATGGCCCGAAGGTTTCGGTGTCGATGCAGCGGATGTGACTTCCTGACCCTCCCCCTCCAGGGGAGGGTAAGAAGAAGAAAATGCCGGCCGAACTTTCCTACATCGTCTTCCTTCTGCTGCGCATGGCGGTTGCGGCCGCCTTCGTGGTGTCGGCGTCTGTTATCACCGAGCGCTCCGGCCCGGTGATCGGCGCGCTGGTGGCGACGCTGCCGATCTCGGCAGGACCTTCCTATGTCTTCCTCGCGATCGACCATGATGCCGCTTTCATCGCGCAGGGGGCGCTGTCGAGCCTTCCGGTCAACGCCGCGACGATCTTCCTCGGGCTGACCTACGTCGTGCTGGCGCAGCGGCACAGCTTCGCGGTGAGTGTCGGAAGCGCGGTCGCAGTGTGGATCGTGCTGGCGTCCATCATCCGTCTGTTCGACTGGACCCTGATGGCCGGACTCGCCGTCAACCTTGTCGCCTTCGGCATCTGCATTCCGCTGCTTGCGCAGTACCGCCACGTGAAGATGCCGCTGGTGACGCGCCGCTGGTACGATATCCCGTTCCGCGCTTCGCTCGTCGCAGTTCTCGTCGCGATCGTGGTCTCGACCTCGGGCTGGGTCGGCCCGCGCGTCTCGGGCGTTATCGCGCTCTATCCGATCGTCTTCACCAGCATGATGGTGATCCTGCATCCGCGCATCGGCGGCCCGCCGACCGCGGCCGTGCTCGCCAACTCCGCCTGGGGCCTGCTCGGCTTCGGCATGGCGATTGCCGTGCTGCACGTCGCCGTCACGCAGTTCGGCTCGGTGATCGGCTTGAGTTGCGCACTCGCCACCTGCATCGGCTGGAACCTGACGCTGTGGTGGATGGGACGACGGAAGAGGGCGATGCATGAGCCGCGTCGCGCTTCGTAAGGTGAGGTACGCTTACGCTTGGGACCTCAGTCCTGACTCAGGATAGTTAGTTACCGGGGCTGGCAGACCCGCTAGACTGGCAACAGGCAAGATCGGGGCGTGTGGTGGAGGGATTGTACAAGGTCGAATACGATATCAACGACGGCTCCGGCCGCAGCGTGCTGTACGCCCATGCCGGGAAAATGCTTGGCGGCAACACGGCCTTCGCCCACTTCGGCACCTACGAGATTGTGGACGGCGAAATCGTCGCCAGGCTCCGGACGAAGCGCCACAGCCGGTCGCCGCAGCACAGGTCGCTGGTCAGTTCCGACGCCGTTACAATCAGCATTCGCGGTCGACAGCAGGGCAAGCTCTACCGCTTCGAGGGAGAAGTGGTCGAGGACGCCGCGGTGTTTCGCGCCGTGATGACGCCGCTCGGCGACGATGACGTTCCCCCGCCCGGTGCTGTCGGCGAGGGCGGCATCGTCAGCGGACTCTATTCGATCGACATCCGGATGCTGGACGGAATTACCGGTGGCCATACCGGCGTGATGTTGCTGCGCGACGGCCGCATCCTCGGCGGCGATGCCTTCTTCTATTATCTCGGCGCCTATTCTTCGGCGAACGGTCGCTGGAAAGGCGAATTCGTCAATCAGGAACACACGCCGGCGAAGAGCGAGCATCCCTTGTTCGGGGGCTATGCGGTGGGCATCGGCTTCTCCGGCCACTGCGATGACAAGGGCGCTGAAATGGAAGCGACCGCGCTCGCCGGCAAGCGCAGCATCCGCCTCGCCGCGACCTTGAAGCTGATCGACCCGTTTGCCGGGGCGAGCCGCTGACGGCCGGCGTGCGGTGCACAAGGCGCGGCTCCAGCCGTGAGACTACGGACTTCCGCGACTGCCGAATTTCGACACGTCCATTAGAACTTTATTCGATCTTTTCCATTACGACTCATATTGCGTGCCCGCCCAGGCTTCCATCCGTGCGTCATGATGACGAATTGGCGATTTGATCGCTCCGGATCCGCGGGATTGTCGATTTGAATACGGCGACTCCGCCGCGGTTGAATTCCCTGGTTTGGATGGGCGTGTCCCATCGACATTATTTCGAGATGGAGTTCCCTTGATGTTTGGTCGTAAGTCCCGCGGTAACGCCGATGCACAGCTTGCCGCTATCAGCCGCTCGCAGGCGATGATCGAATTCAAACTTGATGGGACGATCATCACGGCCAACAAGAATTTTCTCGATGCTCTCGGCTACCGGCTTGACGAAATCCAGGGCAAGCATCACTCCATGTTCGTGCCGGCCGACCAGCGCGACAACGCCGAGTACAAGGCGTTCTGGGCCGCGCTGAACCGTGGCGAGTATCAGGCGCGCGAGTTCAAGCGGATCGCGAAGGGCGGTCGCGAGGTCTGGATCGAAGCATCCTACAATCCGGTGCTCGACGGCGACGGCAAGGCGGTGATGGTTGCCAAGATTGCGACCGACATCACCGAGAAGAAAATCCGGAGCATGACGGACGCCTCGAAGATCGCCGCCAACAGCCGCGCCCAGGCCGTGATCGAGTTCAAGCTCGACGGCACCATCGTCACCGCCAACGAGAATTTCTGCAAGGCGCTCGGCTATTCGCTCGCCGAGATCGAGGGCAAGCATCACAGCCTGTTCGTGGAGCAGGCCGAACGCGACAGCGCGGCCTATCGCGAATTCTGGGCCAGGCTCAACCGCGGCGAATACCGGGCCGGCGAGTTCAAGCGCGTCGGCAAGGGTGGCCGCGAGGTCTGGATCCTCGCCTCCTACAATCCGCTGCTCGACGAGAACGGCAAGCCGTTCGGCGTCGTCAAATACGCAACCGACGTGACCGCGGAGAAGCTGAAGAACGCGGATCTCGCCGGTCAGATGTCGGCGATCGACAAGGCGCAGGCCGTGATCGAGTTCAACATGGACGGCACGATCATCACCGCGAACGCCAACTTCCTCGCCACGCTCGGCTATTCGCTGGCCGAGATCCAGGGCAAGCATCACAGCATGTTCGTCGAGCCCGGTGAGCGCGATGGCGCGGCCTATCGCGAGTTCTGGGCGGCGCTTGGCCGCGGCCAGTACCAGGCGGCCGAGTACAAGCGCATCGGCAAGGGCGGCCGGGAGGTCTACATCCAGGCTTCCTATAACCCGATCCTCGATCTCAACGGCAAGCCGTTCAAGGTCGTGAAATACGCCACCGACACCACGCGGCAGGTGCTGGTCCGCATGGGCAACGAGCGTGTCCGCGCCATGATGGAATCGGTCGCGGCAGGCTCCGAGGAGCTCAACGCCTCGGTGCGGGAGATCTCGGAGGCGATGACCAAATCGCGCGAGACCGCGATGAGCGCGGTGGATCAGGTCGCCTCCGCCGATGCGCAGGCGCAGCGCCTGACCGAGGCGGCGCAGGCGATGAGCGGCATCATCGAGATGATCAACAGCATCACGGGGCAGATCAATCTGCTCGCGCTCAACGCCACGATCGAATCGGCGCGCGCGGGCGAAGCCGGCCGCGGCTTTGCGGTGGTCGCCTCCGAAGTGAAGAGTCTCGCCAACCAGGCGCGACAGGCGACCGACAAGATCGGCCAGGAGATCGGCAGCCTCAATGGCATCTCCGGCGACGTCGTCAGTGCGCTCGGCTCGATCAAGCAGGCGATCAACAATGTCAGCGAATACGTGACATCGACCGCCGCCGCCGTCGAGGAGCAGAGCACGGTGACGAGCGAGATGTCGACCAGCATGCAGCGTGCTGCGGCGGAAGCCGCGGCGATCGCGGCGAGGGCGTAAGCCGAGCGCGCAGGAATCGTAGGGTGGTCAAAGGCGCGCTCTTCGCGCGTCGTGCCCACGTCTTTCCCTCGATCAACGCACAAGACGTGGGCGCGCTACGCTTTGCCCACCCTACGGCCCTAGGGCATCGTCACTGCTTCGGCAGCTTGGTCTTCAACGCGTAGAGCGCATCGAGCGCCTCGCGCGGCGACATCTCGTCGGGGTGCAGCGCTTTCACCGCGTCCATCAGCAGCTCGGCCTCAGTCGGCGGCGCGGCTTCTGCGGCGGCGCGCGAGGGCACCGCGAACAGCGGGAGATCGTCGGCCAGCGCGCGGGCGGTCTGGCCGCGGTCCTGGGCTTCGAGTTTTGCCAGCACCGATTTGGCGCGATTGATCACGGCCGGCGGCAGGCCGGCGAGTTTGGCGACCTGGATGCCGTAGGAGCGGTCGGCCGAGCCCGGCAGCACCTCGTGCAGGAACACGACGTTGCCCTGCCACTCCTTCACCCGCACGGTCGCGTTGAACATGCGCGGCAGCTTTGCCGAGAGCGCGGTCAGCTCGTGGTAGTGGGTTGCAAACAGCGTGCGGCAGCGGTTGCTTTCGTGCAGATGCTCGATCGCCGCCCAGGCGATCGAGAGACCGTCGAAGGTCGCGGTGCCGCGGCCGATCTCGTCGAGGATCACCAGCGCGCGTTCGCCGGCCTGGTTGAGGATCGCAGCCGTTTCGACCATCTCCACCATGAAGGTGGAGCGGCCGCGGGCGAGATCGTCGGCGGCGCCGACGCGCGAGAACAGCCGGTCGATGATGCCGATCCGTGCCCGCGTGGCCGGCACGAAACTGCCGATCTGCGCCAGCAGCGCAATCAATGCGTTCTGGCGCAGGAAGGTCGACTTACCCGCCATGTTCGGACCGGTGAGCAGCCAGAGCTGGCCGGATTTTTGTGCCGGGCTTGGCGAGAGATCGCAGGCATTGGCGATGAACGGCTCGCCATTGCGCTTCAAGGCCTGCTCGACCACGGGATGGCGGCCGGCCTCGATCGCAAAGCCGAGCGAGCCGTCGACCTCGGGCCGCACGTAGTTCTCGTCGACGGCGAGCTTGGCCAGCGACGTCGCAACGTCGAGCAGCGCAAAGCCTTGCGCCGCGGCGCGCAGATCGTCGCTGATCTCGAGCGCCTTGGCGCAGAGCCGTTCGAAGATTTCGAGCTCGAGCCCGAGCGCGCGGTCGCCGGCATTGGCGATCTTGGCTTCGATCTCGCCGAGTTCGGACGTCGTGAAGCGCACCTGGCCCGCCAGCGTCTGGCGATGGATGAAGGTCGCGTTCAACGGCGCGGACATAAGCTTGTCGCCATGCTGCGCGGTGACCTCGACGAAATAGCCGAGCACGTTGTTGTGGCGGATCTTGAGGCCCTTGACGGAGGTGTCGTCGGCGTAGCGCGCCTGCATCGAGGCCACGACCAGGCGCGAGGCGTCGCGCAGGTTCCGGGCTTCGTCGAGCGCCGGCTCATAGCCGGCACGAACGAAGCCGCCGTCGCGCTTGATCAGCGGCAGTTGATCGTCCAGCGCGCTGGCGAATTCGGCCGCGAGCTCGCGCGAGGGACGCTTCAGCGCCGCCATCACCGCCGCAATTTCCTGTGGCGGCTGGTCGAGCTCGCCGAGCCGCGCCAGTACCTGGTCGGCGGCGATGATGCCATCACGGAGGCCCGCGAGGTCGCGCGGTCCGCCGCGGCCGACCGAGAGACGGGCGAGCGCACGCGACATGTCGGGCGCGCCGCGCAGAATGCTGCGGATGTCCTCGCGCGTGGCTGAATCCGCGACGAGGGCGCTGACGGCATCGAGCCGTCGCGCAATCGCCGGCGCGTCGGTCAAGGGCGCTGCGAGCCGTTGCGCCAGCAGGCGCGAACCGGCCGAGGTCACGGTGCAATCGATGGCATCGAGCAGCGAGCCGCGGCGTTCGCCCGCGAGCGTTCGCGTCAGCTCGAGATTGGCCCGGGTGGCGGGATCGATCGCCATGGTCGCGCCCGAGGCTTCGCGCGCGGGCGGTGACAGCGGCGGGTGCTTGCCGACCTGGGTGCGGTCGACATAGGTGACAGCGGCGGCAGCGGCCGTGGCCTCGAGCCGCGAGAGCTGCGCCAGCCCGTCCATGGTCGCGACGGCAAAGTAGTCGCAGAGGCGCTTTTCGGCGGTAGCGCCATCAAAGACGTCGCGGGTCACCGGCGTCACCGCCGGCAGCTCGCGCAAGGTTTGTCCGAGCTCGTTATCGCTATAAAGCGCGTCGGTGACGATCGCCTCGTTGGGATTGATGCGCGCCAGCGTCGCGGCGAGCTCACTGCCCGAAACTTCCGTGACCGTGAATTCGGCAGTCGAGATGTCGATCCAGGCGAGACCAAAGCGGTCGCCGCCGGCCGACGAGCGCGCCCGCGCGATCGCCAGCAGATAGTTGTTGGCGCGCGCATCGAGCAGTGTGTCCTCGGTCAGCGTGCCCGGCGTGACCAGCCGCACCACGCCACGGCGGACGACGCTCTTGTTGCCGCGCGCTTTGGCCGCGGCGGGATCCTCGGTCTGCTCGCAGACGGCGACCCGGTGGCCGGCGCTGATCAGGCGATGCAGATAATCCTCGGAGCGCTCGACCGGCACGCCGCACATCGGGATGTCGTTGCCCTGATGCTTGCCGCGCTTGGTCAAGACGATGCCGAGCGTCTTCGAGGCGATTTCCGCGTCCTCGAAGAACAGCTCGTAAAAATCGCCCATCCGGTAGAACAGCAGCAGGCCCTGATGCGCTGCCTTGATCTCCAGGTACTGTTCCATCATCGGCGTGACGCGCGCGACGGCTTCCGCCGGCTGCGCGGGCGTCTCATCGGGGGGCGGTACAGGGATGGGCTGTTGCATGGTCATGGGCGGCGCAACCTACAAAATTTCGCCTCGTGCTCCTATCGGTTTGGCCGGGCCGGGCGGGTTTTCCACGTTGTCCGCACCGCGGCATGCGCTGGCGGCGTGCGCACCCTTCGGAACACGCAAGAAACCGTCAATTGACCTGCCGCGGGCGCCCTCCTAAAACTCCGCCGACATTGAAGAATTTCCGCCGAACCGCGGCATTCAGGGAGAACAACGATGCGTGACGTCTTTATCTGCGATGCCGTGCGGACCCCGATCGGCCGTTTCGGCGGCTCGCTCGCCAAGGTGCGCGCCGACGATCTCGCCGCCGCCCCGATCAAGGCGCTGATGGCCAAGCACCCCAATCTCGACTGGGCGCAGGTGGACGAAGTCTTCTTTGGCTGCGCCAACCAGGCCGGCGAGGACAACCGCAACGTCGCGCGCATGGCGCTGCTGCTCGCGGGGCTCCCGGACTCGGTTCCCGGCCAGACCCTGAACCGGCTCTGCGCCTCCGGCCTCGATGCAGTCGGTGCTGCCGGCCGCGCCATCCGCTCCGGCGAGATCGAATTTGCGATCGCCGGCGGCGTCGAATCCATGACGCGCGCGCCGTTCGTGATGGGCAAGGCGCAGGAAGCCTTCTCGCGCTCGGCCGAGATCTTCGACACCACCATCGGCTGGCGCTTCATCAATCCGCTGCTCAAGGCACAGTATGGCGTCGATGCGATGCCGGAGACGGGCGAGAACGTCGCCGAGGAATTCCAGGTCTCCCGCGCAGACCAGGATGCCTTCGCGATCCGCTCGCAGCAGCGTGCGGGTAAGGCGATCGCAGCCGGCTATTTCGCGGAAGAAATCACCCCGATCACCATTCCCGGCGGCAAGGCCGGCCCGGTCACGATCGACAAGGACGAGCATCCGCGTCCCGAGACCACGCTCGAGGGCTTGGCAAAACTGAAGCCGATCGTGCGCAATCCCGGCACGGTGACGGCCGGCAATGCCTCCGGCGTCAATGACGGCGCAGCCGCGATGATCCTCGCCTCTGAGGCCGCCGTGAAGAAGCATGGCCTCACGCCGCGCGCCCGCATCCTCGGCCTCTCCTCGGCCGGCGTGCCGCCGCGCATCATGGGCATCGGCCCCGTGCCCGCGACCCGCAAGCTGATGGAGCGCCTGGGCAAGAAGATCACTGATTTCGACCTGATCGAGCTCAATGAAGCTTTCGCCTCGCAGGGCATCGCCTGCATGCGCCAGCTCGGCGTTGCCGACGATGCCGATTTCGTCAATCCGCATGGCGGCGCCATCGCGCTCGGCCATCCCCTCGGCATGAGCGGCGCGCGCCTCGCGCTCACCGCCGTCCACGGCATGGAAAAGCGCGGCGGCAAGCTCGCACTCGCCACCATGTGCGTCGGCGTCGGCCAGGGCGTTGCCGTCGCGATCGAGAAGCTGAACTGACGGTCTATCCTCTCCCTCTCCCCGTTCCTGCGGGGAGAGGTGAGAGCCGGCGGACGGCTGGGAGACAAGCATGATCATCGAGGGCGAGCAGGATGTCACGGCCGCCGCACTTGAGGTGATGGAGCGGACGTCCGATCCGCGGATGCGGCAGATCATAGTCTCGCTGGTCAAGCATCTGCACGGCTTCGTCCGCGACGTGCGCCTGACCGAGAAGGAATTCCGCGACGCCACGGCTGTGATCGCCGAGCTCGGCAAGATGACCACCGACACGCACAACGAGGTCGTGCTGATGGCGGGCTCGCTCGGCGTCTCGCCGCTGGTGTGCCTCCTCAACAACGGCGATCACGGCAATACCGAAACCGATCAGTCGCTGCTCGGCCCGTTCTGGCGGCTGAACTCGCCGCGGGTGGAGAATGGCGGATCGATCGTCCGCTCCGAAACGCCTGGCGCGCCGCTGTTCGTCAACGGCCGTGTCGTCGACAAGGACGGCCGCCCCGTCGCGGGCGCGGAGGTCGATGTCTGGCACGCCTCGCCGGTCGGGCTCTATGAGAACCAGGATCCTGAGCAGGCCGACATGAACCTGCGCGGCAAGTTCACGACCGATGCCGACGGGCGCTTTGCCTTTCGCTCGGTGATGATGATCGGCTATCCGATTCCGACCAATGGGGTCGTCGGCCGCCTGTTGGAAGCGCAGAGCCGGCACCCCTATCGCCCAGCGCATCTCCACGCCCTGATCTTCAAGCCGGGATTCAAGGTGCTGATCTCGCAGGTCTACGATCCCAATGACCCTCATATCGACAGCGACGTGCAGTTCGGCGTGACACAGGCGCTGATCGGCAAGTTCGTGCGGCACGAGACGCCGCATCCGATCGCACGTGACGTTTCGACGCCATGGTATTCGCTCGACCATACCTACCGGCTCGAGATAGGGGAGGCCGTGCTGCCGCGCGCGCCGATCAAGTAAGGCTTGGTGACGGATGTTGCCGGGGTTGCCGGAGGCGCTAAACCGGCTTCCCTAGATTAGTTATATTCTATAATGATTGGCAGAAGCGTTGACCGGCTGGACCAAAATGGCCGGGGAGGAGTTCGCCAATGACATTCATCTATCCCACTGACAGCAACAAGGCGCATCCGCTGCCGCTGTCGCCCGACTACAAGAGCTCGATCAAGCGCGCGCCGAACAAGCCCCTGATCCCGATGCGGCACACGCTGTCGGAACTGACCGGCCCTGTCTACGGCCACGAGACCGTGCGCGACGGCGACAACGACCTCACCACCCAGCACACAGGCGAGCCGCTCGGCGAACGCATCATCGTGCACGGCCATGTCCGCGATGAAGACGGCCGCGGCGTGCCGAACTCGCTGGTCGAGATCTGGCAGGCCAATGCCTGCGGCCGCTACGTCCATGTCCGCGACCAGCACCCGGCGCCGCTCGATCCGAATTTTACCGGCGCGGGCCGCACCCAGAGCGACGCCTCCGGCTACTATCGCTTCGTCACCATCAAGCCCGGCGCCTATCCCTGGGGCAATCACCACAATGCCTGGCGCCCCGCCCACATCCATCTTTCGGTGTTTGGCCATTCCTTCGTCACGCGCCTCGTGACGCAGATGTATTTCCCGGGCGACCCGCTGTTCCCGTTCGACCCGATCTTCAACTCGGTGCCGGACGAGAAGGCGCGGATGCGCATGGTCTCGTCATTCGATCTGGAGAATACCAAGCCCGAATGGGCGCTGTGCTACCGCTTCGACATCGTGCTGCGCGGCAAGGATGCCACCCCTATGGAGAACCACTAACGTGCAGGACTCTGTGAAGCCCAACGGTATCACCCCCTCGCAGACCGTCGGTCCGTTCTTCAAATACGGCATGACGCCGACCGGCGAATACGCCTGGAATGACGCGTTCACCAACTCGACGCTGACGCCCGACGTCACGGGCGATCGCGTCCGCATCGAGGGCCGGGTGTTCGACGGCGACGGTGCCATCGTGCCGGACGCCATGCTGGAGATCTGGCAGGCGGACGCGCAGGGTCGCTACGCCGACCCGCAGGACAAGCGCGCATTGCCGAACGCCAGCTTCCGCGGCTTCGCCCGCTGCGGCACCGACAAGGACGGCAATTACTCCTTCGACACCGTCAAGCCGGGTGCGGTGCCAGATCCCGATGGCAAGCCGCAGGCGCCGCATGTCGTTCTGGCGGTGTTCGCGCGCGGCATGCTGCGGCATCTCTATACCCGCATCTATTTCTCTGACGAGGCCGGCAACGCCGCCGATCCCGTGCTGGGATTGGTGCCGGCCGACCGCCGCGCCACGCTGATCGCGGTGCGCGAGGCCGGCAAAGCGGTCTACAAGCTCGACCTGCGCCTGCAGGGCGACAACGAGACGGTGTTCTTCGACGTGTGACGTCTTGCCGTCTTCCTGTGAAGGCGGCTGTCGCGCGCTGGCGCTTCCCGGTGTGATCATGCAGTATGGCTGCGGCACCGGGGGGCGCGATTCATGACATCCTCACAACTGCCGGCGGTTGCTGAACCCGGTTACCTCACGGCCGCGCTGCGCAAGGCCGGCGCGCTGGATGCCGGTGCCGTGCGCGAGGTGAAGGTGCTGCACGAACGCGACACGGTCGTGTCGCACATCACCCGGCTCGGCCTGCGCTATGTCGGGGAATCCGGCGGCTCGCCGCAGACGCTGATCCTCAAGACGCCGCATGCCGACTTCGCCAAGACGCTCGCCAATGGCGGCCGGCACGAGCTGGACTTCTATACGAAGCTCGCACCGCGCATGCCGCGGGGGTTGGTGCCGCGCTGCTTCGACGGGCGTTTCGACGAGGACACCCTCAACTGGCATCTCCTGCTTGAAGATCTCACCGATAGTCATGAGCTTGCGACCGTGCCGACGCTGCCGCCGTCGCGAGATCAGTCCACGGCCATCGTCACGACGTTGGCGGGCATGCATGCGACGTGGTGGAATCATGCCGACCTCGGCGAGACCGTCGGCACCTGGGCAAGCGCCGAGGATAGCGCGGCGCATTTGGAGACGTTCGCCGGTCACTACGATCGCTTCGCCGATGAACTCGGCGATCGCCTGAGTGAGGAACGACGCATTCTCTATCGCCGGCTCATCGAACAGTCGGCCCGTCTGTCGCAGCGCTATCATTCGCGGCGCCACATCAGCATTGTCCATGGCGACGCGCATACCTGGAATTTCCTGCTGCCGCGCGCGGGCGTCGCCGACACCGTGCGCATCTTCGATTTCGATCTGTGGGGCATCAATGTGCCCACCAACGACCTTGCCTACATGATGGCGATCCAATGGTATCCGGATCGCAGGCAGGCGCTCGAGCGGGCGCTGCTGAATCGCTACCACGAGACGCTGCTCGCACATGGCGTGACCGGCTACACACGCGGCGCGCTCGACCAGGATTATCGCTGGTCGGTGCTCTGGCACATCACCAAGCCGGTCTGGCAATGGGCGATCAACGTCCCGCCAGGGATCTGGTGGAACAATCTGGAGCGGGTGATGATGGCGGTCGAGGATCTCGGCTGCGAGGAGTTGTTGTAGGGGCTGTTGGAGCACGACGGCAGTTCAACAACTCCGGTGTCGTCCCGGCGAAGGGCGGAACGACAGGGGAGACTGCGGCTCGACCGCGTCCTACTCCATCACCGCGTGTTCCGGCGCCGCCTGCTTGCGCAGCGTGGCCTTGGTCGAGCCGATCATCAGCGCCAGCGGGATGGTGCAGAGGATGAAGAACATCACGAGCTGATAGTCGTGCGCGAACGCGATGATCTGTGACTGCACACTGACCATGCGGTCGGCCATGGCGCGGCCGGCGTCGGTGGAGAGGTTGATCATGCCGCGCACGTCGGGCATCTGGAGCGCGTGGTTGAACGGATTGATGTGCTCCGACAGGATCGCGTAGGTCTTGCGGGTGCCCTGCGTCAGCTGGGCGATCACGATGGAGATGCCGACCGAGCTTGCGACGTTGCGCAAGAGTGTCAGCATCGAGGTGCCGTCGGTGCGCAGATGATTCGGCAGCGTCAGGAACGACACAGTCGAGAGCGGCACGAAGACCAGGCCGAAGCCAAAGCCCTGGATCACGCTGACGATGATGATCTCCGGTACCTGGGTCTGGTCGGTCCAGCCGGTCATCTGGAACAGTGAGGCCGCCGTCAGCGACAGGCCGCAGATGATCAGCGTGCGGGCCTCGATGTAGCGCATGATACGGCCGACCATCATCATGGCAAAGAAGGTGCCGAAGCCGCGGCTCGCGAGCAGGCCGCCGGCGGTCATGATGGGATAGCCGATGACGTTTTGCAGGTAGGGCGAGGCCAGCGCCATGGTCGAGTACAGCACGAGGCCCATCACGGTCATGAAGATGCAACCGGTGAGGAAGTTGCGATCCCTGAATAGCGCGAACTGGATGAAGGGCCGCGACGTCGTGAACGAGTGCGCGAAGAAGTAGTAGAAGGCGATGCCCGAGATCACGAACTCGGTCACGATCTCGACCGACTCGAACCAGTCGAGCTGCTCGCCGCGATCGAGCGCGAGTTGAAGTGCGCCGATCCCGATCGCCAGTGCGCCAAAGCCGAACCAGTCGAACTTCAGGCTGAGATTCTTGTCGGTCTCGTCCATGAAGACGGCGAGCCCGAGCACGGTGATCGCGCCGAACGGCAGGTTGACGAAGAACACCCAGTGCCAGGAATAGCTCTCGGTCAGCCAGGCCCCCAGCGACGGGCCCATGATCGGCCCCATCATCACGCCCATGCCCCAGATCGACATGGCGGTCGCGCGTTCCTGCAGCGTGTAATAGTCGAGCATCACCGCCTGCGACAGCGGCACCAGCGCCGCGCCGAACACGCCCTGCAGCAGGCGGAACAGCACCATCTGGTTGATGTCCTGCGCAAGTCCGCACAGCACGGAGGCCAGCGTGAAGCCGGCCGAACAGATGATGAAGATGCGCTTGCGGCCGTAGCGATTGGCGATCCAGCCCACCGGCGCCGTCATGATGGCGGCGGCGACGATGTAGGAGGTCAGCACCCAGTTGATCTGGTCCTGCGACGCCGACAGCGTGCCCTGCATGTAGGGCAGCGCGACGTTGGCGATCGTGGTGTCAAGCGCCTGCATGATGGTCGCCGTCATGGCGCAGATCGTCACCATGTTCCGGCGCAGGCCGGGGACCATCAGGCTGGCATTGGACATCGACTCAGTCCTTGTCTTGATTTGCCGTGGCTGACAGGCCGAGCAGGCCGGCGAGCGAACGCTGGTGGCCGGTGTCGATGGTGGCATAGACGCTCATGCCGGCCTTCAGCTTCTTCACGTATTTGTCGCTCTCGTCGAAATAGATCCGGATCGGCACGCGCTGCACCACCTTGACGAAGTTACCGGTGGCGTTCTGCGGCGGCAGGATCGCGAACTGCGCGCCGGTGCCGGGGGAGAGCGAACCGATCTTGCCCTTGAAGACGTGGTTCGGGAACGCGTCGACCTCGAGGGTCACCGGCTGTCCTTCGGTGACGAACGTCAGGTCGCTCTCCTTCGGATTGGCGTCGACCCAGGGATGGGCGATGTCGATGACGGAAAACACAGCTGTGCCGGCGGCGACGTAGCGGCCGAGCTGGATCTGTTCGACCTGGGTCGCCACACCATCCATCGATGCGCGCACCACGGTATGATCGAGATTGCGCTCGGCATTGTCGAGCTTGGACTTGGCGGAAACGTAAGGCGGGAATTTATCGAGCGGCAGGTCGGTGTCGCCGAGCAGCTGGGTCTTGGCGGTCGAGATCTGCTGCTTGACGTATTGCGCGATCGAACCGGACGTGACCAGCGCGTTCGAGGCGTTGTCGAGATCGAGCTGCGAGCCGTAGCTGTTCTTCACCAGCGCCTGCTTGCGCTCGACGTCGCGCTGCTTCAGGTCGACGCCCTGCTGGGCGAGGTTGAGCATGTCGCCGTAGATCTTGATGTTGGCGCGCAGGTTGTCATAGGTCGTCTGCGCCTGCATCAGCTGCGCTTTGGCCTCGTCCACCGCGAGGCGGAACGGGACGGGATCAATCTCGAACAGCACGTCACCCTGCTTGACGAGCTGGCCTTCCTTGACGACGACCTTCTCGATCTTGCCGGAGATGTCCGGCGTCACCAGCACCTTCTGCGCGCCGACATAGGCATCGTCGGTGCCGACATAGCGGCCGCCATGGAGATAGAAGGTCAGGCCGGCGATGACGGCGACGACGGGCAGCACCACCATCAGCAGGAAGCGGCGATAGCGGCGCAGGCCGGCGACGAAGCGGCGGCGCGGGTCGGTACCGGCCTTCTTGGTCGGCTTGCCGCTGTCGATCTTCTGCTCGGGCTGGAATTTGAGAACCTGATCAGCCATAGCGCTGCTCCTTACGCGCTTGTTCCGCTCCAGACGTCTGGATCGCGGTACGCACGTTTTCCTTGATGGTTTCGAGTTGTGTGAGAAGGCGGTGGGCGTCCGCCGGGCTGATGCCGTCGAGCGCGTTCGCCGTGAGTTCCGACTTCAGGCCGCTCATCCTGCCCAGCAGAGCGCGGCCGGCCTTCTTCAGATAAAGGCGCTTGACGCGGCGGTCCGAGGCGTCGCTGCGGCGCTCGATCCAGTCGCTGTCGCACAGCTTGTCGATCAGCCGCGTCAGCGTGATCGGCTGCATCTCCAGCAGCTCGGCGAGTTCCGACTGTTTCATGCCCTCGCTGCGCTCGACCTTGGCCAGCACCGCCCATTGCGCGCGGGTGATGCCGAAGCGCGAGGCCTCCTTGTCGGCATAGACGCGCAAGAGGCGGTAGAGTTCGCCGAGCGTGAACAGGAAATTCTGGTCGACAGACCCGCGGGTCATGAGCTTGGTCTCCAATAAGCTAGGATATAATAAGCAAGCTTATGATTATTTCATGGCGGAAGAACGCGATGCTGTCCCGCAGCAAAAGCATGGCTGACCGCCGCCGCATTGGTCGTGCTTTGGGTTCCCCGGCCGAAATGCTAGAAGGCGGGCCGGATGACCCTCGCAAAGCCGGCATTTCCGACGCCCGACCATGATCACGGCCGCTGCACCGCGGACGCGCTGGCGCATGCGGAAGCGGTCTGCGAGCAGCGGGCGCAGAAATTCACGCCGATCCGGCGCCAGGTGCTGGGCGCGCTGCTCTCCAGCCATCGTCCGCTTGGAGCCTATGAGGTGATCGACGAGCTCGCCAAGTCGATGGCGCGACCGGCGCCGATCACGGTCTACCGTGCGCTCGATTTTTTGATGGCGAACGGCCTCGTGCACCGCATCGAAAGTCGCAACGCCTATCTCGCCTGCGCCGCCCACGACCATGACGCGACCTCGGCGGTCGCGTTCCTGATCTGTGAGCGCTGCGGTCTGGTCGGCGAGATCCCGTCAGGCTCCTTTGCCAAGGAACTCAACGCCGCGGCGCGCGCCTCGGGCTTCGCACCAAAGCTGTCCGTGGTGGAGATCACGGGTGTTTGCACCCATTGTCAGAAAACCTCTTGAAGCAACAACGGCGCAAAGCCGGACCCCGGGAAGAAATGTCCTCACCTCAAGCCAACCTGTCCGCCGCACGTCCCCTTAGTGCCGGCGCCATTGCGCTGATGCTGATGCTGTGCCTGACTTGGGCCTTCAATCAGATCGCGATCAAGCTGGTGCTGCCGGATGTCCCACCGATGCTGCAGGCGATGATCCGCTCGATGGGCGCGCTGCCGGTTCTGTTCATCATCGGCACCGTGCGCGGCGTCAAATTCTTCGAGCGTGACGGCACATGGAAGCCCGGCCTGATCGCCGGGCTGATGTTCGGCATCGAGTTCGTGCTGATTTTCCAGGGCCTGCGCCTCACTTCCGCGTCACGCGCTGTCGTGTTTCTTTACACTGCGCCATTCTTTGTCGCGCTCGGCTCCTATCAGGTGCTCGGCGAGCGCCTGGGCAGCACGCAATGGCTGGGGCTGGGGATCAGCTTTGCCGGGGTGGCGCTTGCGATCGGCGTGCCGCAGGCCAATGTCGACTCACAGGTTCTGCTCGGCGATCTCATGGTTGTTGGCGGCGCTTCACTTTGGGCTGCGACCACGCTGGTCGCCAAGGCGACGCGGCTGCGCTTCGCGGCGCCCGAAAAGGCGCTCGGCTATCAGGTCGCGACCTCGATCCCGATCCTGGGTGCGGCTGCCTGGCTGTCCGGAGAATCCATCACCCACACCCCGTCGCCGCTGTCGTTCGCCTTGATGGCCTTCCAGGCCATCTGGGTGGTTGGAACCACGTTCACGCTTTGGTTCGCGCTGGTGAAGGCCTATTCGGCCAGCAAATTGTCGGCTTTTACCTTCATCACCCCTTTGTTTGGCGTGGTGGGTAGCTATTTCATCATGCACGATCACCTGAGCCTGGCGTTCGGGGCGGCAGCCGTCCTTGTAATTGCTGGGCTTTTTCTGGTTAACCGTCCGAGCCAAACGGCGGCGGCGCCAGCTGATGCATTGCTGAACGTCACCAAAACCTGATATTTGGACCCCATGAACAAGCTCGAAAACCCTCTCGATTCCGACATCGCAGGCCCGGCGCCGCGTCACCGGACCACCCAGGTCAAGGTTGGCAACGTCGCCGTCGGCGGCGGCGCGCCGATCGTCGTGCAGTCGATGACCAACACCGACACTGCCGACATCGACGGCACCATCGCCCAGGTCGCAGCGCTCGCGCGCGCTGGCTCCGAAATGGTCCGCATCACCGTGGACCGCGAGGAAGCCGCTGCCGCCGTTCCGCACATCCGTGACGGCCTGGCCAAGCGTGGCATCACCACGCCCTTGATCGGCGACTTCCACTACATCGGCCACAAGCTGCTCGCGGCCTATCCGGCCTGCGCCGAAGCACTGGCCAAGTACCGCATCAATCCCGGCAATGTCGGCTTCAAGGACAAGCGCGACACCCAGTTCGCCGACATCATCGAGATCGCGAACAAGAACGGCAAGCCGGTCCGCATCGGCGCCAATTGGGGCTCGCTCGACCAGGAACTGCTGACCAAGCTGATGGACGAGAACGCCGCGTCCGCCAATCCGCGCGACGTGCGCGCGGTGACGCGCGAGGCGATGGTGCAGTCCGCGCTGCTCTCGGCCGCGCGTGCCGAAGAGCTCGGCATGCCCAAGGATCGCATCATCCTCTCCGCAAAGGTCTCGGCGGTGCAGGATCTCATCGCGGTCTATCAGGATCTCGCCAGCCGCTCCGACTACGCCATCCATCTCGGCTTGACTGAGGCTGGCATGGGCTCGAAAGGTATCGTGGCGTCCTCGGCCGCGCTCGGCATCCTCTTGCAGCAGGGTATCGGCGACACCATCCGCATCTCGCTGACGCCGGAGCCCGGTGGTGACCGCACCCGTGAGGTGCAGGTCGGCCAGGAGCTGCTGCAGACCATGGGCTTCCGCACCTTCGTGCCGCTGGTTGCGGCGTGCCCCGGTTGCGGCCGCACCACCTCGACCACGTTCCAGGAGCTGGCCAGCTCGATCCAGGAATTCATCCGCGACGAGATGCCGGGCTGGAAGAGCAAATATCCCGGCGTGGAAGAGCTCAACGTCGCGGTGATGGGCTGCATCGTCAACGGCCCCGGCGAATCCAAGCACGCCAATATCGGCATCTCGCTGCCGGGCACCGGCGAAGCGCCGGCCGCGCCCGTCTTCGTCGATGGCAAGAAGTTCCGCACGCTGCGTGGTCCAACCATCTCCGCCGACTTCAAGGCGCTGGTGATCGACTACATCGACCAGAAGTATGGCCAGGGTGCCAAGGTGCCGGTATCGGCGGCGGAGTAATCGTCTCCGACATATCGGAATCGTAGGGCGGATTAGCGCAAGCGTAATCCGCCTTATTTTTTGCGGGACGAAGTGGCGGGTTACGCTTCGCTAACCCGCCCTACATTGCTACCATGCTCCCAATCAGAACGATCGGGAGAACCGCCATGAGCTCGCTATCCGGCAAGCAAGGCCCGCGCTACCGCCATGCGGCTGAAGACGGTGCTCCTTACGAGACCATCGCGGTCGAAAAGCTCACCCCGATCATCGGTGCGGAAATCTCCGGCGTCGATATCGGCGCGCTGGTCGAGGGCGACGCCCGCTCCAACCGGCAGATGGACGAGATCCACCGCGCGCTCGCCGAAAACCTCGTGATCTTCTTCCGCGACCAGGAGATCACGCCGAAGCAGCATCTCGCTTTCGGCCGCAAATTCGGCGAGCTGCATTTTCATCCCGCCGCACCGCATGAGGATGAAGACCCCGCGCTGATGAAGATCTATGCCGACAAGAATTCGCCGCGCGCCAACGGCGAGGGCTGGCATTCCGACGTCTCCTGCGATCTCGAACCGCCGATGGGCTCGATCCTCTACATCAAGCAGTGTCCGCCGCGCGGCGGCGACACGCTGTTCGCCAACATGTACGCGGCCTATGAAGCCCTGTCCGATCGCATGAAAGCCTATCTCGACGGCCTGACCGCGCTGCATGACGGCGAGCCGATCTATCGCGGGCTCTACGCCAATTACGGCGTCGCTGATCGTCCGTCCTATCCGAATGCCGAGCATCCGGTGGTGCGCACCCATCCGGTGACGGGCAAGAAGGCGCTCTACGTCAACCGCGGCTTCACCCGCCACATCAACGGCATCCCGCGCGACGAGAGCGATGCGATGCTCGCCTATCTCTATCAGCACGCCGAAAACCCGCTGTTCCAGTGCCGCTTTCGCTGGACCGAGAACGCCATCGCCTTCTGGGACAACCGCTGCACCCAGCACCGCGCGATGTGGGACTACTGGCCGCATACGCGCTCGGGCACGCGCGTGACGGTGAAGGGGGAACGGCCGGTGTGAAAATATCGTGGCGCATCACCGCCGCTATTGCTGTTTCGCTGATCTCGCTTTTGGCTTTGCCAACTGATCAGGGCAAGGCGGCCGGGGCGCGGAAGGCCGGAAGGGCCAAGATCAAGCCGCCGGCGCCGGAGCCATGCGAGCCGCGCAAATTCAGGATCATCCTCGATGTCGGGCACACCTCGGAATCGCAGGGCGCGACCAGTGCGCGCAACGATGTGGAGTTCGGCTTCAACCTGCATTTGACGCGGCTGATCGGAGAGCGCTTGAAGTCGGCGGGCTTTGCTGCGACCCGCGTGCTGGTGACCGACGGCAAGGCGCGGCCAAGCCTGCTCAAGCGTGTCGGCACTGCGAGCGCCGCGCATGCCGATTTTTTCCTGTCGATCCACCATGATTCCGTGCCGGACAAGATGCTCGAGCCATGGGAGTTCGAAGGCGCCAGGAGTTATTTCAGCGATCGCTTCAGCGGCCATTCGCTGTTCGTGTCCGAGCGCAATCCGCGTTTTGCCGCCAGCCTCGCCTTCGCCCGGTTGTTGGGCCGGGAGTTGAAGGAGAAGGGTCTGCAATACGCGACCCAATACAGCCTGCCGGTGATGGGGCGTTACCGGCATCCATTGCTCGACAAGGATGTCGGCGTCTACCGCTATGACGGGCTCGTCGTGCTCTCGCAGACCCGAAGTGCCGCGGTGCTGCTGGAAGCCGGCTCCATCATCAACCGCGATGAGGAGATGGCAATGAACTCGCCGGAGCGGCAGGAGCTGATCGCGACGGCCGTTGTGACGGCAATGCGGGCGTATTGCGAAAGACGGTAATTTGCTTCGTTGCTGCGGCACCCGTCATTGCGAGCGCAGCGAAGCAATCCAGAATCTTTCCGCGGGAGCAATCTGGATCCTCCCAATGACGAGAATCTACAGCGGCGCGCCCTGATACTCCCGGTTCGCCAGGCTCGCCTCTTCCAGATCCAGATCGCGTTCGATCCTCCGTCGCGTCTCGTCGGTGATCTGGCCGTCGCGGAGCAGGTCGTGGATGAATTTGCGTTCGGCGGCGATCAGCTCGCGGGTCAGTGCGGTGCCTGCGGCGGAGACGTCGTGGCGGGCGGGATCGAGTGAGTCAGGAAGCTGGTTGACCCGGATCTCGTGGCGCGCGCGCAGCAGCCGCATCACTTCATCCGAGACCTCTTTCTCTTCGGTCAACGCATCCAGCGACTTCAGTGCGGCGTCGAGCGCCTGGCGCCGTGCCGCGATCTCGGCCTCGTGCTCGGCGACATGCTCGTTGCGGCCGGCTTCCGCGATGCCGAGCCAGCGGACCACCGGCGGCAGCGTCAGGCCGACGCCGATCAGGGTGATGAAGATGACGCCGAAGGCCACGAACAGGATCAAATCGCGATACGGGAAGGCATTGCCATCAGGCAGCGTGAATGGCAGCGCCAGTGCGGCGGCCAGCGACACCGCGCCGCGCACGCCGGTGAAGGCGAGTGCGAACGGCCATTGCCAGGGCGGCGACGGATCGCGCTTGCGCAACGATTTGCTCAGCATCCGCGGCAGATAGGTCGCAGGATAGAGCCAGGTGAAGCGCGCCAGAACGATGATGGTCATGACCAATACGGTCGCGATCATGATGTCGTCGAGCGGGAACGCTTTTGACTTTTCATAGAGCGCCCGCATCTGGAAGCCCGTGAGCAGGAACAGCAGACCTTCGATCAGATAGATGATGAGGTCCCAGAAGAAGATGCCTTGCAGGCGCGTCGACGCCGAGATCAGCAACGGCCCGTTCCAGCTCACATAAAGGCCGCAGGCGACGGTGGCGATCACGCCGGAGCCGCCGACATGTTCGGGCAGCCAGTAGGACACGTAGGGCGTGATCAACGACAACGTCAGCTCGACCCGCGGCTCGCAGGACCATTTGCGGAAGCGCAGCGAAAGCCAGCCGACGCCGATGCCGAAGGCGATCTCGCCGGCGACGATGAGGGAAAATTCGCCGGCCGCCAGCGGCAGCGAGAAATGCCCGACCATGATCGCCGCGAGCGCGAAGCGGTACAGGATCAGCGCGGTGGCGTCGTTGGCAAGCCCTTCGCCCTCGAGGATGACCAGGAGCCGGCGCGGCATGTTCAGCCGGCGCGCGATCGCGAGCGGCGCCACCACGTCGGGCGGTGCGACGATGGCGCCCAGGAGGAAGCCGACGCTCCAGGGCAGGCCGATCACGTAATGCGTCGCAGCCGCAACAAGCGCCGCGGTGAAGATGACCGCGCCGACTGCGAGCAGCACAATGGGGCGCAGATTGTTCCTGAACTCGCGCCAGCTCATTGCGACGCTCGCCGAGTAGATCAGCGGCGGCAGCACCATCAGCAGCACCAGTTCCGGCGGCAGTTCCACCGGCGGCATGCCCGGCACGAAAGCGAGGCCGACGCCGGAGAGCATCAGCAAAATGGCAGGCGCCAGGTTGAAGCGCCGTGCGACCAGCGCGGTGCCAGCCAGCACCGTGAGCAGGATGAGAAAGGTCTGGAATTTCGCTGCGATCATGGCCTGTCTTGGCCCGGAAGCGGCCAAGAGGTCAATGCGAAGCGGCTTACGCCAGTCGTTCGGCCACCATGCGCCCGATGCGGGTGAACACCGCCTCGATCTGTGTGGGGTTCGGCGTGCCGCCCTGGGTATAGGCCGCGATCAGGATCGGCGTATCGGGCTTGGGCCAGGCGACCGCGATATCGCCGGATGCGTCCTTGCCGTTGTTGCCGGTCTTGTCGCCGATCTTCCAGCCGGCCGGCAGGCCGCCGCGCAGCCGGTTCGCGCCGGTCTTGCAGCCCACCATCCAGTCGGTGAGCTGGGCCCGTGAAGCCGGCGACAGCGCTTCGCCCGTGACGAGCCGCTTGAGATTGCCGGCCATCGCTGCCGGCGTCGTGGTGTCATGGGGATCGCCGGGCGGTGAGCGGTTCAGCTCGGGCTCGTTGTGGTCGAGCCGCGAGGTGGTGTCGCCGATCGACCGCCAGAACGCCGTGAGCGCGGCGGGGCCGCCGATCCGTGCGAGCAGCAGATTGGCGCAGGTGTTGTCACTGAGCTCGACGATCGCCTTGCACATGTCCGCGACCGACATCGTGCCGGCCGACAGGTTTTGCTTTGCAACCGGTGCGTACTCCAGCAGGTCGGCCTTGCCATAAGGGACCATCGCGGCCAGTTTCTCCTCGCCGCGTTCGACCCGTGCCAGCACGCAAGCCGCGAGCGAAGCCTTGAATGTCGAGCACATCACGAAGCGTTCGTCGGCCCGCCAGGTGAGCTTCGCGCCGGTGGTGAGATTCTCCGCGTAGACCCCGATCCGCCCGCCGCTTTCGCGCTCGTAGGATTCGAGTTCAGGCGGCGCGTCCGCAGCGAGAGCCGGAGAGGCGGCCATCCAGCACAGCGAGGCGAGCAGGGAACGACGGTCGAGCAGCATGGGGGGACTTTCGGGAAGAGCAGGGGGTGGAGTGAGGGGCAAGGGACGCGCTATCCGCGCCGTCATTGCGAGCGAAGCGAAGCAATCCAGAATCTTTTCAGCGGAATGACTCTGGATTGCTTCGTCGCAAGAGCTCCTCGCAATGACGTGTGGCGAGAGTTGGGCTCGCAATGACGGCGGATTTGAGAGGAGGGCCGAGGACCACGAGAATCCGTCGGCTAAGGTCCCTCACTCCTTCAGGTCATACCGATACGATTTCGACACGATCTGCCAACCGTCGGCGAGCTTCATGGCCACCAGATAATCCGTGAAGAAGCGTGGCGGCAGCTGGCATCTGACCTTGATGAAGGCGGTCTTGTCATCCGAGCGGTCGATGGTGACGATGAAATCCTCGCGCGGTTTGCCCTCCGCCTTGGCCGAGGCGCGTTTGCGCACGCGGTCGAGCCAGTCGGGCACGGTGAGCACCTGCAGTTCGCCCTTTTCGACCCAGCGCAGATCGGCGGACGGATGGAAGATGGCGCCGAGCTTTTCGGCGTCGCCCTCGTAGAGCCCGTCGAAATAGGATTGCACGACGGCTTCGACGCTCGAACGATTCTGGCTCATGGGTCATCCCTTTGAATGATGGCGCGCCGCGAACTTAGTGGTACGCATCGAATTGCGCTATGGGTGTCCTCCGCAATTTGTGCCAGGGCACCGTCATGACCGGATCAGAAAAATCGAACGCTCGCATCCTTGTCGGCGAATGTTATTGCCGCGCTGTCCGCTACGAGGTGGCGGACGCGTTTTCCTATGCGCTGAACTGCCACTGCTCGAACTGCCGCCGGACCACCGGTTCCGCCTTCAAGCCGTTCGCCGGCGTCGAATACAGCCAGCTCCGCCTCGTTGCGGGCGAGGATCAGCGGATGATCTACGGGGACGATACCACTCATGACGCGCACTGCGCCCGCTGCGGGTCGCTGCTCTATTCCCGGGTCCGCCAAGGAAAATGGGCCCATGTCGCCATGGGAACCCTGGTCGATGCCCCCTCGATCCGCCCCAGCGCCCATATTTTCGTGGGCTCCAAGGCGCCGTGGCACGAGATCACGGACGACCTGCCGCAATACCGGGGGCATATCGGGGATGGCTAGGGAGCGCCGGCCCGCGCGCATTTCGGCGGCGAACCGTCAACCGCCTGGTGCGACTAATGAAAGAGGTTCCTCGGCTGGTCGCCGCCGCGGTCTTCGTGACCTCCATCACAAGCGCGGGCGCTGGATTTTGCTAAGGCTGTCCCTGAGGGTGTGAACTGCCCCGAATTCCTGGAAGTCGTGTCATGCGCAATTTTTTCAGACTTTGCCCGTTTCTCCTCGCCATCGCGCTGATGTTCGGCGCCGGGCCCGCCTTCGCCGGAAAGCGCGTCGCGCTGGTGCTCGCCAACTCGGCCTATCAGCACGCGCCCTCGCTCGCCAATCCCGTCAATGACGGTTCGGTGATGGCGAAGACGCTGAAGGATGCCGGCTTCGATGTCGTCGATTCGCGTCACGATCTGACCGCGCTCGACACGCGGCGCGTGCTGCGCGACTTCGCTGATTCAACCCGCGATGCCGATATCGCCGTCGTCTACTATGCCGGCCACGGCATCGAGGTCGAAGGCTCCAACTATCTGATTCCGGTCGATGCCAAACTCGAGCGCGACACCGATGTCTATGACGAGGCGCTCTCGCTCGATCGCGTTCTGGTCGCAGTCGAGCCGGCGAAGCAGCTTCGCCTAGTGATCCTCGATGCCTGCCGGGACAATCCGTTCGGCAGGACCATGAAGCGCACGTTGGCCTCCCGCGGCATCGGCCGTGGCCTGGCCCAGGTCGAGCCGACCAGCTCCAATACGCTGATCGCCTATTCTGCCAAGGCCGGCTTCACGGCGCAGGATGGCGACGGCGCCAACAGCCCGTTCACGATCGCGCTGTCGAAGCATCTGACGACGCCGGGCCTCGACGTTCGCCGCGCCTTCGGTTTCGTGCGCGACGACGTGCTCAAATCGACCGGCAACAAGCAGGAGCCGTTCGTTTACGGTTCGCTCGGCGGCGAAGACGTGCCGCTGGTGCCGGTGAAAGCCGCGCCCGTGGCCGCGGTCGCGCCCGTCGTGAATCCGCAGGCCGATATGCGCCGCGACTACGAGCTCGCGCTCCAGGTCGGCAACAAGCCGGCGTGGGAGGCCTTCCTGGCCCAGCACCCGGACGGCTTCTATGCGAACCTTGCCAAGCTTCAGCTCGACAAGATCCAGGCCGAGCAGGCTCATGCGGCGGCGATCGAGAAGGCGAAGCAGGCCGACGCCGAACGCGACCGTCTCGCCGCCCTCGGGGCCCAGAAAGATGCCCAGGCCAAGGCTGTTGCCGACGCGAAGGCCGCCGAGCAGGCCCAGCTTGCCGCGCAGAAGGCCAAGGAGCAGGCACAGCAGCAGGCTGCGGCCGCCGAGCAGCAGCGCGTCAATCTCGCCGCCACGGCACCGAGCGCTGCGCCGGCCAGCACGGCGAGCCCTGCCGGCACCAATGTCGCCGCGCTGACGCCGACTGCCACGCCGGCCGATCTCAGTCGCTCGGTGCAGACCGAGCTTGGCCGCGTCGGCTGTTTCTCCGGTCAGGCTGACGGCAATTGGAGCACGTCCTCGCAGCGGTCGCTGTCGCAGTTCAACCGCTATGCCGGCACCAAGCTCGACGTGAAGGTCGCAAGCACGGATGCGCTCGACACGGTCAAGTCAAAGCAGTCCCGCGTCTGCCCGCTGGTTTGCGATCACGGCTTCAAGCCCGACGGTGACAAGTGCACCAAGATCGTCTGCGGCGACGGCTATGTGCTGAACGACGACAATGAATGCGAGAAGCAGCGTGCCGCCAAGCCGGCCAAGCCTGCAACGGCCAAGCGAGACGACGGCGATGATCGTCCCGCGCGGCAGCGTCGTCAGTCCGGTGGCGCGGCCGCTGGAGCGGCAGGCGGCATCGCTGCAGCCGGCGCGGGTCGCGCCTCGGGCGGCGGGGGACAGATTTTCTGCAACGACCTGCTCTGCCGTCCGGTCAAGCCCGGCTGCCACCTCGTGTATCGCGGTGGCGGCGGCCCTCACGTTGATGCCAATGCCGAGGTCTGCAACTGAGAGCGCTGCTCCCCCTGACATCGTTCCGGCGAAGCCGGGACAATGTCGCGGGGATCACGTCGCAATCGCGCTCGCCGCGATGTTCACCGTCAGCGCCAGCAGCGCCGTGTTGTAGATGAAGGACACGATGCCATGCGCCGTAGCGGTGCGGCGGATGGTCTTGTCGGTGATGCCGACATCGGAGACCTGCGCGGTCATGCCGATCACGAACGAGAAGTAGACGAAGTCCCAATAGTCGGCGTGATCTTCCTTGTCGCCGCTCGGAAACTGCAATCCGCCCGCCGGATGGCGGTAATAATCATGGGCGTAGTGCAACGCGAAGGTGGTGTGCACGGCGGCCCAGGACAGCGCGATGGTCGCGATCGCGATCGTCAGCTCCGCGGCGCCACGGTGCGGCGTGCCGAGCTCGGAGACGATCGCGGCAATGCTGGCGAATGCGCCGATCGCCGTCACCAGCAGGATCACGAAGCGGCCGTCGTCCTGCATCGCGGCGCTACGGCGGATGTGCTGATGGTCGTTGCACAACATCATGCTGTAGACCAGCACGAGATAGACCGCGATCAGCGCATCCCAGCCGAACAGCAGCCGCGTTACCAGCCGGTTCGAACCGGGGACGAGCAGGCAGACGAGGATGCCGACGCCGAGCGAGATGAAGGTCCGCGGCCGCGCGTAGATCAGCCGCATGGGCCGCGACATCTGGCGGAAGCGGACGAGGACGGGGTCTTCTTTGCCCTCGGCCGCCATCGATACGCGTCAGTTCTTGCGTTCGGCGACGAAGCGCGCTGCGGCCTGCAGCACGGCGGCGCGATCGCCGAAGATCGAGACCGCGCTGTCGGCGCGGGCGAGCAGATCCCGCACGCGCTGCTTGGCGCCTTCGATGCCGAGCTGGGTGACGAAAGTGGTCTTGCCGAGCGCGGCATCGGCGCCGGCCGGCTTGCCGAGCGCTGCCGCATCGCCCTCGACGTCGAGCAGATCGTCGGCGATCTGGAAGGCTTCACCGAGCGCACGGCCGTAATCGTCGAGCGCCTGGTATTCTTTCTGCGAGGCCTGGCCGAGAATCGCGCCGGCGATGCAGCCATAGCGCAGCAGCGCGCCGGTCTTCATCTGCTGAATACGGGCGACATCGATCGGCTCGTTGCCGCCAAAACGGCCTTCGCCGGCGAGATCGAGGATCTGGCCGCCGACCATGCCGCCGATGCCGGCGCAGCGCGCCAGCGCGCGCGTCAACAGCAACCGCACATTGGCGTCGCGATGGATCTCGTCGCGGGTGACGATGTCGAAGGCGATCGTCAGAAGGCCGTCGCCGGCGAGGATCGCGGTGGCGTCGTCGGTGTGCTTGTGCAGGGTGGGGCGGCCACGGCGCAGGTCCGAATTGTCCATTGCCGGCAGATCGTCATGGATCAGCGAATAGCAGTGGATACACTCGAGCGCGGCACCCACGAGCAGCGCCGCTTCGCGGGGAACGCCGAACACGGCCGCGCTCTCGACCACCAGGAACGGCCGCAGGCGCTTGCCGCCATTCAGGCTCGAATAGCGCATTGCGTCCATCAGTCGCTTGGGACGGGCGATCTCATCGTGCAGGATGTCGTCCGACAGGAGGCGCCCGAGCAGGGCTTCGGTGTCATCAGCGGTCTTGTCCAGGCGTTTGGCGAAATCGGACGGGGACGTGCCGGTCATCAAGAAAGGCTCCAGAACTAAAATTCGGCGGGACAATCCTTTATGAGCCGGCCCCAGTCAATCGTTTGGAAGGCCTAAAAAGTGCTGGAAAAGGCCCGAATTATCACAGACTTAATGGCGGGATTCGCGGCCAGGTTTCAATTTGCGCCGGAAAGGTCGATTTGCGCGTCGTCAAAATCCTGCTGGTGATGGTCGTGGTCGCGATGCTGGCGCCCTATGTGATCGCGCCATTCTACCGCGCCGGCCATCCGGTTTCGACGCTGATGGCCTGGCGCTCGCTGACGGGCGCGCCGATGCATCGGGAATGGATCGATCTGGCGGCGATGTCGCCATATGTGCCTCGCTCGGTCGTGGCGGCCGAGGACGCCCATTTCTGCAAGCACCACGGCATCGACTGGGGCGCGCTGCGCGAGGCCATCGACGACGCCAAGGAGGACGGGACGCCGTTCCGCGGTGCCTCCACCATCACCCAGCAGGTCGCGAAAAACCTGTTCCTCTGGCAGGGACGCGATTTCGTCCGCAAGGCGCTGGAATTCCCGCTGGCGCTCTGGATCGATTTCGTGCTGCCCAAGCCGCGGATCCTGGAAATTTACCTTAACATCGCCGAGCTCGGCCCGCAGGGCCAGTTTGGGGTGGAGGCGGGCAGCGCCTACGCCTTCGGCAAGTCGGCTGCCAACCTCTCGCCCCGGGAAGCGGCCCTTTTGGCCTCGATCCTGCCGAATCCGGTCAAACGCAGCGCCAGGACCCCGGGACCGGGCGTCCGGCGGCTGGCCGGGACCTATGTGGCGAGGGCACAGGCCTCCTCGCTTTTGACGTGCTGGCGGGAAAATCGCTGATTTCGGGCCCTTTTCGGGCGCATTTTCCGTCCCAGAACCCTAGATTTACGGCCAGCCTTCCTCTATAAGCCCGGCCTTGATCGGCATTCAGCTCGCCTCGGTTTGCGGGTGCTGAGCCGTCCCTTCGCGGACGATGCCCGGATGAACACCAATCCCTAGAGGATATTGAAATGGCCGTTCCGAGACGAAAAACTTCGCCGTCGCGCCGTGGCATGCGCCGCTCGGCAGACGCCATCAAGAAGCCGACCTATGTGGAAGACAAGGACTCCGGCGAGCTCCGTCGTCCGCATCATCTCGACCTCAAGACCGGCATGTACAAGGGCCGTCAGGTCCTGAAGAAGAAAGAGTCCTGAGACTCTTCTCAGGCAGGGTTATCCTCAATCAGGATGACGTGACCTGCCTGATTTCGGCCAATCCATGAGATATGACGGTGACGGCGGCGGAGCAAATGCTTCGCCGTCGCATTGTCTTGCCCGAACATATTGATCGAGAAGGCGCTTTGCCGATGGTCGGTTTCCCGCTGCTTCTGATTCCGCTCGCGGTCTACAACATCATCGCCTTCCTGATGCCCAGCGTGTCCTTCTCGGACGTGCTGTTCAAGGTGCCGATGATCACCGGCGAGACCTGGCCGGTGACGCTCGCCGATCTCCTGCTGGCGCTCGGCGTGCTGTTGCTGCTGCTCGAAGTGGTCAAGGGCGCGCGGCCCGGCGCAAAGTTCCTGATGGATCACCTGCTGTCGCTGATCCTGTTCGGTGCGGCCGCGGCCGAATTCGTGATGTGGCCCAAATTCGGCAACTCCACCTACTTCCTGCTGGTGTTGCTCGCGATGGCCGATTTCCTCGGCGGCATCGCCCAGCGCACGCGCCGCCGTATCACCTATGTCGCTGCGGAGACGGTGGCGGTGCCGCGCAAGTCGAAGCGTCAGGCCGAGGCGCCGCCGCCGGCAACAGTGTTCGAGCCGAAGCTCAATCCCGTGCCCGCACCGCAGCCTGAACCGCCGCCCGCGCCCTCGGCGCAATCGGTTGCCGAATCCGTTCTGATGGATCATCCCGCGCCGAAGCCGGGCATCATGCCGTCGCCGGAAATTCCCTCGCCGCATTTGCAGCCGGGCAACGGCACGCCGCCCTCGCCTGAAGAGCCACGCTGATCGGCGTTACGCGACCTGACGCGTGCGTGAGGTGACGCTGGGAAGCGGGCATTTGCCGCCATAGGCCATGCGCGCGTCCTCGGACGAGCCGCGACGTAGCCGGCTTGCCTGAGGCAGGTGCTCGGCATTGGCGATCAGCTGGGTGACGAAGCTCGGATCGGGGCGCGTCAGCGGTACCTTGCGGACCAACTGCAAAACGGGCGTCAGCGGTACCAGCGCGGTACTCGCTTCCCGCGTTGTCTCTTCGATCTGGTCCGCATTCACCATCGCAACACCGCTGATCCGGTTGAACTGGCGCGTTTTGGGACGCTCGCGCCGGTGCATGTGATGGTCTCGCAAGGCCTATGCCGGTCGAGCCTATTCCGTTCCAGGGCGTCCGGAAACGTGGTTTCCAAATTGTTTATGAACTTTGCCTAGGGTCGAGGGCGAATCTGGCCGTATTCTGTGCCGGCTCAGGACTCACCGCTGTCCCGAAACGAGGCGCTTTTGACCCCCGCATTGCCGCAAGCCTCCGAAATCCTGGCCGCTCTCGGTCAGGCCGTGTTCGTCTGGGATATCGCGAGCGACGCCATTGTCTGGGGCGAGCAGGTCGGCGCCATCTTTCCCGGCATTCCCGCCGAGCGCCTCGCGACCGGCGCCGAGTTCGCCAGGCTGATCGAGCCCGCGCAGACGGCGCGGAGCGCGGCGCTGGCGCAGACATCTCCCGTGCACGGCACCGACGGCACGCCCTACCGGGTCGAATATGGCGTGCGCATGAGCGCCTCCGATCCTGTGGTCTGGATCGAGGAGACCGGCCGCTGGTTCGCCGGTGCCGACGGCCGCCCAATGCGCGCGATCGGCTCTGTCCGCATCAACAATGAGCGGCGCGCCCGTGACGAGGAGCTGACCAAGCTTGCCCGGCTTGATCCCCTCACGAGCGAACTCAATCGCTCTCACCTGATCGCGGCGCTGGCCGAAGCGATCGAGGAAACGACCCGCTTCCGCTCGACCGCAGCCTTCATGTTGGTCGGCATCGATCATCTTGCCCGCGTCAACGACGCTTTCGGCTTCGACGTGGCCGATGCCGTGATCCTCGACGTCGCCAAGCGCATTCGCGCGCGTTTACGCGGTGGTGACGTGCTCGGCCGGTTCTCCGGCAACAAGTTCGGCCTCATCCTGAAGAACTGCACCGTCGACGACATGAACGTTGCCGCGGAGCGCTTTCTCGCCGGCGTCCGTGACGAGGTGGTGCCGACCAGATCCGGCCCGGTCTCGGTCACCGTCTCGATCGGTGCGGTCAGCCTGCCGCGCTATGCCCGCAATACCGACGAGGCCATCAACCGCGCCCACGAGACGCTGGATGCCGCCAAGCGCCGTCGCGCCGGCTCGTTCGCCACCTGGCGTCCGAATGCCGAGCGCGATGCGCAGCGCCGCGTCAACATTCGCGTCACCGACGAGATCGTCACCGCGCTCAACGAGCGGCGCATCAAGCTTGCTTACGAGCCGGTGGTATCGGCTGCCACGCGCGAGGGCGCGTTCCACGAATGCCTGGTGCGGATGGACCAGGGCGACGGCCAGGTGCTGCTCGCGCCCGACATCGTTCCGGTCGCCGAGCGGCTCGGCCTCATCCGTCTGGTCGATCACCGCGTGCTCGAGCTCGTGGTTGCCGAGCTCGCGGCCGCCCCCGACATCCGCCTCAGCCTCAACATCTCGCCTGACACCACGATGGATCCCGATTGGTGGGCCGGAATCGAATCGCTGATGCGCGCCCATCCCGGCGTCGCCGAGCGGCTGATCGTCGAGATCACCGAGACGGTTGCGATCCAGGACATCGACGACGTCCGCGCCTTCGTCAGCCGCCTCAAGAATTTCGGCAGCAGAATCGCGATCGACGATTTCGGCGCCGGCTACACCTCGTTCCGCAATTTGCGCAAGCTCGGCGTGGACATCGTCAAGATCGACGGCGCCTTCGTCCAGAACATCACGCATTCCGCCGACGACCGCGCCTTCGTGCAGACCCTGATCGACCTCGCCCGCCGCCTCGACATCAAGACCGTCGCCGAATGGGTGCAGGACGAGGAGGCCGCCAACATGCTGCGCGACTGGGGCTGCGACTACATCCAGGGCCGCCTGATCGGGCTGGCGTCAGCCGAGCGCCCGTGGTGCCCGCCGCCGGACAGTGCGCTGCCCGCGGCAAGCTAACACCCTACGTTTGCGGCTACGCCACGCAGACCCCGGGTACCGCGACCTTCTGGAACAGATGCGGGCTTGCCACCGCCGACGCCGGATAGACCGCGATCTTCGCGCGGAATTCCGGGTGCGTGAACGCCGCGCGGAAATGCGCGTTGGATTCCCAGACCGCATAATTGAGATAGGTCGGGCTGTCGCCGACGGCACGGTGGAGCTGGGTCGAGATGAAGCCCGGTTGCCGCTTCATGAAAGCCGCATCGTCCTGCCAGCTCGTCAGGAAGCTCTGTTCATCCGCCGCATCCAGCGTGAACAAATTGACCAGCACCACGGGGCCGGCGTCGAGCGCGATCTGGCGGTCGATCGGGAAGCTCGGGTCGAGCGGACGCATCTGGGGCATGGCATCACTCCATTCAATTTGGTATCATCATGTCAATTCGACAAGGTGTGACATAGATATTTGACATGATGATGTCAATACGGGGTAATCATTACAAATGACCAGGACCAGACGCACCCCTTCCGGCGAGGCCCTGACCGGCTTCATCCTCGATCTGTTCCGCGCGAATGGCCTGCTTTTGACCGCCGGTGACCGGCTGGTGGCCTCGCTGGGGCTCACCAGCGCACGCTGGCAGATCCTGGGCGCGATCGTCGGTGCCGAGCGCCCGGAGCCGGTGGCCTGGCTGGCGCGCAATCTTGGCGCCAACCGCCAGAACGTGCAGCGGATCGTCAACGACCTCGCCCGGGACGGCCTCGTCGAGTTTGAGACCAATCCGCATCACCGCCGGGCACAGCTCGTGGTGCTCACCGACAAGGGCAGGCAGGTCTACGATGCAGCCGGTCGGCTCCAGGTTCCGTGGGTCAATGGATTGGCAGATGGCTTGTCAGTGAAGGAGATCGAGACGACTCATCGCGTGATCAGTGTTCTGCGCGATCGGCTCGGCGGAGCCGGCGAGGACTGATTGCGTCGCGCCTCACGCCACGCGGCGGACCGCGCCTAGCGTCTCGATGGTGAGTCCTACCTCGGCTGCCGGGCAGGGCTTGCCGAAATAGTATCCCTGCACCGCGGTGCAGCCGCATTCCCTGACGAATTCGAGCTGTTCCACCGTCTCGACACCCTCCGCCGTTGTCTCGACGCCGAGCACGGAGCCGAGGCTCGCGATGGTGCGAACGATGGCGACGCTCTCGGGGCTTTCGCCGAGCGTGCCGACGAAGGAGCGGTCGATCTTGATGCGATCGAACGGGAATTTGCGCAAGTAACTCAGCGAAGAGTAGCCGACGCCGAAATCGTCGAGACTGACGCGCACGCCGAGGGCACGGAGCTGGTGCAGGATTTCGATCGTCGCCTCGCTGTCATCGAGCAGCGCCGTCTCGGTGACCTCGAGCTCGAGCCGCTGCGGCGGCAGGCCGGCTTCTGCAAGCGCGCTCGTCACCATCGCCACCAGTCCGCGCGAACGGAACTGCACCGGCGACAAATTGACCGCGACCGTGACATCCGGCCACGAGGCCGCCGTGGCGCAGGCCGTACGCAGCACCCATTCACCGATCGGAACGATCAGCCCGTTCTCTTCGGCGATCGGAATGAATTCGGCCGGCGAGACCAGGCCACGCGACGGATGCTTCCAGCGCAGCAGCGCCTCGAAGCCGGTCAGCTCGGTGGTGTCGAGCCGCACCTGCGGCTGGAACACCAGATGGAATTGGTTGGCTTCCAGCGCGCCGCGCAGGTCGTGCTCCAGCGCATGCCGGCTGCGCGCCTCTTCTTCCATTTCAGGCTCGAACAGCTGATAGGCGCCGCGCCCCTTGGCCTTGGCCTGGTAGAGCGCGAGATCGGCGCATTTCATCAGTTCGTCGGCGTCGAGGCCGTGGTCGGGCGCGATCGCGATGCCGACGGAGACGCCGACATGGATCGACTGGCTCTCCAGCGGCGGCGGATGGCCGATGATCTCGACCAGGCGTCGAGCAAGCCGCTCCGCGGATTGCGGCTGCGGTCCGCGCTGCAGCACGGCGAACTCGTCGCCGCCGAGACGGGCGACAGTGTCGTGCTCGCCGACATTCTCCTTCAGCCGTGCTGCGACCCAGCGCAGCAGGCGGTCGCCGGCGGCGTGGCCGAGCCGGTCGTTGACGGTCTTGAAATTGTCGAGGTCGAAGCAGAGCACGGCCATCGCGCCGCCGGCGATCGCGACCTGGTTCAGCCCCTCGCCCATCTTCTCGCGGAACAGCGTGCGGTTGGGCAGGTCGGTGAGGGAATCGTGCTGCGCCATGTGCGCGACCCGGGCCTGGGCCTTGTGACGCTCGGTGACATCCTCATAGGTGACGACCCAGCCGCCATGCTCCATCCGCTTGTGGTTCAGCTTGATGATGCGGCCGTCGCTCAGATGGCGGTGCAGCGTGTGCTCGCCCTCGCGCAGCCGCTCGACATAGTCGGCATAGATCTTGGCGGCGGTGGTGTTCGGATGGATGCCGAGATCGCAGCTGTGCTCCATGATCTCGCGCATCGAGACGCCGGGCTTCACAATGTCGGGCGACAGGCCGTACATCTCGATGTAGCGGCGGTTGCAGACGATCACGTGCAGGCTTGCATCGAGCATGCACAGGCCCTGGCTCATGTTGTTCAGCGCCGCGTCGAAGCGGCGATACTGCTCGCTCAGCTCCTCGACCGCGCGTTCGCGCTCGGTGATGTCCTCATAGGTGGCGACGAAGCCGCCCTCGGGCAGCGCGCAATAGCGAACCGAGATCACCGTGTCGTTGGTCATGCTTCGCCGCATCGGCGAGGAATCGCGGTTCGCGATCCGGGTGCGGGCGGTTTCCAGGATCTGCTGCGGGCTGTATTCGGAGGAGAAGGCGCCGTTCGCCATCGAGCGTTCGATCAGCTCGGCGAGATGTGTGCCGGGCTTGCTCTCCTCCGGCGACAGCCGGTAGATCTCCTGGTAGGTGGAATTACAGGTGCGCAGGCGCATGTCGCTGTCGTAGAACGCGAGCCCATGCGCCATGTTTTCGAGCGCGGCATCCAGCATGAGGTTCTGCTGCTTCAGCGTCTCTTCGTGCTGCAGCCGCTCGGTGACGTCTTCATGCACGGTAACCCAGCCGCCGTCGGGCATGAACCGGGATACGGCCTGGACCCTGCGGCCGTCATAGCGCGTCACGAGAACGGTTTTCGGGCTCCTGGTCCGGACGTCGTTGATCCGGGCATCGCGGAACTCCTCTCCGGACATGTCCGCTCTGTTGCCGCGCGACAGCCAGTGGTCGATGGCGGTGCTGTGCGCGACACCCGGTTTCACGACGTTGCGGTCGAGGTTGTAGAATTGCAAGAACCGCTCGTTGCAGACGACGATGCGGCTATTGGCATCATACATGATCAGGCCGTGCGACATGTGCGCGAGCGCATGCTGGCTGCGTTCGGTCTGGAGTTGCAGCTCGGTCTCAAGTCGGGCGAGGCGGCTGACATCGTCGCAGATCGTCATCCAGCCACCGCCGGGAAGCGGCTTCAGTTCGAGCGTGATGACAAGGCCGCTGGCGAGCGTTTGCCGGGTCTGGAACGGCTTGCCGGCCGCGATCAATGCGATCCGTGAAGCATAGAGCGCGTCGAGTTCATCCGCTGGAATGTTTCCGCGCGCCATGCTGTGGGCAAGCACGTCGCGATAGCTCGTTCCGAGCCGAACGATGTCGGGCGACATGTTGAACAGCGTCAGGTAGCGTGTATTGACCAGCACGATCCGGTTATCGGCGTCGTAGACACAGACGCCCTGTTCCATGCCATCGAGTGCAAGCTGGCTCAGCCCAAGCAGGCCGTCCTGGCCTTGCTCGCGGCGTGCACCGAGCTCGCTGTCGCTTGTCGACGTCATGGGATCAGTGGATCTCGGCGGAAATAGACTTAACGCAACGTCATTCAGCCACTGAGCGTAGCGAAGAGGCGGGAAAATTCCCTTAAGCGCCGTAGTTTACGGAGGGTGACTGGTAATGAAGAGAGCGAGTGTCCGGAATCGCGCAACAAATCTAGGTGCCGTCCGGGCGGAGGCCGGGACCACACCGTCTTTGCTGTAAGAGCGTACCGTCCCTACGGCCCGTAGAGTACGAGTTCCGTATCCGTGAGATCAGCCAGCCGCGGGCGGTGCGGACCTTTGAAATATTTGCGGCCGCGCCGCTCGGTATAAATACCGACCAGGCCGGGGATGGGCTCGTTAGAATCGACGAAAACCGAGATCTTGCCCAGCCGCAATAGCAGCCGGCCGATACGGCCGGCACAGGCGGCGTATTCGGAAGCATTGCGACAGTAGATCAGCTGCATCGCCGGCGGCGCGATGAAACCGCGGCGGATGCGCACCGGTTGCAGGATGAAGGGGAAGACGCCCTTCGGCGTGCGGCAGACCAGGCTCAGGCAATTGTAGCGTGCATGCCGCGTCAGCAGCTCGGTCTCATCATCGGTGAGCCCCTCGATCTGCTTGGTATGCTGCGAGATGACCTCGATCTTGCTCCAGCGTGGTGCGCGCGACAGTGCCGGCACCGAGACGAACAGCCCGCGGCAATAGGCGCGAAAGCCCTGCGTCTCGATGAGCGGCCAGGTCCACGGCGCCGGGCTGATATTGAGGTAAGTGACGTGCTTGTGCCGCTGCGCGATCTTGGTCAGCAGCGGCGCGTAATTGCGGTAAGCCGGCTCGACATACCAGCTCGACAGATTGCACTGGATGGCGGTCTCCTCGCCATCCTTGCGCGTCGTGTAGATCAGCAGCAGCACGCCGACCGGCGCGCCGTCATTGTCGAGCATGTAGCCGAAGCGCGGATAGCCGTCCGGCACCGGCCGGAAGGCCTGTCGGCGCAGGCCCTGGATCCAGTAATTGCGCGAGCGGCCGACGAAGCCGCGCGTCAACAGGTCCGCGACCGCATCGACGTCGGCTTCAGTGATCTCGCGACATCGGACCTTGGTGTGGATCACGCTCGTCTTACCCGTGGAAATGGGAGGCCCCTTACCTTAGCGCCAACCTTCGCCGTGAGCGTCAGCCGCGACTTGCGGCTGCATGCCAAGAATGTCCCGCACCTTGGTGGGCCAGGCGGAGACATCGGTGCCGTGGGTGTGGAACATCGCGACCGCCAGGCGATCCATGCCGAAGGCGACGCAGCCGGTGTGCGCAGGCTCGCCATTGGCGTCCTGGATGCCCCAGGTCGTTCCGAAATGTTCGCGGTGATAGTTGAAGCTCATGCAGGCGGTCGGCTGCTCTTCCGAGCGGAGCGGGATCAGCAGCTCGAACTTCAGCTGCTGCTGCTTCTGGCTCACCGCCTTCATCTGTCCGACGCGGCCGAAGAAGGGATCGCTGGCATAGTCGACGCGGAAGGTCAGGCCGAGATCGGTCGCGATCGCCTGCGCGCGCACCATCCAGCGCTCGCGGAAGTCGGCGACGTCATCGGGGGTGCCGATGCAGACATATTCGCGCATCCGGAACGATTGCAGCCGGTCGAGATGTTTCGACGGCTCGCGACGGAAGCAGTCGGCCGCGACGTCGAAGCGCAGGCCGCCCTTCGGCAGCTGGCCGCGGCTCGCCGCGATCGGATAGACGGGATAGCAGGCCGCGGGCGACAGCACGAGGTCGGCCGGCGACAGCGACGAGGTCCAGTCGCCGCCGGCATCGAAGCGGCTCACCGCGGCGTTGATCTCGCGTTCGGTACCATGCAGGCCGCAGACGCAGCCGAGCAGGTTCGGGAAGCTCTTGAGGTAGCCGGACTTTTCCAGCTGGGCGCGGCTCATCACCGGCGGGAAGCGCATCACCTCGGTGCCGGCTTCGCGATTGCTCGTGATCAGTGCGGCGAGACGTTCAACAACGCCCTCATAGAGCGCGGTGCGGGCGTAGACGCCGTCCGACCCCATCGGGTGGAACAGCTTGTCGGCGAGATGATCGAGCGGATCCGTGGCCTGCGGTGCGGTCTCGGGCGAAACGGGGAGAACAGCAATGTTCATGTTCGACTTCCTGTTATCGGCAATTATTCTTGTTGGTCTCGAAAGCACGTCGGTCGCGAAGGCTTATTAGTCACGAAGGCTTGCCGGAATGCCGCTCATCAAGGTCGAGGTGGCGGCATTGGCCAGAATACGGTCGTTGTTGATCATGATCGGGGACGACAGCACGTCGCGAAGATGGCGGCCCATCGTGAACTCGCCGTCGTTGCGATAGCCGGACAGGCCCGCGGTACGCATCGCATGCATCACGGTTTCGACCGCGAGCTCGGAGGCCTGGACCTTCAACAGCGTGATCGATGACTGGAAATCGAGCGAGCCGAGCGCGCGCTCGTCATGCTCGGCGCCGGCGAAGGCGTCGACATTGGCTGCGATCAGCGCGCGCAGTTTTGCGAGCGACATCTTCGCGGCGGTGAAGTGCGCAGCCGCCGGCGGCATCTGGCCACCGGAGCTGCGGGCCGCCTTGCGGACGAAGGCCTGCGCACGCGTGACCGAGGCCGCGGCAATGCCGGCCCAGGCGGACGACCAGCATAGATGCGCGAACGGCGTCATGGTCTGGGCGTGGATCTTGTCATAGGCTTCCGGGAAGACACGGTCGGCGGGGCAATCAACCTTCAGCTCGAAGCCGGTCGAGCAGGTGCCGCGCATGCCGAGCGTTTCCCACCCCTGCGTCTGCTTCAGCGAATAATCGTCCTTGGCGAGCGCCAGCAGGACCTGGTCGGAAGCCGCAGCCTCGGTGGCGCGGCGGGCGATGGTGACGAGGCCGTCGGCTTGGGCGCCGTAGGAGATCACGGTGGCGTCGCGCACGAGCGAGACGGTGTCGCCGGCGTGGTCGACCGCGGCCGCGCTGGCGCGGATGTTGCCGCCGTTCTGACCCTCGGTGGTGGAGGAGGCGAGCAGCCACTGGTCGCGGGCGACCCGGCGCATCATGGTCTCCATCCAGGGAATGCCGTGTCCGTGGCGGATCACGCAGGCGACCTTGGTCGTATGCATCGCGTAGATCATCGCAGTCGAGGCGCAGGCGCGCCCGAGCGTGTAGCAGATGTCGGTGACATCGTAGATCGAGGCGCCGAAGCCGCCGAACTCGACCGGGATCATGACGCCGAGCAGTTTCTGCTCGCGCGCGGTGTCGAAAGCCTTGTGGGGGAAGCGGGCGTCGCGATCGACGCCGTCAGCGTCGGCTGCCGCCACGGTGGCGGTGCGAGCCGCACGCTCGATCAAGGAAGGACCTTCGAAAAGACTCGCTTGCGTCTCGTCGACAGCCAGGACTGCTTCACGCACGTTCATGCTCGTCCGCCTCCGTTTCGCCGTTCGAAACCGCAGGCATCATTTGCGATGCCGTTCGCGATCATCCGACCATCTTTGCTTGTGATCTGAGGCTACGGATTTAATTCAAATTCGTCGATGAAATAGAGGGTAAACGAACCGCAATTCCGGACGAACAGTTAAGGGCCGGTTGTTTGCGTCGGCGAGAATCCCGATGTCACGTTAGGGATTTGGAAGAAGCCCGAATTTCAGACAATCTGAGTCATCGTTTACTAAGAAACGCGAAGTAATGGTGCCGCCCATTGCGGGATCGGCCGGTCGTGCCCATCGTACCCGGCAACCGGCCGACCTTTTATGGACAGATGGAAATTTGCCAATGCAGGCTTTCGATACCGATTTGCGTAATCGCATCACCAAGCTGGTGAAGGGCATCCTCGCGCAGAATTCGCTCACCGCCGACGTCACGCCGTCGACGAAGCTCGTCGATGCCGGCTTGACCTCGATGGACATGGTGAATCTGATGCTGGGCGTCGAAGCCGAGTTCGACTTCACCATTCCGCAGACCGAGATCACGCCCGAGAATTTCCAGTCCGTCGAGACGCTGGAACGCATGGTCGCGACGCAGTTGAAGTTGGCGGCCGCGGCTTAAGCCGCGGACGCCGCTCTCTCTCCTGGGTCGTTCCTGCGAACGCAGGGACCCATAACCCCAGGGAGAAGTTTGACGAAGATCGGTCGTTCGGGATTACGACCAACCACCTCGATAGATTTCGCGGTATGGGTCCCCGCGTTCGCGGGGACGACATCTCGTGCGTGGTGAGCGCCGCCGCCCCCCACACCACTGGCATCATCTCACCACCCCGTTCCAAAACCGCCGCAAAACTGGCATAGCTTAACCATGTCGCACGTAGCTGACAGGGTGGAGCAGGCATGACGCAGGCGGTATTGGGCATCATCGGCGGCTCCGGCATCTACGACCTGCCGGGACTCGAAGGCGCGCACGAAGAGGTGATCAGGAGCCCCTGGGGCGAGGCGTCGGCGCCGGTGCGGCGCGGCACCATCGCAGGCCTGCCGATCGTGTTCCTGCCGCGCCACGACAAGGGCCACCGCCTGTCGCCCTCCGACATCAACTATCGCGCCAATATCGACGTGCTGAAGCGCGCCGGCGTCACCGACCTGATCTCGCTGTCGGCCTGTGGTTCCTTCAAGGAAGAGATGCCGCCCGGCACCTTCGTTCTCGTCGACCAGTTCGTCGACCGCACGCACAAGCGCGAGAGCTCGTTCTTCGGCAAGGGCTGCGTCGCGCATGTCTCGATGGCGCATCCGGTCTCGCCGCGGCTGCGGATTCATTTGGCCGCTGCGGCCGAAGCCGAGGGCATCGCGATCGCGCGCGGCGGTACCTATGTCTGCATGGAGGGACCGCAATTCTCCACCTATGCGGAAAGCATGACGTACAAGACGCTGGGCTATTCCGTGATCGGCATGACCAACATGCCCGAAGCAAAACTCGCCCGCGAGGCCGAGATTTGCTACGCGACGGTCGCGATGGTGACGGATTTCGACTGCTGGCACCCCGATCATGATGCCGTCACGGTGCAGGACATCATCCGCGTGCTGACTTCCAACGCCGACAAAGCCAAGGCGCTGGTGGCGCGGCTGGCCAGGGAGTTTCCCCGTGAGCACGAGCCGTGCCCGATCGGCTCGGACCGTGCGCTCGACACCGCGCTGATCACCGCGCCCGAGGCGCGCGATCCCGAGCTTCTGAAGAAGCTCGATGCGGTGGCCGGGCGCATCCTGCGCGGTTGAGATGCAAGACAAGGACGAAAAGGCAGAATGCCATGAAGGTCGACGGTAAGCATTTCCGCAGCATCTGGCGCGAGCGCGACGGCTGGTCGGTCGGCGCGATCGACCAGCGCAGGCTGCCGCATGAGTTCGTTGTTGCGAAGCTGACCTCGTGCGAGGACGCCGCGGTCGCCATCCGCGATATGCTGGTGCGTGGCGCGCCGTTGATCGGTGCCACCGCGGCCTATGGCATGGCGCTGGCGATGCGCGAGGACGCCTCCGACGCGGGCTTGAAACGCGCCTACGATACGCTCGTGGTGACGCGGCCGACCGCGATCAATCTGAAATGGGCGCTGGACGAAATGCGCGCGACGCTCGCGCCGATCGATCCGGTCGAGCGGGCGGAAGCCGCCTATGCGCGCGCCGACGAGATCGTCGAGCAGGACGTCGAGATCAACCGCGGCATTGCCGCCAACGGTCTCGCGCTGATCGAGGCGATCGTTGCGAAGAAGAAGCCGGGCGAGACGGTCAACGTGCTGACCCATTGCAACGCCGGGTGGCTCGCCACCGTCGACTGGGGGACCGCGACCGCGCCGATCTATCTCGCGCAAGAACGCGGCATCAAGATCCATGTCTGGGTCGATGAGACCCGGCCGCGCAATCAGGGCGCGTCGCTGACCGCCTGGGAACTCGGCCATCACGGCGTGCCGCACACGGTGATCCCCGACAACACCGGTGGGCATCTGATGCAGCACGGCATGGTCGATCTCGCCATCGTCGGTACCGACCGCGTCGCCGCCAATGGCGACGTCTGCAACAAGATCGGCACCTATCTGAAGGCGCTCGCCGCGCATGACAACAACGTGCCGTTCTACGTTGCGCTGCCGTCGCCGACGATCGACTTCGCCGTCAATGACGGCATTCGCGACATTCCGATCGAGCAGCGCAGCGGGGCAGAGGTTACCGACATGACCGGCCGTACCGCGGACGGCAGGCTGGAGACCGTGCGCATCGTGCCGGAGGGATCGCCGGTCGCGAACTACGGCTTCGACGTGACCCCGGCGCGGCTCGTCACTGGGCTCATCACCGAGCGTGGTGTGCTGAAGCCGGATCGTGCGTCGCTGGCGGCGGCGTTTCCGGAGCGGATCGCTGCTGCAGCAGAGTAGGCTCTCGTAGGGTGGGCAAAGGCGCGGAAGCGCCGTGCCCACCATCTGCCTGTGGTGGGCACGCTTCCGCTTTGCCCACCCCACGGCGCTACGCCTCGCAACAACGAGTTGCCTACCCCAGCTTCAACCCCGTCGCCGCCTCGAGCTCGGCGATCGCTTGCGCGCCGCTCGCGACCTTGATCGTGGTCATGCCCATCTCGCGCGCGGGCCTCAGATTGACGCCGAGGTCGTCGAGATAAACGCACGTCTTCGGATCGACCTTCAGCGTCTCGACCATCAGCTGGTAAATCCGAGGGTCCGGTTTGCGCAGGCCGATCTTGGCGGATTCGATGACGTGGTCGAACAGTACCATGACCTCGGCGACGTAGAGCGAACGCCCGGTCATGCTGCCGATGGCGTTGGCCGGCAAATTGTTGGTGATGCAGCCGGTCCTGAACCTGGCCTTGATGCGCTTCAGGGCCTCGACCATCTCGGGACGCAGATCGCCTTGAAGCAGCGGCAGCACCTCGCGGCCGCGTACTTCAGCGCCGAGTGCACGCGACTCCTCTGCGAACAGCTTGTCGAACGTGTCGACGTCGACCTCGGCGCGCTCGAACTTGGCCCAGGCGTTCTCCAGATGATTGGCGGCGTTGGTGCGCCGGATGATGTCGACGGGCAGGCCGCGTTCGGTCTCGAACCGCGAAAACGCCTCGAACGGCGAACTCGTCAACACGCCGCCAAAATCAAAGATCACAGCCTCGATCGTCACTATCCTGCCCTCGTCAATTCCTTTCCAAGAGGGCTAGCATGCGCTATCGGCAAGGGCCAGTCCGAAGCCGATGCTGACGCCAGAGCGTGTTCCCATGAAGAAGCTTGCAACTCTCATCGTATCCGCGCTGCTGCTCGCCACGCCCGCGCATGCGATCGTCGGCGGCGGCACGCCGCAGACCGATGGCGTCGCGCGTGCGGTCGTCACCATCGTGGGCTCGCGCGGCAATTTCTGCACCGGCAGCCTGATCGCACCCAAACTGGTGCTCACCGTCGCGCACTGTGTGCAGCCCGGCGCGGACTACAAGATCGTCGATCGCGGCGCGGACGGCGCGCCGCAACTGCTGAACGTGCGTACTGTCGCGATCCATCCAGGCTTCAACATGCAGGCGATGCTGGCGCATCGTGCCACCGCCGACGTGGCATTGCTGCAACTGGAAATTCCACTCAAGGGAAAATCGACAGTGTCGGTCGGCATGCCGAATATTCCAATCCAGGTTGGCAGCCGCTTTACCATCGCCGGTATCGGCGTCACCGTGCGCGGCGATGGCAAGAGCGGCGGCGCGATTCGCGTTGCCAGTCTCGCGGCCACAGGTCAGCCCGGCACGTTCCAGATCCGCCTGGTCGATCCCGTAACCAACGGTGTTCGCGACGGAATCGGCGCCTGCACCGGTGATTCCGGCGGTCCCGTGTTCGAAGACAAGCCGAATGGCGCCGTGCTTGTCGGCGTCATCAGCTGGTCGACGGGACCAAATGGTGCCGCCGGCTGCGGCGGATTGACGGGCGTCACGCCGCTGACGCTCTATCGCGACTGGATCTTGCAGACAGCGCGGAGCTGGGGCGCGGCGTTGTAGTTTGATCGCGACTTGATCTATGTCATTTTGCTGAGGAAGCGCGGTTGGCAACCATGCCTGTCGCGGAGGAAACGCGTCGTCCGATCAAGGGCGGCCACAAAAACAAGCAAGGCATAGAAACAACAATGAATGTCGCTGTTCGCAGTCACGCCACCACCAAACAGGCTTCGGAACATTTCGACGTGCTGATCGTCGGCGCCGGTATCTCCGGTATCGGCAGCGCCTACCATATCGAGAAGCAGCTTCCGGGCACGAGCTACGTCATCCTGGAAACGCAGGCGACGTTCGGCGGCACCTGGAGCACGCATCGCTATCCCGGCATCCGCTCCGACAGCGACCTCCACACCTTCGGCTACAGCTTCAAGCCTTGGGTCGGGCCGCCGATCGCGACGGCCGAGGAGATCCTCGCCTACATGAACGAGGTGATCGACGACAACGATATCGCTCGCCATATCCGCTACAAGCACAAGATCAATGCGGCGAGCTGGTCGAGCGAACAGAACCTCTGGACCATCGAGGCGGTGACGACCGATACCGGCGAAGCCCGGATCTTCACCGCGAACTTCCTCTGGATGTGCCAGGGCTACTACCGCCATTCGGAAGGCTATACGCCGGAATGGAAGGGCATGGATCGCTTCAAGGGTCGCATCGTCCATCCGCAGACTTGGCCTGACGATATCGATCTCAAGGCCAAGAAGGTCGTCGTCATCGGCTCGGGCGCGACGGCTGCGACATTGGTGCCGAACATCGCGGACGAATGCGCGCATGTCACCATGCTCCAGCGCTCGCCGACCTATTTCCGCCTGGGGCGCAATGCGATCGAGATCGCCGAGGAATTGCGCCGGCTTCAGGTCGACGAGGCCTGGATTCACGAGATCGTCCGCCGCAAGATTCTGTTCGAGCAGGATGCATTTACAAAGCTCTGCCTGTCGAAGCCGGAGCAGGTGAAGAAGGAGCTGATCGGCCAGATCAGCGCCGTGCTCGGCGCGGACTACGACGTCGAGACGCATTTCACGCCCAGCTATCGCCCGTGGCGGCAGCGTATCGCCTTCGTGCCCGATGCGGACCTCTTCAAGGGCATTGCCAGCGGCAAGGCTTCCGTCGTCACCGACGAGATCGAATGTTTCGTCGAGAACGGCATCCAGCTCAAATCCGGCAAGCTGCTGGAGGCCGATGTCATCGTCACCGCGACCGGCTTCAACCTGTCGGCGCTCGGCGACATCGCCTTCGAGATCGACGGCAAGCCGCTGGCTTTCGGCGACACCGTCACCTATCGCGGCATGATGTTCACAGGCGTACCGAACCTGGTCTGGGTGTTCGGCTATTTCCGCGCGAGCTGGACGTTGCGTGTGGATCTCGTCGCGGACTTTGTCTGCCGGCTGCTCGGCCACATGAAGGCGAAGGGCAGCAAGAAGGTCGAGGTGGCCTTGCGCGCCGAAGACCACAACATGCCGATCCTGCCATGGATCGATCCGGAAAACTTCAACCCCGGCTACATCACGCGCCATATGAACCTGTTGCCCAAACGTGGCGACAAGCCGGAATGGCAGCACAGCCAGGATTACTGGACCGAGAAGGACGAGATTCCAAAGACGGATCTGGACGACAAGGCGTTCGTGTATGGGTGAGGGGTGTTCGCGGGTCGTTGTGTAATCACAGCTGCCGCCACGTCCTCCGCCGTCGTCCCCGGCCTAGTGCGCAATTGCGCACGGGGCGCCGGGACCCATAACCCCAGGGAGCTGATTGGCGAAAACTCGTCGTTCTGTACGGCTACTTCTGGAATCGAGAAATCACGCGGTATGGGTCCCGGCCTTCGCCGGGACGACACTGCGTGTTGGGTTAGCTGTGTCGCAACTCATCAATATCGTCGTTACGAATTCCTCCGCGTCGCATTCGTGGCAATCGCCGCCGCCGCCGTCCGGTTCTCCACGCCCAGCTTGGCGTAGATCTGCTCCAGATGCTTGTCGACGGTGCGTGGGCTCAACCCCAGAATCTGCGCGATGTCGCGATTGGTCTTGCCCTTGCTGAGCCAGGCCAACACCTCGCCCTCGCGGGTGGTGAGGCCGAGCTCGCTGGTGAACTCCGGCGGCAGCGCGGTTCCGGATTCCTTGGAGAGCCGCAGCAGGAACTCGTTCGGCGCGGTCTCGCCCATGTAATAGAACCGGAGCTGCGGATTGTCGGGCAGCGAAGCAGCCTGTGACTTCGCGCTGCTCTTGCCCTTGGCCTGCTCGAGCCATTGCAAGAGCGACGGCGGCAGGACGAAGTCGTCGGCCTGCGCACCGTGATGATCGTCCAGCAGCTTCTGCGCTTGTGGTGTCGCCCAGAGAATGTGGCCCTGGCGGTTGACCGCAAACAGGAAACGGCCAGAGACGTCGAGCGCAGTGCGCGCGCTTTGGGTCAGCCGTGCATTGCCGAGATGGACGCGGATGCGGGCCAGCATCTCCTCGATCACGATCGGCTTGGTCACGTAGTCGACGCCGCCGGCTTCCAGCCCGCGTACAATGTGCTCGGTTTCGGCGAGGCCCGTCATGAAGATCACGGGGACATTGGCCAGGCCCGCGTCGCGCTTGAGCCGGCGGCAGGTCTCGAAGCCGTCCAGCCCGGGCATCACGGCGTCGAGCAGCACGATGTCGGGCGTGATCTGGTCGACGATGCGCATCGCGCTCGCGCCGTCGAGCGCCACCATCACCGTCATCCCGGCGCCGTCGAGCGCATCGGTGAGCAACCGCAGCGTTTCGGGAGAGTCGTCGACCACGAGCGCGACGTCGCGCTTTTTCGTCTCAATGCTCATAAGCATGCAGTGTTTTCAATGTTGTCATGTATTGATCGAGATCGAAGCGATCGACCAGCGATCGCATCTCCGCGACGAAGTCGGCATGCTCGGGATGCTCGCTGCCGATCTCGTCCAGCTTCAGCTGAATCGCTTTGACGTAGCCGATCTGGCCGAGCCCGATCAGCGCCTCGATGTGTCGGACCGGCGGCCGCGAGCCGCCGTCCGGCCGCCACAGTGGCACGACGATGTCGTCCGAGCCGTATTGCCACTCGATCTTGAGCAACTGGCGAACGGTCTCCAGCAGCCGCGGAATGTCGATCGGCTTCATCAGATAGCCGTCGTGGAAGGGCTGCGCGAGCGGTGCGCCGTGCGCCTCCAGCGCGCTCGCCGACACCATCAGGATGCGGGCCTGGTGGTGGCCGTCGGCGCGCAGCTGTTCCGCCACGGTCCAGCCGTCCATGCCCGGCATTGAGATGTCGAGCAGAAACAGGTCGGGCCGGCAATGCTGCGCCAGCGCGAGACAGCCCGGGCCGTCCGTGGCGCTCAGCAAGATGAAACCGAGCGGCGTCAGGACCTCACGCAGGAGATCGCGATGCACCGGGTCGTCGTCGGTGATGAGGATGGTCTTGCGTGCGCCATGATAGCCGGAGACTGGCGCCTCCACCGGCGCGATGCGCCTGGGGTTGCTGACCTCCGATAGCAGCATCTTCACCTTGAACGTACTGCCGCGCCCGACGGTGCTGGCAACCTTGATGTCGCCACCCATCACGCCGGCCAGCAGCCGGCTGATGGTGAGCCCAAGTCCCGTGCCCGTTTGCGGCTGCGAGACCCCGAGCGCGCCGCGCTCGAACGGCGCGAAAATGCGTTCGAGATCGTCGCACTGGATGCCGGGTCCGGTGTCGATCACCTCGAACTCGGCGACCGGGCTGCGGTAATGCACGACGAACTGGACGCTGCCGGTCTGCGTGAACTTGATGGCATTGGAGAGGAGATTGATCAGCACCTGCCGCAGCCGCTTCTCGTCGGCATAGACCACCGTCGGCAATGTCGCCGGCCGCCGGAACACGAAGTCGATCCCTTTGGCACCGGCCTGGAGACGGAACATGCCGACGAGCTGATCGAGGAACTCACTCAGGCGGACCTCGTCGCGGGAGAGATAAAGCCGTCCCGCCTCGATCTTGGAGATATCCAGAATGCCGTCGATCAGGCCGGAAAGATGATCGGCGCTGCGGCGGACGACGCGGACCTGATCGCGCGGCTTGGTGTTGAGCGTCGCGTCCTGCTCGAGCAGTTGCGCGTAGCCGCTGATCGCGTTCAGTGGCGAGCGCAACTCATGGCTCAGCCCTACTACATAGCGGCTCTTGGCGAGATTGGCGGACTCGGCAACTTCCTTGGCGCGCTGGAGCTCGGCATCGGTGCGCTTGTGCGCGTCGATCTCTTGGATCAGCAGCGCCGTCTGCCGCCGTGTCTCTGCCTCGGCCGCGCGACGGCTCTGCTGCGCCAGCACGAACAGCCATGCGACCACGCCTATGATGATGCTGAGCGAGAAGAACACCTTCCACAGCACGTTGGAGACGAGCGCATTCTCGCCATGCACGCTCGCCGAGGTCTGCAGATAGATCAGCCCAAGCACCAATGCGACGAGGCCGGCGGAGACCACGAACACGCCGATATAGTGCCCGAACTGCGAATTGATGCGCGCGTAGATCGGTTGCGGCAGGATCTTGCCGAGCGCGTCCGAGAATTGCACCTGCGCCCGCGCATGCGGTTTGCAGAGGTCGTGGCAGCGTGCATCGAGCGAGCAACACAGGGAGCAGATCGGGCCGGCGTAAGCGGGGCAGGACGTCATGTCCTCCGGCTCGAAACTGTGCTCGCAGATGCAGCACTGGATCGCCTCGATGGTGGCCCAGCTCCGCTTCGGCTTGCGTGCGATATAGAATTTGCCGTCGGTCAGCCACGCGATGATCGGCGCGGTGACGAAGGCCACCGTCAGCGCGACGAAGGCGGCGAGCGCCTTCATGGTCGGGCCGAACAGGCCGTAGAACGCTGCGATCGAGACGATGATCGCGAGTGTCATCGCGCCGACGCCGACCGGGTTGATGTCGTAGAGATGCGCCCGCTTGAATTCCATTTGCGGCGGACGAAGCCCGAGCGGCTTGTTGATCACGAGGTCGGATACCAGCGCGCCGACCCAGGCAATCGCGACGTTGGAGTAGAGCGCGAGCGTCTGTTCCAGCGCCTTGTAGACGCCGATCTCCATCAGCAGCAGCGCCACCATCACGTTGAACACCAGCCAGACCACACGCCCGGGATGACTGTGTGTCAGGCGCGAGAAGAAGTTCGACCAGGCGATCGAGCCGGCATAGGCGTTGGTGACGTTGATCTTGATCTGCGACAGCACCACGAAGAAGCCGGTCAGCGCCAGCGCGAGGTCCGGGTCCGACAGCACGTAGCGAAAGGCCACGAGATACATGTGGGCGGGCTCGGCCGCCTCTTCGGGCGGCACGCCGTGGCTCAGCGCGAAGAAGGCGAGGAACGAGCCGGCCAGCAGCTTCAGCGCACCGAGCACGATCCACCCCGGCCCGGCGCTCATCAGGGCGATCCACCACGACGCCCTGGAGGTGCGGCGGTCGCGCGGCAAAAATCGCAGGAAGTCGACCTGCTCGCCGATCTGCGCCACCAGCGAGAACACCACGGAGGACGCGACGCCGAACAGCAGCAGATCGAAATGGCCGCCGAGGTCGCCGTGCTCGCCGGCGAATTTGTGCCATTCCGTGAAGGAGTGCGGGCTGGCCCACGCGATCGCGGCGAAGGGCAGGATGTGCAGGACGATCCAGAGCGGCTGCGTCCAGAGCTGGAAGCGGCTGATCAGCGTGATGCCGTAGGTCACGAGCGGGATGATCGCGACGGCGCTGATGAGGTAGCCGATCGGACGGGGGATCCCTAAGCACATCTCCAGCGCGGTCGCCAGGATCACCGCCTCGACTGCAAAAAAGATGAACGTGAAGGAGGCGTAGATCAGCGAGGTGACGGTTGAGCCGATATAGCCGAAACCCGCACCGCGTGTGAGCAGGTCAATGTCGATGCCGCATTTGGCTGCATAATAGGCAATCGGCACGCCGCAGAAGAAGATGATGGTGGAGACGACGAGGATCGCGGCGGCGGCGTTGGTGACGCCGTAATTGAGGGTGATGGTGCCGCCGATCGCCTCCAGCACCAGGAAGGAGATGGCGCCGATGGCGGTATTGGCGACGCGCGCGGCGGACCAGCGTCGCGCGCTCTTGGCGGTGAAGCGCAGCGCGTAGTCTTCCAGCGTCTGGTTGGCGACCCATTGATTGTACTGGCGCCTGACGCGGTCTATTCGCTGCCGCCCTGCCACTTACACCCCACTCCCGAACTCGTCCGAACCTCTCGCGACCTCGCAAATCCCGTACCAAAAGCCTACGTCGGTATTTTGCGGTGCAGTATACGCGATCTTGCGTATGCTTGCGGTGCACAAATTCGAGCCATCCTCACGGCACCAATCGCGTGTCCTCGAACAAACAGTGGGGTGCTCATGTCAGACGAAACCAACAAGGGCCTGTTGTCGCCGCTCCGGCGCAAACTATTGATGGGAATGGCCGCCGTCCCGGCCATCACGATGCTGCCGCGGGTGTCCTTCGCACAGGCCCCGGCGACCTCGGCGGTCAACACCACCGGCCTCGCCGTCACCGACACCGAGGTGACGGTCGGCATCCTGCATTCGGCGACCGGCACCATGGCCATCTCCGAAACCGGCTCGATCGAAGCCGAAAAGCTCGCCATCGAGCAGATCAATGCCGCCGGCGGCGTGCTCGGTCGCAAGATCAAGTTCATCCAGGAAGACGGCGCCAGCGACTGGCCGACCTTTGCGGAGAAGGCCAAGAAGCTGCTGGTCAACGACAAGGTCGCGGCGATCATGGGTTGCTGGACCTCGGCCTCGCGCAAGGCGGTGCTGCCGGTCGTCGAGCAGTACAACGGCATGCTCTATTACCCGACCTTCTATGAAGGCCTCGAGCAGTCCAAGAACGTGATCTACACCGGCCAGGAAGCGACCCAGCAGATTCTCGCCGGCCTGAACTGGATCGCCAAGGAGAAGGGCGCGAAGACGTTCTTCTTCATCGGCTCCGACTACATCTGGCCGCGCACCTCCAACAAGATCGCGCGCAAGCACGTCGAGAACGTGCTGAAGGGCAAGGTCGTCGGCGAGGAATATTATCCGCTCGGCAACACCCAGTTCAATTCGGTCATCAACAAGATCAAGCTGACCAAGCCCGACGTGATCTTCACCGACGTCGTCGGCGGCTCCAACGTCGCCTTCTACAAGCAGCTCAAGGCCGCCGGCATCGACCTCTCCAAGCAGGCGTTGCTGACGATCTCGGTCACCGAAGACGAAATTGACGGCATCGGCGGTGAGAACATCGCGGGCGCCTATGCCTGCATGAAGTACTTCCAGTCGCTCGACAATCCGAACAACAAGGCCTTCGTGCCCGCGTTCAAGAAGATGTGGGGCGAGAAGACCGTGATCGGAGACGTCACCCAGGCTGCCTATCTCGGCCCGTGGCTGTGGAAGTTGACGGTCGAGAAGGCCGGCTCCTTCGACGTCGACAAGATCGCGGCGGCTTCGCCCGGCGTCGAGTTCAAGGGCGCGCCGGAAGGCTATGTGCGCATCCACGAAAACCATCACCTCTGGTCGAAGACCCGCGTGGGACGCGCCAAGCTCGATGGTCAGTTCGAGTTGATCTACGAGACCGCCGATCTCGTCGAGCCGGATCCGTTCCCGAAGGGCTACCAGTAAGAAGCGCGGCGATCGCCGCTCTCTCCGTAAAGCTCAAGCCTCTCCCTGGCGTGGATTGCAACTCCACGCCCAAGACCCCCGCGTCGCGAATTCGCTCGCGACGCGGGACCTCATCCCTGACGGAGGACATCGATGTTCGGCGACTATTCGCTTGGTGACCTTGGCTCCATCTTCGTCATGCAGGGCTTTGCAGGACTGATCCTGTTCTCTGTCTATGTGCTGATGGCGCTCGGTCTTGCGATCATCTTCGGCCAGATGGGCGTCATCAACATGGCCCATGGCGAGTTCATGATCCTCGGGGCCTACGTCACCTGGATGACCTCGAATTTTTTCCAGACCTACTTGCCGAGCCTGTTCAGCGGCTACTTCTTCCTCGCGATGATCCTCGCCTTTGTCGCATCAGGTGCGCTGGGAATGCTGGTGGAATGGGTGCTGATACGGCACCTCTACAAGCGTCCGCTTGATACGCTGCTTGCGACCTGGGGCCTCAGCCTGATGCTGCAGCAGGCCTATCGCTCCGTGTTCGGCGCGCGTGAGGTCGGTGTCGAGTTGCCGCAATGGATGCTCGGCTCGCTGCACGTCACCGACAGCATCGAAGTCCCGATCAACGGCGTCTTCGTGATGTGCCTCACCGTGCTGATCACGATCAGCGTCGCTTATGTCATGTACAAATCGCGCTGGGGGCGCCAGGTGCGCGCGGTGGTGCAGAACCGGATCATGGCCGGCGCCGTCGGTATCAACACCGAAAAAGTCGACCGCTACACATTTGGTCTCGGTTGCGGCATCGCCGGCGTCGCCGGCAGCGCCTTCACCATGATCGGCTCGACCGGTCCGACCTCCGGACAGCTCTACATCGTCGACACGTTCCTGGTGGTCGTGTTCGGCGGCGCCGCGAGCCTGATCGGTACCATCGCCTCGGCCTTCTCGATCTCGCAGACGCAATCCACCCTCGAGTTCTTCATGTCGGGCTCGATGGCCAAGGTGCTGACGCTGCTCGCCGTTGTCGGAATCCTGATGCTGCGGCCGCAAGGGCTGTTCGCCCTCAAGGTCCGCAAGTGAGAAATAGAGGCTGATGCAATGACCGACAATCGGTTCTTCAATCGATCGGAGCTCATCGGAATTCTGGTGCTCGCGGTCTTCCTGGTGGTGGTGCTGCCGCTCACGCTCGATGTCTTCAGGCTCAATCTGGTCGCGAAATATCTGACCTATGCCTTCGTCGCGCTCGGGCTGGTGATCTGCTGGGGCTATGGCGGCATTCTCAGCCTCGGACAGGGCGTGTTCTTCGGTCTCGGCGGCTACTGCATGGCGATGTTCCTCAAGCTCGAGGCATCGAGCGTGGAGAACACCAAGATCCAGTCGACCCCCGGCATTCCGGATTTCATGGACTGGAATCAGATCACGGCGCTGCCGCTGTTCTGGAAGCCCTTCAACAGCCTCACCTTCACCATCGCCGCCATCATCCTGGTGCCCGGCATCTTCGCCCTGATCATCGGTACCGCGATGTTCAAGCGCCGCGTCGGCGGCACCTATTTCGCGATCATCACCCAGGCGGTCGCGGCGATCCTCACCATCCTGATCGTGGGCCAGCAGGGCTACACCGGCGGCATCAACGGCATGACCGACCTGCGTACCTTGAAGGGTTGGGATATCCGGCCCGATCACGCGAAAGTCGTGCTGTACTTCTTCGAGGTCGGATGCCTGTTCGTCTGCATCATGATCGCGCAGTTCGTCCGACACTCCAAGCTCGGGCGTATTCTGGTGGCGATGCGCGAGAAGGAGGACCGGGTCCGCTTCTCCGGCTACAGCGTCGCGAACTTCAAGATCTTCGCCTTCTGCATCGCCGCCGTATTTGCCGCGATCGGCGGCGCGATGTTCGCGCTCAATGTCGGCTTCATGTCGCCCTCCTTCGTCGGCATCGTGCCGTCGATCGAGATGGTGATCTACACGGCGGTCGGTGGCCGGTTGTCGATCCTCGGCGCCATCTACGGCACGCTGCTGGTCAATTTCGCCAAGACCAGCCTGTCGGAAACGTTCCCAGAATTGTGGCTGTTCGGCCTCGGCGGCTTGTTCATCGCCGTTGTGCTCGCATTCCCGAACGGTCTTGCCGGGATCTGGGGCGACTATGTGCAGCCGCGCATCGATCGCCTGATCTCGTCGCGCAAACCCAAGCCCGAAGGCTGGACCGACAGCTCGGTTGCCGACGGCGCCCCGGCCGAGTGAGGAGATCATCATGCTCGTAGGTCACCAGCCAAAAGAGTTCCTGCTTGCCGTCGAGGCGCTCACCGTCTCGTTCGACGGGTTCAAGGCAGTGAACGATCTCTCGTTCTATGTCGACGAGAACGAGATCCGCGTCATCATCGGTCCGAACGGCGCCGGCAAGACCACGGTGCTCGACCTGATCTGCGGCAAGACCAAAGCGACATCAGGCTCGATCCAGTTCCGCGGCAAGGAGCTGACGCGGATGAAGGAGAACGAGATCGTCAAGACCGGCGTCGGCCGCAAATTCCAGAACCCGTCGATCTACGACGATCTCACGGTGTTCGAGAATCTGGAGATCTCCTATCCGCGCGGACGCTCGGTGTTCGGCGCCCTGACCTTCACCCGTGACGCCGCCGTGCGCGACCGGGTACACGAGGTCGCCGAGATGATCTTCCTGAAGGATCGGCTGAACATGAGCGCCGACCTGCTCAGTCACGGCCAGAAGCAATGGCTCGAGATCGGCATGTTGCTGATCCAGGATCCGGACCTCCTGATGCTCGACGAGCCGGTCGCCGGCATGAGCGTGTCGGAGCGGACCAAGACCGCGGAGCTGCTCAACCGCATCATCAAGAATCGGTCGGTGCTGGTGATCGAGCACGACATGAAGTTCGTCGAGGACATCGCGCACAAGGTCACCGTGCTGCACCAGGGCCAGATCCTCTCCGAGGGGACGATGGAGAAGGTGCAGAACGATCCCAAGGTCATTGAAGTGTACCTCGGTCACTAGCGCATGATCCCGGAAAGTGGCGTCCGGTTTCCGGACAAGATCACGCGCAAGAAATAAGGAGCGGCGCATGTTGGCTATTTCGGATCTCCACGTCGCCTACGGCCAGAGCGAGGTGCTGCACGGGCTCAACGTCAAGGTCGCACCCAACGAGATCGTTGCGATCATGGGCCGCAACGGCATGGGTAAGACCACGCTGATGAAATCGCTGATGGGTATCCTTCCCGCCAAAAGCGGCTCGGTGACCATGGACGGCGCCGAGCTCGGCGGCCTGCCGAGCTATGAACGCGTCGCCAAGGGCCTCGCTTATGTCCCCCAGGGCCGCATGATCTTCTCCACCATGACGGTGAAGGAGAACATCGAGACCGGGCTCGTCGTTTCCGGCGGCTCCGAGGTGCCAAACGATATCTACGAGCTGTTTCCGGTTCTGCTGGAGATGAAGGGTCGCCGTGGCGGCAATCTCTCCGGCGGTCAGCAGCAGCAGCTGGCGATCGCCCGTGCGCTCGCAACCAAACCGAAGGTGCTGCTGCTCGACGAGCCGACCGAAGGCATCCAGCCGTCGATCATCAAGGACATGGCACGGACGCTCAAGCGCATCCGCGATGAAAAGGGCCTGTCGATCGTCGTGTCCGAGCAGGTTCTGAGCTTCGCGCTCGATATCGCCGACCGCGTGCTGGTCATCGAGAACGGCGCGATCGTGCGCGATGACCCACGCGACAGCGTCGATGCCGCGCAGGTCTCGAAATATCTGTCCGTCTAACCAACCGTAGTAAAGGGGAGCATCTCGATGCCAGAGACACTGATCAAGGTCGATCTCACCAAGTCGGCTTACGAAAATGACATGGTGCACAACCGCTGGCACCCCGACATCCCAATCGTGGCCTGGGTCAATCCCGGCGACGATTTCATCATCGAGACCTATGACTGGACCGGCGGCTTCATCAAGAACAACGATTCCGCCGATGACGTGCGCGATATCGACCTGTCGATCGTGCACTTCCTCTCCGGTCCGATCGGCGTCAAGGGCGCCGAGCCCGGCGACCTCCTGGTGGTGGACCTGCTCGACGTCGGTCCGATGAAGGAGAGCCTCTGGGGTTTCAACGGCTTCTTCTCCAAGCAGAACGGCGGCGGCTTCCTCACCGACCACTTCCCGCTGGCGCAGAAGTCGATCTGGGACATCAAGGGCCTCTATACCTCGTCGCGCCACGTGCCCGGCGTGAACTTCGCAGGCCTCATTCATCCCGGCCTGATCGGCTGTCTGCCCGATCCGAAGATGCTGGAGACCTGGAACAAGCGCGAGGCCGAGCTGATCTCGACCAACCCGACCCGTGTGCCCGGCCTTGCGAATCCCCCATTTGCGGCGACCGCGCATGGCGGCCGCGCCAAGGGCGATGTGAAAGCCAAGATCGGCGCGGAAGGTGCGCGCACCGTGCCGCCGCGCGAGCATGGCGGCAATTGCGACATCAAGGATCTCTCCCGCGGCTCAAAAATCTACTTCCCGGTCTATGTGCCCGGCGCCGGTCTCTCGATGGGCGACCTGCATTTCAGCCAGGGCGACGGCGAGATCACCTTCTGCGGCGCGATCGAGATGGCCGGCTGGCTGCATCTCAAGGTCGAGGTGATCAAGGACGGCATGTCGAAATACGGCATCAAGAATCCGATCTTCAAGCCGTCGCCGATCACGCCGAACTACAAGGACTATCTGATCTTCGAAGGCATCTCGGTCGACGAGGCCGGCAAGCAGCACTATCTCGACGTCCACATCGCCTATCGACAGGCCTGCCTCAATGCCATCGAGTATCTGAAGAAGTTCGGCTACTCCGGTGCGCAGGCCTATTCGATCCTCGGCACCGCGCCGTGCCAGGGCCATATCTCCGGTGTGGTCGACGTGCCCAATGCCTGCGCCACGCTGTGGCTACCGACCGAGATCTTCGACTTCGACGTGATGCCGTCGGCGGCGGGTCCCATCAAGCACATCACCGGCGATATCCAGATGCCGATCTCGCCGGACAAATAATCCCTGCGCGACGGGATGCGGGACGGCGCTGCTTCGTCGCCCCGCATCCGCCGCGAGGCGTTCTCTCACAGGCAATAGCGTAGGGATGATGCGATGCCGGTCTATGAATATCTCTGTGACGATTGCGGTCCGTTCAAGGACCTGCGCCCGATGGCGGAATGCGACGATCCGCAGGATTGCCCGCATTGCGAAGTCTCATCGCCGCGCGTGATCCTGACCGCGCCGAATTTCTTCTGCATGCCGGCCGACAAGCGCAAGGCGCACGCCGTCAACGAGCGCAGCACGCACGCGCCGCAGACGCTGGCGCAATACAAGGCCTCGCATGGCCCCGGTTGCGGCTGCTGCTCATCGGGCAAGACCGTGAAGGACAAGGGCGGGACCGACAGGAAGAAGCCGGCGCGGCTGGTGACCAAGACGAAGAGCGGCGCCAAGGGTTTCCCGACGGCGCGGCCCTGGATGATCAGCCACTGACCTTCGCGACAATCTCAACAAATAAAAGACAGGAGCGGCCCAAATGCTTCACGGCGATATTTCCAGCAGCAACGACACCGTCGGCGTCGCAGTGGTGAACTACAAGATGCCCCGCCTGCACACCAAGGCCGAGGTGCTCGACAACGCTCGCAAGATCGCCGACATGCTGGTGGGCATGAAGGCCGGCCTGCCCGGCATGGACCTCGTGATCTTCCCGGAATATTCCACGCAAGGCATCATGTACGATTCCAAGGAGATGTACGAGACGGCGTCCGCCGTGCCTGGTGAAGAGACTGCGATTTTCGCCGAAGCTTGCCGCAAGGCCAAGGTGTGGGGTGTGTTCTCGCTGACCGGCGAGCGCCACGAGGAGCATCCGCACAAGGCGCCCTACAACACCCTGATCCTGATGAACGACAAGGGTGAGATCGCGCAGAAGTATCGCAAGATCATGCCGTGGGTGCCGATCGAGGGCTGGTATCCCGGCAATTGCACCTATGTCTCCGAAGGCCCGAAGGGGATGAAGGTCAGCCTGATCATCTGCGACGACGGCAATTTTCCGGAGATCTGGCGCGATTGCGCCATGAAGGGTGCCGAGTTGATCGTGCGCTGCCAGGGCTACATGTACCCGGCCAAGGAGCAGCAGGTTCTGATTTCAAAGGCGATGGCGTGGGCCAACAATGTCTATGTCGCGGTCGCCAATGCCGCCGGCTTCGACGGCGTCTATTCCTATTTCGGCCACTCCGCGATTATCGGCTTCGACGGCCGCACGCTCGGCGAGTGCGGTGAGGAGGAGTACGGCATCCAATATGCCCAGCTCTCGAAGCATCTGATCCGCGATGCCCGCCGCAACGGCCAGTCGCAGAACCATCTCTACAAGCTGGTCCACCGTGGCTACACCGGCATGATCAATTCCGGTGAAGGCCCGCGCGGCGTCGCGGCCTGCCCCTATGATTTCTACAAGAACTGGATCGCCGATCCGGAAGGCACCCGCGACATGGTCGAGGCGATGACGCGCTCGACTGCGGGCACAGCCGAATGTCCGATCGACGGCATCCCGAACGAGGCTGCGCCGAGCAATTATTAGGTCGATCCGGCTTAAAGATGTGAATGGCCGTACACATGGGCGGACATTCTGACGCAGTTTCGTGTGCGCGGACTGGGAGCTGATCGTGTCAAAACGTGGCCCGGTTGCAACAACACGTGTCGAATCTGCTTAAGTTGCGGCGTCAGAGGCGGATTCTGACCCACCCGTAGTTCTACTGGCCACCCCCATGTTTTAGGTTCCCCACGGCGCCGCTGAGAGCGCCGTGAATGAGGGGCTGAAGGTGGGGGCTGGGTTGCCATCGAGCGGGCAGGGTTGCGCGCGCCGGAGCGTTGCCGCGGTTGGCGCGGCACTCTGGCTCGGTCTTGCCATGAGCGTGGCCGTTGTGGTGACCCCCGCGTCCGCCCAGCAGATCTTCAACGGATCGCAGACCACACCCAACGGTTCGGTCAACGGCGGCGGTGGCGTCTGGGACAACACCACGACCAACTGGACCGATTTCTTCGGCTCGACCAGCACGGCCTATGATCCCGCGTCGGCCGGCACGCTGTTCGGCAGCAGCGGTCCCTCGACGCCGGCGACGGGCGGCACCGTGACCGTCACGCCGGGCGGCGTGCAGCTCACCAGCCTCGTGGGCTTCGACCTCACCGGCGATGGCTCGATCTACACCATTCAGGGCGGTGACCTCAGGCTGGCCACGGGCGGCACCACCTTCTTCACCAATGATGTGACCGGTACCGGGGATCCCTCGGCCGTGATCGCGTCGCGCATCGTCGGTACCGGCGGCATCTCCGTACAGGGGCCCGGTTTCCTGACCTTGCTTGGCGCCAACACCTATACCGGCGACACGTTCATCTGCACCTGCGGCTCGCTGCAGCTTGGTGACGCGACCCATACCGCCAGCATCATCGGCGCCGTCACCAACGAGGGCTTCTTCAAGATCGTCAACGCCGACATGTCGGGTGTCACGTCGCTGTCGAACGCCTTCTCCGGCGTGACGATGTTTCTCAATGCGACGTCCGCCGGCACCATGGCGATCACCAACAACGGCCAGATCTATTTCGGTGATCCGACCGGGACCGGCACCCATACCGCGACCGCCGGACAGGCGACCATCACCAATGACGGCGGCTTGGTCGCCTTCTTTAGCCAGACCAATGCGGGCTCGGCCAGCATCACCAACCAGAACAGCGGCTCGACCGCGTTCATCGATCAATCCTCGGCGGGCTCGGCGACCATCGTCAACAAGGATTTTGGCGGCACGACCTTCGGCGCCGTGCCGGGCAGCACGGCGACCGCCGGCAATGCAACGATCATCAACGAGGCCAACGGCATCACCGATTTCGGTGCGTTCTCGACGGCCGGCAATGCCACGATCATCACAAAGAGCGGCGGCCAGACCTCGTTCTTCGACAATTCGACCGGCGGCAACGCGCGTTTCATCACCAGCGGTACCGGCATCGTCGATTTCGGCGGTAGCGTCGGCCTGAACGGCGACGGCCGCGTCACTGCCGGATCGATCCAAGGCAGCGGCTTCTATTACATCGGTGGTGGCAACACGCTCGTTGTCGGCGGCAACAATTTGTCGACCGAAGTCAGCGGTGTCATCGGCGATTTCAATCCCTGCGGCTGCGGTCCCGCGGGATCAGGCTCGCTCGAAAAAGTCGGCAGCGGAACGCTGGTCCTCTCCGGCACCAATACCTACACCGGCACGACGACCGTGAATGGCGGCATCCTGCGCGTCGATGGCGACATCTCGCAATCGAGCCTGACCACGGTGAATGCGGGAGCCGCGCTGTATGGCGCCGGCATCGTCGGCAACACACTCATCGCCAACGGCGGCATCTACGCGCCCGGCGACGGCGGGCCAGGCTCGAGCATGCAGGTCCAGGGCGATCTCACCCTTCAGCCCGGCTCGGTCTATGTTGTGCAGGTGGGTAGCGGATCCAGCACGAGCCATGCGCTCGTCGCCGGCAATGTTTCGCTGAGCGGCACCGTCGGCGTCTCGCTGTATCCCGGCAGCATGGTGAAGAAGCACTACGCGATCATGGACTTCTTCGGCACTGCCACCGGTAATTTTACGAGCGTTGCCGCGCCGGGTGGCCTCATCGGCACGACGACCGTCGGATCGAACGAGGTCTTTCTCGATTTCACGCTGAACTACGGCGCGAAATACGCGCTCAACGTCAACCAGCAGAACGTTGCCACGACACTACAGAACTTCTTCAACACCAATGGTGTCCTGCCGGCCGAATTCGCGGGTCTCGGTCCCGCCGGCCTCACGCAGGCCTCCGGTGAATCCGCAACGGGATCGCAGCAGACGACGTTCAATGCGATGAACCTGTTCATGAGCCTGTTGACCGACGTGTTCGGCTCGGGGCGTAGCGGCGAGGGCGGCGCGACGCCTTACGCCGACGAGACCAGTGCGACTGCCTACGCCGCATCAGGCAAGCGCCCCAGCGACGCCCTTGCCTCGATCTACCGCAAGGCGCCACCGCCGACATTCGAGCAGCGCTGGGATGTCTGGGCGGCCGGCTACGGCGGCTCGCAGACCACCGACGGTCGCACGGCACTCGGCTCCAACAATACGACCAGCAGCGTCTACGGGACCGCGGTCGGCCTTGACTATCGCTTCTCGCCCTCGACGGTCGCGGGCTTCGCGCTCGCCGGCGGCGGCACCGGCTTCGGCGTCAACGGACTGGGCTGGGGCCACTCGGATCTGTTCCAGGCCGGCGCGTTCGTTCGCCACAATGCGGGGCCTGCCTATGTCACGGCCGCGCTGGCCTATGGCTGGCAGGATGTCACCACCAACCGCATCGTCACCGCGGCCGGCTCCGATCAGCTGCGGGCGCAATTCAACGCCAACGCCGTTTCAGGCCGTATCGAGGGCGGCTATCGCCAGGCAACGCCGTGGATCGGGCTGACGCCCTATGCCGCGCTCCAGGCCACGATGTTCAGCCTGCCGAGCTATTCGGAATTCGCGGTGGTCGGCAACAACACCTTCGCGCTCAATTATGCCGCCAAGGACGTGACCAGCACCCGCACCGAGCTCGGCCTGCGCGCCGACAGATCGTTCGCCGCAGCCGGCGGCGTGCTGACGCTGCGCGGCCGCGCCGCCTGGGCGCATGATTTCAATCCGGATCGCACGATCGGCGCGGTGTTCCAGACGCTGCCGGGATCGGCCTTCGTCGTGAACGGTGCCGCACTGGCGCGCGACTCCGCGCTGACGACGGCGTCGATACAGATGAACTGGATGAACGGCTGGTCCGCGTCGGCCACTTTCGAGGGCGAGTTCTCGAACGTCACGCGCTCCTACGCCGGCAAGGGCGTCGTGCGCTACACCTGGTAGGCTCTATCGCTTTGGCTGCGTTGGTTTGCGCGGCGGACGCGGAGCGGCGGCAGGCGTGGGCGTCCCGCTCATCTTGTTGGCGGCCTCGCTGACGTCGAGCAGCGAGCGGCGCGTATCCTCGAGGAAGCTCGCCGATTTCTTCTTCATGGTGTCGGCGAGCTCGTGCAGCCCCTTCACCTTTTCGAACAACTCGTCGGCCTTGCCGTCGACGAAGCCGGGCACCACGCCCTCGATCTTGGTGACCGCCTTGTCGAAGCCGGCAAACGCATTGTCGACCTTGAGCATCACCGCGTCGATCTCGTCGCCCTTGCCCCTGAGGTCGCCGGTATAGTTTTCGAACGTGCGCAGGCCGTCCTTGATCGCCGGCGCGTTGCTGACGATCGTGCGATCGACGCTATGCAGCGTGTCGACGATGGATTCGGCATCGCTGAGATCGGCGGTCAACACGGGAATGCCGTCCGAGTCCAGCGGCACCGGCGGCGCGGACGGGGCGCCGCCGATCAGTGAGACCGCAGCGACACCGGTGAGGCCCTGGAACTCGATGCCGGCGACCGTGTCCTTGCGGATCGGCGCGGTGTTGTCGAGCGACACCAGCGCGACGACCTTGCGCGGACTGTCCAGCTTGATCGACAGGATCTGGCCGGCGGGCACGCCGTCGAAATTGACCGGGCCGCCGCGGCGCAGGCCGCTCGCGGAACCGCCTTCGAACACGACGCGCAACTGGCTGCGGCTCTGGATGGCGCGCCATTTCTGCACACCGAGCAGGCCGCCGAACGCCACGGCGATCACCGCCAGCGTCGTCGTTCCGATCACCAGATTGCTCGCGCGTGCCATAGGGTAGCGATTTTACGACCAAAGCGGGGAAGTTGGAAGGAGTCCGGATGGTCGCAATGGTAGCGGGGGCGGGTTAACGACTTGTCCGCCGTAGCTCGAAGAGCGAAGGCGGAAGCGTAACCCGCCGTCTTCTATCATCAGTGGTGCAAAATTGGCGGATTATGCAGTGCTGATCCGCCCTACGCGACATCAATGCCCGGCGGCGCGTTTGGCCGCCGCATTGTTCAGAACGATCAGCGCATCGACCGCGACACCGGTTTTCGCATTGATCAGGAACGGATTGACGTCGATCGACGCGATCCGGTCGCCGGCATCCGCGATCAGATTGGACAGGCCGACCAGCGCCTTCACGGCCGAGGTCTCATGCAACGCCGGCTTGCCGCGATAGCCGCGCATCTTGATGCCGGCCTTGGTGCGCCCGATCAGCAGCCGCGCCTCGGCCTCGTCCAGGGGGGCGCCAGCCAGCGCCACGTCCTTCATCAGCTCGATATCGATGCCGCCGGTGCCGAACAGCACGACCGGCCCCATCTCGGCGTCGAGCGACGCGCCGACCACGAGCTCGAGGTCGGCCTTGACCTGCTGCGCGATCAGGATGCCGTCGAGTCTTGGTTTGCCCTTCAGCTTCTTCACCCGCGCGGTGATGTCGGAAAAAGCCTTCTTCACCTCGGCTGCGCTGTTGAGGTTCAGCACCACGCCGCCGATATCGGATTTGTGCAGGATCTCGGCGCTGACGACTTTGGCCACGACCGGAAAGCCGATCTGCTTGGCGATCTTCACGGCCTCCGCTGCAGTCTGCGCGATTCCCTCCTTCGAGACCGGGATGCCGTAGGCCTTCAGCAACTTCTTCGAAGCGACCTCGTCGAGCGCGGCACCGCTTGCTGATGCCAGCGCCTTCTCCAGCACGGCGCGCGCCGCGGGCTTCGAGCTCGAGACGATGTCGGGCACCTCTTTGCGCAGCCTGGCATAGGCGAGCAGCGATTTGATGGCGGTCACCGCGCGGTCCATGCCCTGCATCACCGCGAGGTGCGGCAGCGATTTGCGCAGGCCCTTGGTGAACTCGGTGAAGCCGATCGACATCGCGCTGATATAGATCACGGGCTTTGCGGCTCGGCTCGCCATCTCGTTGACGATGCGCAAATTGCGCTCGCGCTGCTCGTGCGGCACTTTTGGAAATTCGGCGTCGACGATGACGATGTCGATATCCGGGTCGTCGATCATCAGCTTGATCGACTTCATGTAGACGGAGGGATCGACCACCGCCGCAAAGCCGGCGTCGAGCGGATTGCCGACGATCGACCCCGGGCCGAGCATCTTGGCGAGTTCGCTGCCGACATGTGGACTGAGCGGCGCGAAATTCAGGCCCTCGGCATAGAAGGCGTCGAGCAGCATGCCGCGCTTGCCGCCGGACAGCGTGACGGCGGCGAGCCGGTCGCCCTTGGGCATGGCGGCGTGGACGAAGCATTCGGTGGTCTCGATCAATTCGTCGAGCCCGGCGACGCGGATCACGCCTTCGCGGGTTGCGATCGCGTCGAACGTCTCGATCGAGCCCGCCAGCGCACCGGTGTGCGCCATCGCTGCAGCGCGGCCGCCTTCCGATGATCCGAGCTTGAGCGCGATCACCGGCTTGCTCGCGGCACGCGCCGCCTTGCAGGCGTCGCGAAAGGCCTTGGTGTTACGCACGCCTTCGAGATAGACCACGATCACCTTGACGCTCGGATCTTCGGCGAAATAGCGCATCAGGTCGGGTGTCTCGAGCCCGGTTTCGTTGCCGGTCGTGACCATGTAGCCGACACCGACGCCGCGATCCTCCAGCGCCTGCCGGATTGCCATGACGATGGCGCCGGACTGGCCTGCGATCGCCACCGCGCCCTGTTCCATGGTGACGATGCGGTCGTCGATATTGGTGAAGAGTTTTTCGCCGGCGCTCAAATTGCCGAGGCAGTTCGGGCCGGTGACGGCGAGCCCGGTCTCACGCACGGCCCGTTGCAGCTCGGCGGCAAGCTTCTGGCTCTCCTCATCCTGCAGTTCGCTGAAACCCGACGTGACGATGGTGGCCGACCGCGCGCCGGCAGCAGCTGCGTCGCGGATCACCTGCACGGCAAAGCGCGCGGGCACCAGCACCAGAACGTGATCTGGCTTCTCGGGGAGGCTGGCAAAATCCTTGTAGCAGGGCACGCCCCAGATGGTTTCGCGCTTGGCGTTGACAGGATAGAGCCCGCCCTCGAAGCCATATCTGACCAGATTGTTCCAGATGCGCTCGGCGTAGTTGCCGGGCTTGTCGGTCGCGCCCACCAGCACGATGTTGCGCGGATGCAGCATGGCGTGGATGCCCTTGACGATGCCGCTGGCATCAGGGGGCGGCGACCATGAGCGGGCAGGAGCCGGCGCGGCAGAGACCTGTGCTTGAGCGACCAGTGCTTTAGAGATCTGGGCTTCCATGGCGTGACCTCACCTTTTGTTCTTCTTGGTGGCGCGTCACCTTGTTGTATGGCGAGTTGAGTGGAGTGGCAACCGGCAGGGCTGCATGCCGCATGGCGGAATGCGCGGCGGATCGCAAGCGGCAATGTCAATCGCCGGCTCGCGTCTTGTCCGCGTCAGTATCGCAGGACCCCCAGCTTGTAGGCATAATGATAGGCCAGCTGCCGGACGAGATAAGGCGCGATGGCGCGCCGGATCTGCATCTGCGTCGGATCGAATCCGAGAACGCGGCGCCGCAAGATGCCCATCTCCCTGACGCCGATCGCGTAGGTCGCCGCCGTCTTCTGCGCGTCGTGAATACGGAAGCAGGACAGAAACCGCGGTAGCCGCGCGAACTTGAATCCGGCGGCTTGCGCCCGCAGGATGAAGTCCCAGTCCATCGCGTAGTGGAAGCTTTCGTCGATCGCACCAAGCTTGTCCCACACGTGCTTGCGCCAGAACATCGTCTCCTGCGGAATGTAGTCGGCATATCGCAGCACCTTGCCGTCATGGCGGGGCAACACGGCACGACCGACCTCGAGTCCTTCGCGATCGATGAAGATGCGGTTGCCGTAGACGATGTCGACATCGGGATGCGACATGAAATAGTTGACGACATGAGCGAGCGTTCCGGGCAGCAGCACGTCGTCGCTGTTGAGATAGGCCATGATCTCGCAGTCGACGCCGGCAAAGCCGAGATTGATGGCGTTGGACTGACCCTTGTCCGGTTCGCTCCTCCAGCTGATGCTGTCGCTGCGGCTCTTCAGGAGATCGATCGTGCCGTCGATCGAGGCGCCATCCTGCACGTGATAATAGAGGTTCGGATAGGCCTGGCTCAGAATGCTGTCGATCGTGGCGCCGAGATATTGCGCGTGATTGTAGCTTGGCGTGACCATCGCGATCCGCGGCGCTGTCGCAGGGATCGCGGGTGCGGAGTTGAACGCGTTCAGGTTGAGCATTCGCGCCGGATATTGCTCGAACGTCCACATCGGTGGACGCCGCCAGAGGCTGCGAAGCGAGGAGCGTCTCTGACCGGCCGCGACCAGATCCAGATTCCGTTCCAGCAGGGCGACGCGGTTTTCGAGCTGCTCCAATCGCTGGTCGAGACGCTGCCTAAACTCTTCGTCCATTTACCCCTTCTTCCCGCCCAGCTCGGCTGCAGAAATCGCTGGCCCCTCTATAGGTCTTCGGCTGGCTGCACCAGTTCAGCGGTTCCAGCAAAGCTGGTTGTCGCATGCGCCAAGCATGGCTTGCGAGAGCTCGATCGATCCCGGATGGGCGCGATTGCGAACGGCTATTCACCATCCCCGATCAGGGTGGCATGCAGCAGATACCGTTCGGGGCCCGACGTGACGGCGTCGAACGGCCAGCATGTCGCAAGCACAAGCTCGAAATCCTGCGTTGCGGGATCGATGCCCGATGCGTCGAAACGCACGATCGCGGAGGAATCCGCGCGATAGCGAAAGCGTTTGCCGTCACTGCGTGTGACATCGATCACGTCACCAATGGCAACATCCCGCAGGAAGCGGAAATGTGTATCGCGATGAGCAGCATATACAGCAGCGCCGCGCTCGCCGGCATCCACCGTTTGGTGGAGATGGCCCGGTCCGAAAGCAAGCGCCTGTCCGCTCGTGCCGTCCAGCACTATGGCGCTGGCGCCGATCCGCTTGACCTCGATCCGCGCCACCGGCCAGGTATCGGCCCAGGACCATGGCTTGACCGGGTGGCCGGTCGCAACACTCCGGTCGAACGCACGCACCAGGAGCATCTGCGCGAGCCACGCCTTGGCGTGGATGTAGGCGCCGTCGCCGAACAGGATGGCGCCGACCAACACGAGGACCAGAGGCGAGACGAAGCGTGGCATTGGTCTCTCCACCGTCATTGCGAGCGCAGCGAAGCAATCCAGAGTCTTTCGGCGGAGGCAGTCTGGATTGCTTCGCTGCGCTCGCAATGACGAGAAGAAAAAAAGCGCGCGCGGCCGTTGGTTTCGGGACGGGCAGCCGCGCGCGCCAAGCAAGAGGAGTTCGGGGCGCTCCTCTCTCAAGCGGCGTCAGTGAGCAAGGACTGACGCCGGTTGAACACGAACAGGATCAAGGCAAGTACGATTATGATCAGGCCCGCGATCATCTTCAGCGCGGCTGAGGTCGATGTCTTGGGCAGGCGGATCGCATCCGGTGTGACGGGAGCCGGCCGCCTTGCTGCAGGCTGGCCCGCATCGGCGCGGCGCTCGCGCAACTGTGTCGGCGTCAGCTGCGGCCGTTCGCCGAACACCTTCGCGAAATCCCAGCCTGCCGGCAGGTTGATCGGAAGCTCGCTGAGCTTGAGCGGCTGGCCTTCGGGACGGCTCGGCGTCTTGTCGACCGCGACAAGGCTGGTCAGTCGCGTGACGATCTGATGGTCGAGCGCCAGCGCAAGGATCGCCTTGTCCGTGTCTTCCGGTGTCTTCTCGCGGAGCGTCCGCGCCACCTCGGCGTCGCCGATCTTGCGCCTGGCCCAGAGCTTTGACAGGCCCTTGCCCTCGGCGGCATTTTGCAGCGGCAATGTCACCGACCACGGCCGGTCGCCGACGCGGCCCTTGATTTCCAGCGAGCCAGCGAGCTTGTCGAGCTTTGCTGCGAGCACAAGCGGCTCGTCGCGATAGACGTCGGGAATGATCGCGGGCGTGACGTCGGCTTTGGCGTCGGAGAATTTTGCGGTAAGGCCGGTCACGGCGGGGTTCTCCAGCTTGGCGAACAGGCCGCGCATGCGCTCCTCGACCTGCTCGACGGAGCCGATGTGGGTGAAGGCGCCGCGGCCGAGCTCGGAAGCCCGCGTCATCAGATAGGTGTTGGGCGCGGAGCCGATGCCGACCATGAAGATGCGCGAGCGGCCGCGCATCGCGGTGATGGTCTCGAACAATTGCTGTTCGTTGCCGATCGCGCCGTCGGTGAGGAACACGATCTGGCGAACCATGTTGGTATCGCCGATCTTGTCGGTCAGTGCCGCACGCATCGCCGGCACCATCTCGGTGCCGCCACGCGCCTGCAATGCGCTGACGAATGACGTCGCTTCGCCGACATGGGCGGTATCGGCCGGCACCGAGGTCGGAAACAGCACGTCCATGGTGTCGTCGAAACGGATCACGTTGAAGCGGTCGTTCGGCTGGAGACGGCCGAGCGCATAGAGCAGGCTTGCCTTGGCCTGTTCGATCGAGGTGCCGCCCATCGAGCCGGAATTGTCGATCACGAACACCACTTCGCGCGGCAGCGGCTTCTGTGTTGCCTGCTCGGCGGCCGGCGGCGTGACGAAGGCGAGCAGATAGTCGGCGTCGCCGACATGCTCGCGGAACAGGCCGACCGACGGCGCCTTCTCGGCCGCCGGCTTCCAGGTCAGCTCGAAATCGCGGTCGGCCGGCACGGTGCCGTCGGCAAGCGTCACGACTCGCGTCGTGTTGTCCGGGCTCTCGATCTTGACGTTGTGATGGTGGCTCTTCACCTCGCCGAGCGCAAAGCCGGCTTTCAGGTGCACCGCGATGCTGGTCGGATTGATCGGCGCACTCTTGGCGGGATCGAGCACCGGCGGCGAGATGCGGTCACGGTCGGGCACCGGATCGGAACTGGTTGCGCCCCAGCCGGAGCCGTCCTTGCGGAAGTCGACGCTCTGCACGATCGGCGCCGGATTGTAGCGCGGCCCGACCACGAGCGGCACGCGCAGCGAATATTCGTTGCCGGATTGATGCACCGGCTCCTGATATTCGATCTGTACCAGCACGGTTTCGCCGGGGCCGATATTGGCGACCGAATTGGTGAAGATGTTCGGCCGCTCCTGCTCCGTGAGCGCGGCCTTCTGTCCGTTGCGACGCGCCTGTTCGTAGATCACGCGCGCCTGTTGCCGCTCCTTGATGTCGCCGACGATGACGCGGTCGCCGACCACCATCTTGAGCGTGTCGACGGCGCCGTCGGCGGCAAGCGGGTAGACATAGGTCGCCTCGACCCAGTCCTTGGTCGGGTTACGGAAGACCTGCGTGACGCGCGTGCGCAGCGTCGGGCCGGACACCGTGATGTCGACATCGATCCCGAGACGGATGGCTTCGGTGGTGGCGCCGTCCTCCTTCAGGAGGAGGCTGCCGGACTTGGCGTCGCCGGGCTGGAGCAGGCCGGCTTGCTCGGTCGTCGCCGACCAGGAGGTCTCGAAGCTCACCAGCAGGGCCACGAAACTGACCAGGAGCACGGCGATGCTTTGCGCCAGAAGGAACAGGCCGACCTTGATCAGCCTCCCAAGCCAGGGGTGTTCGTCGCTATCAACCGCGTCGTAATTGTCCATTTGGCCTGCTCCCGAAAGTGTTTCACGCCCCTGAGCATCGGTCGGGAGGGGGCGTTGTCGCGAGCAGATTGATCGGCAATGTTCCGCCGCGGCTGGCCTTGCCGGCTGCCGTCTTGGCGGCCATGTCCGGTTTTGTGCTGATTTGTCCGCCCTGCTAGACTGGCCGCAGTGGAGCAGGGTTAACGATGCAGACGCCGGATAAACTCAACGACGGGCAGCTTTCGGACGAACAAAGCCGCGAGGTTGCGGAGACGATCCGCGAGGAAATCGCAAGGCGCCGGATTTCGCGGCAGGCGCTGGCCGAGCAGGCCAAGCTCAGCCTGTCGACGCTGGAGAAGGCGCTCGGCGGCCGCCGCCCGTTTACCCTGGCGACCACGGTCCGGCTCGAGCAGGCGCTGGGCGTGTCCCTGCGCAAGACCACGGTGACGCCAGCGCCCGTGGCAGGCAACGACGTCGCGCCTGACAGCCTCGGCTCCTATTCGCATCGCGCCGTGACCTGGCTGGAAGATGTCTACATCACGCTGCGGCCGTCCTTTGGCGACAAGGATGCGATCTTTGCCTATCGCACCGAGATCGTCTGGGAGCCGAAGGTCTCCTCGCTGGTCTTCCGCGAGGGCGAGCGGACCGATGCGGCCTATGAGCACACCGGCGAAGTCGCCGTGCCGCATCAGTCGGGTTTCATCTATCTTGTCATCAACAAGCATGGCCAGCATCGCGTGATCACGGTATCGCGGCCAACCGTGTCCGGCGCGATGTATGGCATCATCTCGACGCTGCGCGCCGGCGCCGGCTCGCAGCTGACGCCGGTCGCGGCACCCATTGCCTATGTGCCGGCACGGAATATCGTCGATCCGGCTGTGGGCCGGATCGCACCGGACCAGGTGAATTACAAGCTGTATCGCGATCACCTTCGGCGTACCGTCGACGAGTCTTTTGCGCTGTTTTTGCCTGCCTGAACCTGCGCCCGAATTGGCGTCCCGCGCGATCATGTTGAGGGGTGAAATCCGGCATGAAATCCGGCTTGGGTCCCGACCGGCCGCTGTTCTCCGTCATCATCCCGCTCGAATCTCACCGCGGGCAATGGGAGCAATCCTGGCTCGGCTGGACGGCGCAGACGGCGGACCGGTCTCTCTATGAGATTATTCTGGTCGTGCCGCGCGATTTCACGGCGCTCGCGGAGCTGAAGCAGCTCGCGGGCGACCGGGCGCACCTCGAATTCGCCGACTCCGTTCACGATATCGGGCTCAGCGCAATCGGCGCCTCCAGGGCGCGCGGCCGCTATCTGTTCTTTACGGAATCGCATTGCCGGCCGGAGCCCGACGTGATTGCGCTCTGCATCCGCGCGATCGACGATCATCCCGATTGGGCCGGGTTTTCCTGCCGCTCGGTCCCGATCTGCCACAACCGCCTGTCGGAGGCGGAGGCCGCGATGTACCAGGCCGACATCGAGTTCGGCATGAAGCAGCATCCCTGGCGCAAGGTGCTCGACCAGTGCTTCGTGACGCGGCGTGACGTCTATGAGGAGTGCGGGGGCCTGCGCGAAGAGCTAGGTCATTTCGCCGAATGGGTGCTCGCCGCCGGATATTTTGCGCGGGGTTACGCCATCGGCTATCTCGAGGAGGCGCGCTTCCATCACTATTACGTCGGCCGGATCGGCGAGCTGAAGACGTTCACGCTCGATTTCGTGCAGGGCGAGATCCGTTATCTCAGCGAGGATCGACACGATCCGGGCTGGGAGCTGCTCGAGATTCCCCGCGAATGGAGCGAGCCGTACAATTTCGATGGTGCGCTTGCCCTCCATGCACTGAACGCGCTGATGCGCTACGGGGGCTGGAGGCGGTTCGACGAGAAGCTGCGGGCCATGTGGCGCTGGACCGCGCCGGCGCTGCTCGGCGATATCCGTCCACGTCTCGCCGCACGGTTCGCCGTCGTACATGCACGATCGATGTTGACGGGACTGGCGGTGGTCGGGTCGAGCGACGCCATCGCCCATTGGATGAAACGCTACATCGCATCGCTGATCCGCCTGCAGCGGCTCGAATGTATCCGTCGCGTTCGCGGGCACGTCAGGCCTGCGCCGAAACTGCTCGGCGATCACGTTCTCGCGCAGATCGGATTTCACGCCGAGGAGACGGCGGCCGGCTACACATTTCGCTGGAGCGAGCCGCAGGCGGCCGTTCGCATCAAGGGAACGGCTGGGCGCAATACGGTCTGCATCCAAAGCCCTGCGCTGCGTGCGCCGCTCGACAAGATCGGCACGCAATTCTATCTCGACGGTGCGCGTGTGGATCCCGCCGCGATCGAGATCGGTTGCGACCGCTACACGCTCAGCCTGGATCTGCCGAAATCAGGCGTCGCCACCCTGGCATGGGCCTGCCCCGTGCTCAGGGGTGTTGGCGATGCGCGCCGTCTCGGCCTTTCCGTCGTGGCCATCGATGTGAGCCGGGACGTGCGCGACGGCGATCAAAAAGATGGCGGCCTTTCGACCGCCATCCCGCGCGTGTCGGCAATTTCCGATCGCAACTAGCCGCTCGGTTCTGCGCTGATGATGGGGCCGAACAGCTCCCACTGGCCGCTCTTGAACCGCCACATCTTGAGCTGCTCGATCGGCGCAAAGTCGGTGGCCGAGGTGTTGATCGTGATCCCCGGAATCAGCGTGTCGGGGGTGAAGTCCTTCAGGCTGGCGGCCTGCTTCATCACGTTCTCGCGGGTGAGATTGTCGCCCGCCTGCTTCAGCACCTGCACCATGGTCTGGGCTGCGGCGTAGCCATAGACCAGATTGGCGTCCGAGATGTTCGCGCCGGGCATGTACTTCTCGATGAAGGCCATGAACTTCTTCATGCCGGCATCGTCCTTCCACTGCGGATCCGAGGCATCCTTGAGATAGCCGGCCGAGAGCACGCCTTCGGAGGCCTCGAGGCCGGCGGGCTTCATCACAGCACCGATCGACACCGACACGTCGGTCATCAGATGCATCGGCTTCCAGCCCAGCTCGGCGATCTTCTTGATCGCCTGCGCCGCGAACTTGGGCGTCGCGATGTTGACGAACGTATCGGCGCCGGTGTCCTTGAGCTTGACGATATGGGCGTCGATCGACGGCTCCGACGTCTCGTAGCTTTCTTCGGCCACGATCAGCTTCGAAGCCTTGTCACCGAACACATCCTTGATGCCGGCAAGGTAGTCCTTGCCGAAATCGTCATTGGCATAGAAGATCGCAACCTTCGCGTCCGGTTTCTCCTTCAGAATGTATTTGGCGAAGATCCGCGCCTCGACCCGGTAGCTCGGCTGGAAGCCCATGGTCCAGGGGAAGTTGTGCGGATCGTTCCACTTGCTGGCGCCGGTGGCAAGGAACAGCTGCGGCACCTTCTTGGAGTTGTGATATTTCTGCACGGCGGTCTGGGTTGGCGTGCCCAGCGCGTTGAACACCAGGAAGACCTCGTCGCTCTCGATCAGCTTGCGGATCTGCTCCACTGTCTTCGGCGGCGAGTAGCCGTCGTCATAGGAGATCCAGTTGATCTTGCGGCCGTTGATGCCGCCCTGATCGTTGATCATCTTGAAATAGGCTTCCTCGGTCTTGCCGATGACGCCGTAAGCGGAAGCAGGTCCCGAATAAGCCTCGACATTGCCGAGCTTGATCTCGGTGTCGGTGACGCCGGTGTCGTACGCCTTCTGGGCGGACGCGCCCTGGATCGTGAGCAGCGTCAACGCGGTTGCTGCGGCAAGCAGGGAGAGTTTCTTGTTCATGAAATTTCCTTGCGATTGTTCTGGGTTGGAGCAGGCACGTCGAAAAACGAAAGCGCCCGCGAGGGGCGCTTTGATCAGGCGTTGGCGACTTTCTTGTCGACCTCGGAAGCGACCGAGAATTCCTTGCGCAGGGTCGGCTTGTGGATCTTGCCGGTGGCGTTGCGCGGCAGCGCATCGACGAAGCGGACCTGGCGCGGGCATTTGAAGCGCGCGAGATTGGCTGCGCAATGCGCAAGGACATCAGTCTCGGTCAATCGCTGCCCCTGTTTGACAGCAACGATGGCGAGGCCGACTTCGCCCCATTGCGGATCGGGAATGCCGATCACGGCTGCCTCCGCGATCGCGGTGAGCTGATGCAGGACGTTCTCCACTTCAGCCGGATAGACGTTCTCGCCGCCGGAGATGTACATGTCCTTCCAGCGGTCGACGATGTAGTAGAAGCCTTCGTCATCCACGCGTGTCGCATCGCCGGTGTGCAGCCAGCCGTCGGTGAAGGAGGATTTGTTTGCTTCCGGCCTGTTCCAGTAGCCCGGCGTGATGTTCGGTCCCTTGACCCAGAGCTCACCGAGCTCGCCGACATCGGCATCGCTGCCGTCCGGGCGCACGATGCGCACCTCGGTGTGCAGCACCGGCTTGCCGGCAGAGCCGGCCTTGCGTGCCGCGTCCTCACGGTCGAGCACCAGCACGGCCGGCGACGTCTCGGTCATGCCGTAGCCCTGCTGAAGCGCGACGCCGCGCGCCTCCCACACCTTTAGCAGCGGCACCGGCATCGGAGCGCCGCCGACACCGCAGACGATCAGCCGGGAAAGATCAGTTGTCGCGAAGGCCGGCTGCTGCGCCATGAATTGATAGATCGCGGGCACGCCGAAGAACACGTTGATGCCCTGCGCGGGATCGTTGATCAGGCCGAGCGCGATGCCGGGATCGAACGCGCGCATGATCATCACGGTGCCGCCGGCATGCAGCACGGGGTTGGTGTAGCAGTTGAGCCCGCCGGTGTGGAACAGCGGCAGCACGGTGAGCAGCACCGAGGACGGTCCGATACAGGCGGGCCCGCCGAGATTGACGCAATTCCAGAAGGTCATGCCATGGGTGATGGTCGCGCCCTTCGGATGTCCCGTCGTGCCCGACGTGTACATGATGGTCGAGACGTCATCGAGCGTGACGTCCTCGGCGCGATCGAGCGGTTTTGCAGAGGCGATGCCGGCCTCATAGCCGCCGCCGGGGCCAAGCAGCAAGCTGGTGGCGACGTTGCAGAGCTTTGCCACAGTGAGCGCCGTCTCGGCGAGATCAGTGTCGTGGATCATCACCTTCGGCGCACAATCGGCGGTGATGAATTGAAGCTCGGGAACGGTGAGCCGGGTGTTCAGCGGCACGAAGACCGCGCCTAGCCGCCCGCAGGCGAACTGCACCTCCAGCGTGTCGGTCGTGTTCAGCGCCAGTACCGCGACGCGGTCGCCGCGCGAGACATTCAGCGTGTGGCGGAAGAACGAGGCGAGGCGCGAGACGCGGGCGTCAAGCTGCGCATAGCTGAAGCGGCGCTCGCTCGCGAGATCGATGGCCGCGACCCTGTGAGGTGCGCGGCGCGCATGATGAGCGATCCAGTCGTAGTAACGAACGGCCAAAAATCCCTCCCTCGGCGGTCTTGTGCCACCTGAATTTTATTGCTGTGCACCATGCCCGGCATGGCCCTGGGAGGCCAGCCGGAGTTTTGTGCAGCAGTCTTTTTTGATTTGGAGTTGGCCTGCGGAGGACGAAAATCGTCTTGCGTTGAGTTGCTAGGTCGCGGGCCGGCGAGGTGCGACGAACCACCCAGCCACTCCGCGCAAGTGAGCCGCCAATGTTCCAGCCATGGTGAAACGAGACAAGTCGTGGAAGGCGCGCACGCCATGAAGAGCCCATTTTATACCGCCGAGCACGACGCTTTCCGCGACGTCATGCGCCGGTTCGTCGACAAGGAGATCGCGCCGTTCGCCCATGAATGGGACGAAGCCGGCGAATTCCCCCGTGCGCTCTATCGCAAGGCGGCCGAGATCGGCCTGTTGGGGCTCGGATTCCCCGAGGAATATGGCGGGATCGCCGCCGACCAGTTCATGAAGATCGTGGCCAGCCAGGAGCTGGCGCGGGCAGGCGCCGGCGGCGTCAGCGCCAGCCTGATGAGCCACACCATCGGCTCGCCGCCGATCGCTCGCGCAGCGCGGCCCGAGGTCAAGGCGCGGGTGCTGCCGCAGGTGCTTTCCGGCGAGAAGATCTCCGCGCTCGCCATCACCGAGCCGGGCGGTGGATCGGACGTTGCGAACCTCCGCACCAGGGCGCGGCGTGACGGCAATCACTACGTCGTGAGTGGTGAAAAGACCTTCATCACCTCGGGCGTCCGCGCCGATTATCTGACCGTTGCGGTGCGTACAGGCGGCGAGGGTGCCGGTGGCGTGAGCCTGCTCCTGATCGAGGGCGATACGCCCGGCCTGTCGCGCACCAAGCTGAAGAAGATGGGCTGGTGGGCCTCCGACACGGCGACGCTGCATTTCGACGAGTGCCGTGTGCCGGCCGACAACCTGATCGGCGAGGAGGGCCAGGGTTTCAAGATCATCATGCGGAATTTCAACAGCGAGCGGATGGGCATGGCTGCGGGCTGCACCGCCTTCGCGCGGGTCTGTCTCGATGAAGCGATCGCCTACGCCAAGGAACGCAAGACCTTCGGCAAGCCGCTCGCTCAGCACCAGGTCATCCGCCACAAGATCGTCGACATGGCGCAAAAGGTCGCGGCGTCGCAGGCGATGCTGGAACTGCTGGCCTGGCGGCTGGAGCAGGGCGAGAGCCCGGTCGCCGAAATCTGCATGATGAAGAACCAGGCGACGCAGACCATGGCGTTCTGCGCCTCGGAAGCCGTGCAGATTTTCGGCGGCGCCGGCTTCATGCGCGGCATCAAGGCCGAGCGCATCTACCGCGAGGTCAAGGTCAACGCCATCGGTGGCGGCACCGAGGAGATCATGAAGGATCTCGCCAGCCGGCAGATGGGGTTGTGACGAGGAAAGTAAATGCTGTTCACTGCCGACCACGACGAGATCCGTCGTTCCTTGCAGAAATTCATCGCCAACGAGATCAATCCGCATGTCGATGAATGGGAGAAGGCCGATATCTTCCCGGCGCACGAGCTGTTCAAGAAGATGGGCAGCCTCGGCTTCCTCGGCCTGAACAAGCCTGTCGCGTTCGGCGGCTCCGGCCTCGACTATTCCTATGCGCTGATGATGGCGGAGGAGCTCGGCGCCATTACCTGCGGCGGCGTACCGATGGCGATCGGGGTGCAGACCGACATGGCAACGCCGGCGCTGGCGCGGTTCGGTTCGGATGAGGTCCGGCGCGAGTTTCTCAGCCCGTCCATCTCCGGCGACTACGTCGCCTGCATCGGTGTCTCGGAGCCCGGCGCGGGTTCGGACGTCGCCTCGATCAAGACCGCCGCGAAATCCGACGGCGACGACTACCTCATCACCGGCGGCAAGATGTGGATCACCAACGGCACCCAGGCCGACTGGATCTGCCTGCTGGCCAATACCGGCGACGGCCCCGTTCACCGCAACAAATCGCTGATCTGCGTGCCCATGAAGAGCAAGGGCGTCACCGTCGCCCGCAAGCTCGACAAGCTGGGCATGCGCTCGTCCGACACCGCGCAGATCTTCTTCGACAATGTCCGCGTGCCCAAGCGCAACCGGATCGGCGAGGAGGGCAAGGGCTTTACCTACCAGATGATCCAGTTCCAGGAGGAGCGGCTCTGGGGCGCGGCGGCCTGCCTGAAGGCGCACGAATACATCATCAACGAAACCATTGAATACACCCGCAACCGCAAAGCCTTCGGCCAGAGCATCCTCGACAACCAGATCGTGCACTTCAAGCTCGCGGAGATGCAGACCGAGGTCGAGCTGCTGCGCGCGCTGATCTATCGCGCCGCCGAGCAACTGGTCGCCGGCGAGGATGTCACCAAACTTGCGACCATGGCCAAGCTGAAAGCCGGCCGGCTCGGCCGCGAGCTCACGGACGCCTGCTTGCAATATTGGGGCGGAATGGGCTTTACCAACGAGACGCCGGTCAGCCGCGCCTATCGCGACAGCCGCCTGACCTCGATCGGCGGCGGCGCCGACGAGGTCATGCTGATGGTTCTGTGCAAGATGATGGGCACACTGCCGGGAAGTAAGGGGAAGGCATCATGATCACGCTCTATCATTGCGACGCCGCGCGCTCGTTTCGTCCGCTCTGGATGCTGGAGGAGATGGGACTGCCGTATGAGCTGAAGATGCTGCCGTTCCCGCCGCGGGTCTTCGCCAAGGAATATCTTGCGCTCAATCCGCTCGGCACGATTCCCTTCATGGTCGATGGCGAGACGAAGATGACGGAGTCCTCCGGCATCTGCCACTATCTCGGTGTCAAATACGGTCCGACGCCGCTGATGCTGCGCTCCGAGGATCCCGCCTACGGCGCCTTCCTGAACTGGATGTATTTCAGCGACGCCACGTTAACCTTCCCGCAAACGCTGGTGCTTCGTTACACCCAGCTCGAGCCGGAGGAGCGCCGTAACCCGCAGGTCGCCACCGACTACGCCAAATGGTTCTTAGGGAGGCTGCGCGCCGTCGAGGCAGCGACAGCGAATGCCGAAAGCTTGTGCGCGGGACGCTTCACCGCCGCTGACATTGTCATCGGTTACGCGCTCCGGCTTGCCGAGAGTATCGGGCTTGCCAAGGATTTCGGGCCGAATGTCGCAGCCTATTGGGCGCGCCTGCAGCAGCGCGACGGCTTCAAGCGCGCGGTAGCTGCGGAGCAGAAGGCCGGCACTGAACAGAATGTTGCGCCGCGCGTGCGGGCGTAGTGGTCGTCCCGGCGAAGGCCGGGACCCATAACCACAGGGAGAAATTTCGCGAAGATTGGTCATTCGGAATTAGTGCCATCCGCATCGATAGACCTCGCGGTATGGGTCCCGGCCTTCGCCGGGACGACGAAGAGTTCCGGGGCGACTGATCGTCGTCCCGGAATGGTAATTTTTTGCGCTCCATGACAGCGCTATCCCGCCGTGACAGCGCCCAAATTTCCGCTAAGGTGACCTCCGTCCGCAGCGGCCAAAGAGCCGCGCGAGGAGGAACCCAATGGAAGACAAGGGTCGCGAATCCGACCATCTGATGCTGATCACGCCGGAGCGGGTGTTTTATGCCGGCTTGCTCGGCAGGCCCCGCAAGCGGACTCCAGGTTGCTGCCACGTCTATGTCGCCGTGAAAGGCAGCCTGCATCTGACCATCGACGACGTTCTCGCCACTGCCGAACTGTTCGTCACCCTGCCGAACCAGCGGCACTCCATCGCCAGCGACTACCGCACTGCAATCAGCGTGACGCTCGAGCCCGAAAGCATGCCGGACGGCGTGATCGAGGCCTTGGCCCAGCGACTGATGGGACCGGACCGTGCGGTCTATGCCCGAAAAATCCTCGCCGCCTACGCGCTGCTGCGCCAGCGCCGTTATGGCGACATCAGCACCGCCGAATTCGACGAGATGTGCTTTGGCGAGGCGCTGCCGCGCCGTGTGCTCGACCCGCGCGTCACGCGCGCCGTCGCCCGCATCGAGCGCTTCTCGGGTGAACCGGTAACCGCCGACACCTGCGCGGCCGAAGCTGGTCTGTCAGCCTCGCGCTTCCTGCATCTGTTCAAGGAAGAGACCGGCATCTCGTTCCGCTCCTTCCGGGCCTGGAAGCGTGCGCGGCATCTGCTGCACTTCGCCAACCAGGATCTCAACCTCGCTCATCTCGCGCAGGATATCGGCTATCCCGATAGCACCCATTTCAGCCATTCGATCCGCCGCTTCTACGGATTGAAGCCACGCGCGATCTTCGTCGGCTCGCGCGACCTCGCGATCTATCGCAGCAGCGAGACGGTGAGGCTCGCGGAGGCGAGTTGACACTCTCGTAGGGTGGGCAAAGGCGCAAAGCGCCGTGCCCACGACCTCTCGGCAATTGGCAAAGATGGTGGGCACGCTTCGCTTTGCCCACCCTACGATAGCTCGTCTTTAGCTAGCTTCTCCGCGCAAGAAGCCGCATGCCCTGCATCACATGATCACCCACGTTGAATTCTCAACGTGCGAGACATCAGTGGTATGAGCGACAAGGCCGTCATCACCTGCGCGCTGAACGGCGTGCTCACCGACCCGAAGCAGCACAACGTGCCCGTGACGCCCGAGCAGATGGCGCGCGAGGCCAAGGCTGCATTCGATGCGGGCGCGTCCATCATGCACATCCATCTGCGCCAGCAGGCGCCGGACAAGGGGCATCTGCCGTCCTGGGAGGTCGCCGTCAGCAAGGAGATCCAGCAGGCGATCCGCGAAGCCTGCCCCGGCGTCATCATCAATCACACCTCGGGGGTATCTGGGCCGAACTACAGCGGCGCGCTCGATTGCATCCGCGAGACCAGGCCGGAGATCGCCGCCTGCAACGCCGGCTCGCTGAATTACCTGAAAGTGAAGGCCGACAACACCTGGGCCTGGCCGCCGATGATGTTCGACAACGCGGTCGAGAAGGTGAAGGACTATCTCGACGTCATGAACGCGGTCGGCACCATCCCCGAGTTCGAATGCTTTGACGTCGGCATCGTTCGCTGCGTCGGCATGTACCACCAGGTCGGCATGTACAAAGGTCCGCTCGAATATAATTTCGTCATGGGTGTCGCATCGGGGATGCCGTCGGACCCGGAGCTGCTGCCGATCCTGATCAAGCTGAAGCGGCCGGAAGCGCAATTTCAGGTCACCGCGATCGGTCGCGAGGAGATCTGGCCGCTGCACCAGCGCTGCGCCGAGCTCGGCGGTCACTTACGCACCGGTCTGGAGGACGCGTTCTATCTCGCCGACGGCAAGAAGGTGACGTCGAACGGCCAGCTGATCGAGGCCATCGCCGCCTGCGCCCGTCGCGCCGGCCGGGACATCGCCAGCCCCGCCGAGGCGCGGAAGATCTTTGGGACGAACAGGTAGTTACACACTCGGTCATTCCGGGATGGCCCGAAGGGCCAGGCCCGAAATCCATAACCACGATCGGGAGTATGGATTCCGGGCTCGCGCTCCGCGCGCCCCGGAATGACGGGCAGGAGCTTTGATGTCCATTCTCGAAAACACCATCTCCCCCGGCCGCGCCGCCTACCGTGCCAACCGCGACGGCATGCTCGGCCTGATCGACCGCATGCGTGGGCTGGAAGAGCGCACGCGCTTGGCGTCGGCTGCGGCCAAGGATCGCTTCCACAAGCGCGGCCAGCTGCTGCCGCGTGAGCGCGTTGCGCTGGTGCTGGATCCCGGCGCGCCCTTCATCGAGCTGTCGACGCTCGCCGGCTACATGTTCGACGTGCCGGATGCGAGCAAGAGCGTGCCGGGCGGTGGCGTCATCGCCGGCATCGGCTTCGTCTCGGGCATTCGCTGCATGGTCAGCGCCAACGATGCCGGCATCGATGCCGGCGCGCTGCAGCCCTACGGCCTCGACAAGACCATCCGCGTTCAGGAGCTCGCGCTGGAGAACAAGCTGCCTTACGTGCAGCTCGTCGAAAGCGCCGGTGCAAATCTGCTGCGTTACCGCGTTGAGGATTTTGTCCGCGGTGGCAACATTTTTCGCAATCTTGCGCGGCTTTCGGCCGCCGGCTTGCCGGTCGTTACCGTCACGCACGGCTCGTCCACCGCGGGTGGCGCCTATCAGACCGGTCTGTCCGACTACATCGTCATGGTCCGCGGCCGCACCCGTGCCTTTCTCGCCGGCCCTCCGCTGCTGAAGGCCGCAACCGGCGAGATCGCCACGGAAGAAGAGCTCGGTGGCGCCGAGATGCACACCCAAATCTCCGGTCTCGGCGACTATCTTGCTGAGGACGACCGCGACGCGCTGCGCATCGCGCGCGAGATCATGGCGGCGCTGGAATGGGAGCGGCCGGGCCGGGTGGCGTCGGAATTCAAGCCGCCGCGCTACGACCAGGACGAGCTGCTCGGCATCATGCCGATGGACCACAAGCGCCCGGTCGACATGAAGCAGGTGATCGCGCGCATCATCGACGATTCAGATTTCACCGAGATGGCTCCGAACTATGGCCCGGCCACCGTCTGCGGCCATGCGCGCATCGAAGGCCAGGCGATCGGTATCATCACCAACAACGGTCCGCTCGATCCCGCCGGCGCCAACAAGGCAACGCATTTCATCCAGGCCTGCTGCCAGACCCGTACGCCGATCCTCTATCTCAACAACACCACCGGCTACATGGTCGGAAAAGCCTATGAAGAAGCCGGCATGATCAAGCACGGCTCCAAGATGATCCAGGCGGTGACCTCGGCGACGGTGCCGCAGATCACCATCTATTGCGGCGCCTCGTTCGGCGCCGGCAATTACGGCATGTGCGGGCGCGGCTTCCATCCGCGCTTCTGTTTCTCATGGCCCAATGCCAAGACCGCCGTGATGGGCGGCGAGCAGGCCGCCGAGACCATGGCGATCGTGACCGAGGCCGCCGCAGCGCGCCGCGGCAAGCCGGTGGAGAAGGAGAAGCTCGATGCCATGAAGGCGCAGATCATCGGCGTGTTCGACGGCCAGATGGACGTGTTCTCGACCAGCGCGCGCGTGCTCGACGACGGCGTGATCGATCCGCGCGATACGCGCGCGGTCCTTTCCGAAGTGCTGGCGATCTGCCGCGAAGGCGATTCGCGGTCGCCACAGCGCATGCAATTCTCGGTGGCCCGGCCATGAGGAACGGATCAGTGCAGCACCGTCCGTTCTTCAAGGTCCTGGTCGCCAATCGCGGCGAGATCGCGCTGCGTGTGATGCGCAGTGCGCGGCAGCTTGGGCTTGGCGTCGTCGCGGTCTATTCGGATGCCGATCGCGATGCGCTCCACGTGAAGCAGGCCGATCAGGCGGTGCGGATCGGCGAAGCCTTGCCGGCGCAATCCTATCTCAACATCCCCGCGATCATTGGCGCAGCGAAAGCCAGCGGCGCGGATGCCGTGCACCCCGGCTACGGCTTCCTCGCCGAGAACGAAGACTTTGCACAAGCCTGCAAGGATGCTGGTCTCGTCTTCATCGGCCCGTCGCCGCAGGCGATCGAGGCGATGGGCAACAAGGCCGGCGCCAAGGAGATCATGAAGAAGGCCGGCGTGCCTTGCGTGCCCGGCTATCAAGGTGCCGACCAAGGCGACGAGGTCATGCTCGCGGAAGCCAAGAAGATCGGGTTTCCCGTCATGATCAAGGCCGTCGCGGGTGGTGGTGGGCGCGGCATGCGGCTCGTGACCGACGCTGCGTCGTTCGGCGATGCCCTGCGCAGCGCACGGTCGGAGGCGAAGGCGGCGTTCGGCGATCCCACCGTGATTCTCGAACGCGCAATTCAAAATCCCCGCCATATCGAGATCCAGGTGTTCGGCGACAGCCACGGCAACGCCATCCATCTCGGCGAGCGCGACTGTTCGGTGCAGCGCCGGCACCAGAAGCTGATCGAGGAGGCGCCGTCGCCGGCGGTGACGGCCGAACTGCGTGCGAAAATGGGCGAGGTCGCCGTCGCAGCCGTGAAGGCATTGCGCTACGAGGGCGCCGGCACGCTGGAGTTCCTGCTCGATGCCAGCGGCGAGTTCTATTTCATGGAAATGAACACGCGTCTTCAGGTCGAGCATCCCGTGACCGAGGCGATCACCGGGCTCGATCTCGTCGAGCTGCAACTGCGCGTCGCGCGCGGCGAGCCGCTGCCAGTGAAGCAGCAGGACATCAAGTTCTCCGGTCACGCCATCGAAGTGCGGCTCTGCTCGGAAGACGCCGCGCAGGATTTCATGCCGCAGTCTGGCCGCATGGCGCGCTGGCAGGTGCCTGATGGCATTCGTGTCGAGCATGCGCTGCAATCGGGCTCGGAGATCCCGCCGTTCTACGATTCCATGATCGCCAAGGTGATCAGCCATGGCGCGACACGTGAGGAGGCGAGGGGACGGCTGATCGTCGGACTTGAGCAACTCACGGCGTTCGGCGTGACCACCAACCAGGCATTCCTGATGTCGTGCCTGCGCCATCCCGGCTTTGCCAGGGGCGAGGCGACGACGGCGTTCATCGGCACGCATCGCGACGAACTGTTGGCGCCGCGCGTGGAGGCTGCCTTCGACACGGCATTGGCGGGCGTGCTGCTCTACGTCACTAATCCGCGCGCGCCGGCGTGGCGGAGTGGCCGGAGCTTGTCGGCGACGTTCCCGCTACCTGCCAAGCTCGAAATCGCGAGCCATACGCATGAACTGGAAATCACCCGCGAGCGCGATGGCAGCTACACCGTCATCGCTGGCGGTCGCCAGGACAAATTCGAGATCGATCAGCTCGATTCCGGCTCGATCCGCTTCCGCCATGACGGCGTGACGGACAGCGCAAAATTCCTCCGCGATGGCGACCGGCTCTACGTCCAGCACCGCGGCGTCCCGCTTGCGGTGACCGATCTCACGCTCGCTGCACCGAAAGCCGCAGCAAGCAATGGCGGCGACGGAAAGGTCCGCGCCGCCATGAACGGCCGTGTCGTCGCCGTTCTCGTCAGGCCGGGTGACCGCGTCACCGCCGGCCAACCGGTGATCACGCTGGAAGCGATGAAGATGGAGCACGTCCACAAGGCCGGCATCGACGGCGTGGTCGCCGCGATCGATGTCGCCGAGGGCGAGCAGGTGACGACCGGGCGGATCGTAGCGGAGATCGGGGCGGCTGGGGCTGCGAGCGCGGTCTCGTAGGGTGGGCAAAGGCGCAAAGCGCCGTGCCCACCAACATTGGCGATTGGGCGCGAACGGTGGGCACGCTCCGCTTTGCCCACCCTACGGCGCAGCGGTCGAAAATCCGGAAATCAAAATAATTTCAATGTGATGTTGTCCCAACGTGCCGTGGACTGCCTCGAGCATCACCAGCGGCGAGTACTCTCCGACGAAATATATTGAACATTGTTCATTTCTGAAATATAGATATTGAACAGCGTTCAAATTACGCGTGGTGGTCAGCAAGTTGTATGCTGATGACACACGCCCGGAGATCGACGCCATGCTCCTGTCAGTGTCCCCCCGTTTCACGTTCGCGCCCCTGCAGGCTCGCGAAAAGTATCTGATCGGCGCGCTCATTGTCCTGACGCTGGCGGCGCTATTGGCGCCGGCGTTGCCAGCCTCCGCATGGCACACACCGCATTTCGTCGACACCCGCACTTGGCTCGGTGTTCCCAACGCCGGCGACGTGCTCAGCAATCTTCTCTTCCTGGCGATGGCCATCTGGGGTTTGGTGCGGCTGCGCGCCCGCGGTGACGGGCCCGTGGGTGCACGCTGGTTCTTCATAGGACTGATCCTCACTTGCGTGGGGTCATGCTTCTATCACCTGGATCCCGACGCGCCGGAGCGGCTCGTGGCCGATCGTCTCGGCATGGCGGTGGCGTTCGCGGGCTTTCTGGGCATCGCGACAGGCGACCGCATCAGCGTGCGCGCCGGTCAGGCGGTGGTTGTGCTGGTGACGGTCGCGGGCCTGCTCGCGGCCTGGGTGGCATACGACAACCTTACGCCATGGGTGGTCGTGCAGTTCGGCGGCATGGCGCTTGCCGTGGCACTGGCGCTGACACGGCCCCTGCCTGGGGCGCTTGGCGTGCCGCTGGGCAGCGTGATCTTCTTTTATGTGCTGGCCAAGCTTTTTGAACTTGGCGACGTGGCCGTGTTCGAAGCGACAGGGCACCTCGTCTCGGGCCATACGCTGAAGCATCTGGCTGCCGCGCTGGCGGCGTGGCCGGTGATCCGTGCGTTGCGGCCTACGGACTCCGTCCCGTCCCCTCGTTGAGCAGGCACGCCACCTGATGCGCGTCGCCTGCGTCCATCAGCACCGGCCGCTCCGTCTTGCACCGCGCCACCGCAAACCGACAGCGTGTGTGAAATGCGCAGCCGGGCGGGGGATTGACCGGGCTCGGCACGTCGCCGTCGACCAGCGGGGCGAGCTTTTTTGCCAGCGGGTTGGCGATCGGCACCGAGGCGAGCAGGGCCTGCGTGTAGGGATGGCGCGGGTTGCGGAACAGTTCGTCCTTGTCGGCAATCTCGACGATGCGGCCGAGATACATCACGGCCACGCGGTGGCTGATATGCGCGACCACGGCGAGGTCGTGCGCGATGAAGAGATAGGAGAAGCCGTGCTGCTTCTGCAAATCGATCAGCAGGTTGATCACTTGCGCCTGGATCGAGACGTCGAGCGCGGACACGGGCTCGTCGCAGACGATCAGGCGCGGCTCCAGCGCCAGCGCCCGTGCGATGCAGATGCGCTGCCGCTGTCCGCCCGAAAATTGATGCGGGAAATTGCGCATCTGGTCGGGCCGGAGGCCCACCTGCTCGAACAGCTTCGCGACGCGCGCTTCGAGTGCCTTGCCTGTCGCGAGACCGTGGACCGCGATCGGCTCGCCGACGATATCGCCCGCCGTCATGCGCGGGTTGAGCGAGGCGAACGGGTCCTGAAATACGATCTGCATCGAACGGCGATGCCGGCGCAGCGCCGTCTTGGACAAATGCGTGATGTCCTCACCGTCCAGGCGGATCTGGCCCGAGGTCGGTTCGACCAGCCGCAGCACGCTGCGCGCCACGGTCGATTTGCCGCAGCCGGATTCGCCGACGAGGCCCAGCGTTTCGCCCGCGCCGAGCGAAAACGAGACGCCGTCGACCGAGTGCACGGTGCCGACCTGTCGGCGCAGCACCCCGGCGCGCACCGGATAATGCTTCTTGAGGTCGGTGACTTCGAGAAGTCGCTCGGTCATGCCACCTCCGCCACTTCGGCCGCGCGCCAGCAGGCGGCGAGATGGCCGCCGCCCCAATCGGTCAGCGGCGGATATTCGGCTTCGCAGCGCTTCACTGCGAGCTTGCAGCGCGGCGCGAAAGCGCAGCCCTTCGGCAGTCGCACCAGCGATGGCACGGTGCCGGGAATTTCGTTCAGCCGCTCCTGCGCCGCGATGCCGGACGCGGGCACCGCCGGGATCGAAGCCATCAGCCCGCGCGTGTACGGATGTTTTGGTGCGGCGAACAGCGCCTCGACACTGGCCTCCTCGACCTTCCGGCCCGCATACATCACGATCACGCGCTGCGCGGTTTGGGCAACGACGCCGAGGTCATGCGTGATCAGCACGAGGCCGGTGCCGAGCTCTTTCTGGAGATCGAGGATCAACGCCAGGATCTGCGCCTGGATGGTGACGTCGAGCGCGGTGGTCGGCTCGTCCGCGATCAGCAGCGCCGGCCGGCAGGCCAGCGCCATCGCGATCATGGCACGCTGGCGCATGCCGCCGGAGAGCTGGTGCGGATATTCGCGCGCGCGCCGCGCCGGCTCGGGGATGCGCACCAGCCGCAGCATCTCGACGGCGATGTTGTGCGCCTCCTTGGTCGGCAGGTTCCGATGCAGCCGCACTGCTTCGACGATCTGGTCGCCGATCCGCATGACCGGATTGAGCGAGGTCATCGGCTCCTGGAAGATCATGGAGATGCGATTGCCGCGGATCTTGCGCATCTCCGCTTCGCTCAGCGCCAAAAGATCGGTGCCTTCGAGCGTGACGGTGCCGCCGACGATGCGACCCGGCGGGTCGGGCACCAGCCGCATCAGGGAGAGCGCGGTGACGCTCTTGCCGCAGCCGGATTCGCCGACGATCGCCAGTGTCTCGCCGCGACTCACGGTGAACGACACATCGTCGACAGCCCTGAACAGGCCGGAATTGGTGAAGAACACCGTCTTCAGGTTCTTCACGTCGAGCACGAGATCGGAGGTGTCAGCCATCAGCCGCGCTGCCGGGGATCGAGGATGTCGCGCAAGGCGTCACCGAACAGGTTTGCGCCGAACACGGCGAGGCTGATCGCGATACCCGGGAAGATCACCAGCCACGGCGCGGTGCGGACATATTCGGCGGCGGACTCGGAGAGCATGCGGCCCCATGACGGATAAGGTTCGGGAATGCCGAGGCCGAGGAAGGAGAGCGAGGCTTCGGTGAGGATGGTCGAGCCGAGCTGGGCGGTCGCCAGCACGATCAGCGGCGCCAGCGTGTTCGGCAGCACGTGACGCAGCGCGATACGCACTTCGCTCATGCCGATCGATTTCGCCGCTTCCACGAACGGCTGCTCGCGCAGCGCCAGCGTGTTGGCGCGGGTGACGCGCGAGACGGTCGGGATCAGGGGAATGGCAATGGCGAGGATGACGTTCGGCAGCGATGGGCCGAGTGCCGCCGTCATGATCAGGGCCAGCACCAGCAGCGGCAGCGCCTGCAGGATGTCGGAAACGCGCTGGAACACGAGGTCGACCCAGCCGGAGAGATAGCCGGAGGTGAGGCCGACGATCACGCCGATCGTGCCGCCGAGCGCGGTCGAGCCGATTCCGACCGCGAGCGAAATCCGCGCGCCGTGGATGATGCGGCTGAACACGTCGCGGCCGAAGGAATCCGTGCCCATCCAGTGCGCGAGGCTCGGCCGCATCAGCGCGTGGGCGGAATCGACGCTCAGCGGGTCATAGCGTGCGATGAAGTCGGCGAAGATCGCCGTCAGCACGAACAGCGTCATGATCACGAGCCCGGCCGCGCCCAGCACGTGCCGCTGCGCCAGGAACAGCACACGCCGCCAGCCGCCGGTCGCATGGGCGCCGGCCCGCCTCAGTTCGACGTCGAAGTCGATCGCGGCCAAGCTGATCTCCTAATCCGTGTATCTGATGCGTGGATCGAACACGGCGTAGAGCATGTCGACGATGAAGTTCGCGGTGACCACCACGACGGCAATCAGCATCACGAGGTTCTGCACGATCGGATAATCCCGCCAGCGGATCGCCTCGACCAGGAAGCGGGCGACGCCCGGGATATTGAACACGGTCTCCGTGACGATCAGGCCGCCGATCAGGAACGCCGCCTCGATGCCGATCACGGTGATCACGGGCAAAATCGCGTTCTTCAGCGCGTGGTGATAATTCACGGCGGCGTCAGATGCGCCCTTGGCGCGCGCGGTGCGGATATAATCCTGCCGCAGCACTTCCAGCATCGAGGAACGCGTGATGCGCATGGTCAGCGCGGCGCTGCGGAAGCCGACCGCAGCGGCCGGCACGGCATAGGTCGCGAACGCCTCGAGCCACGTCGCGGGGTTGGGATTGAAGATCGGGATCTGGCCGAACATCGCCACGGCGGCGGTGAGGATCAGCAGGCCGAGCCAGAATGAGGGCAACGACAAGCCGCTCAGGCTCACAACACGCAGCGCGTAATCGAGGCGTGTCCCCTGCTTGACCGCGCTGATGACGCCGAGCGGAATGCCGATCGAAGCCGAGAACAGCAGCGCGAGGCCGGCAAGCCGCGCGGTGATCGGGATCCGCGGCAAAATCTCCTGCAGCGCCGGCTTCTCCGACACATAGGAGTAGCCGAAGTCGCCGCGCAGAAAACCGCTGATCCAGTGCCAGTATTGCACGACCAGCGGCTGGTCGATGCCGAGCTCCTTCTCCAGATTGGCCTTGTCGGCGGGATCGACATAACCGGCCGCCGCGAACAGGATGTCGACGATGTTGCCGGGCACGATGCGCAACAGGAAGAAGATGACGACCGAGATCCCGAACAGGGTCACGAGCATCAGGAACAGGCGCCGTACCAGATAGGCAAACATTCGCGCCCTCCCGCCGAGCTGTCTCGCCCGTTCGCCGCGCTACTTGTCCATCCAAAGATCTTCGTACCGGTACCCATTATAGGAGCTGTTGGTCATCACAGTCACGCCCTTCACATAGGGCTGCCAGCAGGTGCCGGTGCGCGCGTGGAAGATGATCGGGCGGGCGACGTCCTCCTGCAACTTCTTGTCGATGTCCCACACCAGCTTCTTGCGCTTGGCGATATCGGTCTCCTGCGACTGCACGTCGAACAGCTTTTCGATCTCCTTGTTGCAGTAATTGGTGTAGTTGCGCTCGGAGCCGCAGGAATAGTTCTCGTAGAACGACTGGTCGGGATCGTCGACGGCGTTGCCGGTCAGGTTGAGGCCGAGCATGTAGTCCTTGCGCGCGATCTTCGGGAACCAGTTCGCGGTCTCGACCACGTCGAGCTCGCCGTCGATATAGATGCTCTTGAGCTGGTCGATCAGGATCACCGCCGGATCGCGGTAGACCGGAATGTTGCGGGTCGAGACCTTGACGGCGAGGTGCTTGTCCGGCCCGTAGCCGGCTTTCTGCATCAGCTTCCGGGCTTCCTCGCGGTTGGCGTTGATGTCGGGACCGTACCCCGGAATGGTCTCCAGCATCTCCTTCGGCATGCCCCATAGACCGTTCGGTGGCGGCAGCATGGTGCCGCCGACATCGCCCTGGCCCTCGAACATGATCGAGATGAACGCCTTGCGGTCCAGCGACAGCGCCATGGCCTTGCGGATGTCGATGTTGTCGAACGGCGGCGCCGATGAATTGACGATGATGTTGGTCGCGACGTTGTTCGGCTCGACCTCGCAGATCGCGTTCGGCGCCTGCGACTTCACGTCTTTCAGCAGCGGAATGCTCACCTCGGTCGGGAAGGTCATGTCGAACTTGCCGGCGACGAAGGCGAGGATCGCGGTCGAGCGGTTCGGGATGATGGTGAACTCGATGCCGTCGAGATAGGGCCGGCCCTTGCGCCAATAGTCGGTGTTGCGCGTCAGCTTGATCGATTCATTGGCCTTGAACTCGACGAACTTGAACGGGCCCGTGCCGATCGGATGCGTGCGCATGTCGCCGGGCGAGACGTGGCAGGGATAGACCGGCGTATAGCCGGAGGCGAGCAGCGCCAGCAGCGACGGCTGCGGGCGCTTCAAATTGAAGGAGACCTCGAAGTCGCCATTGGTCGAGACATCGTTGACCTGGTCGTACCAGCTCTTGCGCGGGTTCTGCCGGAACTTCTGCTGCGACTTGCCCATCAGCATGTCGAAGGTGCATTTGACGTCCGCCGAGGTGAACGGCTTGCCGTCGTGCCATTTGACGCCCTGGCGCAGCTTGAAGGTCAGCGTCTTGTTGTCGTTGACCCAGGCCCAGCTCTCCGCGAGTTCCGGCACGATGTTGTTCATCGTGTTCTGGGGCTCGTCCTGCTTGTAGATGACGAGATTGTTGAAGACCGGCATGAAGGGAACATTGAGCGAGTAGGTCGCGCCTTCATGGATCGAGGCGTTGCCGGGGCTGTCGCGGTGATACATCCGCAGGATTCCGCCCTGTTTGGGCTCGCCGGCGAAGGCATTGGTCGAAAACGCCAGCAAAGATAGCGCCGCCGTCGCGGCGAGCGCCCACACGCTCCGCATCCTCGGTCCTCCCTGGACATCAGCCGTTGACGGCCTGTTTGAGCGGACGATAGCCGACGCGCGCGGAGGGAGGCAACGGGCGAAGCTGCTCAGCGGGCTTGGCAATTCGGATGACTTAACGCCGCAGGAGTTTCATAATCTCACAATGTGAGAGTGCAGGTGCGAAGGGCGGTTCCGTCGTGATGTTGTGCAGCACTGCACGAACAAACACCGGCCCCCCGTGCGCAATTGCGCACTAGGCCGGGACGACACCGAGAGTGAGGCGCGAGACTGCCCAAGCTTCTCACACGATCCTCGACGTCTTGTTGCCCCAGTAGCGGTCCCTTAGCAGCCGCTTGTACAGTTTTCCCGTCGGCAGCCGCGGCAACTCCTTCTCGAAATCGACCGAACGCGGCACTTTCTGCCGCGACAGTGACGCCCCGCAGAAGGCAATCAGCTCCTCCGCGAGCGCTTCGTCGGGCCGCACGCCCGGTATCGGCTGCACCACGGCCTTCACCTCCTCGCCGAGATCGGCATTGGGCACGCCGAACACGGCGGCATCGGCGACCTTCGGATGGGTGATCAGCAAATTCTCGCATTCCTGCGGATAGATGTTCACTCCACCGGAGATGATCATGAAGGTGGCGCGGTCGGTGAGATAGAGGAAGCGGTCGTCGTCGACATAGCCGACGTCGCCGACGGTGCTCATGCTGCCATCAGCCGAGCGCGCCTCCTTGGTCTTTTCGGGATCGTTGAAATATTCGAAGGGCGATCCCGTCTTGAACCAGACCTGGCCGGGCGTTCCGGTCGGGCACGGCCGCATGTCCTCGTCTAGGATGTGGAGGTCGCCGAGCAGCACCTTGCCGACGGTGCCGCGGTGGCTCAGCCATTCCTCGCTGTTGCAGGCGGTAAAGCCGAGGCCTTCGGTGGCGCCGTAATATTCGTGAATGATCGGCCCCCACCATTTGATGATGTCGTCCTTGACCAGCGCCGGGCAGGGCGCGGCCGCATGGATCGCGATCTCGAGCGAGGACAGATTGTAGCGATTGCGCACCTCCTCCGGCAGCTTCAGCATGCGCGAAAACATCGTCGGCACCAGCTGGCTGTGGGTGATGCCCCACTGCTCGACGAGTTGGAGGTAACGTTCGGGATCGAACGTCTCCATGATGACGACGGTGCCGCCCTGGCGGATGGTGAGGTTCACGGCGGCCTGCGGCGCCGAGTGATAGAGCGGCGCCGGCGACAGATAGATCATGCCCTCGCGGTAATGCCAGAGCTTGTGCAGGAAATCGAACAGCGGCAGATTGTGCTTCGGCGGTTCTTCCGGCAGCGGCCGAATGATGCCCTTCGGCCGTCCGGTCGTGCCGGACGAATAGAGCATGGCGGTGCCGAGCCATTCATCCGCGACCGGCGTCTTCGGCAGATCGGCGGTGACATCCGCGAGCCCGACGATGCGGTCGCTCTCGCCGGGGCCGTCGGCAACGATGCAGAGCTTGATATCAGGGCAGGCCTGGATCGCTTCGCGCGCGACGTCCAGCTTCGCCACTGACGTGATCAGGATCTTCGATTGGCTGTTGACGAGGAGATAGGCCAGCTCACCGGGCGTCAGGAAGGAGTTGATGCAGGTGTAGTAGAGGCCGGACCGTTCGCCCGCGCCGCAGGCTTCGAGATAGCGGGAATTGTTCTCCATGAAGATCGAGTAGTGATCGAGCCGCCTCAAGCCGTGCTTGCGAAACAGGTGCGCCAGCCGGTTGCTGCGTGCATCGAGCTCGCGATAGGTGACGGCCTCGCCCGTCGTCGCCATGATGAAGGCGGGTTGCAGCGGGCGCAGACAGGCGTGCAGACCTGGGTACATCAGTCCTCCGGGATTGAACTCATGCGGCGAGAAGCAGGATTTCGCGCACCTGTGCAGGCGCCTCGATCTTGCGCGGATTGCGCGGGATCCAGTTGGTGCGCATCGCCTGTTCGGCGATGGCATCGAAATGTTCGGGCGAGACGCGGACGTCGGCGAGGCTGCGGGGCATGCCGAGCGAACGGATGAAGGCGTCGAGCACGTCGGCGGCGTTGTGGCCGGGAAAGCCCATGGCGGCAGCGACGATCATCTGGCGCTCGGCGTTGGCGCTCGCGTTCCAGCGCATCACCGCCGGCAGCATGATGCAGGAGGTGTAGCCATGCGGCACGTCGAAGGCCGCACCGAGCACGTAACCGATGCCGTGGCTCGCACCCATCGGCACGCCGGCGGCGAGTGCGCCCATCGACAGCCAGGTGCCGATCTGCGCATCCATCCGCGCGTCGAGATCGCTCGCGTCGGCCTTCACCCGCGGCAGCGCATCGGCGAGCATGGCGAGGCCCTTCACCGACTGCGCGTCGGCGTAAGGGTGGGTCTCGCGCGAGCAGATCGCCTCGACGCAATGGTCGACGGCGCGAATGCCGGTCGAGAGGAACAGCCATTCGGGCGTGTGCACGGTGATGGCGGGATCGAGGATGGTCGCGCGCGGCACGGTCAGCGGATGCCGCAGCATCTGCTTCACATGGGTGCTGCGGTCGGTGACCCCCGCGATTGACGAGAACTCGCCGCCGGCGATCGTGGTCGGCACGCTGATCTGGCGCACGGTCGGTGCCGTCATCTCCGGTGCGACGCCCTTGTGGACGCGGACACGGTCGATGCCGTCAATGTCGTCGATGCCGTTGGCGAGACAGAGCTGTACCGCCTTGGCGCCGTCGGTGATCGAGCCGCCACCCACGGTGACGATCAGGTCGGCGCCGGCCTCGCGTGCCGCATTGGTCGCGGCGATCACCGCCTCGCGCGGCGTGTGCGCCGGCATGGCATCGAACAGCCCGGCGCAGCGCGGCCCCAGCGCCTGGACGATTTTTGTGATCTCGTCGGTCTCCCGGTTCAGCGTGCCCGAGACCATCAGGAAGGCGCAGCGCGTTCCCAGCCGGTCCATCTGCGCGACAATGGCCTCAGTCGCCGGATGCCCGAATACGACCTCCTCGATCGCGCCGTAAACGACACGTCCCTGATGCACGCCTGTCCTCCCCGGACAATTCGTCTTGTTTTTGTAAGGGGTAATCTAGCCGAGCGGCCGTCCCGCGTCATGTGCGAAGACGCTGGCTCTTTACCCTCCCCTGGAGGGGGAGGGTCGATCGCGCGAAGCGCGAGCGGGGTGGGGTGATCTCTCCACACCGGCACTGTTGGACGCGGAGAGACCGTCACCCCACCCCGTCTCACATTTCGCTGCGCTCAATGTGAGCCGACCCTCCCCCTCCAGGGGAGGGTGGAGAATGCGGCACGTTCATCGCCAACCTTAAGCACACCTGTCTGCGTGCGAGGTCGGCTATCCCGGAGTCAACCCGCCATCAGGCCAGGGCATTCTCTTGAGCATTGCGCGTGGTGTAGTCTTGAAGAGTTCATCATCGCGACCCATCTTGTGCCGCCCGCGGGTGGAGGACTACCCTGCATTTTCCGCGGCTTTTATGCGAGGACCTGGGATGAGTGGACCGGACGGAAGCGAGCAATTTGTCAAAACGCACGATTTCGTTCAGCCCAGGCCCCATCTTGCGCCTTACGCCATAGCCGGCCTTCTCGCCGCCGCCTTCGCGCTCAGCGGTTGCGGGCAGCCGAGCTCGCAAGCGGCAGCACCTCCGCCTCCGCCGGTGACTGTCGCCCAGCCGGTCAAGCGCACCGTCACCGATTGGGACGAGTACACCGGCCGGTTCGAGGCGGTCGAGGAGGTGCAGGTGCGCCCCCGCGTCGGCGGCTTCGTCAACTCCGTCGAGTTCCAGGACGGTGCGATCGTGCATCAGGGCGACCTGCTCTATGTCATCGACCCGCGCCCGTTCGAGGCGGTGGCCGAGCAGGCGGACGGCCAGCTCTCCGACGCCCGCGCCAAGGTGGAGCTCGCCAAGCGCGAGCTCGATCGCGGTCTGAACCTGGTGCAGACCAGCGCGGTGTCCGAACAGGTCGTCGACCAGCGCCGCCAGGCCTTGCAGGCCGCGCACGCTGCCGAGACCCAGGCCGAAGGCGCGTTGAAGGCCGCCCGGCTCAACATCGAGTTCACGCATGTGACCGCGCCGCTCACCGGCCGTGTCAGCCGCCATCTCGTCAGCCCCGGCAACCTCGTGCAGGGCAGCGACACCGGCACCTCGACGCTGCTGACCTCGATCGTCTCGCTCGACCCGATCTACATCTATTTCGACATGGATGAGACGACCTTCATCAAATACAGCAAGCTGTGGTTCGAGGGTAAGCGTCCGAGCTCGCGCGATACCGCGAACCCGGTGCAGGTGACGCTGGCCGGCGAGACCAAGCCGTCGCATGACGGCGCCATCAACTTCCTCGACAACCGGCTCGATGTTTCCACGGGCACGCTGCGCAGCCGCGCCGTGGTCAAGAACACCGATCTTTCGATCCTGCCCGGCCAGTTCGGCCGCGTCCGCCTGATCGGCAGCGCGCCTTACGAGGCGCTGTTGATCCCCGATGTCGCGGTGGCGACCGACCAGTCGCGCAAGATCGTGTTCGTGGTGAAGCCCGATGACACGGTGGAAGCGCGGCCGGTGGTGCTCGGTCCCCTCGACGACGGCCTGCGCGTGATCCGCGAAGGGCTGACGGCGGAGGACCGCGTCATCGTCAACGGCATCCAGCGCGCCCGCGTCGGCGCCAAGGTCGCCCCGAAGACCGCTCAAGCGCCGGCTGGTGGCAAGTCATGAATCTTGGCCGTCTCTCCATCAACCAGCCCATTCTGGCGATGGTGCTGTCGATCGTGCTCCTGATCGTCGGTGCGCTCGCCTATTCGACGCTGCCGGTCTCCGAATATCCGCAAGTGGTGCCGCCGACCGTCGTCGTCACCACGCAATATCCGGGCGCCTCGGCCCAGACCGTGTCCGACACCGTCGCCGCTCCGATCGAGCAGCAGATCAACGGCGTCGAGGACATGCTGTATCTCTACAGCCAGGCGACCTCGAACGGCCAGCTCACCATCACCGTCACCTTCAAGCTGGGGACCGACCTCGACAAGGCCCAGGTGCTGGTGCAAAACCGCGTCGCGATCGCGCAGCCGCAGCTGCCGGACGAGGTGCAGCGCAATGGCGTCGTCACCCGCAAGAACTCGCCCGACATTTTGATGGTCGTGTTCATGCTGTCGCCTGACGACACGTTCGACCAGCTCTACATCTCCAACTACGCGCTGCTCCAGGTCCGCGACCAACTGTTGCGCATCGACGGCGTCGGCGACATCCAGATCTTCGGCGCGCGCGACTATTCGATGCGGCTCTGGCTCGATCCCGACCGCATCGCCAATCTCGGCCTGACCTCGACCGAGGTGCTGGCCGCGATCCGTGCGCAGAACGTGCAGATCGCCGGCGGCCAGATCGCCGAGCCGCCGATCGCCGACCGCGCCTTTCAACCCAATCTGGTTTTCACCGGACGCCTGAAGGACCAGAAGCAGTTCGAGGACATCCTGATCAAGGCCGGCTCCGACGGCCGCACGGTGCGGCTGCGCGACGTCGCCCGTATCGAGCTCGGTGCTCTCGCCTATTCGACCAACAGCTTCCTGCTGCGCAAATCCGCGGTCGCCATGCTGGTGACGCAGCGGCCGGGATCGAATGCGCTGGCGACGGCAAAGAACATCTCCGACACGATGGCGACGCTCAAGACGAGCTTTCCGAAGGGGCTCGACTACAACATCGGCTACAATCCGACCGAGTTCATCGCACAGTCCGTCCACGAGCTGATCAAGACCATCTACGAAGCCATGCTGCTCGTGGTCATCGTCGTGCTGGTGTTCCTGCAGGGCTGGCGTCCCGCGATCATTCCGATCATCGCGATCCCGGTCTCGCTGGTCGGCACCTTCGCGGTGATGGCGGCGCTCGGCTTCTCCATCAACAATCTCACTTTGTTCGGGCTCGTGCTCGCGGTCGGCATCGTCGTCGACGATGCCATCGTCGTGGTCGAAAATGTCGAACGGCATCTCGAGCACGGCTTGAGCCGGCGCGACGCTGCGCTGAAGACGATGGAGGAGGTCGGCGGTGCGCTGGTCTCGATTGCGCTGGTGCTCTGTGCGGTGTTCGTACCGACGGCGTTCCTGGGCGGTATCTCCGGGCAATTCTTCCAGCAATTCGCTGTCACCATCGCGGTTGCGACCGCGATCTCCTGCTTCTGCTCGCTGACGCTGTCGCCGGCGCTGGCCTCGCAGATCCTCACCCCGCATGAGGAGAAGCGGCCACCTGCCGCCTGGAATCTGCTCGCGCGTGGCTGGAACGCCTTCACCGGTGCCTTCAACCGTCTGTTCGACCGGTTGGCGCACGGCTATGCCGGCCTCGCCAATTTCGTGATCCGACACGCGGTGGTGATGATCCTGATCTATGTCGTGCTGATCGGCAGCGCCGGCTGGCTGATCGCGACCACGTCGCAGGGCTTCATCCCGGCACAGGACCGCGGCTACGTCATCATCTCGGTGCAATTGCCAGGCGCGGCATCGCTGGCGCGCACGACCGAGATCGTGCGCGAGATCGAGCGGATCTCGCTGGATACGCCGGGCATCGTCCGCGTGGCCGCCTTCGCCGGCTTCTCCGGCGCGACACGCACGCAGGCCGGCAACGCGGCGGCACTGTTCCCGGTGTTCGAGGAACCCGAGGTGCGGCTGAAGAAGGGGCTGACGGCGAACGCGATCACCGGCGAGCTGCGCAAGCGTCTCTCCGCGATCCAGGGCGCCTTCATCATCGTCATTCCGCCGCCGGCCGTGCCCGGCATCGGCACCGGCGGCGGCTTCACCATCCGCATCCAGGACCGCCAGGGCCGCGGGCCCGAGCTGCTGGCATCGGCGACCGACGAACTCGTCGCCGCTGCGCGCAAATCGCCCTTGCTGCTCGGCCCCACGGTGTTCTCGCCGTTCTCGGCCAACACGCCGCAGCTGTTCGTCGACATCGACCGCACCAAGGCACAGAAGCTCGGCGTGCCCATCGCCAACATCAACGACACGATCCAGACCTATTTCGGATCGACCTATGTCAACGACTTCAACCTGTTCGGCCGTACCTATCACGTCACCGCGCAGGCTGATTTCCCGTTCCGGAAAGAGCCCGCCGATCTCGCGCGCTTGCGCACGCGAAATGCCTCCGGCGACATGGTGATGCTCGGCAGCGTGGTCGACTTCAAGGATGTTTCGGGACCGGACCGCGTCGCGCGCTACAATCTCTACGCGGCGTCCGAATTGCAGGGTGAGCCGGCGCCGGGGACGAGTTCGACCACCGCGCTCAACACCATCAAGAAGCTCGCCGACGACATCCTGCCGAGCGGGTTTACGTTCGAGTGGACGGACCTGTCCTATCAGCAGGTCACCGGCGGCAATGCCGGTCTCTACGTGTTCCCGATCTGCGTGCTATTCGTCTATCTCGTGCTCGCCGCGCAATACGGCAGCTGGACGCTGCCGTTCGCGGTGATCCTGATCGTGCCGATGTGTCTGCTCGCGGCCACTATCGGCGTGCGCATCATGGGCCAGGACGTCAACATCCTGACCCAGATCGGCTTCGTCGTTCTGGTGGGATTGGCGGCGAAAAACGCGATCCTGATCGTCGAGTTCGCACGCGATATCGAAAAGGAAGGCAAGCCGCGGCTCGAGGCCGTGATCGAAGCCTGTCGGTTGCGACTGCGGCCGATCCTGATGACGTCCTTCGCCTTCATCCTCGGCGTGCTGCCGCTGGTGATCTCGTCCGGCTCCGGCTCGGAGATGCGCCAGGCCGTCGGCGTCGCCGTGTTCTTCGGCATGATCGGCGTCACGTTGTTCGGACTGCTGTTCACGCCGATCTTCTATGTGGTGGTGCGGAACCTGGCCGAGGGGAAGAACGAGGGGAAGCCGGAGGGGGCGGTGGCTTAAGGCTGCCTCCGGGGCCAGAAAGTGCATCAACGCCCCCAGTGTCGTCCCGGCCTAGTGCGCAATTGCGCACGGGGGCCGGGACCCATAACCCCAGGGAGGAGTTGTGGGCGAGGCTGGTAACCACGAGTCTTCGCCAAACATCTCCCTGTGGCTATGGGTCCCGGATCTGCGCTTCGCTTGTCCGGGACGACAGCGGTTGTGTGACGCACAGCCGCCCATACTAACGGCCTACGCAAAACCAATGGGCACGCGCGCCGTTCTTCACTAGTATCCGCGCGATTTCAAAACAGAACACTGCTGGGAGTTAACAGATGAAATCAGCACTTTTGGCCGCTGTCGCAACGTCGGCTCTGTTGCTGGCCGCGCCGGCCTCCGCGCAAGGCGTCAAGATCGGCATCCTGAACGATCAGTCCGGCGTCTACGCCGATTACGGCGGCAAGTATTCGGTCGAGGCAGCCAAGATGGCGATCGAGGATTTTGGCGGCGACGTGCTCGGCCAGAAGGTCGAGATGGTCACCGCCGATCACCAGAACAAGCCAGATCTGGCGACGTCGATCGCGCGGCGCTGGTATGACGCCGATGGTGTCGACATGATCACGGAACTGACGACGTCGTCGGTGGCGCTCGCCGTGCAGGACCTGTCGAAGGAAAAGAAGAAGATCGACATCGTGGTCGGCGCGGCCACGTCGAGCATCACCGGGTCTGCGTGCTCGCCCTATGGTTTCCACTGGGCGTTCGACACCCACGCGCTCGCGGTCGGGACCGGCGGCGCGCTGACCAAGGCCGGCGGCGACAGCTGGTTCTTCCTCACGGCTGACTACGCGTTCGGCTACGCGCTGGAAAAGGACACCAGCGAGATCGTCACCGCCAATGGCGGCAAGGTGCTGGGCTCGGTCCGCGTGCCGCTCAACTCGTCGGACTTCTCCTCCTTCCTGCTCCAGGCGCAGAGCTCAAAGGCGAAGATCGTCGGTCTCGCCAATGCCGGCCAGGACACCACCAACTCGATCAAGCAGGCGGCCGAATTCGGCATCGTGCAGGGCGGCCAGAAGCTCGCAGGGCTCCTGATGACGCTCGCCGAGGTGCATGGTCTAGGCTTGCAGGCGGCGCAAGGCCTGGTGCTGACCGAAGGTTTCTACTGGGATCATGACGACACCACGCGCGCGTTCTCCGAGCGCTTCTTCAAGCGCACCGGGCGGATGCCGAGCATGATCCACGCCGGCACCTATTCGGCGACGTTGAGCTATCTGAAGGCGGTGAAGGCCGCCGGCACCAAGGACACCGAAGCCGTCGCCAAGAAGCTGAAGGAGCTGCCGGTCGACGATGCCTTCGCCAAGGGCAAGGTGCTCGAGAATGGCCGCATGGTCCACGACATGTATTTGTTCGAGGTGAAGAAGCCCTCGGAATCGAAGAAGCCGTGGGACTATTACAAGGAGATCGCGACGGTCCCCGGCGACAAGGCGTTCTTCACCGCCAAGGAAAGCGGCTGCCCGCTGACGAAGTGAGGCGATAAGCCAACGCTAGCGCCACACCCTTGCTGTCGTCCCGGCGCACGCCGGGACCCATAACCCCAGGGAGGAGTGTGGCGCGAGCTGGTAACTCCGAGTCTTCGCCAAATATCTCCCTGTGGGTATGGGTCCCGGATCGGCGCTCCGCTTCGCTACGCTTGTCCGGGACGACGGCGGAATCCGTAGAGACCGTCTGCCTCACACCAGTCGCAACACCACCGCGCCCAGCGCCCCCACCCACAGCGCAAGCGCCGCGAGCGCCTGGATCAGAAACCCCGGGCCGCGCTTCGCTGCCGCCTTCGAATATCCGATGAAGTATACGACGCGGCCGATGATCCAGACCGCGCCGAGCGCGGCTGCGACGGTATCGCCGATATAGACCGCGGACAGCCAGAGCGACGGCAGGACAATTGGCATCCATTCCAGCGTGTTGGCCTGGATGCGAAAGGCGCGCTCGAAATCCGGATGGCCCGATGTCGCCGGCACCTTGATGCCCGTCCTCGAACGCGCTCGCGAGACGTTGATGGTGACGAAGAGATAGAATGCAATCGCCAGCAGCGTGACGAGGGCGGTGAGATGATACATCGAAGCCTCCGGCAGTCAGATGCAGCTCAATAGCCGGTCAGCTCGAGATAGCCAACGCCGTCATGCGTGCCGGCGAAGCTGATCGGTCCTTCCCAGTAGGAAAAGCCGGTCCCCATCCACGCCCGCGGATTGAGCGGCTTGCAGGCAATCGAGAAGGACCGTGACGGGATCGCGATCTGCCATTCCACCGGCAGCTTGCGTCCGGCAACTTCGGCCGTGACTTTCGGAACCATCTGGATGTCGCTGCCCGCAATCATCTGCGTCTCGCCTGAGGCGCTGATCCAGTTGCCGAACGGATAATCCTTGCCGTCCTTCTGGCGCAGCCGATACAGCATCAGCTTGTCGCCGGAGGCGAGGTGCAGCGACAGCCAGTCCCAACCGGTCTGGTCGGTGTCGAGCGGCTGGCTGCTCCATTCCCGATCCATCCAGGCCTGGCCGGATACATCGACCGGCTTGTCGTCGATGGTGAGCGTGCCGCGCGCGCGGTAGAACGGCTGGCTGTAATAATAGGACGCTTGCCCGCGTTCCGACTTGCGGCTGTAGCCGCCGTCGCCTTGCAAGACGACGGGGCGATCCGATTCAAGCGTGAGCGCGTAGCTGAAATCGGTGCCGGATGCCTTCAGCGTTATCGGCGCCAGGGTACGATCGTCGGTGCGCTCAGAACCCTTCATCTCCCAATCGTCGATCCACGCCGCGAACGGTTTTGCTTCGACGTTGGCCTGCCCGATGCCGCCGCGGGAAAACAGCTCGTTGAAGCGGTGGGTGTCGGCACGCGTCACCGCGGCATGCGCCATCCAAATCTGCTGATTGGCCCAGCCCTCGGCTTGCGGTCCCGGCTTTGCCGCCTGGCGAAACAGCGTCCATTGTAGCCCGCAAGCCGCGCCACTGCTGTCGACGAGGTTCGCCGTGAGATACCACCACTCGATACGAAATGACGGGTGTGGCCCGTGATCTCCGGGGAAGGCGAACGCCTTTCCGGGCGTGACCTTCGCAAAGCCGTCGGCGGTCTCGCCGAGCCCGGCATAGCCTTGCGCATGTGCGCGACGCGCGAGGGCGAGCGCGGCGATGCCGCCGGCAAAGGCGCGCCGCGAAAGTTTGTCAGCGCTCATTGGCAAACACCTTGACGAGGCTTGCCGGCTGCATCCGCGCCAGGCGTAGCACCGGCAGCAGCGCCGCGAGCAGCGAGGCGATCAGCGCGACGGCGACCAGTTCGACCAGTTGCAGCGGGAAGACATGGAACGGCAGCCGCCACCCGAACGCCTTGACGTTCACGATCGCGATCAGGCACCACGCCACCAGCAGGCCGAGCGGCACGGCGAGCAGCGAGGTGAACAGCGCCACCGACAGCGTCTTGGTCAGCTCGACCGCGGCAAGGCGCGGCCGCGTGATGCCGATCGCCCAGAGCGGGGCAAGCTGCGGCAGGCGCGAGTTCGCCAGCGTCAGCAGGCTGGTCAACAGCGCGATGCCGGCGACGCCGAGCGTGAAGGCATTCAGCGCCGACGTCACCGCAAAAGTGCGGTTGAAGATCCGGATCGATTCCGCCTTCACCGTCGCCTGGTCGGCCACGGTGCGGTCGTCGAGCGCGAACTGCTTCTGCAGTGCCGCGATCAATCCGGGAATCTTGTCGCGCGGGACGATCAGCCCGATCCGCGTTTGCGGCGTTTGCGGAAACTGCCGGATCAGCGCCGCGACGTTCACCGCGAGCTGTCCCTTGGGGTTGCCGTAATCGGCATAGATGCCGACGATGTCGAGCTCCCAGGTCCCGCCCGGCGCCGGCACCTCGATGACATCGCCGACGCGGACGTTGAGACGGCGGCTGAGCTGCTCGCTGATGAAGGCGGCATTGCCCGGCACGAGCCGCGTCCAGGCGCGCGGCGCGGTCTCCAGCAGCGGCCAGCGCTCGCGATAGAGCGCGTGATCGGTCAGGCCGAGCAATTCCACCGGCTGGCCCGCGACCAGCGTCTCCGCGCGCCCGCCCGACAGGATCGCCAAAACCTCGCTGCGGTCCTTCAGCCAGTTGCGGATCGCTGCGCCTTGCGCATTGTCGGCGGCGCTGATGTAGACGTCGGCGGCGAGCCGTCCATCGAGCCAGCCGACGAAGGTGCGGCTGAACGTTTCCACCATGGTAGACACACCGACATTCACGGCCAACGCGAGCAGCAACGCCATCAGCGCCAGCGACAATCCCGACAGCTGTTGCCGGCTGTCCGCCCAGAACCACAGCGCCAACGGCCCGCGCGCAAACCGCTGGCCTGCGAGCAGCAGGATCTCGAGGAAGGCAGGCAGGATCAGCGCCGCGCCAAGCATCAGCGCCGCCAGCAGGCCGAAGCCCGCGATCAGCGATTGCCCGTATTGGAGCAGCAGCAGTGCGACCGCGAATACGGCACAGGCGGCGACGCTTTGCAGGATCAGCCAGCGGCGCTGTCGCTGCTGCCAGGCATGCGGCTGCGCGGTCGCCAGCACCGGCATCCTGATCGCCTTGATCAGGCTGGTTGCGGCCGCCACGATCGCGCCGGCCACACTGATGCCGATGCCGGCAAGCCACCATTCAGGCCGGAGCGTGAGCTGCCCGGGGATTTGTGCGCCATAGAGCCCGCGCAGCGACGCCGCCACGTCGGGCAACAGCGCCGCCGCGATGAAATAGCCGCAGACGAGTCCGATCAGGCCGGCGACCAGCGCCAGTGCCACCAGCTCGATCACCAGCACGCTGTTGACCAGTCGCGCCGAGGCGCCGCAGGCGCGCAAGGTCCGCAGCATCGGCAGCCGCTGCTCGAAGGCAAGGCCGACGGCCGAATTGACGATGAAGAGGCCGACGAAGAAGGACAGCAGGCCGAAGGCGGTGAGGTTGAGATGGAAACTGTCGGTCAGTCGCTCCAGCTCGGTCTCCGCGGTCGGCTCTATCAGCTGCAATTGGTCGCCGATGATGCTTGCGAGCGGCGCGGGCTTGCCCTTCGCCTTGCCGATCAAGAGGCGTGAGACCTGATCCGGCTTGTTCAGCAGAAGCTGCGCCACGCCGATATCGACCACCAGCACGTCGGGCACGAGCTGGGGCAGCACATGCAGCGGCGGCAGCTTTGCGCCGCTGCTGATCGCGGGCGTCGCGCCGTCCTGCTCGTGCAAATCGCCCAGCGTCTCCTGCGCCACCAGCGTCTGGCCGGGCGCGGCAACGAAGCTGCCGAGATCGGCCGCGCCGAGGCGCGGCGCGTTGCCGACGTCGGCCGGCAGCGTCACCGGCTCGATGCCGAGCAGGCGCACCGAGCGTCCATTGATCTGAACGCGGCCTTCCAGCACCGGCGAGACCGGCCAGCCCGCGCGGCGGAGTTTGACGAACAGCTCTTGCGGAAACGTCGCCGCGTTCGGTGCCACCAGCATCGCGGTGCGGACACCGCCGAACGTCGCGGCCGCGCGGTCATAGGCGCTGCGGGCCTGCTGGTTGATCGCCTGGACGCCGCTCCACAGCGCTGTCGCCGCGATCAGGCCGATCAGCAGCGTTGCGAACTGCATCCGGTGTCGCCGCCAATGGCTGAGCAGTACGGCGAGCACCCACAGCGCGCGTCTCATGCGATTCGTCCCGCATGGAGGACGATGTGACGGTCGAGCGTGCCGGCCAGATGCAGGCTGTGCGTCACCATCAGGAAGCCGCAGCCGGTGCGCGCGACGAGGTCGCGCGTCAGCGCCAGCACGTCGTCGGCGGTGGCTTCATCGAGATTGCCGGTGGGCTCGTCCGCGAGCAGCAGCGATGGTTTCGTCGCCAGCGCCCGGCCGATCGCGACCCGCTGCTGCTGTCCGCCTGATAATTGCTCTGGATAACGCTTGAGCAGGCTGCCGAGCCCAAGCCGTTCGGTCAGCTCCCTGGTCCAGGCCGCATCGTGCCGGCCGGCGATCCGCGCCTGGAAGGCGAGATTGTCGGCGACCGACAAGCTCGGGATCAGGTTGAACTGCTGAAAAACCAGGCCGATCCGGTCTCGTCGCAGCTCGGCGCGGCCGGCATCGGAGAGCTTCGTGACCTCGGTGTCCTCCAGGCGGATCGTGCCGCCATCGGCGGCATCCAGCCCGGCGATCAGGTGCAGCAGCGTGCTCTTGCCGCTGCCGGACTCGCCGGTCAGCGCGACGCGCTCGCCGGCCTTGAGGTCGAGATCGACGCCGCGCAGCACATGGACCGGCTCTGCGGCCGATGAGAAGGTTTTGGAGAGGTTGCGGATGCTCAGCAAGATCAATGCGCCGGACGGAATTAACTCCATGCTGCGTAGCACACTTACTGTGGAAATGCCGGGGTTGCGTTGCCGTTCAAGCCGTTGTTAGCTCACGAGACGGCCGGATCAAAAGTGCCGAAAAAAGACATACGGGGAGAATGATGAGCGCTCAGGGAATGCCGTCCGCGGCGGCTAAGACGGCAGGGGTAACTAAGGAAACGCCGAAGGGCGCCTGGACCGTCACTTTTCTCCTCTTTCTCTTCATGGTGGTGAACTTCGCGGACAAGATCGTCGTCGGCCTCGCCGGCGTCCCGATCATGACCGATCTGAAGCTCGAGCCTGCACAATTTGGCATGCTCGGCTCCTCGTTCTTCATCCTGTTCTCGGTCTCGGCGATCGTGGTCGGCTTCATCGTCAACAAGGTGCCGACGCGCTGGGTGCTGCTGACGCTGGCGGTGATCTGGGCGCTGGCGCAGTTTCCGATGGTCGGCACCGTCTCCTTCACCACGCTGCTGATCTGCCGCATCGTGCTTGGCGCCGGCGAAGGCCCGGCCTTTTCGGTCGCCGCGCACGCGATCTACAAATGGTTCCCGGATGAGAAGCGCACGCTGCCGACCGCGATCCTGTCGCAGGGCTCGGCCTTCGGCGTCATCCTCGCCGTGCCGGCGCTGAACTGGGTCATCGTCAATCACTCCTGGCATTACGCCTTCGGCGCGCTCGGTGTCGTCGGCCTGATCTGGGTCTGTGCCTGGCTGGCGCTCGGCAAGGAAGGCCCGCTCGAGGACACGAAGGCGCTCGCTGCCAATGAGCCGAAAATTCCCTACATCCAGCTACTGACCTCGCGCACCTTCCTCGGCTGCGTGATCGCGACCTTCGGCGCCTATTGGGCGCTGTCGCTCGGGCTGACCTGGTTCACCGCGTTCATCATCACCGGTCTCGGCTTCTCGCAGGAGCAGGCCGGCTACATCTCGATCCTGCCCTGGGTGTTCGGTGCCACCATCGTCATCCTGACCGGCTGGATCTCGCAGGTCATGATGGCGCGCGGCTACTCCACGCGCATCTCGCGCGGTGTGCTCGGCTCGGTGCCGCTGATCATCGGCGGCCTGATCCTGGCGACGATGCCGCACGTTCAGGGCTCGGGCCTTCAAATCGCGCTGCTCGTCGTCGGCTCGGGCCTGTGCGGCGCGATCTATGTGGTCTGCCCGCCGATGCTCGGCGAATTCACCCCGGCCTCGCAGCGCGGCGCCATCATCGCGATCTACGGGGCGCTCTACACGCTCTCCGGCATCATCGCACCGATGGTGATGGGCACCGTGATCCAGCGCGCCGGCAGCATGCTGAACGGCTACATGACCGGCTTCACCATCAACGCAGTGGTGATGGTCGGCTCCGGCGTCATCGGCCTGCTGCTGCTCTGGCCGAACACGGAGAAGGCCCGCCTGACCCGTGGCGCGGCGCCGCGGGAGGCCGGGCTGAAGGGCGCGGTGTCACCGACGTAAGCGACGGGCAAGCAGCCCGCTCCAATCACAGCTGTCGTCCCGGGGCGCGCGTAGCGCGAGCCCGGGACCCATAACCACAGGGAGTGGTTTGGGACGAGGCTGGCAACTCCGAGTCTTCGCAAAACGATTGCTGCGGCGTATGGGTCCCGGCCTTCGCCGGGACGACAGCAGAGATTGAGGCGCGACCTTCGCGCCTCGTACTCCGCCTAATTCACCCCCTGCGCACCCCGGATCAGCTTCCCCGGCCGGCGTCCTGTCGCCTCGCCGTGCCGCCGCGTCACCACGCCCGACACGATCGTGGCCTCATAGCCATCGACATCCTGCAGCAGCCGACGGCCGCCGACCGGCAGGTCGTAGTGCACCTTCGGCGGATGCAGATGCAGCCGGTCGTAGTCGATCACGTTGACGTCGGCCTTGTAGCCGGGCGCGATCAAGCCGCGATCGGTCAGCCCGACCGACAGCGCGGTCTTGCGCGACTGCGCCGCGACCACGAAGGGGATCGAGAGCTTCTCGCCGCGCTTGCGGTCACGGGTCCAGTGCGTCAGCAGATAGGTCGGGAAGCTGGCGTCGCAGATGATGCCGCAATGCGCGCCACCGTCGGAGAGGCCGGGCACTGACTGCGGATCGATCAGCATCTCGCGGGTCGCGTCCAGATTGCCGTCGGCATAGTTGAGGAACGGTACATAGAGCATGCCGCGGCCCTCGTCCGACAGCATCGCGTCATAAGCGAGCTCTTCCGGCTGCCGGCCCTGCTTGCGCGCCTGCGGGCCCAGTGCGTTCTCCGGCGGCTGCTCATAATCCGGGGGATCGCCGAGCAGGAACATCTTGTCGTAGTTCGGACGGAAGAACAGCGGATCGTCGGTCGACGTCGCCGTCTCGCTCAAAATCGCCTTGCGCACCTCGCTCTGATGCAGCCGCGCCAACCTCTCCCCGAGCGGCAGATGCGCGATCGCCTTGTAGCTCGGATGGGTCTGGAACGGGTTGCGCGACAGCTCGAGCCCGAGCAGGAGGCCAACCGGGCGCGCCGCGATCTGCGCGGTGATGGAGAGGCCGCGCTTGGCCGCCGCATTGATCTCGTCCAGCGTCTGGCGCCAGCGGTTGGGCGACTTGTCGTTCTGGGTGATCGAGAACGAGATCGGGCACCTTGTGCTGTCCGCAACCCGCAGCATCATCGGCAGATCTTCGTGGATGGTGGAGAGATCCAGCACGAATTGCAGCACGCTGCGGCCCTGGCTGTGCATCGCGCAGGCAATGGCGGTGAGCTCGTCTTCGCCCGCTTTCAAGGTGGGCGTGAAATCGCCGGTCGAGGTGCGGTGGTTGAGCGTGCGCGAGGTCGAGAAGCCGAGCGCGCCGGAGCGCACCGCCTCGCCCGCGAGCTTCGCCATCGCAGCGTTGTCTTCCGCCGTCGAGGGATCGCGGCGTGCGCCGCGCTCGCCCATGACATAGACCCGAAGTGCCGCATGCGGCAGCTGCGCGCCGACGTCGATGTCGAAATCGCGCTTCGACAGCCAGTCCATGTAATCCGGAAAGCTTTCCCACGCCCAGGGAATGCCGGCGCTCAGCACGGGCTCCGGAATGTCCTCGACGCCTTCCATCAGCTGGATCAGGCGGGTGTGGTCGGCCGGCTTGCACGGCGCAAAACCGACGCCGCAATTGCCCATGATCGCGGTGGTGACGCCGTTCTGCGACGACGGCGTGATGTCCTGGCTCCAGGTGACCTGGCCGTCATAATGGGTGTGCACGTCGACGAAGCCCGGCGTCACCAGCTTGCCGCGCGCATCGATCTCCTCACGGCCCTTGGCCGAGACCTTGCCGACCTCGCTGATCTTGCCGCCGGTGATGGCGACGTCAGCCTCGAACAGCTCGCCGCCATTGCCGTCCGCGACGGTGCCGCCGCGGATCACGAGATCAGGGGTGCTCATGCGTTTCTTCCCGTTTTGTTGTTTTGCTTGTCGTCCCGGCCTAGTGCGCAATTGCGCACGGGGGCCGGGACCCATAACCACAACCCTTAGTTTGGCGAAGACTGGTCATAACCAGCTCGCGCCACAACTAGCTTCGTGAGTATGGGTCCCGGCCTTCGCCGGGACGACAGCTTAACTTGTAGCTACGCCTTGGCTTGCGTCTTCCGTTCGGTAAACGGCGACAGCACGACTGTTGCGATCATGAAGATCACGGAGGCGCCGAACACCCAGTGCGGTGCGCTCTGGTCCATGATCCAGCCGAACAGCAGCGGGCTGATGATGCCGCCGAGATTGAAACCGGTCGAGACGATGCCGAAGGCGCGGCCCGCTGCACCGGGAGGCGCGGCGTTGCGCACCAGCATGTCCCGCGACGGCGCGATCACGCCGGAGAGAAAACCCGCGGTCGCCATCGTGGCGGTCAAGGCCCAGCCTGGCAGCGTGACCAGCGCGATCAGCAGCACGATGGCCGCATTCGCGGCAAAGCAGGCAGCGGCGACATAGCCATGGCGCTCGGTGCGGTCGGCGAGGAAACCGCCCGCGAGCACGCCCGCGGCGCCAAAGCCGAGGAACGCGGTCAGCGCGACATTGGCGACGGAATAGGTTGCGCCATAGCCGCTCATCAGCGCCACCACGCCGAAATTGTTGATGCCGGCCACCGACAGGCTGAGCAGCATGAACAGTGCGGTCAGCGTGATCAGCGCCGGCGTGATGACGGCCTGCTTCGGCATGTCAGCGTTGCCCGGCTTGCTCTTGTGCGCGCCGGCATCGGGAATGTTCATGGCGACCAGCAGGAGCGCCACCAGCACGCCGATCGCGCCCGATGCGATCAACGCGCCGACGCCGCCGGACACGGTGATCAGCGCGGCGACGATCGCCGGCGCAACGGCGCCACCGAAATAGCCGGCAAAGGTGTGGATCGAGAAGGCGCGGCCCATCCGCGCCTCGTCCATGTGCTCGGCGAGGATCGCGTAATCGGCGGGATGGTAGACGCTGTTGGCGAGCCCGAGCAGCAAGGCGCAGGCGATCAGCGAGGCGTAGCTCAGATTCAGGCCGAGCATGATCAGCGCGAGGCCGCCGAGCGTCAGTCCGCCAAGCAGGATTCTTCGCGCGCCAAAATGGTCGACGAGATAGCCGGTCGGCGCCTGCGTCAGCCCGGAGACGACGGCGGACACGGTCAGCGCGAAGCCGAGCTCGACATAGCCGACGCCAAGCTGCCCTTTGAGGAACGGGAACAGCATCGGCAGGACCAGCAGATGGAAATGGCTGACCCAATGCGCGATCGAAATCCCGGTCAGCGTGCGCAGCGCGCTGTCCGCCTTGCCTTGTTGCGGTGCGGCGAGAACGTCGACCATTGCAGTTCCGATTCAGTCTCAGGAAGCGCGCAAACTATCGGGGACACCGGTTATTTGTCCATGAACGCAGGCGCATGGCAGGTAGTGCGGGTGGGGGCGCTGCCGCGTTGAGGGATTATTCGGTGGTGCAGTGAGGCGCACTGCGCTCCCTCCCCCCTTGCGGGGGAGGGCGGGGGAGAGGGGTAGCCCAGGAAAAATTGTGTCGGTCATCAAGAGGAAAAGATCGATGGAGTCCCCGTGAGAACCCCTCTCCCTAACCCTCCCCCGCAAGGGGGGAGGGGACGCACCGTTCGTGAGGCGAGAGTGCCCCCCTCACAACGGCTCGTCGTCATTCCCATCGCGATCGCGCTTCGGGGTGGCGATGTCGCCATCCTCGTAGTCGTCGTCGGTGTCGCGCGGCGGCCTGGGCTTTTTGGCCTTGTCGGCTGCGGGCTTCGTTTTCGGCGGTTCGCTCGGCTTGGCGGATTTGGCCATGACTGATCCCGGATGGTGATGCGTCACCCGATTCTCACCGCAAGATCTAAGCGGTTCCTGACTTATCTCAAGGCTGCGACGATAGCGTCAGGCGTGCACCACCGGCCCGCCCGCCTTCTTCCAGGCGTCAATGCCACCGGCGATATGCGCGGTGTTGGAAAGGCCGGCCTCCTTGGCAGCCGCAACAGCCATCGCGGAGCGCTCGCCGAAGGCGCAAAAGAACACGACACGGCGGCCGGTGGCGGCGGCGACTTCGCGCAGCATGCCGCCGGGCTTGAGGCTTTCCTCCACGCTCGGATACGGCGTGTGCAGCGCGCCTTCGAGCATGCCATGCTTCATCCGCTCATTGGTTTCGCGCAGATCCACCAGCAGGATGTCGGGCCGATGGAGTGAGCGGATCGCCTCGGTTGCGCTGAGCGCGCGGCCCTCTTTTTCCAGCTCTTCCTGATGCAGGCCGACCCGCATGTTGGCGGGCACCGCCACGTCCATCATCTTCGGATTGGGCAGCTTCAGGTTCGCCATCAGCTCGATATATTCGTCGACCGAGCGCACCTGCAGCCGCGGATTGTAGCGCTTCTCCTCGCCGATGGTGGAGACGGTGTCGCCCTTGTAGTCATGCGCCGGGAACACCATCGTCTCGTCGGGCAGTTTGAGCAGCCGGTTGAAGATCGATTCGTACTGCGCGCGCGACGAACCGTTCTGAAAGTCGGTGCGGCCGGTGCCGCGGATCAGCAGCGTATCGCCGGTGAAGACGCGGTCGCCCATCAGATAGGAATAGGAATCGTCAGTGTGGCCCGGCGTGTACATCACGTCGAGCGACAGGCCTTCGATGGTGACCTTGTCGCCGTCGGCGACCCGCATCGCCACCACGTCGGCCTTGGTCTGATCGCCCATCACGGTCATGCAATGGGTGCGGTCGCGCAGCTCGCCGAGGCCGGTGACGTGGTCGGCGTGCAGATGGGTGTCGACGGCCTTGACCAGCTTGAGGTCGAGTTCGCGCAGCAGCTGGCAGTAGCGATCGACCTTCTCCAGCACGGGATCAAGGATCAGCGCCTCGCCACCGGGGCGGCTGGCAAGGACGTAGCTGTAGGTGCCCGAAACGCTGTCAAAGAGCTGGCGAAAGATCATGGCAACACCCGGCGTGGACTGGTTTCGACGATTCTACTACGCCGGAGGCCGATAAGAGAAGTAATGTGCTGTTGAAATAAGAAAATTTAGAAGATTTTTATTGCGGCTTACGGTCTCAGGCGGGTCTCCAAAACTCGATGTCGTCCCGGCCTAGTGCGCAATTGCGCACGGGGGCCGGGACCCATAACCCCAGGGAGTGGTTTGGCGAAGATCAGCGTTCGGTATGCCTACCGCGACCAACGCGAGATCACGCGGTATGGATCCCGGCCTTCGCCGGGACGACGGCGGGGTGTGAGGTGACACTATGCTACGGCCGCCCTACGGCCTCACCACCGTGTACCCATTCTCCGCCAGAAACAGGATCTGCCCGACGCCCACCTGCACCGGCGTCGCGGCGGGAATGAACTCCGGCCGCTTGCCCGTCTCCCGCTCGATCGTATCGACCGTGTTGAGGCAGATGTCGAAACGCACGCCCTGCGCGATCAGGCTCTCGACCTGCTTGCGGCGCTCGCTGCCGGATAGCAGAAGGTCGATGCCGGGACCGAAGGCGACGACCTCCACCGCGATCTTGTCGGGGTCGTAAGCCTTCAGAAGATTGTTGGCGACGCTCAGCACCAGCGCCTGCTTTTTCGCGTCGCCGTCGGAGAGCTGCAGCACGATCTTGTGCTCGGCGAACGGCTTGTCCTGAAGCGGCACTTGTTGCGCTGAAGACAATGTCGGCGCGGCGAGGACGAGCAGCGCCAGCAGCATTGTGCGAAAGATTTGCAGCCGCATCACGCCTATCCTGCAATGCCTGGATTGCCGTCGACGCCCCTGAGCGTGACGCCGGTGCCGAGGCGCTCCTGAAACATCCGGCCCGAGCGCAGATATTTTCCAACGACGTCCCACACCGGGGCGCCCTGCTGGCCGTTGACGGAAGCCCAGCCGGCGACCTTGTAGTGCCGGTCGGCACCGAGCGCCTTGCCATTGGTGAGCTTGAGCTCGGAGATGCGGCTGCCGATCGCGTTGGTGGGGCTGCAGGCGTAGCTCAGCCCGCCGGCGCGCACCATATCGCCGCCTTGCTGGTAGTAGGGATCGGTGTTGAAGAGATTGTCGCTGATGTCCTCCAGCACGTCCTTGATCTGCGCGCCGGTCATCTCCTGCACATAGGTCTCGGGATAGGTGATCGCGGTTTCCGCGAGCACATCCTCCATGGTGATCGGCTGGCCCGACAAGGCGGTGACGCCCCAGCGGAAGCCCGGCGACAGCGCGATCTCGGCGTCGAGCTCGGTGCGCAGCGCGGTGCAGATCAGCTCGTCGACGGGACCAGCGAAATTATCGCGGCGATAGAGCAGGCGATCCGGCGTTGCGATCTTCTCCGACCAGTCGGTCACATGCGGCGCGCGCAGCTTTCCGATCAGCTCAGCCATCGCAGGGTCGGGCTTCAGCAGCTCGGAATAGACCGGCAGCAGATGATACCTGATATCGCTGACCTTGCCCTTGTCGAGCGCGAGATCGAGCACGCCCAGGAATTTCCCGTTGGAGCCGGCATTGGTGACGAGTGTCGTACCGCTGGCGTTCTTCACGGCGATCGGCTGCGGCACGGCATCATGGGTGTGGCCGCCGAGGATGACGTCGATGCCGGTGACGCGGCTGGCGAGCTTGAGGTCGACGTCCATGCCGTTGTGCGACAGCAGGATCACCGCATCGACCTTGTCGGCGCCGCGCAACGCATCGACATGCTTCTGCAGCTCTTCCTCGCGGATGCCAAAGGTCCAGTCCGGCGTGAAGCGCTTGGGATGCGCGATCGGCACGTAAGGAAAAGCCTGGCCGATGATCGCCACGCGATGGCCACCGAGCTCCTTGATGGTCGATGGCTTGAACACGCGCCCCGTCGCCTTGTCGAAGGCAGGTGCGTCGTTGAACGCCGCTTCCTCGGTCAGGAAGACGTTCTGTGCCAGAAACTCGCCCTTGAAGTGCTCGAGATTCTCCCGCAACGCCTGCTCGCCATAGGTGAATTCCCAGTGTCCGGTCATCGCCTCGATGCCGAGCAGATTGGCGACCTCGACCATGTCGCGGCCCTGCATGATGTTGGCAAGGCCGGTGCCCTGCCAGAGATCGCCGCCGTCGACCAGCATCGCGTGCTTGTCGCCGACATCGCCGCGCAGGCGGTCGATCAACGTCTTCAGATGGGCGAAGCCGCCGAGCTTGCCGAAGCGTCCAGCGGACTTCTCGAACTCGACACAGCTGAAAGCATAGGCGTCGGCGCTGTCGGGCCGGATGCCGAAGTGCTCCAGAAACGCGCGGCCGACCAGATGCGGCGGCCGTCCCGCCATCTCGCCGATGCCGATATTGACGCTGGGCTCGCGGAAATAGACCGGGTTGAGCTGCGCATGCGTGTCGGTGAGGTGGAGGATCCGCGCGTTGCCGAACCGCTCGATGTCGTAAATGCTCGCGGCTTCGGTGCCGCGCGCAAACCGCGGCAGCGCAAGCGATGCGGCAGCAATGGCTGAGCTCTTCAGGAAATCGCGGCGGCGGATCGCCATCACCAATTCTCCGCACCTATTCTCGGCAGTTCGACGGTTCCGGTGTCATCAAGTCTAGCGGATTTCCATCGCCTTCCAGGCCTCTTTTTCAGAGGTCGCCTGGAAGACGGATGCTTTCGCCAGCGCTTCAGCCTCTTTTGCTGCGGCCACGGCGCGGTCGAAATCGCCGCCGTCGCCCGCCTTCTTGGCGGCCGCCAGCGTCGAGACGGTCGTGGTCCACTGGTTGCGCATGCCGGCTGCCTCCTTGGACGCAGCCTCCGCGGCAGCATAGGCCGCCTTGTAGTCTGCCTCGTCTGCCGCGCGCGCCATCGGCGCGGAGCTCAGGGCCAGCAACATGGCGAGGGGAAGTGACCGCTTCATGGCCGCGCTCCCGGTCCTGAAATCGGCAGGCCGTTCGCGACGTAGGAGAGGAAATACTCGACGTCGCGATATTCATCGGCCTGCGGCTCCAGCGGAACCGCGCGGGTCTGGCTGTTGCAGGTGATGAAGCGGCGGCTGGTGGTGCCCATGCCACTCCATTCGGAGCGATAGATCGGCATTGCGTTCAGGATGCCGAGCGCCGGCGCCAGGATCTCGGCGCGGATGCGCTCGCCCGGGCTTTGCACATGGCAGCTCGCGCAGGAGAAGTTCAACTGGCCGCGGCGGGTGTAGAAATAGCGCTTGCCGTTCTCGAACGCTTCCAGTGCGCGCGGATCATCGGGGATCTTGATGTCCATCAGCTGGCCACGCGACGTGACCGCCATATAAGCGGTCAGCGAGGCCATCTCGTCCTTGACGTAGGAGTAGGGTGCCTCGCCATTGGCCTCGCGGCAGCGGTTGAGCGCGAGCTCCAGCGTGACGACCTTGCCTTCCTTGGTGTCGAAGTAAGGATAGTTCTGGCGAATGCCGATGCCGCGGTTCGGGAAGCAGTCGCCGTAGGTCTTGCCGTTCTTGAACGGCGTCGCAAACATCTCCCTGCCGGCGTCGAGCGCGAACTCGTAGGGTGGAAACTCCTCCTTCTCCTGCCATTGCCGCTTCATGTCCTCGTTCATGGAATAAGGACCGTTGACGAAATCCTCGTGCTTCACGTTCGGAAACTTCTGGAAGAAGAAGTTCTGGAACGCCTTGGCGTCAGCGACGGGATCGACCTTGTCGGCGGCAACCACGCGCGGAGAGGCGAGTGCGAACGCGACCAGCGCGGCGCTCAACGAGCCAAGCAGGAGGGCGGTGCGGGCCTTCATCACGCAATCTTCGCGGTGGTCTGGTCGGACCCACCCTTGTTGTCGGTCCAGGAGATCTTCAGGTCATCGCCCTTCTTGGCGCCCTTGAAGCTGAACTTGACGTAGGGGTCCTTGGAAATCGCGGTGCCCCAATCGGCGACGAAGACGTCCTTGCCGTTACATGTGAACTTCAGTTCCTGGATGTAGTGCGCAGGGATCAACTCGCCCTTGGCGTCCTTCACCAGGCCGGTATCCATCGGGTGCTGGATCAGCGTCTGCACCTCGGTGATGTCGCCGTTGGATGTTGCGCGTACGCGAATGCTGGATGCCATGATTGTTCTCCTTCGCGCCTTAGCCGCCGCAGCCGCCGACGGTGACCTTCACTTCCTTGGTCGCGCTGTAGAGCTTGCCGTCGGCTTCCACGATCGCGGTCACGTTGCTGGTCTTGGCCATCTTCAGGCGATTGGCGACGGCGGGGATCGTGCCGTCGGGAAATTTGTAGGACGCGGCCAGCGCGCTCGGGTTTTCGGCGACGAAGAACGAGATCGACGTGACCTTGTCGAGCGTCGTCGTCACCGAGATCGGCACCACGCCGCCATTCTCGGCGATCTCGGGCGCATCGAGCTTGACCTTGTCGGAGGGCTCGGCGGTCCTGCCATAGAGCGCCTTGATCGCGTCGGCCTCGTTCTTCAGCTTGAACGCCTCTTCGGGATATTTGTCGTTGGCCGCGGCGCGCGCGGGCGCGAACGGCAGATCGCCGAGGCCGATCAGAGCGACGCAAGCCGCGCCCTGAAGGATCAGGCGCCGTGTCGGATGAGGATCGGTGTTCGTGTTCATCTCAAATCTCTTGGTCATCTCAAATCTCATCTGGGTTTTCCGGGCCCGCCGTTACAGCGTCTGCAGGAAATCAACGATCGCGCTGATCTCCTGATCGGTCAAAAGCCGGTTGCGGCCGAACGGCGGCATCATGGTCTGCGGATTGCGCTTGGTCTCGTCGAACAGGATCGCGACCAGCTCGTTGCGGTCGGGGTATTTTGACTTGATGTCCTTCAGCTCCGGCCCGATCGTGCCCGGCAGATCGCCGCCCTTGACGACGTGGCAGGTCAGGCAATTGCCCTTGCCGCGGTCGAAGGCGAGTTTTTGGCCCTCGGCGATGGCCGACTGTGCCCACGCCGGGCGCGCGGCGAGGCCCGTGAGGACGACCAGCGCGAGGAGCAGGGCGGGCTTGCGAGGAAAGGCGGTCACGGCGTCGTTCCGAGGCTTATATGTCTGCAAAAGATAGTGTTTCAAAAGCACAAAGGGCATGCCGTGACAATCAAGACTATGCAGGGCGCAAAATGCCGTTAATATCTTCCGCATTGCAACTGAAGAGATAAATCGTTCATCAAGCCGGCATTAACCGGCGCCTGGCTGGGGGCGTTTGGCCCTTGTTGCGTTTTCGTGTGCTTTCTCATTTTCCGGGGACATCAATTGGCTGAATATGTCGTTGAATTTGGCAGGGACGGCGGGAGGGTCGAATCCGACGGCCGTCTCGATGCGCCGGCCTTCCATCGCAATCACGAGCCGCTCTGGGCGGCGCTCGAAAAGCATCTCGCCGGACGATCGGGCGACGTGGTCGAGGTCGGCAGTGGAACCGGCCAGCATGTGGTCCATTTTGCCCGCCATACGCCTGAGCTCGTCTGGTGGCCCAGCGACCTCAATCAGCGCCATGTGAAGAGTATCGAGGCCTGGCGCGTGCATTCGGGCCTGTCGAACGTCCGCTCGCCGTTGCGGATCGATCTTGTCGATCCCGACTGGTGCCCGGAGTTGAAGAGCGGGCAGGGGCCGAACAATCTCGCCGCCGTGTTCTGCGCCAATGTCATCCACATCGCGCCCTGGACCGTGGCCGAGGGCCTGTTCGCCGGCGCCGGCCGTTACTTGCGGTCCGATGGCCGGCTGTTCCTCTACGGCCCGTTCAAGCGCGACGGCAAGCACACCGCACTCAGCAACGCCGTGTTCGACACCTCCTTGCGCGAAGGCAACCCCGAATGGGGCGTGCGCGACGTCGGCGATGTCGAGACGCTGGCGAAGGCTGCTGGGCTTCGTCTCATCGACACGATCGAGATGCCCGCGAACAATCTGACGCTGGTGTTTGCGCGTTCGTAAAGCGCTGCCAGCTTAGGTCTTGGTTTGCGCCAAGACGGCGGTGCGCTCCCTCCCCCCTTGCGGGGGAGGGCGGGGGAGAGGGGTAGCCCAGCAAACGGTCTATCCATCTGTGATCGTACAGCGTGCACTCTTCGAGAGAGTCCCCGTGTAAACCCCTCTCCCTGCCCCTCCCCCGCAAGGGGGGAGGGAATGAGAGAGCGGTGCGTCCCTCACGTCGCGATACGACGAGAGTGCTCGGCCCTCACACCTGTCCGTCCCGCCACCCGATCTTCTCCTTCAGAAACTGAAAGCCGAGTACCTGGAAGCCGGCGCGCTCCTTGTTGTCCTTGCCGTAGCCGTGGCCGCCGGCGGCCGGCTCGTAGAACCAGGCCTCATAGCCCATCGCCTGCAGCTTGGCCGCCATCTTGCGCGCATGGCCCGGATGAACGCGGTCGTCGCGTCGCGTCGTCGCGATCAGGATCGGCGGATAGGACTGACCGGGCTTTGCATTGTGATAGGCCGAGTAGGTCTTCAGCCACTCCCATTCTTCCGGCTTGTCGGGGTCGCCATATTCCGCGATCCAGCTCGCGCCCGCGAGCAGCTTTGTGTAGCGGCGCATGTCGATCAGCGGGATGGTGCAGAACAGCGCGCCGAAACGCTCGGGGTATCGCACCAGCATGTTGGTGATGAGGATGCCGCCGTTCGATCCGCCTTGCGCGGCGATTCGTTTCGGCTGCGTCACGCCGCGTCGCACGAGATCGGCGGCAACGGCCGCGAAATCATCATGCGACAGCTTCTTGCCAGCGTATCGCCCCGCATCGTGCCAGCGCGTGCCGAACTCGCCGCCGCCGCGCAGATTGGCCTGCACCGTGGTGCCGCCACGCTCCAGCCACAGCTTGCCGAGCGACGAATTGTATTCCGGGCGAATCGTGACGCCGAAACCGCCATAGGCCGTCATGTAGACCGGCGCATCGCCGGTCTCGCCCGCCGGGCCGGTCTGCACATAGGGAATGCGCTCGCCGTCGACCGAGATGGCCTCGTGCTGCGTCACCACGAGGCCGTCGGCGTTGAACGTCTTCGGCGCTTGCCTCAGGACCGTCGGGCTTTCGACGCCGCGCTTGATCAGCATCAGCGACGGCGGCGTCAGCGGGTCCTGCACATTGGCCAGGAGGTCGCCATTGCTCTCGGACTCATGATGATCGAAGCGCCAGACATCGACGACACCGATGTCGGGGAGGCCGCGCAGCATCTCGCGGCTCCAGGCTGAGGCGGACGGCGTGCAGATCTCGAACACCGGCCGCAATTCGTCGAGAATGGAGAGCAGCAGCTTGCCGTCGGCCCAGGAAAATCCCTGCAGCGCGCGGCGTGCGCCTGGCTCGAACAGGATAGCGAAATTGCGATCGCCGGCGAGAAAGGCCGAGAGCGAGATGCCGAGCACGCTGTCTGGAGCGTAGGTGGTGCCGCCGACGCTCCAGGCCGAGCGCAACTTGATGGCGAACCAGTCACGGTGAGCCTGCAGCCAGATGTCGGAGGGAAGGTCGAGCTTGACGGTCGCGCCGGTCTCGGTGCCGAGCCAGAGGTCGAAATTGAAGAAGTCGAGCCGGTCGATGAACCAGAACCGCGGCGTCTCACCGGTCCGGTCGACGTCGCAGGAGGTGCTCATGCGATCCGGCGTGGTCTCGAACACCACTCGCGCATTTTCGACCGGCTCGCCGCGCCGCCACAACCGCACCGTCCGCGCATAGCCGGAGGTCGTCGCCATGTCCGCGCCGCCATACGCGCTCGACAACAGCACCGTGTCGGCATCGACCCAGTCGACGCTGCCCTTGGCTTCCGGCAGCGTGAAGCCACCGGCAACGAAGCTCTTCGTGTTGAGGTCGAACTCGCGCATGGTGACGGCATCGCTGCCGCCGCGCGACAGGCTCAGGATCGTCTGCGGCGCATCGCCGGGCAACGAGCTCGACCAGTTCAGCAGCCAGTCTTCGCCTTCGCCTGCTGCGAGTTTGTCGATATCGAGTAGCGTCTCCCAGGACGTCTCGGGCTTGCGAAACTCCGCCATGGTGGTTCGCCGCCACAGGCCGCGCGGGTTCGTTGCGTCTTTCCAGAGGTTGTAGAGCAGGCCGTCGCTGCGGCCGACATAGGGGATGTTGTCGGATCGGTCATAGATTGCGGCCAGGATATCGCGGTCACGCTCGAACGCCGCGCCGCCAAACTGGTCCAGCGTCAGGCGGTTCTGCCGCTCGACGAAATCGAGCGCGCGGCTGCCCTCGACCTCCTCCAGCCAGAGCCAGGGATCGTCGTCGGGAGCGCTGAGTGTAGGCCTGTCGTCGACGGACATGAACGAAACTCCCTGAGATCGGCGGCGGATAGGATTTGATCGAGCGCAAGCCGTCAAGAGCGTGGGCCGGGTATCATCGGGCCGATTGCGTCAGAGGCATGGCCTGCGCCCGTTTGCGCCGGTTGCCCGGCTCTTTCGGCCCCTCCATAGTGCCGGGAATCACCAAGCCTTTTGGGCGGAAATGCCGATGATTGACGTGACTGCAGCCAATGAGATCGCCGACGACGCTCGCGTGCGTGGCAACGTGGTGCGCCTTGCTGCAGCCCAGGCGCTGACCGGCGCCAATTCGGCGGTGATCTTCGCCACCGGCTCGATCGTCGGCGCCACGCTCGCCCCCGACATGTCGCTCGCGACCGTGCCGCTCTCGATGTACGTCGTAGGCCTTGCGGCCGGCACGCTGCCGACCGGCGCGATCTCGCGCCGCTTCGGCCGCCGCTGGGCTTTTGTGATCGGCACCGGTCTCGGCACGCTCACCGGTCTGATCGGCTCGTTCGCGATCCTGCACGCCTCGTTCGCGCTGTTTTGCCTCGCGACCTTTCTCGGCGGTCTCTACGGCTCGGTGGCGCAATCCTATCGCTTCGCCGCAGCCGACGGCGCCAGCGCGGCCTACCGCCCCAAGGCGGTGTCGTGGGTGATGGCGGGTGGCGTGTTCGCCGGCGTGCTTGGTCCGCAGCTCGTGCAATGGACCATGGACATCTGGTCGCCCTATCTGTTCGCCTTCAGCTTCCTGGTGCAGGCGGCCGTCGCGCTTGTTGCGATGGGCATCGTCGCCGGCGTCGACATGCCGAAGCCGGCACCGGCCGATCTGCATGGCGGACGTCCGCTGCTCACCATCGTGACGCAGCCGCGCTTCATCGCGGCCGCATTGTGCGGCGTCATCTCCTACCCCATGATGAACCTGGTGATGACCTCGGCGCCGCTCGCCATGAAGATGTGCGGCTTGAGTCTCTCCGATTCCAATTTCGGCATTCAATGGCACATCGTCGCCATGTATGGCCCGAGCTTCTTCACCGGCGCGCTGATCGCCCGCTTCGGCGCGCCGAAGATCGTCGCTTGCGGCCTGCTGCTGGAAGCCGGCGCCGCCGGCATCGGTCTCTCCGGCATCACCGCGATGCACTTCTGGGCGACCTTGATCGTGCTCGGCGTGGGCTGGAATTTCTCCTTCATCGGCGCCTCCGCTTTGGTGCTGGAGACGCATCGTCCGCAGGAGCGCAACAAGGTGCAGGCCTTCAACGACTTCCTGGTGTTCGGGATGATGGCGATCGGCTCGTTCTCCTCCGGGCAGCTGCTTGCGAATTACGGCTGGTCCGCCGTGAACATGGTGGTGTTCCCGCCGGTCGTACTCGGTCTCGCCGTGCTCTCGCTGGCGTCGTGGGCCCGCCGCCGCAAAGCGCAGCTGGATGCGGCCATGGGCGAGTTCCCGGACGCGATCTGACGCATGATCCGGAAAAGTGTGCAGCGGTTTTCCGACAAGATCATGCGCAACAGAGTGGCAGGAGGCTGTCAGCAACGTTGATACTTCGATCCCGATCGAAGTGATTTTCTGCTCGCGCATCGATACATGATGGTCGTCATGGACAGAAAATCACAACGCGGGGGATACGAAGGAGAAGCGCAAATGCTCGACAATCCCCACCACGCCACGCCGATCGACGAATCCTCCCTCCGCTACGAAGGCTGGCGCATCGTCGCCGTCTGCTTCCTGCTTGCGACCTTCGGCTGGGGGCTCGGCTTCTACGGCCAGAGCGTCTATGTCGCCGAGCTGCAGCGCGCGCGGGGCTGGCCGGCTTCGCTGATCTCATCCGGCACCACGTTCTTCTATCTCTTTGGCGCGCTGCTGGTCGTCTTCGTCGGCGAAGCCGTCCGGAAATATGGCCCGCGCATCTGTCTCATCGCCGGAACGCTGGCGATGGCAGCCGCCAGCGTCGCGATCGGCGCGGTGCGCGAGCCCTGGCAGCTTTATCTCGCGGATGCCGTGCTCGCCTTCGGCTGGGCCGGCACCAGCCTCGCGATGATCACCAACACCATCAGTCTCTGGTTCGACCAGAAGCGCGGCATGGCGATCAGCCTGGCCCTGAACGGCGCCAGTTTTGGCGGCATCGTCGGCGTGCCGCTGCTGGTGATGATGATCAGCCATATCGGCTTCGCCAGCGCGATGTTCGCCACCTCCGGCGCCATGCTGGTGCTGCTCGTGCCGGTGATCCTGCTGGTCGTCGGCCGGCCGCCCGATCTCCATGGCTGGCATGGGGCGACGACAGCAAAGCCGCAATCCTCGGCGGAGATCCGCTCGCGCGCGCTGCGCGATGTCGGCTTCCTCACCGTGACGATTGCGTTCGCGCTGGTGCTGTTCGCGCAGGTCGGCTTCATCGTGCACCTGATCTCGTTCCTCGATCCCGTGATCGGGCGCGAGCGTGCCGCCGTAGCCGTTGCGGTGCTCACCGCGATGGCGGTGATCGGCCGCGTGCTGTTCTCGATGGTGATCGATCGCCTCAACCAGCGCCTCGCCTCGGCGCTGTCGTTCCTGAGCCAGGCGGCGGCGCTGTTCGTCGTGATCAATCTGCACAATGATTACGTGCTGATCGCGGCCTGCGCGGTGTTCGGCTTCTCCGTCGGCAATCTCATCACGCTGCCGTCGCTGATCGTGCAGCAGGAGTTCGACAGCGCCTCGTTCGGCGTGCTGATCAGCCTCAACACCGCGATCAACCAGGTCACGTATGCGTTCGGCCCTGGCGTGGTCGGCTTTCTGCGCGATTGGTCCGGCGGCTACGCGTTGCCGTTCTATCTCTGCATCGCGCTGGAGGTGGCCGCGGCCGCGTTGATCATGGTGCGGGGCAAGCCAAGATCAAAACTCTCGTAGGGTGGGCAAAGGCGCACCGCGCCGTGCCCACGATTTCTCGATGAGTCAGCAAGAGTCCGTGGGCACGCTTCGCTTTGCCCACCCTACGAGACCTACGCCTCCCGCTGCCTCAGCAGCGCTTCCACGTCCAGCCGCTTGGTAAACATCGCGAGCTTCCCGTCCGGCCCGAACGGCCATTGCTCTCGCGGCTTGTCCCAATACAGTTCCACGCCGTTCTCGTCGGGATCGCGCAAATAAAGCGCCTCGCTCACGCCGTGGTCGCTGGCGCCGTCCAGCGCAATGCCGGCCGTCAGCACCCGGTGCAGCGCGTCCGCCAGCGCCGGCCGCGTCGGATAGAGGATCGCGGTGTGAAACAGCCCGGTCGTGCCCGGCGGCGGCGGTGAGCCGCCCTTGCTCTCCCAGGTGTTGAGACCGATGTGGTGATGGTAGCCGCCCGCCGAGATGAAGGCCGCGCCCGAGCCCATGCGCTGCATCAGCTCGAAGCCGAGCACGCCGCAGTAGAAGCCGAGCGCGCGATCGAGATCGGCGACCTTGAGATGGACGTGGCCGATCCTGGTGCCGGCGGCGACGGGTGATTGCGACATGTGGCTGCTCCGTGACTGAACCCCACTTAAGCCGGGCTTCGGGACAGCGCTACTGGCCGATCCCGAAACGCAGCGTTTCCATACGTGAAACCTAGTACAGCTCGGGCACTTCGCCCTCCGGCAGCTCGAACTCGAACGTGTTCAGCGTCATCGACACCATCGTGTAGTAGCCGCAGAGACCGATCACCTCGACGACGCCGCGTTCGCTCAGCAGCGCAACGGCCGCATCATAAAGCCCCTTCTCGACGCCGTGGCCCTCATGCAGCGATTTCGCGAGATCGTAGATCATCTTGCCCTTGGGGTCGTCGAACTCGGGGGTGCGGCGGTCACGGATCGCGTCGATGATTTTCGGGTTCATGCCGCCGGCGAGCGCGAGGCGCTTGTGCGCATACCATTCGTAATGCGCGGTCCAGTGCCGCGCCGTCACCAGGATCGCGATCTCCGAAAGCTTTGCCGGGAAGATCGTGTCGTAGCGCAGGACTTCGCCGAGCCGCGTGGCGTGACGGGCCATGTCGGGGCTGTTGAGCCAGGCCATCATCGGCGCCGGCGGCTTGCCGCGTTTGCCGGCAATCGACTCGTCATAGGTCTGCCGCTGGCTCTCGTTCATTTCGCCAGGCGAAAGAAGTTTCAGGCGCATTCGCGTTTCCTCTTTGTTTTCAAGCATCGTCGCGGTTGCGACTATAGCCGATGCGCTCAATGGAAGTGGTTGAATTCCGCAGTGCGATGGCCCAGAGTCGCCGCCAACAAGTTGTGATTGATGGAAACGACCATGAGCGAATCTGAGACGGCTGATCTCGAACAATTCCGCAGCGAGACGCGCGCCTGGCTGGAAGCGAACTGCCCGCCGGAGATGCGCAAGCCCGCGACGGCGGACACCGACGTGTTCTGGGGCGGACGCAACGCAAAGTTCTCGTCCGAGCCGCAGCGGATCTGGTTCGAGCGCATGCGCGACAAGGGCTGGACCGTGCCGGACTGGCCGAAGGAGTATGGCGGTGGCGGCCTCAGCGCTGCCGAGCACAAGGTGCTGCGTTCCGAGATGGGAAGAATCGGCGCGCGCCCGCCGCTGTCGAGCTTCGGCATCTGGATGCTCGGGCCGGCGCTGCTCAAGTATGGCAACGAGGCGCAGAAGAAAGAGCACCTGCCGAAGATCGCGGCGGGCCTGATCCGCTGGTGCCAGGGCTATTCCGAGCCGAACGCCGGCTCCGATCTTGCCTCGCTGCAGACCCGCGCCGAGAGCGATGGCGATGATTTCGTCATCACCGGATCGAAGATCTGGACGTCCTACGCCAACTACGCCGACTGGATCTTCTGCCTGGTGCGCACCGATTCGGCTGCGAAGAAACACGATGGCATCAGCTTCATCCTGTTCGACATGACCTCGAAGGGCGTGACGACGAAGCCGATCCTCCTGATCTCCGGCTATTCGCCGTTCTGCGAAACCTTCTTCGACGGCGTCCGCGTGCCGAAATCGCATGTGGTCGGCACCGTCAACCGCGGCTGGGACGTTGCCAAATATCTGCTCCAGCACGAGCGCGCGATGATCTCGGGCATGGGCGAGCGCGGCGTCGGCCGTCCGCTCGGCCAGATCGCCGCGGATTCCGTCGGCTCCGATGCGCAAGGCAAGCTCGATGATTCCATGCTGCGCGGCCGGATCGCGACGTTCGACGTCGATGAGGCCGCGCTTGCGGCCTGCGCCGAGCGCGCGGTCGATCTCGCCAAGGCCGGCCAGGCGCATCCGGCGTTCTCGTCGGCGATGAAATATTACGGCACCGAGCTCAACAAGCGCCGCTACGAGATCCTGATGTCGGCCGGCGGCGTCGATGCGCTGGAATGGGAGAGCGAGCGCTCGCGGCAGGGCGCCCGTCCGCGCGCCTGGCTGCGTACCAAGGCCAACTCGATCGAGGGCGGCACGTCCGAGGTCATGCTCGGCATCGTCGCCAAGCGCATCCTGGATTTGCCGGGGGCCTAGGGAAGGTCCTCATCCTGAGGAGCGGCCGCAAGGCCGCGTCTCGAAGGATGGCCACGGCCTTCATGGTTCGAGACGGCGCTAGCGCGCCTCCTCACCATGAGGGTCACCATTGAATTCAAACGAACAATAATTCTGTTGGAGCCCGTCATGGCCCTCGTCCTCACCGAAGAACAATCAATGCTCCGCGACAGCGCGCGCGGGCTGATCAGCGATAAGGCGCCGGTGTCGCACCTGCGCGGCTTGCGCGATAGCAAGGATCCCACCGGCTTCTCCAAGGAGCTGTGGCATTCCTTCGCCGAGATGGGCTTTGCCGGCCTGCTGGTGCCGGAAGAGTTCGGCGGCAGCGGCCTCGGTGTCATGGAAGCCGGCATCGTGATGGAGGAGATCGGCCGCACTCTGATGCCGTCGCCGTTCCTCGCCACCAGCGTGGTCGCGGCCTCGGCGCTGAACCGCGGCGGCAATGCCGCGCAGAAGTCGGAGTATCTGCCGAAGATCTCCAACGGCTCGCTGCTCGCGACGCTTGCGATCGACGAGGGCGCGAAGCATCGCCCGCTGCAGACGAATTTGCAGGCCGTGCGCGCCGGCAACGGTTTTAAATTGTCCGGCACCAAGGCGCTGGTGGTTGATGGTCATGTCGCGGATCTCTTCATCGTTGCTGCACGTACCGCCGGCGCGGCCGGTGAGCGCGACGGCCTGACGCTTTTCCTGGTCAATCCCAAAGCCAAGGGCGTTGCGATCGAGCGCACCATCATGGTCGACGCGCACAACGCGGCGCGGATTGAGTTGGCCAATGTCGAGGTCAACGCCGACAGCGTGCTCGGCGAGGTCGATCAGGGGGCAGCCCTGCTCGACGGTGTGCTCGACGTCGGCCGCGGCGCGGTCGCCGCCGAAATGGTGGGCTTGAGCGAGGAAGTCTTCAATCGCACCGTCGAGTACCTGAAGAACCGCAAGCAATTCGGCAAGCTGATCGGCGAATTCCAGGCGCTGCAGCACCGCGCCGCCGAGCTCTATGTCGACATCGAGATCACCCGCGCCGCCACCATGAAGGCGCTGCAGGCGCTGGACGCAGATGTCGCCAAGGCCGCCTCAGCCGTTGCCGTCGCCAAGGCGCGCGCCGGCGCCACCGCCACCCGCGCGGTGCAGGAAGGCGTGCAGATGCATGGCGGCATGGGCATGACCGACCAGTTCGACATCGGCTTCTTCATGAAGCGCGCACGCGTGTGCGAGGAATTGTTCGGCGATGCGAACTACCACACCGAGCAGCTGGCGCGCGCGCGGGGGTATTGAGCAGTCGCTTGTGCAACACGGTACCCTGCGCTCCCTCCCCCCTTGCGGGGGAGGGTGGGGGAGAGGGGTAGCCCAGGAAAAGGTCTGTCCGTCGCGAGGAAGCGCGATCGATGGAGTCCCCGTGAGAACCCCTCTCCCTAGCCCTCCCCCGCAAGGGGGGAGGGAACGCACCGCACACGTCGTTAGCACCATCAACGCAATGGCAGCGGTGCGAAGCGCTGACCCTACCTCATCGGCGGCGCGTACTGCACGCCACCGGCGTTCCACAGCTGGTTCATGCCGCGCGGGATCTTCAGCTGCGATTTCTCGCCGATATTGCGCTCGTACATCTCGCCGTAATTGCCGACGCGGCGGATGATGCGCACGGCCCAGTCCTTGGTCAGGCCGAGCTGCTCGCCGTAATTGCCTTCGGTGCCGACCAGCCGCATCACTTCCGGCTTCTTCGACTTCAGCGCGTCGTCGATGTTCTCCGAGGTGATGCCGAGCTCTTCGGCGTTGATCATCGCGTAGAGCGTCCACTTCACGATCATCATCCAGTCGTCGTCGCGCTGGCGCACGACGGGGGCGAGCGGCTCCTTGGAGATCATGTCGGGCAGGATCATGTGGTCGCCGGGCTTGGACATGTTCAGCCGCAGCGCATAGAGCTGCGAGACGTCGGCGGTGAGCGTGTCGCACTTGCCGGTGTCGTAGGCCTTCACCACGTCTTCGAGCTTGTCGAACTTCACCAGCTCGTACTTCATGTTGTTGGCTTTGAAGTAGTCGGCGAGGTTGAGCAGCGTGGTGGTGCCGGCCTGCACGCAGACCTTGCTGTCGGCGAGATCGAGCGAGGTCTCCTTGTTGCGCGAGCGCGGCACCATGAAACCTTCGCCGTCGTAATAGGCCACCGCCGGGAAATAGAGATCGTAGTCGAGCTCACGCGACATGCTCCAGGTCGAGTTGCGCGAGAGGATGTCGACCTTGCGGCTCTGCAATTCCTTGAAGCGCTCGCTGGCGTCGAGCGGCACGAAGCGCGCCTTGCTCGGGTCGTCGAAGATTGCCGCGGCGACTGCGCGGCAGAAATCGACGTCAAAGCCGGTCCAGTTGCCCTTGTCGTCGGGGATCGAGAAGCCCGGCAGGCCCTTGTTGACGCCGCACAGCACTTCGCCGCGGCGCACCGTGCGCTTCAGCGTGCGGGTGTCGTAGAATTCGTAGACGACGGCCAAGGCGCCGACCAGCACGGCGACCGCGAGCCCGATCAGCAGGCCGCCTCGAAATGTGCGCATCATGTTGCTCTCTCGAAAAAATCGGGAAATGGAATTCTGGCGAAGGCGGGAAGCACGATCCAAAGGGATCGTGCTCGAACGATGGACTTAGAGCTCGGGCTTCTGCCGGATGACCACCTTGGTGCCAACAGGGACGCGATCGTAGAGATCGGCGACGTCATTGTTGACGAGGCGGAAGCAGCCCGAGGACACCTTGGTGCCGATCGTATCGGGACGGTTGGTGCCGTGGATGCGGTAGACCGTGGTGCCGAGATACATGGCGCGGGCGCCGAGCGGGTTGCCGGGGCCGCCGGCCATGAAGCGCGGCAGATAGGGCTGGCGCTGGATCATTTCCGGCGGCGGCGTCCAGTCCGGCCATTCCTTCTTGTTGGTGATGTTCACCAGCCCCTGCCACTGAAAACCGTCGCGGCCGACGCCGATGCCGTAGCGGATCGCGCGCCCGCCGGGCTGCACCAGATAAAGGTGGCGCTCGGTGGTCGAGATGATGATGGTGCCGGGCGGCTCGGTGGTGCGGTAGTACACGACCTGCTTCTGCCATTCCGGATCGAGCTGATAGCTGTCGTCGGCAATCAGTCCGGGCTCGTCGCCGCGGTCCGGCTGCTGGGCGAAGGCGTGCGGTGCGGACAGGATCAGGCCGATCGCAGCCACAAGCGCCCCGGTCAGGCGACGAACATCCGTCATTTCAAGCTCTCCCCGCTGCCACAGCGCAAATCGTTAGGAACCATCTGAACTCAGGGGCAGCTTCGTGGCAAGTTAAAGGCGCGCCTGACTGATATGTCACGAGAATGCTTTGGTTTTTTGACGGGAATCAACACCCAGGAACAGGGTAGATTGGCGCGAAAAGCCGCGTCTGCTGTCTCACCCACGGGTTGAGGCGTCCTGGATTTGATTGGCCGCCGCCTCGATCCCGAGCCGCCGGACGATCTCCATGCCCACGGCACGGGCCTCGTTGCGCGAGCCGATGCGGGGGCTGCGAAACCGTCGCCCCGAGCGCAGCCGGATCGTCAGGATGCAGTGCTCATCCTCGGATCGGCCGCGACGGTCGACGGTGATCGCCTTGACGTTGGGCCCTTCGATCGTGTCCTCGCGCGGCTGGCCGTTGCCCCAGAGCCGTTCGACGCGGATGTCGCCTTCGCGGATCACCCAGAAGGCGCCGGTGACGAGATTGGCGAATCGATAGACGCCGAACGCGGCGAGGACGCCAAGCGGCAGCAGGGTGTAGTCGATCCATTGGGGCTGCAGGCCGCGCCAGAGCCTGTAGGCATAGGGTGCGACACTCAGGGCGACGGCGATCAAGGCCGCGATCCGGATGTCTCTTTGGGAAAACGGCTCGACGGGGTCGCCAAGACGCATCTCGGGATTGCTGGCGTCGAGCGGGTTGACGGGGGCTTCGACGTCGGGAACGTCGAATTGCGCCGCGATCCGCGCCACGGTGTCACGCACATGCGTGACGTCGGAGAGGGGCGGGGAGGTCAGGCGCTCGCCCGAAGCAAGCGTGAAGGCGAGCTGGAAGCGGGCTTTCGCGGTTTTGCTGCCGGGAACCTGAAGTCCCGTGATGTCCTCTTTCGCGACGATCCGTGTCTGGAGCTTCCCGAATGGACGCTGCTTCCCGATCAGGATTTCAGCCGGCGTGATGATCCACACCACCGCCGGCGCCAGCATGACGACGCCGACGAACGCGGCGCCCGCCAGCAGCGCGACCACGGAAATGATGATTTCGAGGACGTCGTGCGTGAACAGTCCCGGCGTGAAGCAGAGCGCAACAGCCGCGGCAGACCCGGCCACGACCAGCCGCTGCGCGATCGAGGAGCCTTCGCGAAGGCGGATGTCGTTGCTGGTGGTCGCGTCGTTCATTGCGGCGGCTGATTTGCGTTGGCGCGCGAAACTCCACGGACGGGTCCGTGGAGTCAAGCAGCACACCGCCGCCTGCGGGATCAACTCTCGGCGTTCAGCAGCCTGGCCACGGTGCGGTCGATCTCGTCATAGCGGCCTTCGCCTTCGTGCTGGAACACGATCTTGCCGTTCTGGTCGATGATGTATTGCGCCGGCCAATACTGGTTGCTGTAGGCGTTCCAGGTCTTGGACTCATTGTCCTGCGCGACCGGATAGGTGATGCCATGACGCTTCAGTGCGGCCTGCACGTTCGAAGCCGAACGCTCGAACGGGAATTCCGGCGTGTGCACGCCGACCACGACGAGGCCCTTGTCCTTGTATTTTGCATAGAGGTCGGTGACGTGCGGCAGCGTGTTGACGCAGTTGACGCAGCCATAGGTCCAGAAGTCGACCAGCACGACCTTGCCGCGGAGGTCGGCGATGTTGAGCGGCTTCGAGTTGAACCAGTTGCTGATGCCGGCGAAGTCGGGCGCGGTCACCGCCTGGCGCGCGGCCGCGACCTTCACCGGCGCTGCGGGCGAGACCTCGTCGCAGATGCCGGGGATGACGGCGCCGGTGACGGCGAAGCCGATCAGCGCGGCGGAGACGGCGAGCAGTTTGAAGGTCATGGATGTGTTCTCCGTTGAGGGGTGAAACGATCACAGGCCGATCTGGCCGGTGGGATAGAAGCCGGTGAGCCACGCCACGATCAGCGTGTCGTATTGGAAGTAGGCGGCGAGCGCGAAGGCGATCACGACGACGCCAAAGCCCTGCTGCAGGCGCGGCGAGATGCGCGCGAGGCTGCGCACACGCGTGGTCGCGGCCTGTCCGCCATAGGCGATCCCGAGCATCGGGATCGCAGCACCAATCGCGTAGGCGACCAGCAGCGTGCCGGCCCAGGCGAGGTTCTTCGAGGTCGCGACCAGCGTCAGGATCGAGCCGAGCACGGGGCCGGCGCAGGGTGTCCAGACCAGGCCCAGCGTGGTCCCGAGCAGGAGACCGCCGAGCGCGCTTTCGCGCTGCATGCCGCCCGCATTGCCGAGACTGAGCCAGCCATTGAGCCGGATCGACAGCCATTCGAACGGCGCCGGCCACAGCATCAACAGTCCGAAGCCGAGCAGCAGAATCGACGCCGCCTCGCGCAGCACATTCGGATCGAAATCGAACAGCCGCGTCAGCGCGCCGAGCAGCAGCGCCACCGCGGAGAAGGACACGACGAAGCCGAGCGCGATCATCGCGGGCCGCAATTGCGACGTGCGCCCGATCGAGGCGCCGAGCAGGATCGGCAACATCGGCAGCGTGCAGGGCGCCGCAATGGTGAGGATGCCGGCGAGGACAGCGAAGAGGAGTTCGAGCATGGGGCACTCGTGATTGATGTCACGAGGGCAGTTCGGGATGGAGACGGGGATCGTTACGCGGCGTCACGCGCTCGTGACGGGGTGGTTGTTCCGCGGGACAACCGTGCGGGCCACAGCGGCACTGCGCTCCCTCCCCCCTTGCGGGGGAGGGCGGGGGAGAGGGGTGGCCCCGGGAGAGATCGGAGTTCGTGGCTACTCCTCTCCCTGCCCTCGAGAGCGAGCTTCGCTCGCCTCGGACCCCGCAACGGGGGAGGGAATGAGAGAGCGGGGGCCGCCCCCACTCAGGAAACCCCAAATAAAAACGACCCGGGGGGGGGCATCCCGTCCGGGTCGTTGGAGGTCTTGGGAGGTTTAACGAAACCGTATGTGATCCTTATAGGGACGAAGTTTTTCCGCCGGATGTTGTGGTTTGTTTCATTTGTTTCGTCGGCGGTAACGCTTTCGTGTCCCGGGGTGGGGCCGGTCATCCGGCCCTATCCCATTGAAATCCTTTGCCTTAGGCGGCGAAGCGGTCGACGCCGCAATTCTTAAGCAGATCGGCGAGCTGCTTGCGGGCGTAGAACATCCGGGTCTTCACCGTGCTCTGGGGGATGCCGATGATCTGCCCGACCTCCTCCACCGACTTCTCATGGTAGTAGACGAGGGTGATGATCTCGCGATGCGCGGGTGACAGTTTCTGCACGCAGGCGCGAAGGATGGCGCTGGTGTCGCTGCGGTCGAGCGAGGTCTCGGGCGTGTCATTACCGTCCGGGATCTGCCGCACGTCCTCCTGATCGATATCCTCGAACCGGCGCTGGCGCATCGCGGTCAGCGCCTTGAAGCGGGCGATCGAGAGCAGCCAGGTCGAGACCTGCGAGCGGCCCTGGAACTGTCCGGCGGTCCGCCACACGTCCAGGAACACCTGGCTGACCAGGTCTTCCGCCGTGGTCGCGTCCCGCACGATGCGCAGGATGAAGCGGTAAACCCGCACGTTATGACGGCAATAGAGGATGTGCATGGAGGTCCGGTTGCCGTCGGCAATGCTCTCAAGGAGCATATCGTCCGAGGTCGCCTGAGCGGCAATGATGCTCTGGCTGGCTTGGGCGTTGATGGCGATGACGTTCGGCATTGACTTAGCTCCCCGGTGCGCCGCAACCGAGCGGCGTTTCCTTGGATCAAAGTGTTAATGAGCCAACGTTTCGGGACGTCTGCACGAAAAGGGGAAAATGGTTTCGTGCGCCGCCAAATTGTTTCGTCGGACAAGGCGCGACGAAACATTCGGACCAAAAAAGCGTGGAATTTCAATGTACGGAAAATACGGGAGTGTGGATTCGGACTAGGCCGAACGGGTGGGAACGTATTTGGGGGCCTTGCGTTCGCGGCGCACCACGCACAATGGCGTCGTCCCCGGGCGTGCGGATCGCCGGGACGGCGGTCCCGCAGGCGGCGCCGCCCTTACGCCTTCTCGCCTGCGGGCGAGAACAGGTAGCCGCCACCGCGGATGGTGCGAATCACGGCGGGCTTGGTCGGGTCGGGCTCGATCTTGCGGCGGATGCGCATGATGCGGAGATCGACCGCGCGGTCGAAGGCTTCGGCGTCGCGCGCATTGGCCAGTTCGAGCAGCCGCTCGCGCGACAGCACGCGCTTCGGATTGGCCGCAAACACTTTCAGCAGTCCGAATTCGGACGCGGTCAAAGGATGTTCGTTGCCTTCGTCGTCGCGCAGCGCCTGGGCTTCGAGGTCGAGCCACTTCGTCCCGAACCGTACAAGCTGATCCTTGTCCGATTTCGCGGGCGTAGCGTCAGCCGCAGCGGCTTTCACCGGCGTGCTCCGCCGCAGCACCGAGCGGATGCGCGCCATCAGCTCGCGCAGCTCGCAGGGTTTTGCGACGTAATCGTCGGCGCCGAGCTCGAGGCCGACCACGCGGTCGATCGGGCTCGCGGTCGCCGTGAGCATGATGACCGGCACGTTGATGCGGCTCTTGAGGTCGCGGATGATCGAGAGGCCGTCTTCCTCGGGCATGTTGAGGTCGAGCACGACGAGGTCGGGCATGCTGCCGTCGATCGCGGTGCGCAAGGACTTGCCGCCGTCGCACAGCGTCACGGTGAAGCCGTGCATCTTGAGGTAATCGCCGACCATCTCCCGGGCCGGGGCCTCGTCGTCGACGATCATGATGTGCTGGCTTTGTGTCATGTCACAGAGATCTCGGCACTCAAGGTTACGATAGTTCGGTCGCGGGCAGGGTGATGGTGAAAGTGGAGCCCTTGCCCGGGCCGTCGCTGTCGGCGGTTACGTCGCCGCCATGCATGTCGATAATACGCTTGACGATGGACAACCCAAGCCCCGTCGAGCTCTCACCTGCCGTCGGTTTTGCGGATAGCCGCTGGAACCGGCCGAACAGGCGGCCGAGATCCTCCGGCGACAGGCCGGCGCCCTCGTCGCTGACGCGGATGATGGTGTCGTTGCCCTCATGGGTGACCGCCACGGTGATCTTGCCGGCGATTGGCGAGTATTTGATGGCGTTGCTGATGAGGTTGTCGATCGCCTCGCGGATGCGGTCGGTGTCGCACATGGTGACGATATTGGCCGGCGCGGTGACATGGATGGCCTGCTGCTTGTTGACCGCGAGCGGCTGGTTGGCCTCGGCGACCTCCTTCACCAGCGCCGCGACGTCGACCGGCTCGCGACGGATGGTGATGTCGAAGGCATCCGCCATGGCGTCCGAGATCAGATGGTCGACCATCGTGGTCAGGCGCTTGGTGGCGTCGCGGATGTGATCGACCTGGGCGACCACGCCGTTCGACGAGGCGCCGGTCGAGATCAGCTCCTTCAGCATCTCGGTGCGACCGAGGATGACGCCGAGCGGGTTCTTCAGGTCATGCGCGACGGTGCCGAGAATCTCGTTCTTGAAGCCGTTGGCGCGCTGCAGCCGCAGCCATTGCGCCGAGAGCCGCCGGTTGGCCTGCATCAGCGCGCGGGTGCGCTGGGCGACGCGGTCTTCCAGCTGGGTGTTGGCGTCCTGGAGCTGCTGGTAGAGGATGACGTTGTCGAACGCGATCGAGAGCCTGGAGGAGAAGATCTCGACCAGCGAGCGGTCGGTCTCGGACAGATCGCGCTCGGACTGCAGCAGCACCACGACCTCGCGGCCACTTCCGGTGCGCAGGTAGATCACGCTGCGATGGTCGGCGAATTCGTTCTTGCGGCGCTGGAAGGCGGCCTCGACCATCTCGCGCAGATCGGGGTCGAGCGCCTTCGACGAGGTCGTGCCGATGAAGCGGCTGTAGCAGCCGCTGCCCGCGAGCACCGAGAGCTCGGGATCGACGCCGCCATTGTCGCGCAGGACCAGTATACCGGCGCAGTCGACATTGAGCAGCGAGGCGAGCTGGGTCAGCACGCCCTCGGCGAGCCGCTGCATCGACTTGAAGTCGTACAGCGTGGAGGCGGCATCGATGATGATCTCGAGCCCGCGCCTTGTCTGCACCATGCGCTCGAGCTGCTGGTAGGAGCGCAGCGCCGCGGTCAGCGAGGTGAACAGCTTGTCGGCGGTGAGCTCGGTCTTGGCCTTGTAGTCGTTGATGTCGTACTGCACGATCACGCGCCGCTCCGGCGCCTGGCCCGGCTGGCCCGTGCGCAGGATGATACGCACGGTCTCGTTCTTGAGCACGTTGCGGATGTATTCGACCAGCTCGAGGCCGGCGACGTCGGTCTCCATGATGACGTCGAGCAGCACCGCGGCGATGTCGTTGTGCGCCGCCATCAGCTTGCGACCTTCCGCCGCGGAATGCGCGGAGAGGATCTCCAGGCCCTGGCCGTTGAGGGTGTAGTCGGACAGCGCGAAGCGGGTGCCATCATGCACGGCCGGATCGTCGTCGATGACGGCGATTTTCCATTTCCGGGCGTCCATATCCTCCGACGCGGTACCGGTGTCGTCGATCAGGTGGAGGACATCGTCCTGTTCGGCCATTGCGAAGTCCCGTCACTTTCTGTGCTTTGCGCGCCGCCCTTGGCGATCCGCGGCATGATAATCCGAAAAGTAGTACCTTGTCCCAGCTTGGATTCCAGCATCATCCGCCCGCCCAGCTGCTGGGTGACGAGGTTATAGACGATATGAAGCCCGAGTCCCGTGCCACCTTCATTGCGCCGGGTGGTAAAGAATGGGTCAAAGGCCTGGCGCTGCACGTCGGGGGTCATGCCGGCCCCGTCATCGGCGAAGATGATCTCGATGTCGTCGGCGCCGCGCGGCCGCGCCGAGATCGTGATGGTGCCGGCGCGCCCGTCGGCGAAGGCATGGTTGGCGGCGTTGAGGAACAGGTTGGTCAGGATCTGGCCGTAGGAGCCGGGATAGCCGTCGAGCAACAGCCCCTCGGGCACGTCGACCTGGAGGGTGATCGGCGAGCGCTTCAGCACCGGGCGCAGGCTCGCGATGATCTGGTCGGTTGCTTCGCTCAATGAGAACTGCCGCCGCTCGGCGTGCGAACGGTCGACCGCGACCTGCTTGAACGACTGGATCAGCTCGCCGGCGCGGGTGAGGTTGGCGACGAGCTGCTGCGAGGCGTCGCGCGAGGACTGCACGAACTCTTCCAGCTGCGAGCGGCGCAAGCCGCCGTCGCCCCGGAGCTGGGCCTCGAAGATCTCGCTGCGGCGGGCAAAGCTCGAGGCCACCGTCAGGCTGATGCCGATGGGGTTGTTGACCTCGTGCGCGACGCCGGCGACGAGGCCGCCGAGGGCTGCGAGCCGCTCGGCATCGATCAGATTCTGCTGTGCGGTGTTGAGCTCGAGCAGCGCGCTCTCGGCCCTTTCCTTGGATGCGCGCAGCTCGTCCTCGGTCTCGCGCTTGGCGATGGCATTCTCGCGGAACACCTCCACCGCGCGCGCCATGGCGCCGACCTCGTCGCGGGCCTTGGTGCCCTGCACCTCGCGGCCGAGATCGCCGAGCGTGATCGCGCGCATCGCGGCCATGATCTGCTGCAGCGGCAGCCGGATCGACAGCGCGATCAGGACGCCTGCGGAGAGGATGATGCCGAGGAAGATCACCGCAATGGAGAGAACGCGACGGGAGATGTCCGCCAGCGTGCGATCGAACGTCTCCTGCGCCTTCTGCTCGCGCTGGCGCATCTTGGTCGAGAGGTCGTCGATGGCGCCGATCGCCTCGGCCTGGCTGGCGTCGATGGTGTTGCGTAGGAGTTCGGTGCGGCTGGTCAGCTGCTCGGACAGCTTTGCGAAGCCCTCGCGCAGCGCCGTGGTGCGGGCGCCGAGCTTTTGCAGCGCCATGCGCTGCAAATCATTGTCGGCGAGATCGATCATCACCGGAATGGTCTTCTCGATCGTCTCGGTGTTGCGGCGCGCATCGTCGGCGGCGCCCGGCGACAGCGACAGATAGTAGGAATTGGCCGCGACCAGCATCGCCGTGAAGGCCTCGCGCGACTTGCCGAGCGAGGGCCAGATCAGCGCGTCGCGATGGCCGGTGGCGCCCTCGATGATGGAGTACAGGCCCGCCATGTCCTTGGCCGGGCCCTGCACCTGCTCTTCATAGGTTTTGGCGATGGTCGCCTGCACGCTGCGCAGCTCGCCGAAGCCGTTGAGGAAGCGGTCGGTGGTGCGCTCCAGCTCCTCGACCGAGCCTGCCAGCATCGGGTCCTTGGCGGCGCGGTCGGTCAGCGTGCCCAGCACGGCCTCGCGCAGCAGCAGGATCTCGGCGAACAGGTCCGGGCTCGGCTGGTTGATGTAGCGGTGGATCAGGTTCTGCAGGCGCCCGGTCTCGCTTTCGAGCAACGCCAGGATGCGGTCGGATTCGCGCACCTGGCGGACGTCGTCCCAGGCCGAACCCAGCACCTGCGCGCCGTTCCAGATCATCGCGACCAGCACGATCACCACGGCGGAGTTCAGCGCCGCGATCGACAGGATGCGCCAGCGGATCGGCACCGCCCGCAGCAGGCCGACCAGCCGCGCGCGCACCCGCCCGATCGGGCCGGGCGGCTTGTCGACGTGCTCGCTGTGTCCAAGTGCAGCCAATCCGGCTCACTCCACCTTGCGAATGCGTTCGATCAGCGCGGCCGCGGCGGGATCCTTCGCGGCCTTGGCGTACACCGGCGCCATCGCGTCCTCGAACGGCTTGCGGTCGATGTCCTTGACGACGGTGATGCCGGCGGCCTCGGCCTTGTGCTGCGACTGCTCCTCGAGGTCGCGCCACTTCTCGCGCATGAACTGGCTGGAGCGCAGCGCGGCCTCGCGGAAAATCCGCTGGTCGTCGGCCGACAGGCTGCGCCACGCCTTGAGCGAGATCACCAGCACCTCCGGGCTCATCGTGTGCTCGGTCAGGGTGTAGTAGCCGGCATATTTGTAATGGTCTGTCGTCACAAACGATGGCCAGTTGTTTTCGGCGCCGTCGATCAGATGGGTCGCGAGCCCCGTGAGCACCTGCCCGTAGGGCAATTCGACCGGCTCGGCGCCGAGCGAGCGGATCATCTGGCTCATCAACTCCGACTGCTGCACCCGGATCCGCAGGCCCTTGAGATCGGCGATGCTCTTCACCGGGCGGACGGCATTGTAGATCGAGCGCGCCCCGGAATCGTAGAAGGCGAGCCCGACGAAGCCGTAGGGCTCGAAGCTGCCCAAAATCTCGTTGCCGATCGGCCCGTCCAGCACCCTCTGCATGTGCTCGATGGACCGGAACAGGAACGGCATGGCGAGCACGTTCATCGCCGGAACGAAGTTGCCGATCAGGGCCACATTGGTCCGGTTGAGGTCGATCGCGCCCGCGCGGGTCTGCTCGATCGTCTCCTTCTCCTCGCCGAGCTGGCGGGAGTGAAACACCTTGACCTCGTGCCGCCCGCCGGTGCGCTCGGCGATCAGCGCGCCCATGTAGCGCAGCGCCTGGACGGTCGGATAATCCTCGGTCTGGGTGTCGGCGGCGCGGAATTCACGCGCTGCAGCCCCCGTCGCGCAGATCGCGAACAGAAGCGCGACGAAGATCACCCCGGCCCGAGAGAGTTCGGCACGGTTTAGCACTGGCACACTCAACCCCTCAGAGATGGAGTCTATGGCGGGACCAAAAGGTTCAATGCAATCTAGCAGATGGTAAAGGGAAGGCCATCCCGGGCCGCGCCCTCGGGCGATTGTGCGGCGCGGTCCGGCTTCATTCCCGGTTGAAACGCCGGGGACCGCGCCTTAAGCAGGGTATAGTCGCCTTTTGCCGCCTGATCCGGGAAGAGCCATCGTGACTTCATCATTGCGCTTTTTGCAGGTCGCCGCCGCCACTCTGGCCTTCGCCTTGAGCTGCGAGGCGCGCGCCGCCACCGACATCGCATGGTGGCACGCCATGTCGGGCGAGCTCGGCAAGCAGCTTGAAAAGCTCGCCACCGATTTCAACGCCTCGCAATCCGATTACCGCGTCGTGCCGACCTACAAGGGCAATTACACCGAGACGGTGACGGCCGCGATCTTCGCCTTCCGCTCGCGCAGCCAGCCCGCGATCGTGCAGGTCAACGAGGTCGCCACGGCGACCATGACCGCAGCCAAGGGCGCGATCTATCCGGTCTACAGCATGATGCGCGACATGGGCGAGCCGTTCTCGCTCAACGACTATCTTCCGGCCGTCTCCGGCTATTACACCGATGCGAGCGGCAATCTGCTGTCATTCCCGTTCAACTCGTCGACGCCGATCCTCTATTACAACAAGACCATGTTCCGCGACGCCGGGCTCGATCCGGAGACTCCGCCGAAGACGTGGCCCGAGCTCGGCGCCGCTGCAAAACGGCTGCGCGACCGCGGCGCCGTCTGCGGCTTCACCACGTCCTGGCCGTCCTGGATCCATGTCGAGAATCTGTCGGCGTTTCACAATCTGCCGCTGGCCACGCGTGCGAACGGCTTTGCTGGCCTCGATGCGGAATTGACCATCAACAATCCGGTCGTCGTGAAGCACATCGCCCAGCTCGCCGAATGGCAGAAGACAAAACTGTTCGACTATAGCGGTCGCGGGCAATCGGCCGAGCCGCGCTTCCAGAACGGCGAATGCGGCATCTTCATCGGCTCCTCGGCGACGCGCGCCGACATCAGGGCGAATTCGAAATTCGAGATCGGCTACGGCATGATGCCGTATTGGCCCGACGTGAAGGGCGCGCCGCAGAATTCCATCATCGGCGGCGCCACGCTGTGGGTGCTGCGCGACCGGCCGCGCGAGGAATACAAGGGCGTGGCACGGTTCTTCGCCTATCTGTCCCAGCCCGGCGTGCAGGCCGCCTGGCACCAGAACACCGGCTATCTGCCGATTACCCGCGCCGCCTTCGAGTTGACGCGCGCGCAAGGATTTTACGAGCGCAATCCCGGCTCGGCGATCTCGTTCGAGGAGATCACGCTGCATCCGCCGACCGAGAATTCCAAAGGCATCCGGCTCGGCTCCTTCAACCTGATTCGCGGCACGATCGAGGAGGAGCTGGAGCAGGCCTTTGGCGGCCAGAAGAGCGCGCAAGCCGCGCTCGATACCGCCGTCGAGCGCGGCAACAAGCTGCTGCGCCAGTTCGAGCGCGCCAGCCCCGATAGGTAGTCGCGGCCGGAGCGCGCGCCTCGTCCTTCGAGACGACCGCTTTGCGGTCTCCTCAGCGACTGTGTTCTTCGTCAAGCGGGTTGCCATGGTTTTCGATCCCTGAGCATGGCGTTGAGGATGGTGAGGAGCTTGCGGGCGACCGCGATGAGGGCGACCATTTTCGGCTTACCGGCGCTCACGAGGTGACGGTAGAAAAGCTTGAGCTGCGGGTGGCATCGGATCGCCGAGAGGGCAGCCATGTAGAGGGCCGCCCGCAAGGCAGTTCGTCCACCGCCGATCTTGCTCCTGCCTTTCCATCGGCCGGACTGGCGAACGAAGGGAGCAAGGCCGGCAAGGCTTGCGATCTGACGCCGGTTGAGGGTGCCGAGTTCGGGCACCTCGGCAAGGAAGGTGCGTGCGAGTGTATTGCCGACCCCCGGGAAGGTGATCAGCAAATCTTCTTGGTCCCGCCAGGCCGGCGAGCCCCGTACCAGCGTGTCGATGTCGTTGTCGATGTCCGGCAGCTCCTTCTCGAGGACCTTGATGTGGCGGGCAAGGCTCTTGCGGACGCGAACATTCTCCACCCGCTTCTCGCGCTGGCGTTCGGCGACGATCATCTCGATGATCTGCCGGCGTCGGGCAACCAGTTCGGCCAGCAAGCGAGCTTGCTCGTCCGGGACGGGACGCAGGGCGGGCTTCACCGCCTCAACGAACCGTGCGATCACCGCGGCATCGATCGGATCGGACTTGGCGCGCTGGCCAATCGCCTGCGCGAAGTGCCGGATCTGGGCCGGATTGATGACCGCCAGCGGCAACTGGGCGCCGGCCAGTGCTGCCGCGACCACCGTCTCGAAGCCGCCAGTCGCCTCCAGCCCAATCAGGCTCGGCGAACAGGCCGCAAGCCGCGCAACAAGATCTTCCAAGCCCTTGCCGTCGCGCGCCACGGCAAACACTTCTCCGCTCGGACGCATATGAACATCCAACCGGTCCTTAGATACATCTATGCCAACATAGATCGCGTCCATCTGCACCCATCCTTGCGCAACCGGGCTCGCCAGGCGGCCCTCGCGACTGTTCGGGTTCGATGGAACAACGGACGGGGCGCCGCGCTGAGGCACGGGCTTCATAGCCCTTGGATGAAGCGGTCTCCCGTCCGTTACCGCACCGGCTATCTTAGCCGATCTGGCGCGATCTGACTTACAAGGATGAGGCTAAGCACCGACGGCGGCCCCCGAGACCACAAACTCCGCCCTCATCCTGAGGAGCCCGCGAAAGCGGGCGTCTCGAAGGATCAGCCGCAGGGACATTGCCTTCGATGACACTGCCTCACTTCGCCGACGCGCAGACCTTTCGCGGCTGGCGCTCCGCTTCCGCGCAATGGCTGCCGATCGCGCTCGACATCGCGCGCGGCCACGGCGTCGACACCAGCGCGCCGCACGTGTTCTCGACCGGCACCAACCTCGTCGTCGGGCTCGGCGAGAAGCTGATCCTGAAAATCTTTCCGCCGCTGTTGCATGCGCAATTCGTTTCCGAGCGCGGGTCGCTGATGCAGCTCAAAGGCCGGCTGCATCTGCCGATCCCCGAGATCGTCGCGGAGGGGATACGCGACGGCTGGCCCTATCTGATCATCACGCGCCTCGCCGGTACGCTCGGCTCGGAGATCTGGCCCTCATTGCCCGAAGCGCAGAAGGAGCGCGTGCTGCGCCAGATCGGCGAGACCATTGCTGCCGTGCAGCGCGCGCCGCTCGGCCCGCTCGCGCAAATCGAGCCGCGCTGGAGCGACTTCATGCGCACGCAGATGCTGGGCTGCCGTGCGCGGCACACCCGTCTCGGCCTCGCGCCGAAATTCCTGGCCGGCCTCGACGATCTCCTGCGTGATGCCGCCACGCTGATTCCGATGGATGCGCCGCCGGTGATCCTGATCGGCGAATACATTCCGGAGAACTTCCTGCTCGCGTCCCGTAACGGCGACTGGTCGCTCGCCGGCCTGTTCGATTTCGGCGACGTCAGGGCGGGCTGGCGCGATTACGATCTGCTCGGCCCGAGCGCCTTCATGTCGGCGGGCCGGCCGGGGAGGGTGCGCAGCCTGCTCGAGGGTTTTGGCTACGAGAAGCCAGACTTCGCGCTCAAGCGCCGCCTGATGGCGCTGATGCTGCTGCACCAGGCCAGCGACCTCAACAGCCACATCTGTATCGAAGGCTGGCAGGACAAGGTGAACGATCTGGTCGAGCTTCAGGAATTGATCTGGGCGGAGTGATGGCGCGGCCTCAAGATCCGCCGTCGTCCCGGCGAACGCCGGGACCCATAACCTCAGGGAGTAGTTTGACGGAGACCAGCACTTACCAGTTCTCCGCTTGGTACAATCGCCTGCGCTGACCGGATGGATCACGCGGTATGGGTCCCGGCGTTCGCCGGGACGACGGGAGCCTATCCCTTCCGCTGGATCAGCGCGGCTGCCTTGCTGAGGACGCTGATGACGGCGGCATATCCGGTCGGTTCTGCCCCGTCCCTCTTGATCGCCGACACGATGCCGGAGAATACCGCGCGGCACTGCGTAATGGCGGAGAGGGCCTGGGCCTTGGTGCCGGCTGCTCTCAATTGCGAAGCCGCGGTCTGCAGGGCGCTTCGTGCTTCCGGCTTCGCGTTCCGCGTCAGGGTGCCGTTCATCCGGTCGAGCACGTCTGCGACGCAGTTGTAGAGCGCCTTGCCGGCGTTGTTGCTGCACGCGTCGAGACCAGCATTGCCAACCGCGGCGGCCGCGCCGGATCCGCCGCCCGCTTGCGCTGGGCCTGCACCCAGTGGCATCGCTGCGAACAGCAGCAAGGCCATGATCACCCGCAGGCCCGTCGCACGGAGGCCCCTGGAGGCCCCGAGAATCAGTGTCGTCATGTCTTTCCCCCTCTTATCGCGGTGCCGTTGGTGTCACCGCATTGCCCACCGTGAATTCGCACGGCACCGTCGTCAGCCTCGGTTCACCCTTAAGCGCGAATAGCCGCTCCCACTGTGATCTGCGGCACACGACGCCGCTCGGTGCGTCCTCGACGATGACGACGGCATAAAGCCGGTCGCGTTTCTGGAATGCCTTGATGCTGGTGTCTTCAGGAAAGGTCTGCAGCAGCGTCAGCACGCCGTGACCGCTATCGACGTCGGCGGCGACGCCCGCGATCCCCGAAATGGTGCGCCATTTGCCGCCCTCGATGGTGGCGCCGATGAAGGTGCCCTCGGTCACGGTGTTCTGGAGAATCTTCTGCTTGAGGAAGTCGGGCCCGAGCTCGGCGCTCTGGCGCAGCCGGTTCTTCAGGCTCGGCGAGTAGAAGATCTTGTCGGTGCCGCCCTGAAACACGATGGTCGTGCCTTCGGGCCCGCCGGCAATCAGGTTCTGGAATTCACGGCCGCTCAGGACGCCGGCCGAAACGGGCGCTGCGCGAAAGGCTATCAGCGCGATCGCCATTGCGACGCGCAGGACGGAGCCGGATATCGAGCGGGGATTTTGATCAGGCATGAGGGGCGGAAAAGGAGTCTTGAAAAGCTCAATTCTAGATAGAAGCCGGTCGCGCGTCGAGGGAGCTTCGTCGTAAACAAAGGTGTGGCGATGTGCTCAGCTGCGCTCCCTCCCCCCTTGCGGGGGAGGGCGGGGGAGAGGGGTGGCTCCGGGCGACGTCATAGTTCGTGGCCACCCCTCTCCCTGCCCCTCCCCCGCAAGGGGGGAGGGAATGAAAGAGTGTACGTCCTCACGATGGTGTCGCCCAACATGACAGCGCAACATCGTTTGCGTAACGTCCTGTGGGGGCAGTGTGATGATGCAGTTGCTAAGAAGTCGTCTTGCCGTGTTGTTGGCAGCAGCGCTCATGGCGCTCGCCGCCGGCGCCTCGCGCGCCGCACCAGATACGCGAAAATCGGTCGCAGATTCCGCGCCGCGGCTGGCGCTGGTGATCGGCAACGCCAATTACGCAAAACTCGGCACGCTCGCCAATCCCGGACACGATGCGCAATTGATCGCGGATCGGCTGCGGCAGACCGGTTTCGAGGTGACGGCGGTCGCCGACCGCGACCTGAAAAGCCTGTCGGAGGACGTCGACGCGTTCGCGCAGAAGATCAAGGCGCGGGGCCCTGCGACCGTCGCCGTGCTCTATTATGCCGGCCATGGCGTCGAGAGCGACGGCGCCAACTACCTCGTGCCTGTCAATGCCGACATCAAGCGCCGCGCCGACATCGTGCCGCAATCGCTGAGCGTCAAGCGCGTCGCCGATCGCCTGTCGTCTTCAGGCAATGCGCTCAACATCCTCATCGTCGATGCCTGCCGCGATAATCCGTTTCCGCCGGGCGTGGCGGCAAGTGCGCCCGGACTGGTGCCGATGGGCGCCGTCTATGGCGTGTTCATCGCCTCGGCGACGGGCTCGGGCAAGACGGCCTATGATGGTGACGACGGCCACAGCCCCTACACCAGGGCGCTGGCGGACGCGATGATCGTGCCCGGCGAGCGGCTGGAGGACGTGTTCAAGAGCGTGCGCCGCCAGGTGCGGCTGTCCACCGGCGAGCAGCAGATCCCCTGGGAATCCACCTCGCTCGAGCTCGACTTCTTCTTCGTGCCGCCACCGCCGCCGCCGAGCCAGGCCGCGCAATTGCTCGCGGCGGCCAGGGAGACAGGCAATGTCGCGCTCTACGATCTCCTGGTCGATCGTTTCCCGACGAGCCCGGAAGCCGGTGTGGCCCGCACCGCCGCGGCTGAATTGAGAAAGAGCGCGGCCGCGAGCGGGCCCGCGGCTGCGTCCGCGGCGTCCCTGGTGCTCGATCGTGCGCGGCAGACCAGAACGCCGGAGGCCTACGATCTCGTCGCCGCGCTGTTTCCGGATACGCCCGAGGCGGACGAGGCGCGCGCCGCCGCCTCGCGCCTGCGCGAGATTACGGTGCTCGACAGTGCCGGGCCGACCTATGAGGGCCGCGAGCTGGTGCAGCTCATCCAGGCCGAGTTGACGCGGCTCGATTGCTTTGTCGGCGAGCAGGGCGGCGCGTTCGATGCTGCCACCATTCAGGGTCTGCGCCGGGCCTCGCTGCTCTCCGACGAGCATTATCTCTGGCACCGTCCGACCATGGCCGCGCTGCGGGCCCTGAAGAAGGTCGACAGCCGCGACGGCTGCGCGCGGCAGAGGACCGTCGCGGCGCCGCGCTGCCTGCGGGTCAACAACGAGGACTTTTGCCAGTAGCGTCGCCCATGAATTGGGCCGTCGCTCCGTTCGGATTATTTTATGTGCAAAGACGCATCTTTGTATGCAATGTCCGAGCTCTGAGCAAAGGCGTTGTCGTGCCTTCGTTAGAGTTTCCGTCATGATATCTAATACTTAAGCCGCGAGTAAGGCTTCGTTAAGGTCTGGCACGAACCTTGCGAATCCAGTTCCAACGAGAAACTTTTGAGTTGGAGCATCCTCATGAAGCGCCGCGATTTCCTCAAGTCCGTGTCCGGATTGGCCGCCGGCGCGGCGCTCCCCATCGCGCCGCAGGTCATTTCCTCGGCCTATGCCGACGCCCGCTCGGAGACGCTGCTGATCGTCTCGGAAGGCGGGCCGAACAATCTCGACATCCACGGCGTCGGCACCAACGTGCCCGGCTATGAAGTGTCCTGGAATTGCTACGACCGGCTGATCAGCCACGAGATGAAGACCGGTCCAGGCGGAGTGCCCTACTACGACCGCGACAAGTTCAAGGGCGAGCTCGCCGAGGAGTTCAAGATCGACGACATGTCGGTCACCTTCAAGCTGCGCAAGAACGCCAAATTCCACGACGGCACGCCGGTCACGGCCAAGGACGTGAAGTGGTCGCTCGACCGCGCGGTCAGCGTCGGCGGCTTCCCGACCTTCCAGATGAGCGCGGGCTCGCTGACCAAGCCGGAGCAGTTCGTCGTGATCGACGACACCACCGTGCGCGTCGACTTCCTGAAGAAGGACAGGCTGACGGTCCCCGATCTCGCCGTGATCGTGCCGTGCATCGTCAACTCCGAGCTGGTGAAGAAGAACGCGAGCGAGAAGGATCCCTGGGGCCTCGAGTTCACCAAGCAGCAGACCGCGGGCTCAGGCGCCTACAAGGTGACGAAGTGGACCGCCGGCACCGAAGTCGTCATGGAGCGCAACGAGGATTGGGTGTGCGGTCCGCTGCCGAAGATCAAGCGCGTGATCTGGCGCATGGTGCCGCAGGCCGGCAACCGTCGCGCGCTGCTGGAGCGCGGCGACGCCGACATCTCCTACGAACTCCCGAACAAGGATTTCCAGGAGATGAAGGCCAACGGCAAGCTCAACGTGGTGTCGCTGCCGTTCTCCAACGGCATCCAGTATATCGGCATGAACGTCACCAAGCCTCCCTTCGACAATCCGAAGGTCCGCCAGGCCGTCGCCTACGCGCTGCCCTATCAGAAGATCATGGACGCCGTGATGTTCGGGCTGGCGAACCCGATGTTCGGTGCGCCCAAGGACAAGCCGACCGAAGTCGCCTGGCCGCAGCCGCACAAATACAACACCGACATCGAGAAGGCGAAGGCGTTGATGGCGGAAGCCGGCCTCGCCGGCGGCTTCGAGACCACGATCTCGTTCGACCTGAATTTTGCCGGCGTCAACGAGCCGCTCTGCGTGCTGGTGCAGGAGAGCCTCGCCCAGATCGGCATCAAGACCACCATCAACAAGGTGCCCGGCGCCAACTGGCGCACCGAGTTGAACAAGAAGGAGATGCCGCTCTTCACCAACGTGTTCTCGGGCTGGCTCGATTACCCCGAATACTTCTTCTACTGGTGCTATCACGGCAACAATTCCGTCTTCAACACCATGAGCTACAAGTCGGCGGAGATGGACAAGCTGATCGACGGCGCGCGCACGGCGGCTGCGACCGGCGACATGGCGGCCTACGACGCCGACGTGAAAGGCTTCGTCGATCTCGCCTACACCGACATCCCGCGCATCCCGCTGTACCAGCCCTTCGTCAACGTCGCGATGCAGAAGAACATCTCGGGCTATCAGTACTGGTTCCACCGCCGCCTCGACTACCGCGCGATGGCGAAGGGGTGAGGGGATGCTGATCGTCGGCGACGCATCGGCATCGGGTGACGTTGTTGATTTGAGTGAGGCGGGCACAGGCCTCTCACTCCCTCCCCCCTTGCGGGGGAGGGGCGGGGAGAGGGGTAGCCACAAACTCAAACCTCTCCCGCGGCCACCCCTCTCCCTAGCCCTCCCCCGCAAGGGGGGAGGGAACGCAGCGGAGCAAGTGGCGCGACTTCATTCTCTTGCAACGTGCACGAGGTCACCATGCTCACCATGATCGGCAAGCGCCTGATGTTCGCGATTCCCTCGCTGATCGGCGTCGTCATCGTCACCTTCTTGCTGACGCGCGCGCTGCCGGGTGATCCGGCCGCATATTTCGCCGGCCCCGCCGCCACCAAGGAAGCGGTCGAGCAGATCCGTAAAAAACTCGGCCTCGACAAGCCGCTGATCGAGCAGTTCTTCCGCTACACCAACGATCTCGCCCATGGCGATTTCGGCAATTCGCTGACGACTGGCCAGCCGGTCGCCGCCGAAATCCGCAGCCGCCTGCCGGCTTCCGCCGAACTGACGCTGCTAGGCCTCATCGTCTCCATCGTCATCGCCATTCCGCTTGGCGTGCTCGCGGCAACGCGACCAGGGTCATGGATCGACCATCTCTGTCGCATCACGACGACAGCAGGCGTGTCGCTGCCCGTATTCTTCACCGGCCTCGTGCTGGTCTATGTCTTCTATTTCCGGCTCGGCTGGTCGCCCGCGCCGCTCGGCCGGCTCGACGTCTTCTACAGCGCACCGCCGACGGTCACCGGCTTCTATCTGATCGACACCTTGATCGCGCGCGACTTCGAGGCGTTTCGCTCCGCATTGAGCCAGCTGATCCTGCCCGCGACGACGCTCGCGATCTTCTCGCTGGCGCCGATCGCGCGCATGACGCGCGCCTCGATGCTTGCGGTGCTCGCATCCGAATTCGTCCGCACCGCGCGCGCCAGCGGCCTGTCGCCGGCCACCGTCATCGTCACCTACGCGTTCCGGAATGCGATGCTGCCCGTCATCACCACGCTCAGCATGGTGTTCTCCTTCCTGCTCGGGGCCAACGTGCTGGTCGAAAAAGTGTTCGCCTGGCCCGGCATCGGCTCCTACGCGGTGGAAGCGCTGATCTCGTCGGACTTCGCGCCGGTGCAGGGTTTTGTCCTCACCATGGCGGTGATGTACGTGCTTTTGAATCTCGTGATCGACATTCTCTATGGCGTGATCGATCCACGCGTGCGGTTGGAGGGCTAAATCATGAGCTCCGTTGCGCCTGCTGTCGAACCCGCCGGGCCTGCGCGAACCTCGGGACTCGTCGCGATCCTCGAACAGACCCGCTATGTGCTTGGCGAGAACAAGGTCACGGGCTTTTCCTTCGCCTTGTTAGTCGTGATCCTGATCGCCGCGATCTTCGGTCCTTATGTGGTGCCTTATGATCCGCTGGCGTCCGACACCGCCGCGGCTCTGAAACCGCCGTCGGCGGCGCATTGGTTCGGCACCGACCAATTGGGCCGCGACATCTTCAGCCGCGTCGTGGTGGCGACGCGGCTCGATACGTTCATCGCGGTCGCCTCCGTCGTGCTGGTGTTCCTGATGGGTGGCCTCGCCGGCATCGCCGCCGGCTATTTCGGTGGCTGGACCGACCGCATCGTCGGCCGCATCGCCGACACCATCATGGCGTTCCCGCTGTTCGTGCTGGCGATGGGCATTGTCGCTGCGCTCGGCAACACCGTGCAGAACATCATCCTGGCCACGGCCATCGTGAACTTCCCGCTCTATGCCCGCGTCGCGCGCGCGGAAGCCAACGTGCGCCGCAATGCCGGCTTCGTGCAGGCGGCGCGTCTCTCCGGCAACGGCGAATTCCGCATCCTGCTGGTGCACATCCTGCCGAACATCATGCCGATCATGATCGTGCAGATGTCGCTGACCATGGGCTACGCGATTCTGAATGCCGCCGGTCTCTCCTTCATCGGCCTCGGCGTCCGGCCGCCCACCGCCGAATGGGGCATCATGGTCGCCGAGGGCGCGGGCTTCATGGTCTCGGGCGAATGGTGGATCGCGCTCTTCCCCGGCCTCGCCCTGATGATCGCCGTGTTCTGCTTCAACCTCCTCGGCGACGGCCTGCGCGACATCGTCGACCCCCAGCGGAGGACGTGATGGCTGCAGCTTTTTGGCAAAAATTCTCCAACGATTCCAATGTCGCTCTACTGTGCATGGGGTTGTTTTCGAGCTCTTTGAGCCGCGGGGGACCCGCATGACCGCCCAACCGCTGCTCGACGTCCAGGATCTCACCGTCGAATTCACCACCCGCCGCGGCATCGTCAAAGCCGTGCAGCACGTCAACATCTCCGTCGCCAAGGGCGAGACGCTCGCCATCGTCGGCGAGTCCGGCTCCGGCAAGTCGGTGACGTCCTACGCGGTGATGCGCATCCTCGATCGCGCCGGCAAGATCGCCGAGGGCTCGGTGATGTTTTCCGGCATCGACGTCAAGGCCGCGTCTGAGGCCCAGATGCGCGATCTGCGCGGCCGCGAAGTCTCGATGATCTTTCAGAACCCGCGCGCGGCGCTGAACCCGATCCGTAAAGTCGGCGACCAGATCGAGGACGTGCTGCGCACCCATGTGCAGCAAGCGATGGTTTCGGACCACGGAGAAAAGGCGATCGAGGCGCTGGAGCAGGTCAAGATCGCCCGCCCGCGCGAGCGCTACCACGCCTATCCGTTCGAATTGTCCGGCGGCATGTGCCAGCGCGTCGTCATCGCGCTCGCGCTCGCCTGCAATCCGCAGCTGTTGATCGCCGACGAGCCGACCACCGGTCTTGACGTCACCACCCAGAAGGCGGTGATGGATTTGATCGTCGAACTCACAAAACGCAAGGCGATGTCGACCATCCTGATCACCCACGACCTCGGCCTCGCCGCCGCCTATTGCGACCGCGTCGTGGTGATGGAGAAGGGCCGCGTCGTCGAGACCGCCAAGGCCGCCGACATCTTCGCCAACCCGCAGCACCCCTACACCAAGAAGCTGATGCGCGCGACGCCGCGGCTCGGTGTGTCGCTGCGGGATCTGCTGCCGGAAGAAGAAGGCGCCGCAGCCACGGAGTCTGCTCCCGCCGCCCCAGCTAGCGCGGAGCGCCAAAAGCCCCTCCTGCTCATCGAAAAGCTGATCAAGGAATATCCCCGCCAGGGCGCCACCGCCACGCTCGGAAAATTGTTCGGGCGCAAGCCGCCCGTGGAGCCCGATGTGTTCCGCGCGGTCGATGGCATCAGCTTCTCGATCGGCCATGGCGAAAGCGTCGGCCTGGTCGGCGAATCCGGCTGCGGCAAATCGACCACGTCGATGATGGTGATGCGGCTCCTCGACCAGACCTCCGGCCTGATCCAGTTCGACGGCGAAGACATCGGCGGCATTCAGCCCGCCTCCTTCGCCCGCCTGCCGCAGCGCAGCCGCATCCAGATGGTGTTCCAGGATCCGACCGACAGCCTCAACCCGCGCTTCACCGCGGTGCGCGCCATCGCCGATCCGATCATGCAGCTCGGCGACATCAGGGGACGCGATGCGCTTCGCGCCCGCTGCGAGGAGCTGGCCACCATGGTCGGCCTGCCGCACAATCTGCTGGATCGTTTCCCGCACCAGCTCTCCGGCGGCCAGAAGGCCCGCGTCGGCATTGCGCGGGCCATCGCGCTGCACCCCAAGCTCGTCATCCTGGACGAGCCGACCGCGGCGCTGGACGTGTCCGTGCAGGCCGTCGTCCTGAACCTGCTTCAGGACCTCAAGGCACGGCTAGGTATGAGCTATCTGTTCGTCTCGCATGATTTGAATGTAGTGCGCTTGTTGTGCGATCGTGTCATTGTGATGCGGGCGGGGAGGATCGTCGAGGAAGGCACTTCCGAGAAGGTCCTCAGCGATCCGCAGGACGACTACACCAAGGAACTGCTGACGGCGATCCCGCATCCGCCGTTGCAGGTCCACTGAGAGTGCCCTGAGAGACTGTTTGGGAGCGTGATGGCCGAGCCGCTGGACGATTATATCGACGCCGTATCCAAAGCGCTGGCGCTGCCGGTCGAGGAGGCCTGGAGGCCTGCGGTACGCGCCAATCTCGAAGTCTCGCTGCGGCTCGCCCGCCTCGTCGACGAATTCGCGCTGCCGGACGAGACCGAGCCGGCGCCGATCTTCACGGCCTGATGCTGCCATGACCACCAAGCCAGAGATGACTGCGGCCGAGATCGCAGGTGCGGTTGCCGGCGGCAAGATGACCGCACTCGATGCCACGGAAGCAGCGCTCGCGCGCATCAAGCAGCACGACACGATTCTCAATTCCTTCACCGACGTCACCGCCGATCGCGCCCGTGCGAAAGCGCGCGCGATCGATGCCGATATCGCGGCCGGCAAGACCGTCGGTCCGCTCGCCGGCGTGCCCTTTGCGGTGAAGAACCTCTTCGACGTCGCGGGCTTGCCTACGCGCGCCGGCTCGAAGATCAATCGCGACCTCGCGCCATCCAAGCGCGACGCCGCGCTGATCGAGCGCATGGAAGCGGCCGGTGCCGTGCTGGTCGGCGCGCTCAACATGGGCGAATACGCCTACGATTTTACGGGCGAGAACGTCCATGACGGTCCCTCGCGCAATCCGCACGACACCACGCGGATGACCGGCGGCTCGTCGGGTGGCTCCGGCAGCGCCGTCGGCGGCGCGCTGGTGCCGATCGCGCTCGGCTCGGACACCAATGGCTCGATCCGCGTGCCGTCCTCGTTCTGCGGCATCTTCGGCTTGAAGCCGACCTATGGCCGGCTGTCGCGTGCGCGCTCCTTCCCGTTCGTCGCGAGCCTCGATCATCTCGGCCCGTTCGCACGTTCCGTCACCGATCTCGCGCTCGCCTATGACGCGATGCAGGGCCCGGATGCCGACGACGGCGCCTGCACGACGCGCGGGCTGGAGCCGACACTGCCGTTGCTCGCCAATCCGGTCTCGGATTTGCGCATCGCCATCGCCGGGGGCTACTTCCAGAAGAACGTGTTTCCGGAAGCCGTCGAAGCCGTCAGCCGTGTCGCCAAGGCGCTTGGCGCAACGAAAGTCGTCGACGTGCCCGAAGCCGCGCGCGCTCGCGCGGCGGCTTATGTCATCACCACCACTGAAGGTGCCTCGCTGCATCTCGATCGCCTGCGCAAGCGCCCGAACGATTTCGATCCGGCCGTGCGCGACCGGCTGATCGCCGGCGCCATGGTGCCGGCGCCGCTGGTCGACCGCGCGCAAAAGTTCCGCCGCTGGTATCGCGCGCAATTCGCCGAGATCTTCAAGACCGTCGACGTGCTGATCGCGCCGGCAACACCCTGCACGGCGCCAAAGATCGGTCAGGTGAACTTTACCCTCGACGGCGTCGAGCTGCCGGTGCGCGCCAACATCGGCATCCACACCCAGCCGATCTCGTTCATCGGCCTGCCGGTGGTCGCAGTGCCCGTGCCGCTCGAACCGCTGCCGATCGGCGTGCAGATCATTGCTGCGCCCTGGCGCGAGGACATCGCGTTGCGCGTTGCGCACGCATTGGAGAAGATGGGCGTGGTCGCCGCGCCGTCGGCAAGGGGACTTTGAGAGGAATTTGAGATGGAGATCGATCTCCCCGACGTGATCGCGGAAGTCAACGCCGCGTTCGAACGCTATGAGCAGGCCCTCGTCACCAACGACGTTGCAGTGCTCGGCGAATTGTTCCGCAACGATCCCCGCACGCTGCGCTACGGCATCGGCGAGAACCTCTACGGCTATGAGGCGATCTCCGGATTCCGTGCCGGCCGCTCGCCGGTCGGCCTTAATCGCCGCACCGCGAAGACGGTGATCTCCAGCTACGGCCGCGATACGGCTGTCGCCTCCACCCTGTTCTATCGCGACACGGCTCCCGGCAAGGTCGGCCGGCAGATGCAGACCTGGATTCGCTTCCCGGAGGGCTGGCGCGTCGTCGCCGCCCATGTCAGCATCATCGACGAGTCGAAAGAGACCTGACCGTATGACGCTTGACGATTTTCCGCCCGGAACACTGCCGGCCGAGCCGGTCGTGCCGCGCGTCGACCGTGCCTCGCCATCGGTGCAGAAGGTCACGCGCGCCGAGGAACTGCGTCTTCAGTTGGCCGACGAGATCGTGCGGGGAACTCTCGCGCCCGGCGCTCCGCTGGACGAGACCGACATCGCGCGGCGCTTCAGCGTCTCGCGCACTCCGGTGCGCGAAGCGCTGCGGCAGCTGGTCGCGAGCGGCCTGGTCGAGGCACGTCCTCATCGCGGCGCAGTGGTCGCGCAGCCGTCGATCGAGCGTCTGACCAGCATGTTCGAGGCGATGGCGGAGCTGGAGGCGCTGTGCGCCGGCCTCGCCGCGGAGCGGATGTCGGCCGCCGAGCGTCATGGACTCGAAGCCATCCACGAGGAGCTCCGCGTCCTCAGCTACGCCGGCAATCCCGATCGCTTCCACGAGGTCAACGAGCGTTTTCATAACGCGATCTATGCCGGATCGCAGAACGGTTACATCGCCGAGATCACGCTGGCGACGCGGGTGCGCGTGCAACCATTCCGCCGCGCCCAGTTCCGCAATCTCGGCCGTCTCGCCAAGTCGCAAGCCGAGCACGACCGCGTCGTCGTCGCCATCATGCGCGGCGACAAGCAGGGTGCCGCGGCTGCGATGCGCGCACATATCGAGCTGGTGCGCGGGGAGTACGAGATTTACGCGGTGTCGGTGTAGCTCCGCGCAATTGGTGCCGTAGGGTGGGCAAAGGCGCAAAGCGCCGTGCCCACGATCTTCTTCATGATGGACGGAATGGTGGGCACGCTTCCGCCTTCGCTCTTCGAGCTACGGCGGACAAGCCGCTTTGCCCACCCTACGAGACTTACGTTGTCGCGGCTTCCTTCATATACGCGCGCCAGCCGCCATACGCCGTGATATCCCGCGCCTCGCCCAGCACTTCCGGCTCGACGAGAAAGCCCTTCAGGCTGCGGCCATCGGCGAGCCGCAGCGTCCCGATCGCCATCGGCGCAGGGATCGCGTTGACGAACTTGCCGAAGGCGGACGACGACAGCGACCAGATCTCCAGCTCAATGGACGCGCCCTTGCCAGCTTCGACGCGCAGCAGGCCCGGCTTCGGCGGCGTGGTCTTCAGCGCATAGAGCTTGTAGTCCGGCGCGGTCTTGGTCGCTTCGATCAGCCTTGCATTCAGCGCCTTCAATTCGCCGTTCAGCGCCATGCCCGAGAGATGTGCGCCGACCACCGCGATCGGAATCTCGTCACCGCTGTTTGCGGGAAGCGCCGCAAGCGGTGCCTGCACCACGCTCTTCGCACCAATTGTCAACTTCGTATCGGCATGGAAGACGCGGCCGATGCTCGCAAGCATCGCGTCGCGACCGGCGGGCGCCAGCAGCGTGATGCCGAACGGAATGCCGTCCACGCGCATCGCCGCCGGCACGGCGAGACCGCAGAGGTCGAGCAGATTGACAAAATTGGTGTAGGTGCCGAGCCGGCTGTTGAGCTCGATCGGATTGGCCAGCACCTGCGCGGTCGTATAGGCCGTCGGTGCCGTGGGCAGCACCAGCGCGTCGATACTCGCAAATGTCCGCTCGGCGATCTTGCGCAGGCCCTGCAGGCGGTAGAGCGCGGAGAAGGTCTCCGCCGCCGTAAGCCGCGCGCCGGCTGCAGTGATCTCGCGCGTGACCGGATGAATCGAATCGGGCGCGGACGCCAGGAGGTTCTTGATCACGAGATAACGCTCGGCGACCCAAGGCCCCTCATAAAGCAGCCGCGCCGTCTCGTAGAACGGCTCGAGGTCGAACTCGACCAGCGTCGCGCCGAGCGCGGTCCAGCGCTTCAGCGCATCGGCATAGGCCGCCTCCGACTTCTTGTCACCGAAGAAGATCAGTTGCCCGTTGCGCGGCACACCGAGGCGCAAATTCGTCGGGAGCGGCGTGAGCGCGCCCAGCGGCCGGTCGCGCGAGAACGGATCGGCCTGATCGGGACCCGTCATCACGGAAAGGGTGAGGGCGGCGTCGTCGACCGTCAAAGCAAATACCGAGATGCAGTCGAGCGTGCGGCACGCCGGCACGAGACCCGCGGTCGAGATCATGCCGAGGCTCGGCTTCAGCCCGACGATGTTGTTGAGCATCGCCGGCACGCGGCCACTGCCGGCCGTGTCGGTGCCGAGCGACAGCGGCACGAGGCCCGCGCCGACCGCCACGGCGGAGCCGGAACTCGATCCGCCCGGAATGAGATCCTCACGGATCGCATTTTTGGGAATGCCATAGGGCGAACGCACGCCGACGAGGCCGGTCGCGAACTGGTCGAGATTGGTCTTGCCGATGATGATGGCGCCGGCCGCGCGCAGCCGCTCCACCGCGGTCGAGTCATGGGCCGGCGTAAAGGAGAAAGCCGGGCAGGCTGCCGTGGTCGGAAAGCCCAGCGCGTCGATATTGTCCTTCACGGCGACCGGCACGCCATAGAGCGGCAGGCTGGCGGCGTCCTTCGCGGCAAGCTTTTCGGCCTCCGCGATCGCGTCCTTCTCGTCGCGCAGGTTGATGAAGATCGCGGGATCGTTGTGGTCGCGAATGCGCTGATAGGTCCGCGCGACTGTCTGCGCCGGCGTCATCGTGCCCGCGCGATGCGCGGCCACGATTTCGGCGATCGTTTCAGGCTGCTCAGCCCCCATGGTGACAAAACTCCGGCAACAGGTCTTACCCGGATTGAAGCAAGCGATGTGCCATTGTGTACATTATCCGGGCAGCGCGGTCGCCCCGGATAATATCGTGAGATCATAGACTTGAGAGATCCGTTGGCTAGTGAGCAGGCTGCGGTCGTTGCGCCCCGTTCCGGGCATTTGCTCAAATCGTGTGCAGTCCGGGATCAGGTGAAGTCAGCCAGGATCCGGAGCAGCCGCTCCCGGTTGGCCTTGCCGAGCTTCTCCTCGACATGCCGCTCGTGTTCGGCGGCGAGCCGCTTGAATTTGGCCAGCGCCGTCTCGCCCTGGCCGGTGAGATGCAGCGCGTGCGAGCGCCGGTCCTCTTTCGACTTGATCCTCTTCACCAGCTTGCGCTGCTCGAGGCTGTCGAGCAGGTGCACCAGCCGGGCGCGCTCGATGCCGAGGCGCTTTGCCACCGCCATCTGCGACAGGCCGGGGTTGGCGCCGATCACCGTCAGCACCGAATATTGCGTCGGCCGGATGTCGACATCGCCGAGCGTCTTGATGAAATCCTGAAAGATCCAGATCTGGAAGCGCCGCACCGCGTAGCCGGCGTGGCCGACCAGCGCGTCCAGTCCGATCTCGTCCGCGTCGATCCGCCGCGCCGCGCCATTGCCGGTGCGTTTGCGGGGGGAAGTCTGGGCTGCGCTGGCTGTCACATTGCATCTCCTGCCGCACGACCTTAGCGCCTCGATGGCTCCAGCGGAAGATTGTTGTTGACGACAACAATTGTCCCGCCCAACATTATCATCAAAGTGGCCCGGAACGAGGCTGCGGCCGATCCCTGATACGGGCGAGGAGGAAACCATGATTTCAGCCGCACACGGTGACGCTTCGAGCCTGTTCGCAGCACCAAAGACCGTCGCCGAGCATCGTGCCGACGGCAGCATCGTGCTGCGCTCGGGCGACCCCTTGCGCGATTGCGCGCGCTGCGTCGGCGACTGGCTGGAGCATTTTGCGCGGCAGACGCCGGATACGATCTTCCTTGCCGAGCGTGACGGCGCCGATGCGCCCTGGGCCACCGTGACCTACGCGGGTGCTTTGCGCCGCGTACGCGCCGCGGCGTCGTGGATTTTGGCGCAGGGGCTCAGTGCGGAGCGCCCCGTCGTCATTCTCTCGGACAACAGCATCGATCACGCGCTGCTTGCACTCGCGGCCCAGCATGTCGGTGTGCCCTCGGCCGCAATCTCGCCGGCCTATTCGCTGATGTCCAGGGATTTTGACAAGCTGAAGAGCATGATCGCGCTGCTTGAGCCCGGTGCGATCTACGTTTCCGCCACCAAGCCGTTTGCTGCCGCGCTCGCCGCGATCAAGCCGCTGCACACGGCACAGATCATCAGTGGCAATGCCGGCGACGCCGATGCGCTTGCCTTCCGCGCCATCGCGGCAACGCCGGAAATTCCCGGCGTCACAAAGGCCTTCGCCGCCGTGACGCCCGACACGATCGCGAAATTCCTGTTCACCTCGGGCTCGACCGGCACGCCAAAGGCTGTCGTCAACACCCAGCGCATGCTGACCTCCAGCCAACAAGCCAAGGCGCAGACCTGGACATTCCTCGAGCAAGGTGGAAGCGACCTCGTCATTCTCGACTGGCTGCCCTGGAGCCACACTTTTGGGGCCAACCACAATTTTAATCTCGTGCTGCGCAACGGCGGCTCGCTCTATATCGACGGCGGCAAGCCCGCGCCCGGATTGTTTGCGACGTCGCTTGCGAACCTGAAAAGCGTGATGCCGACGGTCTATTTCAACGTGCCGCGCGGCTTTGACATGCTGATTACGGCGCTGCGCGGCGATGAGGAACTGCGCCGCCGCTTCTTCGGCGAGGTGAAGTTCGCCTTCTATGCCGGTGCGGCATTGCCGCAGAATCTGTGGGACGCGCTGGAGGAGCTTTCGATCAAGACGGTTGGTCGTGCCATGCCGATGGTCTCGGCCTGGGGCTCGACCGAGACGTCGCCGCTGGCGACCGATTGCCATTTCCTTGCAGAGCGTTCCGGCAATATCGGCGTACCGATTCCCGGCACCGAGCTGAAGCTCGTTAACTCCGGCGACAAGCTGGAGGTGCGGGTACGCGGCCCCAACGTCACGCCGGGCTATTGGAAGGCACCGGAGTTGACCAGGCAGGCCTTTGATGAAGACGGCTTCTATCTCATCGGCGACGCCGTGAAGCTCGCCGATGCCGATCGGCCGGAGCGCGGCCTGTTCTTCGATGGCCGTGTTGCGGAAGACTTCAAGCTCAACTCGGGCACCTGGGTCAGCGTCGGCACGCTGCGCGTCGCCGGGATCGCCGCGCTTGCGCCGCTCGCGCAGGATATCGTCGTGACCGGTCATGGCGGCGACGAGGTGCGGTTTCTGGTGTTCCCGAACATGGTCGCCTGTCGCGCGCATACCGGTTTGCCGGAGACGGCCGGCGCGAATGACGTGCTGGCGCACGACAAGGTCAGGACGGCCATCAAGCAAGGGCTCTCAAAACTGAAACAGCAGGGCGCCAATTCCTCCGGCCACGCCACGCGCGCGCTGCTGCTCGCCGAGCCGCCGTCGGTCGATGGCGGCGAGATCACCGACAAGGGCTACATCAACCAGCGCGGGGTTTTGACGCGCCGTGCCGATGCCGCGGCGCGGCTGAATGATGAGGCGTCGGGTGAGTGGATCGGGCTGTAGCTGAGCCCGCGCTGCTCTTAACCTCTCCCCGCTTGCGGGGAGAGGTCGGATCGCTCTTGCGATCCGGGTGAGGGGGTATAGGTCCAGCGACACTCGCGTGCGCGGAGAGAGGCCACTCACCCCAACCCTCTCCCCGTAAGAACGGGGAGAGGGAGAAGCGGAAGCGGCTTTCTCCAAATACGCCAGCCATTCTGCCGCATTATCTTGCATGATTCTTTTGTTGCCTAAGCAACTAATTTATGCGAACCGTTCCGGACAAGGATGACGGCGGGTCGAACCGCTGCGCCTGTTCCTGGAGGAAACTATGCTCGGCAGAATGGATGCCGCGGGCAAGCGCCAGCGTATGCCCGTGAGTGACGCAGGATCGCGCCCGGCGCGTGTCCTGTCAGGCCTCGGTGCCGCCCGTCACCGCGCCAAGATTCTCGTGCAATCGGCGCAGCAGGTCGATCAGCACCTCGCGCTCGTCCTTGTTCAGGCAGGACAGCAGACGCCGCTCCCGCTCGAACGCCGCGACGATCACCTTGTCATGGGTGGTGCGTCCCTTCGCGGTCAGCGAGATCGAATGGGTGCGGCCGTCATTCGGGTCGGTGCGGATCGACACATGCCCGCGCTTCTCCAGGCCGGCGAGCGTTCGGCTCACCGGGCCCTTGTCGAAGCCGATGACGTGGCAGATGCGCGAGGCGGGAATGCCGGGCTCGATCGCCAGCAGCGACATGATCCGCCACTCCGTGACGTTGACGCCGAATTGCCGCTGATAGAACGCGGTCGCGCTGTTCGAGAGCTTGTTGGCGATAAAGGTGATGAACGCCGGGACGTAACGATCGAGATCGAGCGTCGGCCCGGTTTCAGCGGGCGCAGGCTTTTGGCGGGATCTGGTCGAAGGCGGCATATCGGGAATCTGTCTCGCGGCGTGCCCGAAGACCTAAGGGCAAGCGCCGCCCTTTCACAAGATCAAAATGAGGGAGGACTTTTATGAGCGCACCCGGCTCCGCCATGTCAGGCGTCCCGCATCTCGACGTCGATCCCTTCGACATGAACTTTTTCGCCGACCCTTATCCGACGCACGAGCTGCTGCGCGAGACGGGTCCGGTCGTCTATCTCGACAAATGGAAGCTCTATGGCGTGGCGCGCTATGCTGAGGTTCATGCGGTCCTGAACGATCCCGCGACGTTCTGCTCCAGCCGTGGCGTCGGCCTGTCCGACTTCAAGAAGGAGACGCCGTGGCGGCCGCAGAGCCTGATCCTCGAAGCCGATCCGCCCGAGCACACCCGCACCCGCGCGGTGCTCGCGAGCGTGCTGTCGCCGACCGTGATGAAGGGGCTCCGCGACCGCTTTGCCGCGGCGGCCGAGGCGCGCGTCGATACTCTGCTGGAAAAGCGCAGCTTCGATGCGATTGCGGATCTTGCGGAGGCGTATCCACTCTCGATCTTCCCGGATGCGCTTGGGTTGAAACCGGAAGGCCGCGAGAATCTCATTCCTTATGCGAGCCTTGTGTTCAATGCCTTCGGCCCGCCAAACCAGCTACGCCAGGACGCGATCGAGCGCTCGGCGCCGCACCAGGCCTATGTCACCGCGCAGTGCCAACGCGAGAACCTGACGCCGGGCGGCATCGGCGCCTGCATTCACGCCCATGTCGACGAGGGTGCCATCACGGCGACGGAAGCACCGCTGCTGGTGCGCTCGCTGTTGTCGGCCGGCCTCGACACAACGGTCAACGGGATCGGTGCCGCCGTCTATTGCCTGGCTCGCTTCCCCGATCAGTGGCAGCGCCTGCGCAGTGATCTCACGCTCGCGCGCAACGCGTTCGAGGAGGCCGTGCGGTTCGAGAGCCCGGTGCAGACCTTCTTTCGCACCACCACGCGCGATGTCGAGCTGTCAGGTGCGACCATCGGCGAAGGCGAGAAAGTACTGATGTTCCTCGCCGCCGCCAACCGCGATCCCAGGCGCTGGGACAAGCCTGACAGCTACGACATCACGCGCCGCACCTCCGGCCATGTCGGCTACGGCTCGGGCATCCACATGTGCGTCGGCCAGCTGGTAGCGCGGCTCGAAGGCGAGACGATGCTCTCGGCCTTGGCCCGCCGCGTTGCCAGCATCGAGATCACCGGCGAGCCAAAGCGCCGCTTCAACAACACGCTGCGTGGGCTCGACAGCCTGCCGGTGACGATCACGCCGGCCTGACACCGCCGGCGACGAAAACAATAAAGGGGAGGGACCCATGAAGAACTTGAAATGGACGCTCGCGCTCGCTGCGAGCCTGATCGGCGGCGCGGCGAGCGCCGAGATATCCGACAACGTCGTTCGCGTCGGCGTGCTCAACGATATCTCCGGTATTTTCCAGGACACCAACGGCATGGGCTCGGTCGAGGCCGCGCGCATGGCGGCCGAGGATTTCAACGGCGGCGGCAAGGGCATCAAGGTCGAGATCGTCTATGCCGACCACCAGAACAAGGCCGATGTCGGCAACGCCATCGCGCGCAAATGGCTCGACGTCGAGGGCGTTGACGCCATCGTCGACGTGCCGAATTCGGCGGTTGGCCTTTCCATCAACACGTTGTTGCGCGACAGCCGCATGACGTTCCTGGCGTCGTCGACCGCGAGCGCCGATCTCACCGGCAAAGCCTGCTCGCCGAACACCATCCAATGGGTCAACGACACCTGGGCGACCGGCAACACCACGGCCGCGGCAATGATGTCGCGCGGCGGCAAGGACTGGTATTTCCTGACGGTCGACTATGCGCTCGGCAAGGGCATCGAGGCGGAAGCGCAAAAATATATCGAAGGCCACGGCGGCAAGGTGCTCGGCTCCTCAAAGCATCCGCTCGGGACGTCGGACTTCGCCTCGTTCCTGTTGCAGGCGCAGGGCTCGAAAGCGCAGGTGATCGGCCTTGCCAATGCCGGTGGCGACACCATCAACGCCGTGAAGCAGGCGGCCGAGTTCGGCATCCAGCAGGGCGGCCAGAAACTCGTCGCCTTCCTGCTCTTCATCAACGACGTCCACGGCATGGGCATCAAGGTCGCACAGGGCCTGCAGCTCATGGAAGCCTTTTACTGGGACATGAACGACGACACCCGTGCGTTTGCAAAACGGTTTGCCGCGCGGCCCGGCATGAACGGCAAGATGCCGAGCGGCAACCAGGCCGGTGTCTATGCGTCCACGCTCGCTTATCTCAACGCGGTTGCCGCGACCGGCAGCGACAATGCCAGGGACGTCGTCCCTGAAATGAAGAAGTTCAAAGGCAAGGACAAGCTGTTCGGCGACACCGCAATCCGCCAGGACGGCCGCGTCGTGCATCCGATGTATCTGTTCGAGGTGAAGAAGCCGGAGGAGTCGAAATATCCGTACGATTATTACAAGCTGGTCTCGACGATTCCCGCGGAGCAAGCATTTCGCCCGATGGCAGAGGGTGGGTGCGAGTTGGTGAAGTAGGGCGTAGCTGCAAGTGCTTCTTCACCCTCCCCTGGAGGGGTCCGAGACGAGCGTAGCTCGCTCGTGGGTCGATCGCGCGGAGCGCGAGCGGGGTGGGGTGATCTCTCAACTCGGGCAGCGCATCGGTGGAGAGACTGTCACCCCACCCCGCTACGCATTTCGCTTCGCTGCATGCGTAGCGACCCACGAGCGAGCTACCCTCGTCTCGGACCCCTCCAGGGGAGGGTAAGCGAAGCCTCTCTCACGCCACCTTGCTGCTCCCTTGCGTGATCAGCCTCGCCGCCCGCTGGTCCCGCGCGTAGATCCAGAGCCAGCTCAGCGCCACGCTGAGGCGGTGGCGCAGGCCGATCAGGAAGTAGATGTGGGCGATGCCCCAGATCCACCACGCGATGGTGCCGCGCAGCTGCACCTTGCCGAAATCGATCACCGCGAGCCGCTTGCCGATCTGCGCGAGGCTGCCGGAGTGCTTGTAGCGGAATGCGCCCTTGCTCTCGCCCCGCAGCCGCGCCTTGATGGTTTCGGCGACGTGGCGGCCCTGCTGCTTCGCGGCCGGCGCGATGCCGGGCACCGGCTTGCCCTCCCAGGCGTTGATATTGATGGTGTCGCCGATCGCGAAGATTTCGGGATGGCCCGGGATGGTGAGATCGTCTGCGACCTGCACGCGCCCGGCGCGATCAGCCGGTGCGCCGAGCCATTCGGCGGCGGGCGAGGCGCGCACGCCGGCGGCCCAAATTCGTGTCTTGGCCTCGAGCAGCTTGCCGCCGAACACGACGCCCTCACGATTGATCTCGGTGACGGCCTGCCCGAGCACGACCTCGACGCCGATCTTTTCCAGCGAGGCTTGCGCATAGGCCGAGAGATTGTCGGGAAAGCCTGCGAGCACGCGCGGGCCGGCCTCGATCAGGACCACCCGGGCCTTGTGGGTGTCGATGTTGCGGAAATCTGCAGGCAGCGTGTGGTGCGCCATCTCGGCGATGGTGCCGGCAAGCTCGACGCCGGTCGGGCCGGCGCCGACGATGACGAAAGTCAGCCGCGCCGCGCGCCTGGCCGGATCGGTCTCGCGCTCGGCGCGCTCGAACGCCACCAGGATGTGACGGCGCAGCGTGGTCGCGTCTTCCAGCGTCTTCAGGCCCGGCGCCCAAGCCTCCCACTCGTCGTGGCCGAAATAGGCGTGGCGCGCGCCGGTGGCGAGCACCAGCGTGTCGTAGGGCACCTCGCTGCCGTCGTCGATCAGCACGCAGCGCCTGTCGGCATCGACGCCGCTGACGGTCGCAAACAGCGTCGTCACTTCGCGCCGGTCGCGCATCAAATGGCGCACCGGCCAGGCGATCTCGCTGGTCGCGAGCGAGGCGGTTGCGACCTGGTACAGCAGCGGCTGAAACAGATGATGGTTGCGGCGGTCGATCAGCGTGATCTCGACCGGCGCGCCCGCCAGCCGGTAAGTCGTCTCCAATCCGCCGAAGCCTGCGCCGACGATGACGACGCGATGCGGTGTCGTGGTCATGATGTGCCCTCGAATCTCGCTGCTCACTTTCCTCATTTAAGTGCGGATTGGGCGCCGTGGTCCAATAGCCGTCATCAATCGGGGAATAGGCCCGATGTATCGATTGGCCGCGAAAAAGCGCCGCAGCCTCGGCCGAAGTGAGTAGAATTATATTTCTTGCCATCGGCGATTGGGGCGAAATATGGTGCAGGGCGGGCGCTGAGCCATTGGCGGCGCGACAGATTTTGCGTTCAATAGAGACAGACCCGGGGCGGCGATCACCCCGTTTCCGGGATCAATAATAAGGAGGGGAGTGGTTATGAAGACAGCATTCTGGCTGGCGGGTGCGGCTGCGCTCGCGCTGGCGAGCCCGGCTTTCGCCGGCGACACCATCAAGATCGGTTTCGTCTCGACCTTCAGCGGCCCGGGCGCCGTGATCGGCAACGACATGCGCAACTCCTTCGAGCTCGCGCTGGATCACATGGGCCGCAAGATGGACGGCAAGCCGGTCGAGGTGATCTACGAGGACGACGGCCAGAAGCCCGATGTCGGCAAGCAGAAGACCGAAAAACTGGTGCAGTCCGACAAGGTCGATTTCCTCGCCGGCTATATCTGGTCGAACGTGCTGCTCGCCTCGCTCAAGACCGCAGTAGATTCGCAGACCTTCCTGATCTCGGCCAATGCCGGCCCGTCGCAGCTCGCGGGCGAGCTGTGTTCGCCTTACGTGTTCTCGACCTCCTGGCAGAACGACCAGACGCCGGCCGCCATGGGCCTCTACATGAACCAGAAGGGCGTCAAGAGCGTGTTCCTGATCGGGCCGAACTACGCGGCCGGCAAGGACATGCTTGCGGGCGTGAAGAGCACGTTCAAGGGCGAGGTGAAGGGCGAGGAATACACGGTGTGGCCGAGCCAGCTCGACTTCTCCGCCGAGCTCTCCAAGGCGCGCGCCTCGGGCGCGGAGTCGATCTTCGTGTTCTATCCGGGTCCTGCCGGCGTGCAGTTCCTCAATCAATATGCGCAGGCCGGCCTGAAGAGCACGATGCCGCTTTACACGGCGTTCACCGTCGACGAGCTGTCATTGCCGCTGCAGAAGGAGAACGCGCTCGGCGTTCCCGGCGCGCAGGAATGGGTCAACGACCTCCCCAACGAGCAGAACAAGCGCTTCGTCGCCGACTACCGCAAGAAGTATACCGGCTTGCGTCCGACCTACTACGGGGCCCAGGCCTATGACGCGGCCCAGCTCATCAACAGCGCGGTCGTCGCGGTGAAGGGCGACACCAGCAAGAAGGACGCGATGAAGGCCGAGATGGAGAAGGCCAACATCAAGTCGCTGCGCGGCCCGTTCAAATACGGCAAGAACCACATCCCGGTGCAGAGCTTCTATCTGCAGGACGTGGTCAAGGACGGCGAAGGCCAGCTCTCTCTGAAGACCGTGGCGACGATCGTGGAGAACGACCAGGATCGTTTCCACGACAAGTGCACGATGAAGTGAGGTCTTAGCCTCTCCCTCTCCCCGCAAGCGGGGAGAGGGAAACTACACCCGCGGCACGCTCGATGGCCGCACCTCGCGGGCCTGCGCCGCGAGCCTGATCCCGGCATTGGCCGCACCAAAGCCCTGATAATTCCTCCGCTCCACGATCTCGAAGAAGAACCGCTCGTCGAAGATGTGGGTGTAGACCTGGAAGAATTCGCCATCGCCCTCACGGTCGTAGAGGATGTGGTTGGCGCGGAGTTTTGCCATGACGTCGGGCGCGAGGTCGTATTTGGCTTCGATGTCGTCGTAGTAATTGCCAGGGATATCCAGGAAGTCCGCGCCGCGGGCGCGCATCGCGGCGACGGCGGCAAAGATATCCTGGCACGCGAACGCGACATGCTGCACGCCTGAGCCGAAAAACTCCGAGATGAAGCGCGCCGGCAGCGTTCGGTTGGCGGAGGAGCCGTTGACGACGAAGCGCAGGCTCTGGTCGCCATTGATGAGGGCCTGACTCTGCACGAGACCCCTGGGGTCGGCGATCTCCATCTGCGGCAGCCGCTTGAGGTCGAGGATGCCGGTGTAGAACAGCAGCCAGGACAGCATCTCGTCATAGGGCATCGACTGCGCGATGTGGTCAATGGCGAGCAGCGCATCGGTGCTGGCATCGCTCGCGACTGGCGCAAAATCCGTGTCCCAGTTCTTGCCGGCCTGGTCGAGGAAATACAGGAGACTGCCGCCGACGCCGTGGATCGCGGGGATCTCCAGCTCGCCCGGTCCGACCGGCTGGTAGAAGGTGCGCGCCTTCAGCGTCTCCGCCCGCTGCATCGCAAGGCCGGCATTGTCGACATCCAGCGCGATGGCGCAGACGCCCGGACCGTGGGTGACGTAGTGGGAATGCGCAAAACCGTCGGTCTCGGAATTGATCACGAGCTCGACCTTGCCCTGCGACCAGCGCTCGACGGCCTTGCTGCGATGCTTGCCGCTTTTGCGGAAGCCGAGCTGCGAAAACAGATGCGCGAGCTCGCCGGCCTTGGTCTCGTTGACGGCGAACTCGATGAAGCCCGTGCCGCTGCTCTTGGCCTTCGGCGCCAGAGGCTCGCCGACGAGCTTCGGCCAATCCGGCGCGAGCTGGTCCTGCAACAGGATCAGCGAGCGCAGGCCGTCGACCGCGGTCTGTGCCGCCGAGCCGGCGCGGAACTGATCGTTGAAGATCTCCAGCGACCACGGACCGGAATAGCCGGTTGCCGCGATCGCCTGCATGAACTCGCCGACCGGCAGATCGCCCTGGCCGGGGAAGGAGCGGAAGTGGCGGCTCCAGGAGAGGATGTCGAGCTCGAGCTTGGGAGCATCGGCGAGCTGCACCAGAAAGATCTTGTCGCCGGGGATCGAGGCCATCGCGCGCACCGGGAAGCCGGGCGCCAGGGCGTGAAAAGAGTCGAGGATGACGCCGATCGCGGGATGATCGGCGCGGCGGACGATCTCCCAGGCATCGCGATAGTCGTTGACATGCCGCCCCCAGGCCAGCGCCTCGTAGCCGACGCGCAAACCGCGCTTGGCGGCGCGGTCGCCGAGCTCGCGGAAATCGTCAGCCGCGCGGTCGATGCCGCCGAGCGAGCTCGGGGACACGTTGGAGCAGATCAGCAGCAGATCGGTGCCGAGTTCCTGCATCAGGTCGAACTTGCGCTCGGCGCGGGCAAAGTTGCGCGCGCGTTGCGGCTCGGGCATGCCTTCGAAGTCGCGGAACGGCTGGAACGCGCAGATCTCGAGATTGAGGTCCTTGCAGAGCTTTGCGATGTCGCGCGGGCCAGAGCCGAACGACAGCAAATCGTTCTCGAAGATCTCGACCGCCTCGAAGCCCGCGGATGCGATGGCGCGAAGTTTTTCGTCCAGCGCCCCTGAGAGGGAAACGGTTGCGATCGAGCGCTTGTTCATGCTGCCTGCTCCATGATGTGGCCCGGCGATATTTTTTGGCCCGTACGTGCTGCCTCGCTGACGGCCTCGACGACCGCGAGCGTGCCCATCGCGTCTTCGACGGAGATCAGCGGTTGTTCGTGGCCGGCGATCACGGCGAGGAAGTGCCGCAGCTGCTCGGCGAGGGGATCATATCCTGCGAGTGCGACGGGATTGCGCGATAGCGGTGCATGCCAGCCCGGATTTTGCGGATAGGACCACAGCTCCATGGTCGGCACCGAGAGCGAGCCGTTCGTTCCGGCAAAGACGTAACAAGGCTGATCCTGCCTGGGATAGACCGCGTTCTCGCCCGCGGTCAGTTCCCAGCTCCACGGCGCCGGCGTCGCATCGGAGACCGTCACCGTTCCCAGCGCGCCATTGGCGAAGCGCAGCAACAGGGCCGCGGTGTCCTCGACCGCGAAGCCGCGCACTTTGTTCGACGTCAGCGCCTGCACCTCGGTGATCTCGCCGCAGACGAAACGGAGATTGTCGATGTCGTGGATCAGGTTGATCAGCAGCGGCCCGCCGCCCTGCTCGCGTCGCCAGGTGACCTCGAAATAATCGTCGGGCTTCTTCAGGAGCCACAGCCCGACCACGGCGGTGAGCTGGCCGAGCTTGCCGCTCGTCACCATCTCGCGGGCCGACTTGATGATCGGATTGTGCCGGCGGTGATGGCCGACCAGCATCGGCACGCCGGTGCGCTTTGTCGCTGCGCACAGGCGCTGCGCGGCCGCGACCGTCTCGGTCACCGGCTTCTCGATCAGAGCCGGCACGCCGGCTTCGGCGCAGTCGAGCGCCATCGGCAGGTGCAGGGTGTTGGGCGAGGCGATGACGAGGCCGTCGGGTTTCTCCTGCGCCAGCAGCGCGCGATGGTCCGGATAGCAGGGCACGTTGTGCGCCAGCGCGTAATCCTTTGCCGCGGGCGAGGGATCGGCGATCCCTGCCAGGACGCAATCCCCGGACGCCTCGATCAATTCGATATGACGGCGGCCGATCAGGCCGGCGCCGGCAACGCCGATGCGCAATTTTGCATTCATGCTGCACTCTCCTCCATGGCGCCACCGAGGAAGAGCTGCCCGATGCGCGGATCGTTCAGGATGCGCTCAGCCTTGTCGACCATGCGGGTCTGGCCCAGCTCGAGCACGATGCCGATGTCCGAGATCTCCAGCGCCGAGCGTGCGTTCTGCTCGATCATCAGGATGGTGACGCCGCGGTCACGCAGGCTCTTCAGAATATCGAAGGTCTGTTGCACCATCAGCGGCGACAGGCCGATCGACGGCTCGTCGATCAGCACGAGCTTTGGTTCGAGCAGCAGCGAGCGGGCGATCTCGAGCTGCTTCTGCTCGCCGCCGGAGAGGGTCGAGGCCTGTTGCGTCGACTTTCGCCGCAACGCCGGGAACAGATCGAGGGCGGCCTCGATCCGCGTCGGCAGGTCGATGCCTTTCCCCGCGGAGACGCCACCGAGCTCGATGTTGCTGCGGACCGAGAGCTCGGGAAAGATGTTGCGGCCCTGCGGCACGTAGCAGATGCCGGCATTAAGCAGCGCGCGCTGGCTCAAATTCGTGACGTCGCGGCCCGCAAAGCTGATCTTGCCGTCGCGCAGCTTCAGCAGGCCGAAGATCGCCTTGAACACGGTCGACTTGCCGGCGCCGTTGGGGCCGATGATGGTGGTGATGGTCGCCGGCGGCACCGAGAATGTGGTGCCGTTCAGGATCGTCATCTTGCCGTAGCCACCGACGAGGTTGTGAACCGAGAGGATCGGATCGCTCATGGCTCGTTGTCCCTAATGTCCGAGATAGGCTTCGATCACGGCGGGGTTTTTCCGGACCTCGTCCGGCCGCCCCATCGCCAGCACCTTGCCTTCCGCCATCACCATCACGCGCGAGCACAGCGACATCACGAACTCCGTGTTGTGCTCGATCACGACGAAGGTCGCGTTCTTCTCGCGGTTGATCGCGACGAGGCGCTCCTTCAGATCCGACAGCATGGTCGGATTGACGCCGCCCGCGGGCTCGTCGAGCAGCACCAGGCGCGGCCCGCCCATGAAGGCCATGGCCGCATCGAGCAGCTTTTGCTGACCGTAGGAGAGACCACCGGCAGGTTCCGCGGCGAGATGATCGAGCTTGAAGAAACCGATCATCTGGTTGGCGGCGTCCGTCAGCCCGGCGTCGGAACGGCCGACGAGGCGCGAGGCCATGTTGCCCTGATGCTCCTGTCCGGCGAGGATCAGGTTTTCGCGCACCGAGAGTTTTGGAAACACCTGCAGGAGCTGGAAGGTGCGGCTGACGCCGAGCTTGTTGAGCTCGGAGGGGCGCAAGCCGGTGACGAGCTTGCCGTCGAGCTTGACCTCGCCGCCTGATGGCGTGAGCTGGCCGAGGATGCAGTTGAACAGCGTCGACTTGCCGCAGCCGTTCGGGCCGATCAGGCCGAGGATCTCGCCCTCGCGAACATCGAAGGAGACGCCGTCGACCGCGGTGATGCCGCCAAAGCTCTTCTTGATGTTGGTGACTTCGAGGACCGCACTCATTGCGCCGTCTCCAGCCGGGATTTTGCGACGGCGCGCAATGCGGAGGCCGCCTTGGTGCGGCGTGCGGCCATGTAGCGATCAAGAATTCCCAGAATGCCTGTCGGCGACCAGATCAGCAGTCCCATCACTGCGATCGCGTAGAGCATCAGATAATACCCCTCCGTGAAGCGGAGCCATTCCGGCAGCAGCACCGCGATCATCGCCCCCAGGAACGGACCAAAGTAGAAGCCGGCGCCGCCGACGATCACCATCATCAGGAGATCGAGCGAGAGCGACAGGTTGAACGGCACAGGGTCGATATATTGCGTCAGCGGCGCATAGAGCGCGCCGGCGATGCCGCCGAGCGCCGAGCCGATCGCAAATGCCATCAGCGTGTAGCGGCGGGTGTCGATGCCGAGCGATTGCGCACGCAGCGGATTCTCGCGCAGCGCCATGAAGGCGCGGCCCCAGGGCGAGCGAATCAGCCACCAGACCGCGACGGACACGATCGCGAGCGAGCCGAGGCAGACATAGTAGAACGGCAGCGGCTTGTTGGTCGCGATGCCGAAGAAGTGCGGCCGCGGAATGTTGGAGATGCCGTAGATGCCGCCGGTGAGCCAGCTCTCGTTGCGGAACACCAGGAAGGCCAGGGTCGAGAAGGCGAGCGTGACGAAGGCGAGGTAGTGATGCTGCACCCGCAACGCCGGATAGCCGAGCACCCAGCCGATCGCGAAAGCAAGCACGATTGCGACCAGGATCGCCGCGGGCAGCGGCCAGCCATGCGTCGTCATGATCGCGGACGCATAGGCGCCGATGCCGACGAAGGCGCCCTGCGCCAGCGAGACCTGACCGGCATAGCCAAGCGTGAGATTCAGTCCCATCGCTGCGATGGTCATCACCGCCCACTGGCTCAGGATGAACAGGCCGTAGCGGTTGAAGTTCATGGGGACGACGATCAGGCCGGCAATGACGATGAGGCCGAGCGCGATCTTCAGGGGTTTGGCAAAACCGCTCATACCGTGCGCTCCTCGGCGCGGCCGAGCAATCCTTGCGGCCGGAACAGGATGACGGCGATCAGGAACATCATCGGCACGGCGGCGCGGTACTGCGTCGAGACATAGGCGGCCGCGAGATTGTCGAGCACGCCGATCAACAGGCCGCCGGCGATGGCGCCCCGCACCTGGTTGAAGCCGCCGACGATCGCGGCGATGAAGGCGGCCTGGCCCAGCACTTCGCCGGAGGAGAACTTCGCCAGATAGATCGGCGTGATCAGCAGCGAGGCAAGGGCGACCAGGAAGGCGTTGATCAGGAAGGTCAGCAGGATCATGCGCTCGACGGGCACGCCGATGATGCGCGCCACCGTCGGGTTTTGGGCTGCCGCCTGCATCTGGTGGCCGAACGAGGTGCGGTTGAGCAGCGTCGTCAGGCCGAACACGGCGAGGATGGCGACGACCAGGACGCCAATGCTCTGCAGCGAGACGGCGTGGCCGAGGATGGAGATGTCGCCGGTCGGCACGATCGACGGAAAGGGCGACGCCTCCGCGCTGAAGAACTGCTTGACGGCTTCCTTGATCCCGATCGCCAGCGCCATGGTCGCGATCGCGAGCGGCAGCACGCCATGGCGCATCATCGGATCGACCAGCAGCATCTTGAAGGCCAGCCCAAGCAGGATCATCGACAAGAGGATGCCGAGAATGATCGCGAGCCAGAACGGCGCGCCGACATGCATCGCCGCCAGCATCAAAAATGCCGGCAGCATCACGAACTCGCCTTGCGCGAAATTGATGGTCTGCGAGGTCTGCCACAGCAGCGTGAAGCCGACCGCGACCAGCGCATAGATCGCGCCGGTGGCCAGTCCCGCGACCAGAAGATCGAACAGATTGGACATTTTCCCCTCTCGTGTCCCACGTCCGGCTCTATCATCTCCCTCGCCCCGCGCTTGCGGGGAGAGGGTGGGGTGAGGGGCTCTCTCCGCGAGCCTAACTCTCACCATTTTTGCGGAAGCGGCCCCTCACCCCAACCCTCTCCTCGTAAGAACGGGGAGAAGGGGAAGAGAGATCTCTCCCCGCAAAAGGCGGGGCGAGGGAGAAGGGCGAAGACCGCCTCACTTCACCTTCGGCAGCACCTGCTTCACGACCTGCTTGCCTTCGACCACCTCGACCAGAAAACTCTGCCGGTCGATGTCGCCGTTTGCATCGAAGGTGACGTCCATCAAAATACCCGGCTCGTCCGCGGCCTTGATGGTCAGGCCGTGCAGCGTATCGGCAAAAGCCTTGGAATCGACCTTGCCCATCTTCTCGGTGGTGGCCTTCACCATGTAGACGGCGAGGTAGCCCTTCAGGCCGTTATGGTCGGGCACGTAATTGTACTTCTTCGAGAAGCGGTCGCGGAAACCCTTGATCAGGTCGACCGGCGCATCCGTGGTGAGGCCGACATGGCCGCGCGCGCCGTTGGCGGCGTCGCCGGCGAGCTCGATCACCTTCTGGCCGATCAGCGTGGTCTCGCCCATCAGCGGCGCGGTGACGCCCTGGCGCTTCAGCTCCTTGAGAATACGCGCGCTCTCTTCCTCGTTCAGATAGACGAACACGGCGTCGGGATTGGCGGCCTTGATCTTGCCGACGTCGGCGGCGAAATCGGCCTGGCCCGCCTCGGTGGAGAGATCCGCGACGACCTTGGAGCCGAGCCGCTCCAGCTCCTTGACGACGACGTCGCGTCCGCCGCGGCCGAAGTCATTGTTGACCCAGACCACCGCGACCGACTTCGCCTTCATGTCGTCGTGGATGTATTTTGCGACCTTCGGCATCGAGGACTGCTGGCCGAACGAGGTGCGGAACAGGAATTTGTTGCCGGCCTGGGTCAGTTCGGCGGCTTCGCCACCCATGATCTGGGCGATGCCGGCTTCGGCGGCAAGTGGGGCGGTGACCTTCACCGAGCCGGAATAGCCGGGTCCGAGCAGTACATAGGGTTCGGCATCGAGCGCCTTCTGCACCTGAGCGCGGGCGACGCCGGGGTTGGATTGCGAGTCGGCATGGGTGACCTCGAGCTTGCGGCCGAGCACGCCGCCCTTGGCGTTGATCTCCTCGATCGCGAGATCGATGCCGTTCTTCCAGTTGGTGCCGACGGTGGCGCCGCCACCGGAGAGTTCGGCGACGTCGGCGAGCTTGATCGCCTGCGCATAGGCGCCCGATGTCGTGATTGCGGTGAGCAGCGCGCCCACCAGTAGCGTTGATTTCATCGTCCTCTCCTCCCGTTTCAATTTTGCAAGCGGCCTTGTGTCCGGCCGCTTCGCTTCAAGCTGCCTGATAGGCGGCGCTGCGCGCGGCCATCACGGCGTCAAAAGCCTCTCCCATGACTTCGGTCGACGGGGCAAGGCCTGTGAACAGTTCGAAGGCGTCGGCAGCCTGGTAGATCGCAAGCTCGCGCCCGGTCATGATCCGCGCGCCCTTCTCCTGCGCTGCGGCAAGGAGCGGCGTGATCAGCGGCGAATAGACGGCGTCGGCGACCCACAGGCTTTCGCGCAGCAGCGTGGGCGGGACCGGGGTGTCGCGGTTCGGCAGCATGCCGACCGGCGTGCCGTTGACGAGGCCGGTTGCGCCGTCGAGCGCGTCCTCGACGCTCCTGGCGACCCGCGCGCCACCATGCTTGGTCAGCAGCGCGGCGAGTTTTTCGGCTCGCGCCGGCTCGCTGTCGAAGATGCGGAGGTCGGCCACCTTCAGGCTCGCCAGCGCAAAGGCGATCGCCTTGCCGACGCCGCCGGTGCCGATCACGGCGACCGCGTTTCCGGCAGGAGCCAGCAACGGCTTGACGGCGCGCGCAAAGCCGGTGGTGTCGGTGTTGTGGCCGATCAGGCGGCCGTCCTTGACGACGACGGTGTTGACCGCGGCCATGGTCGCCGCCGTCGTAGCCAGCTCGTCGAGCAGCGGCACCACCGCCTCCTTGTAGGGAAAGGTGACGTTGACGCCGGCAAAGCCCAGCCGCCGCACGCCCTCGAGCATCATGCTGAGACCGGTCGCGTCCGCGCCGGCGACCTCGATGAGCTGATAATGGCCGCGCAGGCCAAGCGCTTCGGCGGCGCGCTCGTGCATGGCGGGGGAGGCGGAATGGGCGATCGGCGCGCCGATCAGGCCGGTCAGGAGTTTCTTGGGGGCGATGGGTCCGCGGCTAGACATGATCCACTATCGTCTCTTGATCGTCTGTTGGGGCGCGTTGAGGTCCGGCCATTAGCGGGGAAATCCGCACCATTCCAAGAGGGACGATAGTCTTTCCCCTGCCTAACACAATTACCCATTTAGCCAGCAAACCTAACATAATGTTATTTCTTGCGCCCGCGCCCCGAGGCGGCCCTGCCGTTGCCGCGGGACGGCTCGACCGCGCGCATCTCGGCGCGCAGGGACTCGATGAAATATTCGACATGGAGCGACAGCGGGGCGCCGCGCTTCACCGCAATATAGGTGTCGAACCGGGTCGGCTCGGTGATCTTCAGGAGCTCGATGCCCGGATAGCCGCCATGGGCCACGGTGAACTGGTCGATGATGGCAATGCCGAGCCCGGCCTTCACCAGCGCGCAGACCGTGGTGCCGAACCGCGCGCGGATGGTGATGTTGTACTCCAGCCGGTTGCGCGCAAAGATCTCGGCCATGATGCGGCCGTAAGGGTCGTTCGGATCGATCCCGATCAGCGGATAGCGGGTGATCTCGGCGGCGGAGACCTGCTTGCGGCCGGCAAGCTCGTGGCCGGGCGGCACGATGCAATAGAGCTCGCCCGAGGCAAGCGGCATGAAATCGAGGCCGGAATGCTCCAGCCGGTAGCTCATCGCCACGCACTCGCCGCGGCCGAGCATGAGATAGTCGATCGCTTCCTCGAGCTTGAGGATGTTGATGTCGATGCCGAGGTCGGGATAGCGGCGCCGGACGCGCTCGATCGCGCGCGGCACCATCACCTGCGAGATGCTCGGCACCGAGCCGATGCGCAGCTCCGACAATCCGCCGCGGCCGATCTTGGAGATGATCTCGGAGAGGTCGTCGACCTTCTTGTAGACGCCGTTGATCTGCTCGAAAATGTTCTCGGCTTCCGGCGTCGGGAAGTAGCGGCCGTTCTGGCGCTGGAAGAAGCGGATGCCGAGCGAGCGCTCAGTGTATTTGACCAGCCGGCTGATCCCCGGCGCCGACACGTTCAACAGCTTCGCCGCGCCGCCAATGGTGCCCGTCACCATCACGGCACGGATCACTTCAACCTGGCGCAGAGTCATCATGGTCTTGGCATCCGAAAGACGATCGTGGCGGCGATCATCTCACGGAAGCTGTGACGTCAGCCAGCGGCAAGTGGGACTTTAGTGGAGGGGAGGAGGACGGGTAACGTCGCGGTCAGGGTGTTTCGACCAAAAGCAGCGCGCTCACATCGAAAGATATCGCCACGCGATCGGTTGCATCGGCGTCGTCTGCTGCACCTGCGGCTATCTCGCAGGATTTTCCGGTGAAGCGCTGTCGACGAGCTTGGGGCGCTCGCTTTGCAGCACCTCGCGCGCGAACTCGATGATCTTCTGCTTGTTGGCCGTATCGCGCACGGCGAAAAACACGCGGTTCAATTCCAGGCCGAGCACGCTGTTGAGGGCGATGTTCTCGTCTTCCATCGTGGCTTTCCCGCTCTAGACACCTCAGGTGTAACTTGGCGTCACTTCCTCCACAAGTAGATTAAATCTTCGGTGCGAAAGCCACACCGGGAAATTACGGAAGCGGTGAATTGAGGCCGCCCCCAAAGACGTGCTATACGGAACGGCGAGGGTCAGGAAACGCACCGATGTCTGCCGTTGATTATGGCCGGGAAGCGCTGGACTTCATCGAAGGGCTGGGAGCCTATGACAGGGTCCCGGACGCAATGGATGCGCTTGCGATCACCTTCGGCCGCTACGGCTTCGAGCACATCATCGTCACCGGATTGCCGAATCCCGATCAGCGCTTTTCGCAGATGGTGCTGGCCAAGAGATGGCCTGCGGAATGGTTCAGCCTCTACACCGAAAAGAGCTACGACCGCGTCGATCCCGTGATCAGGAAGTGCCGCCACACGGTCAATCCGTTCGAATGGTCGGAAGCGCCTTATGACGCGGATCTCGAGCCGGGCGCGGTCGAGGTGATGCGGCGTGCAGCCGATTTCCGCATGTCGCGCGGTTTCGTCGTGCCGATCCACGGCTTGACCGGTTATGAGGCCGGCGTCTCGCTCGGCGGCGTTCATCTCGATCTCAATGCCCGCAGCAAGCCTGCCCTGCATTTGATCGCGATGTACGGCTTCGACCACATTCGCCGTCTGCTCGCGCCGTCGCCGCATCCGTCGGCGCGCCTGACCCCGCGCGAGCGCGAGGTGATCGCCTGGGCATCGCAGGGCAAGTCCGCCTGGGAGATCGGCGAGATCCTCAACATCACGCAGCGCACCGCCGAAGAGCATCTTGCAACCGCTGCGCGCAAGCTCGGCGCCGTCAACCGGACGCATGCGGTCGCGATCGCGATCCGCCAAAGAATCATCAATCCCTGAAATCTTCGCCTACTGGGAAATTTCCCAATAGTCGGTTTTGGCTTTTTCGCTGAGGCTGCCCCCATTTCAAGCCATGGGGGAGTTCATGATTCATGTGATTTCTGCCGTCAACCGGCACCTCTACGAGGATGTGCTCGAACAGCATTTCCGTGTGCGCCACGAGATTTTCGTCGAAGAGCGGAAATGGGAGGCGCTGCGCAAGCCCGACAGCCGCGAGATCGACGACTACGACAACGAGGACGCGGTCTATCTGCTGGCTCTCGAGAATCGCCGCGTGCTCGGCGGTTCCCGCCTGTATCCGACCACCAAGTCGACCATGATGAGCGAGGTCTTCCCCCATCTCGCTGCGGTGCGCGGCTGCCCGGTCGATCCGCAGGTCTGGGAATGGTCGCGCTTCTTCGTGACGCGCGAGCGCCGCGATGGTGCGTTCAATCTGCAGCTGATGGCGGCGGCGCAGGAGTTCTGCCTCGATCAGGGCATTGAGCGGCTTTGCCTCGTCATGGAGACATGGTGGCTGCCGCGCTTCCACGACATCGGCTTCGTCGTCACGCCGCTGGGATTGCCGGCGCTGGTCGAGGACTCCTGGACCATGGCCGCGACCATCGAGATCCGCCAGGAATCACTCAACATCGTGCGCGAACGGATCGGGATGAAGAACCTCGTCCACCAGGACGGGCCGCGTCTCGATTGTATCGCCCGTGCCAACCTTTGCGGCCGTACCGCCGCGCAACGAAAGAGCGCCTGAGATGTCGAACATGATGCGAGACAGCCAAATCATGGCGCAAACCAAGGACGAGAATCTCGGCTACATGTCCGACATGGCGCTCGAGCTGGCGCAGATGGCCGAGGACACCGGGTTGGCGACGCTCGCCTACCTGTTCCGGATGGCGGCGCTGGAGGCCTCGACGGCCAACAGCGAGCTCAACGAGCCGGATGATTTCCCTCGACGGGTCACGTCGCACTAGACGTATCTTCGTTCCGACAAGCTGCGCACCCTCTCCCCGGCAACGGGGGGAGGGTGATCGTTTGGGTGCGTCAGGCTGCCCCACCCTGCGCGGCAGTCTTCTTGCAAGGCGGTTTTGTGCAAGGCGGGATTTGCGAGGCCTGTTTTTGATCGCATGCACCGGCATGCAACAAAGTGCATGTCTGACGCGGAATCACTCTTGCCTCGGAACGATACTGCCATTACCCATTTTTCCGCCTTGAACAGGCAGGGGGAGCTCTTTCACTGATGGCGACTGTGTTCGAACATCGGCGCGCGTCCGCATGCGCCTGAAAGAGTTTTGATGCTGCTCGTCGTCGAACAGTTCTTGAACGGATTGCAGTTCGGCCTGCTGCTGTTCCTGCTCGCCGCCGGCCTGACGCTGGTGTTCGGGATCATGGATCTCGTCAACCTCGCGCACGGCTCGCTCTACATGATGGGCGCCTATTTCGCCGCGACCTTCGCGGCGTGGACCGGCAGCTTCCTGCTCGGCGCGTTGCTGGCACTAGGTGCGACTCTCGTGCTCGGCATCGTGCTCGAAATGAGTGCGCTGCGGCATCTCTATGGGCGCGACCACCTCGACCACGTGCTCGCAACCTTCGGCCTGATCCTGTTCTTCAATGAAGCCGTGCGGCTGATCTGGGGGCCGGCGGGCCTCGCACTGCCGCTGCCGGCCTGGCTCACGGTGCCGGTGCCGATCCTGCCGGGCATTCATTATCCGGCGTACCGGCTCGCGATCATCGTCGTCGCGCTGCTGGTGGCGCTGCTGCTCTATCTCGGCGTGATGCGCACCCGTGTCGGCATGCTGATCCGCGCCGGCGCCTCCAACCGCGAGATGATCGGCGCGCTCGGCATCAACATCAAGCTGCTCTACACGCTGGTGTTCGGGCTGGGCGCGGCGCTCGCAGGGCTCGCCGGCATGATGCAGGCGCCGATCCTCACGGTGCAGATCGGCATGGGCGAGAACATCCTCATCCTCGCCTTCGTCATCATCGTGATCGGCGGCATCGGCTCGATCCGCGGCGCGTTTCTCGCTGCGATCTTCGTCGGCATGATCGACACGCTCGGCCGCGCCTTCCTGCCCAATCTGCTGCGGCAGGTGCTGAGCGGCGCCGCTGCCTCCACCGCCGCGCCCGCGCTGTCGTCCATGCTGATCTACCTGCTGATGGCGATCGTGCTGGTGGTGCGGCCGGAGGGGCTGTTTCCGGCCCATCGCAGATGAAGAGCTTGCGTCGATGAAGGCTTTCTCGGTGAACAAGGCCGTCACGGCCCTGATGCTGGCGGGCCTCGTGCTGCTGCCGCTCTATTCGTATCTGTCCGGCAACGTCTTCATCCTGACGCTGTTCACCCGCATCGTCATCCTGGCGCTGGCGGCGGCAAGCCTCAACCTCATCATGGGGTTCGGAGGCATGATGAGCTTTGGTCACGCCGCCTATCTCGGCATCGGCGGCTACGCGGTCGGCATGCTGGCGCAGGAAGGCGTCGGAAGCGGATTCATCCAGTTTCCCGTCGCGCTGGCGGCATCTGCGATCTATGCGCTTGTGATCGGCGCGCTCTCTCTGCGCACGCGCGGCGTCTACTTCATCATGATCACGCTCGCGTTCGCGCAGATGGCCTATTACGTCGCCTCGGGCTTGGCGCGTTACGGCGGCGATGACGGCCTCACCGTCTACAAGCGCAGCGACTTCTCCGGGCTGATCAACCTCTCGAACCGCACGCAGTTCTATTATCTCTGCCTGGCCTGCCTGTTTGGCGTCATCTTCCTGATCTGGCGCATCGTCAATTCGCGCTTCGGCCTCGTGGTGCAGGGCCTGCGCTCCAACGAGCAGCGCATGCAGGCGATCGGCTTCCCGGCCAAGCGCTACCAGCTGGTCTGCTTCGTCATCTCCGGTACCATGTGCGGGCTCGCCGGCGCGCTGCTCGCCAACAACACCGATTTCGTCAGCCCGGCCGTGATGTACTGGACCCGCTCCGGCGATCTCATGGTGATGGTGATCCTGGGCGGGATGGGCACACTGTTCGGCCCGGTCATCGGGGCGGTGGTGTATCTGCTGCTGGAAGAATTCCTGTCGCAGATCACCGAGTACTGGGCGCTGATCATGGGGCCGCTGTTGCTGCTGATCGTGCTGTTCGGCCGCGGCGGCATCATGGGCCTGCTGGGGAGGCTCAATCGTGGCTGAACCGCTGCTCCGCGTCGAAAAGCTGGTGCGCCGCTTCGGCGGCATCACCGCGACGGATAACGTCTCGCTCGACGTTGCCAGCGGCGAGCTGCACGCCATCATTGGTCCGAACGGCGCCGGCAAGACCACGCTGATCAGCCAGCTCACCGGGCATCTCGAGCCGCATTCCGGCAGCGTCTCGTTGGGCGGCCGCGACATCACCTATCTGCCGGCCTATCGCCGCTGCGCGCTGGGCCTCGCACGTTCGTTCCAGATCACCTCGCTGCTGCTGGACTTCACCGCAGCCGACAATGTCGCGCTGGCGGCGCAGGCGCATGCCGGCACCTCGTTCAGCTTCTTTGCCAATGCCCGCAAGGAGAGGGGGCTGCGCGATGCCGCCCATGCCGCGCTCGACCGCGTCGGCCTGTTGCATCGCGCCGACGTCGTGGTGAACAGGCTCAGCCATGGCGAACGGCGCGAGCTCGAGCTTGCCGTCGCGCTCGCGAGCGAGCCGAAACTTCTGCTGCTCGACGAGCCGATGGCGGGCCTCGGCGTCACCGAATCCCAGCGCATGGTGAAGCTGTTGCAGGAGCTGCGCAAAGAAGTCTCGATCGTGCTGGTCGAGCACGACATGCCTGCGGTGTTCGCGCTCGCCGACCGCATCTCGGTGCTGGTCTATGGCCGCGTCATCGCCTCCGGCGACCCGGCCGCGATCCGCGCCAACGAAGACGTCAAGCGCGCCTATCTCGGCGACCAGCACGTGGTGACGCACCATGGCTGATCCACTGCTCGACGTCGACGGCATCGAGACCTGCTACGGCCTCAGCCAGGTGCTGTTCGGTCTGTCGCTGTCGATCAAGCCCGGCGAGATGGTCTCGCTGATGGGCCGCAACGGCATGGGCAAGACCACGACGATCCGCTCGATCATGGGGCTGACGCCGGCGCGCGCCGGCAGCATCCGTTTTGCGGATGCCGAAGTCCGGCAACTTCCGTCGTACCGGATCGCCAAGCTCGGCATCGGGCTGGTGCCGGAGGGACGCCAGATCTTCCCGAACCTCACCGTGCGCGAAAATCTGGTCGCGGCCGCCGCCGATCGCTTCAACAGCGCCAATGCCTGGACGCTCGCTGCGATCTACGTGCTGTTCCCACGCCTCGCCGAGCGCGCCGCCAACATGGGCAACCAGCTCTCCGGCGGCGAGCAGCAGATGCTCGCCATCGGCCGTGCGCTGATGACCAATCCAAAACTCCTCATCCTGGACGAAGCGACCGAGGGCCTCGCGCCGCTGATCCGCGAAGAGATCTGGAACTGCCTGTCGCTCCTCAAGAGCCGTGGCCAGTCGATCCTGGTCGTCGACAAGAACGTCGACCACCTCGCCCGCATCTGCGACCGTCACTTCATCATCGAGCGCGGCAAGACCGTGTGGAGCGGTACGTCGGACGAGCTGATGGCCGAGCCGGATTTACAGCATAAGTATTTGGGGATTTGAGGCGTCGCGTGAGGGCGGAAGGCAGCGCCGCAAACTCGCTGTCATCCTGGCGAAAGCCAGGACGACAGCGGGGCGCTCACCAATAAATCCCGTGCCGATGCAGCTCACGGATCACGCGTGCCTCGGTCGACGGCTGGCGGTGCTTCGGCCTGGCCGTTTCGGCAGTCGGCTGCGCGGGCGCTGCGGCCGGCGCTGCCGCGGTTTGCGCCGGTGGTGCCGGTGGCGTTGAAGCAGGTGGTGTTGAAGCAGGTGTCGTGGTCGCCGTCTGCACGGTCGCCGGGGGCGTTGCCGTCGGAGCCTGTGTCGCCTGCGAGGGAGCCGTCGTTGCCGGCTGCTCTGTCGCCTGGCTCGCATTGGTCGCGGACAGGCTCAGGCTGCGCGCACCGCCGGCATAGGCTTGGCCGGCCAACAGTGACATCGTTGCGATCAGGATCAGCTTGCGCATGGCAACCCCCTTTGTTTGGTCAATCCCTCTGACCTGACTCAGCGTCAGCGGGCGAGGTGATGAGTACCGATCTCGACCAAGGTTGTCCGGCAGGACCAGCGGTAGATCAGACTGAACAATTGACCCAACATGATCGAACTCCATCGTTGATCATGAGGGCCAACACTAGCCCTCGTGTCTTTCCGGCCGTTTTCGCGGCTTGGGGAAAATGGCTTCGTCCGGGGCCTGCGTGATGTCTTCGGAACTGCTTTGACGACATCGCCTCACGGAGGTGTGAGCCCATCGCCGTGGGCAATCCCCGAGGTTGACGTCGGAATAATATCGGGATATCCCTGCATCCTATATACCGGGATATCCCGATAGTGGAGGCGAAATGGCCAAGCAAGAGCTTCCTGTCATGGAGCGAAACCGCTGCAACTGCGCGGCGCTGCGCAAGGCGTCGCGGCGCATGACGCTGTTCTACGATGCGGCGCTGGAGCCATCTGGCCTCCGCTCGACGCAATTCGCGATGTTGACTGAAATTCACCGCCGCGGCGACGCCGCGCCTTCCATCGGCGATCTCGCCGAGGCGCTGGTGATGGACCAGTCCACTATCGGCCAGAACCTGCGCCCGCTCCAACGCGACGGTCTCGTCACTCTGGAACGCGATGAAGCCGATCGCCGAAGCCGCCAGATCAAGCTGACGCGCGCGGGACGTTCGCGCCTTGCTGATGCACGACCGCTCTGGCTCGCGGCGCAGGAGAAGTTTGAAAACGGTTTCGGCAAGCGTGCCGCCGCCGAGCTGCGAAACCTGTTGGCGGAGATCGCCGGGGATCCGTCGCTGGTCCCCGAACGGGCTGAATCGCATCACCAAAAGGCATAAGCGATGAACAGTATTGAACGCGCCACCTTTGCCCGTGCGGTGCCGCTCGACGATCTCTCGCTGCGGCCAAAACCTCCCCGCCCGCCGACGTCGCCAAACCTGGTGCTGGCGATCGTCTGTGTCGGCATTTGCCTTGCCAATCTCGACCTCTTCATCGTCAACGTCGCGCTGCCCAGCATCGGGCAGGACTTCAAAGACGCCTCGCTCGACGACATGTCGTGGGTGCTCAACGGCTACGCCATCGCCTACGCGGCGCTACTGGTCTTCTTCGGCCGGCTGGCCGAGCGTCACCGCAGAAATCTCAGCTTCCTGCTCGGCGTCGGCCTCTTCACGGCGGCGTCGGCCGCCTGCGCGGCCGCCAGCAGCGTCGGGGTGCTGACCGCGTTTCGCATCGTGCAGGCCGCGGGCGCTGCATTGATGACGCCGACCTCGCTCGGTCTGCTGCTGGCGGTGTTCGCGCCGGAAAAACGCGGCGGCGCGGTGCGGACCTGGACGGCGATCGGCGGCCTCGCCGCGGCACTCGGACCAGTCGTCGGCGGCGTGCTCGTTGCGGTCAACTGGCGCTGGATCTTCTTCGTCAATGTCCCGATCGGTCTCGTTGCCATGGTGATCGGCTGGTGGAAGCTGCCGGAGATCGAAGGCCATGACGCGCCCCGGCCCAAATTTGTCGATGCAGTGCTGGTGACCGGCGGCATCGGCGCGCTCGTCTTCGCCATCGTCAAGGTCAGCGATTGGGGCTTTCGCGCACCCGCTATCGGCTACAGCTTTGCGGTCGCTGCCGTTCTGCTTGCACTGTTCGTCTGGCGCTGTCTTCGCCTCGAAAATCCCTTCGTCGATCCGGCGTTGTTTCGCATCCGTCCCTTCACCGGGGCCGCCTTGGTGATGGCGCCCTACTCGGCAGCCTTTGGCGCCATGCTGCTGTCGGTTGCGCTGTGGGAGCAGACAGCGTGGGGATGGTCGGCGTTGCAGACCGGGCTTGCGATCGCGCCGGGTCCACTGATGGTGCCGATCACCTCGCTGCTGTTTGCCGGGCGATTGATCGCGCGTTTCGGCGCCGCGCCCGTCGTGACCGCCGGCATCGTCATCTTCGCGGCCGGTCTGGTCGCCTGGGCAACCCTGATTGGAGCCGAGCCGCATCCGGCCTTCGTGATCCTGGGCATGATTCCGACCGGCATTGGCGTCGGCTTGACGTTTCCGACCTTGATGGGCGTCAGCGCCGCGGGCCTGCCGCCGTCGTCCTTCGCGACGGGCTCCGGCGTCATCAACATGATCCGCCAGGCTTCGCTCGCGGTGGGCGTTGCGATCTTCGTCGCCATGATCGGCTCGCCGTCATCCCTGCCGGAGCGCCTCGTCGCATTCCAGCGCGGATGGTGGGTGATGGTCGCGATCGTCGCGCTTGGCCTGCTGCCGACCTATCTCTACCTCAGGCAGAAGCCGAAGGCGCCATAACGGAGCGGTCAGAACATCTCGAAATATTCGCGATGCTCCCAATCCGTCACCTCCGACAGGAAGCGATCGATCTCGGCGTTCTTGATGTGGGTGTAATAATCGACGAACTCCGCGCCGAATTCTTCGCGGAAGAACGGATCATCCTTCAGCGCGGAGACCGCATCGCGCAAGGACTTCGGTAGCAGCGGCGCCTTGGTCTCGTAGGGCGTGTCGGCGGAGGGGCCGGGATCGAGCTTGCGGTCGACGCCGTCGAGACCTGCGAGGATCTGGGCGGCCATGTAGAGATAGGGATTCGCGGCGGGCTCGCCCACCCGGTTTTCCAGGCGCGTGGCGGCATCGCCGGCACCGCCGAGCACGCGGATCATCACGCCGCGATTGTCGCGGCCCCAGATCGCGCGGTCCGGCGCCAGCGAATAGGAGCGGTAGCGCTTGTAGCCGTTGATGGTCGGCGTGGTGAACACGGTGGCCGCGCGGGCGTGGTCGAGCAGGCCGGCGAGGTATGAGCGGCCGAATGCGCTGAGCGGCTCGCCGCCGTCTTTGGCCATGAACAGGTTTTCGCCGCTCGCGCGCGAGACGATCGACTGGTGCAGATGCCAGCCGCTTGCAAACAGGTTCGGCAGTTTCGGCCGGCACATGAAGGTGGCGTGATAGCCGTGCCGGCGCGCGATCTGCTTCACGGCGCTACGAAACAGCACCATGTTGTCGGCGGGCTCCAGGCCCTTCTTCGGCGCAAAGGTGAATTCGCACTGGCTCGGCCCAAACTCGACCTCGACCGAGCGCAACGGCAGCCCGAGCGCGACGATGTCGCGGCGCAGGATCTCCAGCACGGGCTCCATCTGGTCGAAGCGCTGCTCGGTCAGATATTGGTAGCCGTGAGAGAGCAGGCTCACCGACGGCGGCGTGCCCGGCTGTCCCGCGTCTTCGACGCGCATATGCGGGTCGTCGAGCTTGAAGATGTGGAATTCGACCTCGAGGCCCGCGACGAAATCGTGGCCGCGGCGGCCGAGCTCGTCGAGCGCCTTGCGATACAGCCCGCGCGTCGCGAATGGCACCGGTCGGCCGTCATTGAAGTAGAGGTCGCAGAGCACCCAGCCCGTCGCCGGCGCCCAGGGCAGCACGCGAAACGTGGTGGGATCGGCGACCATCAGCACGTCGGCCGCGCCCTCCATCTCCTTCATGCCGAAGCCGCCGCCCGCGGTGAACACCGGAAACACCGTGCGGTGCGAAGTGTCCTTGGCGAGCATGGTGGTGGTGATGGAGCAGCCGCTCTCCAGCGCCGCGATCGCCTCGGCGGCGATGATGGTCTTGCCGCGCAGAATGCCGTGCTGGTCGGGGAAGGCGAGGCGGATGACCTCGAGGTTCTTGTCCTCGACGATGCGGCGCATGCGCGCCGCGGCGTCTGTCTGCTCATCCGACCACAGCGCATGACGCGCGACGAAAGTCACTTGGCCACTCCCTCAACTGCCGTAGGGTGGGCAAAGCGAAGCGTGCCCACGATCTATATCCATCACGGAGAAATGGTGGGCACGGCGCGTTGCGCCTTTGCCCACCCTACGGCAGCGGTGCACGAACGTCACTCCGCCGCCGTCAGCCGGTGCACGTTGTCGGCGATCTCCTTCGGCACCGGCGCGGTCCAGGACGCGCCGCGGCGGCGCTTGACATCAACTTCCATCCAGTAGGTCTCCCAGCCGCGGGTCGGCCCGATGCCGTCCATCGTCGCCGGACCCTGGATGCTGCGCGCGTTGGCCTCATCCAGGAACAGCATTGGCTTCTCGCCGCCGCCGACCTTCTCGATCTCCTGCCGGAGCAGGCGGCGATATTGCACGATCGCCTTGTCGCTCGAACCGAGGTGCTCCTTGGTGCGGTCCTGGATCGCGCCCATCGATTCCACCGCCCATTGGTCGTGGACGTTGATGTCGTTGCCCATGCCGGTATAGGTCGCGGTCTGCTGCTCGTGCGGATCGAAGCCGTAATCGTTGCTGCGGTTCTTGCGCGACTTGTAGTCCGGCAGCTCGTAGAGCTCGAGCCGCTGCTCGCGCATCTTCTTCTTGTCGACCGGGTTCGAATAGCTGGTGAAGATTGCGTACCAGTAGCAGTTCTCGTCATCGACCGGCACGTGCCACTGGGTGATCGTCATCTCCGTGCTCATGGGAATGACGAAGCCGTGTGGAAAGAGCTGGTTGGTGACGCGCACATGGGTGCGCTCTTCGTCGATCTCGCGCAGCGCGATCAGCCGCAGGCCGTATTCGGTGTGCTCGACATTGATGATCGGGCGGTCGTATTCGCGCAGGATTTTTGTCATCGGCAGGTCGCTGCCGGCCGAGGCGCCGCGGAACTGTTTGCCGTAGGCGGTCGACGTGTCCTCGTCCTCGAAGAAGCGGTGCAGATAGGAGGCGTGCGCGGGATCGATGCCGACCTCCAGCGCCTGCAGCCAGTTGCAGGCCATGTGGCCCTTGAACGCGAACGTATGTGTGCCCGGTGCGACGAAGCAGTCGATCTCCGGGAAAGCCGGCGGTTCACCCTCGCCGAGATAAGCCCAGAGGATGCCGCTCTTCTCCACCACGGGATAGGAGCGCTGGCGGATGTTCTGGCAGAGTTTTGAATCCTTCGGCTCGGCCGGCGTCTCGATGCACTGGCCGGTCGCGTCGAACAGCCAGCCATGGAAGGCGCAGCGCAGGCCGCCATGTTCGAGCCGCCCGAAGGCGAGGTCGGCGCCGCGATGGGCGCAATGACGATCGATCAAGCCGTAGCGACCGCTCTCGTCGCGAAACAGCACCAGGTTTTCGCCGAGCAGTTTGACGGGACGGATCGGCCGCTCGCCCTCGAGCTCGTCGATCAGCGCCGCCGGCTGCCAGTAACTCCGCATCAGCTTGCCGCACGGGTCTTTCGGGCCGGTGCGGGTGATCAGGTCGTTCTGCTCCTGGCTCATCATGGCGGTCGCGTCCTTTTTCGTGAGGGGCGTTCTGTTCGCCTATTGAACGAATGGGCGAATTATGACATGCCTTGGATCGGCAGCAAGCACTATTTTGCAGGATTGTCCCAGGGATCATGCCCAAGCTGAAGCGGAGCGAGACTGACGAGCGCGCGACGGATTTCGTCGAAGCCCTCGATCGTGGCCTGCGCCTGTTGCAATGCTTCGGCACCAACTCCGGCCCGATGACCCTGAGCGATCTCGCTCGCGCTGCCGAGCTGCCGCGTGCGACTGCGCGGCGCATGCTGTTCACGCTCCAGCGCGGCGGTTTTGTCAGTGGCGACGGAAAACTGTTCTCGCTGACGCCGCATGTGCTGACGCTGGCGGCATCCTATCTGCGCTCCAACCAGCTCATCACGGTGTTGCAGCCGGTGCTCGATCGCGTTGCGACCGCGGCGAACGAAATCTCCTCGCTCGCGGTGCTCGACGGGGATGATGTCGTCTTCATCGCACGCAGCAGCCCGGCGCGGATGTTTTCGGGCGGCCTCGAAATCGGCTACCGTCTGCCGGCCTTCTGCACCTCGGTCGGCCGCGCCATGCTCGGCCAGCTCGACGATGCCGATCTCGCCGCCCGCCTCAAGACCATGAAGCGCGAGGCACTGACGCCGCAGACGGAGACCGATCCCAAGGCATTGCTCGCGCGGATCGCCAATGACCGCGCGCAAGGCTATTCGCTGGTCGACCGCGAGGCCGAACCGCATTTCCGCTCGATCTCGGTTCCGGTGCGCCGCTACGACGACGTGATCGTCGCCGCCATCAACATGGGCGCCCATGTCGATCGCGTCCCGGCGCAGGAGTTGATCGGGCGTTTCTTACCACTGTTGCGCGAAGGCGCGGACTCCGTGCGTTCGCAATTGCTGTAGTGCCGTAACCGGTCGCCCGGGGGGAGCGCCGCGCTACCCGGGAATGTATTGCAGGACCCCCGGATGTCGCTTCGCTGATCCGGGCTGCGGGCCTATAATCTGCTCCACACACCAGATCAGGGAGCACGCCATGCAACACACCATGGTTCCCAGTGATCGCGTCGAGCACGTCGCCGTTTATGGGTGCGATGGCTCGAAGCTCGGCACGATCGAACGATTGATGCTCGACAAGGTAAGCGGAACGGTCGCCTACGCCATCATCAAGACCGGCAGGTTGCTCGGGACGCATCATCACTATCCCGTGCAATGGAGCGCGCTGAAATATGATCCGGGACGTCAGGCCTTCCAGGTCGAACTGACGCCGGAGCAATTGAGCAGCGGCCCCTGCGAGTTTGATGGCGATGAATTCGACTGGGGCGACCGCTCGCCGCCGTATCAGCATCCGAACTACTGGTCGATCTGAGGCCGCGAATTCCGGTGCCCATGCGACATCGCGACCGCCTCACTTGGTCGCGGTGCGCGAGCGCGCCTGCTGTGTCAAAAGGCAAAAATGCCGCATGACACACCTCTCATCGCCACCATCGTCGTCGGACTTGGACTAGCCTTCGTACTTGGAACAATCGCGCAGCGGTTCCGCATTCCGCCGCTGGTCGGATATCTGCTCGCCGGTGTTGCGGTCGGTCCGTTCACGCCGGGCTTCGTCGCCGACCAGGCGCTTGCCACCGAGTTGTCGGAGCTCGGAATTATCCTGCTGATGTTCGGTGTCGGTCTGCATTTCTCGCTGCAGGATCTGCTCAGCGTCCGCAACATCGCCGTGCCCGGCGCCGTCGTGCAGATCGCGGTCGCGACCTTGATGGGGCTCGGCCTTGCCCTGCTGATGGGCTGGAGCGCCAGCGCCGGCCTCGTGTTCGGCCTCGCTCTGTCGGTGGCGAGCACCGTGGTGCTGCTGCGCGCGCTGCAGGAGCGGCGCCTGATGGAGACCGATCGCGGCCGCATCGCCGTCGGCTGGCTGATCGTCGAGGACCTCGCGATGGTGCTCGTGCTGGTGCTGTTTCCGGCGATCGCGAGCCTTCAGGGCGGCCATGGCGGCAAGCCGACGTTCGAGCCGCTGGCCGCGCAGCTCGGTCTCGGGCTTGCCGGCGTGGTGATGCTGACGATCGTCAAGATCGTCGCGTTCATCGGCCTGATGCTGGTGGTGGGCCGCCGGGTGATTCCCTGGATTCTGCACTACATCGCCCATACCGGCTCGCGCGAGCTGTTCCGCCTTGCCGTGCTGGCCATCGCGCTGTGCATCGCCTTCGGCGCGACGAAGCTGTTCGACGTCTCGCTGGCGCTCGGGGCGTTCTTCGCCGGCATGATGCTGCGGGAATCGCCGCTCAGCGCGCGCGCCGCGCAGGAATCGCTGCCGCTGCGCGATGCTTTCGCCGTGCTGTTCTTTGTCTCGGTCGGCATGATGTTCGATCCGATGAGCGTGGTCCGCGAGCCCTGGCCGCTGCTGGCGACGCTTGCGATCATCATGCTCGGCAAATCGCTTGCCGCGTTCCTGATTGTGGTGCTGTTCCGGCATCCGGTCGCGACCGCCCTGACGATCTCCGCAAGCCTGTCGCAGATCGGAGAGTTCTCCTTCATCCTGGCCGAGCTCGGCGTCGCCTCGCAGATCCTGCCGAGCGACGGCCGCGACCTGATCATGGCCGGCGCGATCCTCTCCATCATGCTCAACCCGCTGATGTTCGCGGCCGCCACCTGGCTCGCGCCGCTGCTTGAACCGAGGCGGGATACGCTGCAAGTCGCGGCCGCCGTGCCTGAGCCGATCCGCGCCACCGATCTTGCCGACCATACGATCGTGATCGGCTATGGCCGCGTCGGCGCCCTGGTCGGCGATGCCTTGAAGCAGCGGCAATTGCCGTTCCTGGTCGCCGAGGTCGGTGAGAGCGCGCTCGAGAAGCTCAAGCGGGGCGGCATCGAGACCATCATTGGCAATGCCGCGCAGCCCGAGATCCTCGGCGCCACAAATCCGGCGCGGGCACGGCATCTGGTCATCGCGATCCCCGAAGCGTTCGAGGCGGGGCAGATCGTGCAGCAGGCGCGCGCGGCCAATCCGGATCTCCGCATCATCGCGCGTGCGCATGCGGATGCCGAGGTCGATCACCTCAGGGGATTGGGGGCTGACGTCGTCATCATGGGCGAGCGGGAAATCGCGCGCGGCATGATCGAGGAGCTGGAGAGGAGAGTTCCGGATGCTGCCCAGCAAGATCCCCGCGCATTCGCGGTCGGTTCGGTCGTATGACCTGATCACGCCGGCGGGCCGGATCTACCGATTCCCGCCGCCGTCCCTGTTACAGCAGTTGTTGCGATGGGCGCTCGCGCATGCGGAGACGGTCGCGATCTCCGCGGCGATCCTGGCGTTGATCTATGTCGCGGGCTTTGCGGCCGAGGTGCTGGATCGCTCGGGGTTCGATGCGTGCAATGATGGCGGGCGCAGGGTTGGTTAGCCCTATCGTCCTTCCGCCTCGCGCTCCATGTCGCGGCCCGAAAGATCCTCGCCCTGCATGTTGGCGTAGTCGCGCGCCATCTCGCGCATGAGGAATTTCGCCGGCACGTCGTGATAGGTGCCGCGGTCGTTGACATATTGCATGTAGGCGCGGCCTTCGCCGTCGAAGGGATGCAGCAGCGCATCGGTGTGGCCGTCGAAATCGAGCGGCGCCACGCCGACCTTGGCGCAGAGTGTGTCGTTGAAGGTCGGCGTCGCCTTGCGCCAGGCGCCGTCGACATGCACTTCCGTAAAGCCGTGCCAGGTGAAGATGTCCGTGCCCATGCTCGCCCGCAGCTTTTCCGTGGTGAGATGGTTCTTCACGTCCGCAAAGCCGACCCGGGCGGGAATGCCGTGGACGCGGCAGGCGGCGGCATAGAGCGAAGCCTTGCCGACGCAATAGCCCTGACCCGCGGCAAGCACGCTCGACGCGCGAAACGTCTCGGCGACGCGCATGCTGACGTAAGGGTTATAGCGGATGCCGTCGCGCACCGCCTTGTACAGCACGCTCGCCTTCTCGCGGGCGCTGGCGTCCCCGCGTACCGCCGTTTCGGCGAATTGCTGCACGGCGGGATGATCGCTGTCGATGTACTCGCCTGGATCGGTGTAGAGGCGGCGGAGGGTATCGGGAAGGATGTCGGTCATGGCGCGAGTTTAGCAGCCGGCTTTGATCTAGCTCAATTTCGTTGGTTGCAGGCCGCCCATGCTCGCTGCACTGCGCCGTCACCGCTTGCGTCGAGCCGCTATCGCTTTTGCAGGCGGCGATGCTGCGCTAGGTTGAGGGAACCGGCGAGGGGGAGTGGCAGCATGCTGAGATGGTGTGCCCATTGCCAGCAATTCATGGGCGAGATGCCGCCGCACGCGGATCTCGGCATCACACATGGGCTGTGCCGGAAGTGCGCGGGCGAACAGCCGGATCTGCTCAGCGGCGATGAATATGCCCATGCGGTCGCGTTGCGGGACATCTTTCAGTCGCTGTTCTCGGCCGGACGCAGGAACGATTTCGCTGCGGCGGGGCCGCTGATCGACAACGCCATCGCTGCCCATTGCCGGCCGGTCGACATTCTCATCGGCATGATCGCGCCAATGCTCTACGAGATCGGCAACGCCTGGGAGAACGGCACCCTCACCGTCGAAGGCGAGCATGAATTCACCGCTTACGCCGAGCGCGTGATCGATCTGGTTGAAGCGAGGATGCGTTTGGCCTGGTCAAGGCCGGCGCGCGCCGGCGGTGACGGCTGCTTCTTTCTGATGAATGCGCCGGGCAACATCCATGTGGTGGGCATTCGTATTCTCGGCCTCTGGCTCCAGAACCAGGGGTGGCGAACGCGGCACGTCGACGACCGTACGGTGCTCGATGCGCTGTCCGAGTCGGCGATGGAGGGTGAGCCCAAGACGCTGCTGGTCTCGATCGCGCTTCCCGATCAGTACGATGCCGTCGCCGCCCTCGTTGAACGCGTCCAGGCATTGCCGGCGCCGAGCCGTCCGGACATTGTGCTTGGCGGCTACGCGGTCAAGACGGGGTTGGTGCCGCGGACCCCGGGTGTGAAGCTTGCCCCCGACATCAACGCGCTCGGTCTCGACTAGTACCTCGTCACACTGATTATGACTGGTTGATTCCGAGCCAGTTCAGGATGGGCAGGTCTTTCGGAGCCACGAGGATTTGGATGCTTCGAGCGACGCCGGGTTGGCGCCGAATGAGACCATTTCGTTCGAGGGTCACGATCATCTGGTGGACCGAAGGCGGGCTGACTTGAAAGTGGCGCTGCATGTCGGTCTCGGCGGGCGGGCGTCGGAACATGTGCGCGTAGGTGTAGATGAAGGCCAGGTACTGGCCCTGCTTTTCGGTGAAGCCTTGAGGGCTGAGGCTGCGAGCGGCGCCTGATTTTCGATTCATTTGTCGATTCGTCCGGTCCTCCGACAAGGAGGTCGCGATGAATGTACGTTATCGGGTCGAATTGAGCCAAGCCGAACGCTGTGAACTCACCGCGATGTTGAGCAAGGGCAAGCGGGCTGCCCGCAAGCTCAAGCGCGCCCAGATATTGCTGGCGGCCGATGCCGGCCGCAGCGATGAAGAGATTGCCCGCGCCGTGGCGGTGGGCGGTTCCACCGTGTACCGGACCAAACGGCGCTTCGTGGAAGGCAATCTGGAGCGGGCGCTGAGCGAGGATCCGCGTCCAGGCGCGGAGCGCAAGCTCACCGGCAAGGAGGAAGCCCTGCTGGTGGCAACGGCTTGCGCAACCCCTCCCGAGGGTCGCGCCCGCTGGACGCTGGAGCTTTTGGCCGACGCCATGGTCAGGCTCACCGACCACGAGAGCCTGTCGGGCGAGACGGTGCGCCGGCGGCTGGCCGAAAACGGCCTCAAGCCGTGGCGCAAGGATATGTGGTGCATTCCAAAGGTCGATGGCGAATATGTCGCCCGCATGGAAGACGTGCTCGACCTATATGCCGAGGCGCCTGATCCCGACCGGCCGGTGGTCTGCTTCGACGAGAGCCCGGTCCAGCTCATCGGCGAGGTTCGCGAGCCGATCCCCGCCGAGCCGGGCCAACTCGAACGTTACGATTGCGAGTATCGCCGCAACGGCACCGTCAATCTCTTCGTCTGCATCGACGTGCATCGGCCATGGCGCAAAGTCAAAGTCACAGAGCGACGGGCGGCAGAAGATTACGCCCAGTGCATGCGCGAACTCGTCGATGTTCATTATCCCGACGCCGGGTGCATCCGCGTCGTGCAGGACAATCTGTCGACCCACTCCGTAGGCTCCCTCTATGAGGCATTCGCGCCTGACGAAGCCCGGCGAATTCTGCGCCGCCTGGAGTTCCACTACACCCCAAAGCACGCCAGTTGGCTCAACATGGTCGAGATCGAGATCGGCGTGCTCCGCGGTCAGTGCCTCGACCGCAGGATCGACGACCCAAACTGGCTCCGCCGCGAAATCGCCGCATGGGAGAAACAACGAAATGCCGCTGGCGCCCGCATCAAATGGATGTTCACGACCGAAAAAGCCCGCGCCAAAATGGGCCGCGCCTATCCCGCAACGTCCAAAGAGTCACAATCACTGTGACGAGCTACTAGCCGCGATTGCGCATCCAGTCGGCAAGGCCGGATATGGCCTTGTCGAGGTCCCGTCGCGCATCGACGTCAGTGACGGTCTCCTCCATCGCACCGCGCATGCAGAGCAGCCACGCATCGCGCTCGGCGTCGCCGATGGCAAAGCCGATATGCCGCTGCCGCAATCGCGGATGGCCCTTCTCCGGCGTGTAGAGTTTTGGACCGCCTGTCCATTCCGTGAGGTAGCGCTTCAGCACGTCCCTGATCAGGCCGAGGTCGTCCGCATGCATCGCGCGGATGATGGTTGCTTCCGGCAGCGTATCCATGCGGTCGTAGAAGCGGTCGACCAACAGGTCGATCGTGGCACGGCCGCCGATCCGCTCGAACATGGAGGTGGTGACGTCGCTGGAGGTCATTGCGGGTCCCAAAGTTTACCGTCGGGCTTGCATATAGTGTCACTGCGGCGCGCCCACAAACTCCGCTGTCGTCCCGGACAAGCGAAGCGCAGATCCGGGACCCATAACCACAGGGCGCGGTTTGACGAAGATTAGTCGTTCGGGATTGGCAGCGCGCGCAATCGATGGATCACGCGGTATGGGTCCCTGCGTTCGCAGGGACGACAGTGGAATGCGTTGCGCTGGATCGCCCTACAGCGCCACGCTCCGCAATCCAAAACTCCGCGCTTCGTTCTGCAGCACCGGCCGCACCGCATCGATCAGCCTTGCGGCTGCTGCATCGACCGATAGCCCCGCCGTATCCACCACTGCCGTCGCGCGCGCGTAGAGCGGCTCGCGGCTGAGCAGGATGTTGCGCAGCTCGGCCATCGCAGAGCGGTCATCCGCCATCGGACGCAGATCGCCCTGGCGCCGGACGCGGGCCATGTGTTCTTCGGGCTCGGCCTTCAGCCAGATCGTGTAGAACGACGACAGGATCTGGTCGAAGGTCAGCGGCTCCGAGACGATACCGCCGCCGGTCGCCAGCACCATCAGCTCGTTGCGTGCGAGCAGCTGCTGCAGCGCGGCCTGCTCCATGCGGCGGAAGCCTTCCTGGCCGTAGAGTGCGATGATCTCGGCGACCGAGAGGCCGTTCTGCTGCTCGACCTCCTTGTTGAGCTCGACAAAGCTCCAGCCGATCTTCTTCGCCAGCATTCTTCCCAGCGTCGATTTGCCGGCGCCGCGCAGGCCGATCAGCGCGATGCCGCAGAACGGCGCGCGCCGCGGCGCCGAGGCGCTGCCGCCGGCGAGCAGATCCTTGGCCTGGGCGATCTGCGCCGGTGTAGCCTTGCGCAAGAGATCGCGAAACATCTGCCAGTCCGGCGTCGGATCGGCGCTAGGAAGCAGGTCCTCGAGATGCGCGCCCATCGCATCGGAGACGCGGCGCAGCAGGACGATGGAGACATTGCCCTTGCCGCTTTCGAGCTGCGCGATGTAGCGCTCCGAAATTCCTGATACCTTGGCGAGCACCTTGCGCGACATGCCGCGCAGCGCGCGCATGGTGCGCACGCGCTGGCCGAGCTGTTCGAGAAAGCGGGATTCTGCGTCGGGACTGTCGGTCATGAGCCTTCTTTACAGGAGGTCCTGCGGCGCGTTTTAATGAAACATAATGCCTGCTGGCATTGACAGCAAGCTGTCACAGTGTCTTTCTATGAATTATAATTCTAAATTCGGGGGAGACGACCGTGAGCGAGGGATCCTACAACGCGGTGACCTGGCTGCTCGACCGTAACGTCGAGGAGGGCCGGGGCGACAAGCTCGTCTTCGACGACACCGTCTCGCGGCTGACCTATGGCGAGCTCCAGTGCGAGACCCGCCGCGCCGCCAACATGCTGCGCCGGCTCGGCGTCCGCCGCGAAGAGCGCGTCGCGATGATCATGCTGGATACGATCGATTTCCCGATCGTGTTCCTGGGCGCGATCCGCGCCGGCGTCGTGCCGGTGCCGCTCAACACGCTGCTGACCGCGGACCAGTACGCCTACATCCTCGCCGATTGCCGCGCGCGCGTGCTGTTCGTGTCCGAAGCGCTCTATCCCGTCATCAAGGATGTCGTCGGCCGTATGCCCGATCTCGAGCATGTCGTGGTCTCCGGCGCCAAGCAGAACGGGCACAAGCAGCTCGCGGAAGAGATCTCGGGCGAGAGCGATCAGTTCACCACGGCCGTGACGCATCCCGACGAGCCGGCATTCTGGCTCTATTCGTCGGGCTCGACCGGCATGCCCAAGGGCGTGCGCCACATCCACTCGAACATGCAGGCGACCGCCGACACCTATGCCAAGCAGGTGCTCGGCATTCGCCAGAACGATGTCGGCCTCTCCGCCGCAAAGCTGTTCTTCGCCTATGGCCTCGGCAACGCGCTGACCTTCCCGATGTCGGTCGGCGCCACGACCATTCTGAACAGCGAGCGGCCGACGCCGGCACGGATGTTCGACCTGATGAACCGCTACAACCCGTCGATCTTCTACGGCGTGCCGACGCTGTTCGCGGCGATGCTGAACGACGAGACCATGAAGAGCGAGCGCGGCGGCAAGTCCTTGCGCATCTGCACCTCGGCCGGCGAGGCGCTGCCCGAGTCCGTCGGCAACAGCTGGAAATCGCGCTTCGGCGTCGACATTCTCGATGGCGTCGGCTCGACCGAGCTGTTGCACATCTTCCTCTCGAATGCGCCCGGTGACATCAAATACGGCTCCTCCGGCAAGCCGGTGCCGGGCTACGCGGTGCGGCTCGTCAACGAGGCTGGCCAGGATGTGGCCGACGGCGAGGTCGGCGAGCTCCTGGTCGATGCGCCCTCGGCCGGCGAGGGCTACTGGAACCAGCGCCACAAGAGCCGGCGCACGTTTGAGGGCCCATGGACCCGCACCGGCGACAAGTATGTCCGCGACACCGATGGCCGCTACACCTTCTGCGGCCGCGCCGATGACATGTTCAAGGTCTCCGGCATCTGGGTCTCGCCGTTCGAGGTCGAGAGCGCGCTGATCACGCATCCCGCGGTGCTCGAGGCCGCTGTGGTACCCGAGGCCGATCCGGAAGGCCTGTTGAAGCCGAAGGCCTTCGTCGTGTTGCGCCCCGGTGCGAAGACGAGCGACCTGCAGGAGATGCTGAAGGAGCACGTCAAGCAGAAGATCGGCCCGTGGAAATATCCGCGCTGGATCGACGTGGTGGACTCGCTCCCGAAGACGGCGACGGGGAAGATCCAGCGGTTCAAATTGCGCGAGGGCGCGAGTTGATAATGCGGCAAACTCCGCTGCGCTCCCTCCCCCCTTGCGGGGGAGGGCGGGGGAGAGGGGTAGCCCAGCAAACGGTCTTCATTGTCGCGCGCGTTTTCTTCGTCACACTGGGAGTCCCCGTGTGACACCCCTCTCCCTAGCCCTCCCCCGCAAGGGGGGAGGGGACGACTGAGTCCGTCGAAGCATCTTGTCCGATCCGCTGAAAGAAGATTGCAAATGACCAACCTCACCCCCACCGGCTTCCTCAGCATCGGCACCGCCAGCCTCGAGTACAAATGGCTGGCGCCGCAGTCAGCCGACGCACCCACCATCGTCATGCTGCACGAGGGCCTCGGCTCCGTCGGCTTGTGGGGCGACTTTCCGGAGAAGCTTCAGCAGGCCACCGGTGCCGGCATCTTCGCCTATTCGCGTGCGGGCTACGGCCAGTCGAGCCCAGTGACGCTGCCGCGGCCGCTCGACTACATGCAGCGCGAGGCGCTCGAGGTGCTGCCGAAAGTGCTGGACGCCATTCCCTTCAAGCGCGGCCTGTTGCTCGGCCATTCCGACGGCGGCTCGATTGCGGCGATCTATGCCGGTTCACATCAGGACAATCGCCTGCAAGGCATCGCGCTGATCGCGCCGCATTTCATCGTCGAGGACGTCTCGGTGAAGTCCATCGCCGCGATCAAGACCACCTATGAGACCACCGATCTCAAGGCGAAGCTCGCGCGCTGGCACAAGGACGTCGACAACGCCTTTTACGGCTGGAACGGCGCCTGGCTCGACCCGAAATTCCGCGATTGGGATATCTCGGAATATCTGGCCTACATCCGCGTTCCTGTCCTGGTCGTGCAAGGAAGGGATGACCAATATGGGACGCTGCGGCAGGTCGAAATCGCGCAGGAAGAGTGCTATTGTCCGGTAGATTTGAAAATTATTTCAGACGCGGGCCATTCCCCGCATCGTGAAGCGCCCGGAGCGACGCTTGACGCAATTGAGCAATTTGCAAAAGCGGCCCTGCGCGACGATCAGGGACTCGGGGTCCGCGCCGCATGATCATGCGGAGGCACATCCATGAATGTGCCTTCACATGTGGACGGCCAATTGCCGTGGCCGCGCTGGGCCTATGTGCCTGGCGAGACCGGCCACGTCGACGCGGATTACCAGACGCTCGACATGGCCAAGGCGTTGGTGCCCCCGGCGTTCCGTGGTTACGTGCCGGCACGCCATCCGGCGCTCCGTTACGGCCTCGCGCTGAACGACCGCGGCTATTTCTGGGAGTCGCAGGAGGTGCTGGAGGCGCTGTGGGCGGGAGCCCCGCAAGGCGGCCGCGAGCGCATTCTGCTGCGGGCCTGCATCCATGTCGCCAACGCCAATCTGCGGCTGCGCATGCAGAAGGCGCATTCGGCCGCGCGCCTGTTTGGGGATGCGCTCACCGAACTGCGTGCGCTGACCTCCCGCAAGGCGGCCCCGGCCGGCGACGGCTTCGTCGAGAGCTTTCCAGTGCCGGCGCTGGCAGCCTCGCTCCAGGCCAAGCTCGGCCGCGCCCAGCTCACCAAGGCCGATTGGATCGGGCTCGGCGCCATTGTGCGGTCCCAGGCGCCTTTATGAAACAAAGTGCATGTATGGGCGATTAAGGACTAGACGCGCTCAATAACATGCACTATTGTGCATCTAACGGTAAAACCAGGACGAGCTCAAGGGTGGCCCATGGCCGGGGAAGATCGGCGCCTCGCAGGCGGCGCGACATTCATCGATTTCCAGACCGAACCGTCCCGCTACAAGCACTGGAAGCTGGCGGTCGATGGTGACGTCGCGACGCTGACCATGGACGTCGACGAGAACGGCGGCCTGTTCGAGGGCTATCTGCTCAAGCTCAATTCCTACGACCTCGGCGTCGACATCGAGCTGGCCGACGTAGTGCAGCGGCTACGCTTCGAGCACCCCGAGGTGAAGGTCGTGGTGATGCGCTCGGCCAAGAACCGCGTGTTCTGCGCCGGCGCCAACATCCGCATGCTCGCGGGCTCGACCCACGCCCACAAGGTGAACTTCTGCAAGTTCACCAACGAGACCCGCAACGGCATGGAAGACTCGTCCGAGAATTCCGGCCAGCGCTTCATCACGGTGGTGAACGGCTCGGCGGCCGGCGGCGGCTATGAGCTCGCGCTCGCCACCGATCACATCATCCTCGCCGACGACGGCGCATCTGCTGTTGCGCTGCCCGAAGTGCCGCTGCTCGCGGTGCTGCCGGGCACCGGCGGGCTGACGCGTGTCGTCGACAAGCGCAAGGTGCGCCGCGATCACGCCGATTTCTTCTGCACCATCGAGGAAGGCGTGAAGGGCAAGCGCGCGGTGCAGTGGCGCCTCGTCGACGAGATCGCGCCGAACTCCAAGCTCGAGGCCAAGATCGTCGAGCGCGCCAAGGAATTCGCAGGCAAGTCGAAGCGTGCCGGCAGCGGCAAGGGCATCGCGCTTTCCCCGCTCAGGCGCACGATCGACGAGACCAGCATCCGCTACGGCTTCGTCACCGTCGATATCGACCGCGCCGCGCGCATCGCCACCATTTCGATCAAGGCGCCGGAGGCGGCAGCCCCCGCCGACATCGACGGCATGATGGCGCAGGGCGCGTCGTTCTGGCCGCTGCAGGTGGCGCGCGAGCTCGACGACGCCATCCTGCATTTGCGCATCAACGAACTCGAGATCGCGATGCTGGTGTTCAAGAGCCATGGCGACCGCGCCCATGTGCTCGCCAGCGACGCCTTCCTCGAAGCCAACAAGGCGCACTGGCTGGTCAACGAGATCCGGCACTATTGGAAGCGCGTGCTCAAGCGCATCGACGTCACCTCGCGCACGCTGGTGACGCTGGTCGAACCCGGCTCGTGCTTCGCCGGCACGCTTGCCGAGCTCGTGTTCGCGGCAGATCGCTCCTACATGCTGATCGGCGCGCGCCAGGGCGACAACCAGCCGCCGCCGTCGATCGAATTGTCGGCGATGAACTTCGGCCCGTATCCGATGAGCCACGGCCTGACGCGGCTGGAGTCGCGCTTCCAGGCCGACCCGGCGGATGTGGAACGCGCGGAAGCCACACTTGGCACCTCGCTCGACGCCGAGCAGGCGGAAGAGCTTGGTCTCGTCACCTTCGCGCTCGACGATATCGACTGGGACGACGAGGTCCGCGTGTTCCTCGAGGAACGCGCCAGCTTCTCGCCCGACAGTCTCACCGGCATGGAAGCGAGCCTGCGCTTCGTCGGCCCCGAGACGATGGAATCAAAAATCTTCGCGCGCCTGACCGCCTGGCAGAACTGGATCTTCCAGCGCCCCAACGCCGTCGGCGAGGAAGGCGCACTGCGCCGCTACGGCAGCGGCCAGAAGCCGAAATTCGATATGACGCGGGTTTAAGGAGAAGCACGGCCATGAACATGAACATCATGAACGTCGACTACTCGACCAAGATTCCGAACAACGTGAATCTCGCCGAAGACCGCCAGGTGCTGAAGGCGCTGGAAGGCTGGCATCCCGGCTACATGGATTGGTGGAGCGACATGGGGCCGGAAGGTTTCCAGGAATCGCTGGTGTACTTGCGCACCGCGTATTCGGTCGATCCGCGCGGCTGGGCCAAGTTCGATTACGTGCGCATGCCCGACTATCGCTGGGGCATTCTGCTTGCGCCGCAGGAAGAGAACCGCGTCGTTCCGTTCGGCGAGCACTATGGCGAGCCGGCCTGGCAGGAAGTCCCGGGCGAATATCGCGCCATGCTGCGCCGCCTGATCGTGATCCAGGGCGACACCGAGCCGGCCTCGGTCGAGCAGCAGCGCCATCTCGGCAAGACCGCGCCCTCGCTCTACGACATGCGCAATCTGTTCCAGGTCAATGTCGAGGAAGGCCGTCACCTCTGGGCGATGGTCTACCTGCTGCAGAAATATTTCGGCCGCGACGGTCGCGAGGAAGCCGATGATTTGCTGCGCCGTCGCTCCGGCGATGCCGACGCGCCGCGCATGCTGGGCGCCTTCAACGAGGCGACGCCGGACTGGCTGTCCTTCTTCATGTTCACCTACTTCACCGATCGCGACGGCAAGATGCAGCTGCATTCGCTGGCGCAGTCGGGCTTCGATCCGCTGTCGCGCACCTGCCGCTTCATGCTCACGGAAGAAGCGCACCACATGTTCGTCGGCGAGACCGGCATCACCCGCGTCGTGCAGCGCACTTGCGATGCGATGCGCGAAGCCGGCATCACGGACCCGACCGACATCGCCAAGGTCCGTGCGCTTGGCGTGATCGATCTGCCGACCATCCAGAAGAAGCTCAACCTGCACTACACGCTGTCGCTCGATCTGTTCGGCTCGGAAGTTTCGACCAACGCCGCCAACGCCTTCAACACCGGCATCAAGGGGCGCTATCACGAGACGCAGATCGACGACGATCACCAGCTCAAGAACGCCACCTATCCGGTGCTCAAGTTCATCAACGGCGAGATCAAGCTGGTCGACGAGCCGGCGCTGACCGCGCTCAACATGCGCCTGCGCGACGATTACAGCCAGGACTGCGTCAAGGGCATGCTGCGCTGGAACAAGGTGATCTCGACCGCCGGCTACGACTTCAAGCTGACGCTGCCGAACGTCGCCTTCCACCGCCATATCGGCGAGTTCAAGGACGTGCACGCGACGCCCGACGGCATTTTGATCGACGATGCCACCTGGGCCAAGCGCAAGGACGACTGGCTGCCCTCGACCGCCGACGGCGACTTCATCACGTCGCTGATGCAGCCCGTCACGGAGACCGGCAAGTTCGCGTCATGGATCTCGCCGCCGAAGGTGGGTATCGACAACAAGCCGGGCGATTTCGAATACGTGAAGATCGAGTCGTAAGCGTCAGGTCGACGCTCGCGCCAAAAATTCCGCTGTCGTCCCGGCGAAAGCCGGGACCCATAACCACAGGGAGTTAATTGGCGAAGGTTCGTCGTTCGGTGCTCATACCGATCGCAATCGATGGATTCCGCGGTATGGGTCCCGGCTTTCGCCGGGACGACACCGCGTGTGACGCAGCCCTTACCCCGCGATCTCCAATCCCGCATTCGCGTACACCACGCCGCCATCGACCGCGATGGTGTTGCCGACGACGTAATCTCCCGCACGCGAGGCGAGGTAGATCGCGACGCCCGCCATGTCCTCGTCGGTGCCGATGCGCCGCGACGGAATGCGTTTTGCCACTTCGTCCGAATGGTCGCGCGCGGCGCGGTTCATGTCGGACTTGAACGCGCCCGGTGCGATCGCGGTGACGTTGATGTTGTCCTTGATCAGCTTCGTCGCCATGCGCCGGGTCAGATGGATCACCGCGGCCTTGCTCGCGGCGTAGGAATAGGTCTCGCCCGGATTGACGAAGATACCGTCGACGGAGGCGATGTTGATGACCTTGGCGGGCCGCTCGTGCGAGGCCGCCGCGCGCAGCGGCTTGGCCAGCGCCTTGGTCAGGAAGAACAGCGATTTGACATTGAGGTCCATCACCTTGTCCCAGCCGCTTTCGGGGAATTCGTCGAACTCCGCACCCCAGGCCGCACCGGCATTGTTGACGAGGATGTCGAGCTTCGGCTCCAGCCTGATGATTTCGGACGCGAGCTTGTTGCAGCCTTCGACGGTCGAGATGTCGATCGGCAGGGCAATGCATTCGCCGTCATATTGCGCCGAGAGCTCTTTCGCCGTGGCTTCGCACGGGCCGGCCTTGCGCGCGGTGATGTAGACCTTCGCAGCGCCGGCGCCGAGGTATCCGGCTGCGATCATCTTGCCGATGCCGCGCGAGCCGCCGGTCACGAGTGCGATGCGGCCTTTGAGCGAAAACAGATCGTTGGACATGGTGCCTCCCTTGGTTGGCGCCGTTTTGAGCGCCGTGGGGAGGGGAGTCAAGGAATGCGCTGAGATCGGAGTGTGGCGCGCGGCGGTTCAAAAAAACTCGGTGTCGTCCCCGCGAAGGCGGGGACCCATAACCACAGGGAGTGGTTTGGCGAAGACTCGTTGTTCGGTACGCCTACCGACATCAATCGATAAATTCCGCGGTATGGGCCCCGGCCTTCGCCGGGACGACAGCGGAGGCCTATGCCGCGGCAAACCGGCGAAGGCCGTTCCACATCGCGGTCGCGGCGCCCGAGGTCAGCACCGGCAGAATGCGCGCGTCCTGGTAGTTGCCGTTGAGCGAGACGCGCGGCAGCGCGGTCATGTGGCCGGCGTTCTCTGCGAACAGCATGCCGGGCCGTGTCGTCACTGCGGTCTTGAAGCCGGCGGATGCGGCCAGCGTGAATTCGCGCTCGCCCGCGGCTTCGCGATCGCCATAGGGATAGGCGAGATGCAGCACCTCGCGGTCCAGTGCGGTCTCGATCCGCACCCGGCTGACGGCCATCTCCTGTGCGGCGATCGCCTCGCTCTGCTTGGCGAGATTGCAATGGCTGATGGTGTGGGCGCCGATCGTGACCAGCGGGTCGGCCGCGAGCCGCTTCACCTCGTCCCAGGACAGGCAGAGGCTGCGGCACAGCGCTTCCATGTCGACACCATGCGTCGCGCAGAGTGCTTCGATCTCGCGCTTCAGATCGTGCTCGCCAGGAAGGGCGCGGAGCCAGTCGTGCAGGCGGTCGAACGCCGCCTGCTTCGTCGCCGGCGTGCTTGCATCGAGCCGCAGCGCGGAATGGCCGAGCTGCACGTCGACCTGCTCGGCCCTGGCGATGACGGCCTCGAGCGCGGCCCACCACAGCCGCCCGGTGCCCTCGGCGAAGTCGCTGGTCACGTAGATGGTCGCGGGCGCGTCAAATTCGCGCAGCACCGGCAACGCGTGGTCGTGGTTGTCGCGGTAGCCGTCGTCGAAGGTGAAGGCGGCGAAGCGGCGGTCGAAGCGGCCTTGCAGCAGCCGTTCGTGCAGCTCGTCCATGCTGACGATGTCGATTTCGCGTGACCGCAGATGGCACAGCGTCGCGCGCAGGAAGTCGGGGGTAACCTCGAGATGCCGGTTCGGCTGGAACGCGCCCGCACGGGCCGGCCGCACATGGTGCAGCATGAAAATGGCGCCGACGCCCGACAGCAGCGGGCGCAGCAGATGGTGCGCCCCGCTGAAATAGAGTGCTCCCAGCCCGGCGCGAATGACGTTGTTACGGAGTTGTTTCATGACCGGCTGGCCGACCCCTGGGCATTCCGCCCTCAACTTAGGGTGTGACCCTTGAAGAAAAAGTTATTCCAATTGTCCACGCGGGGTCCCCGAAAGCGCCCCATTTCCGGTTTGACAGCCTGCCAAGGGTTTGTTTTGTCTCCGGTTCCAGAGTTCGGGTCGTCGAATGCAGATGCTTTTCAGGTGGGCCAGCAAATGGTGGCCGGGGTTGATTCCCCTGGCCGTCATGTGGGGATTTGCGGCCTGGAATAACACTTTGCCGGTTGAGGCCGACCTGTCGGCCCGCAGCTCGGCCGCGCTCAAGGACACCGTCCTGGACAAGACCCGGATCGCCGTGGACGGCCGCGACGTCAGCCTGGCCGCCGACGCCTTCTCCGAGGAGGGCCGCCGCGACGCCGTGACCACGGTCGAGATGGTTCCCGGGGTGCGGCTGGTCGATGACCAGACCCGCCTGGTTCCCGAAGCAAAGCCCTTCGTCTGGAGTGCCGAGCGCGACGTGGTGCGGGTGACGCTGTCGGGCTCCGCGCCGCTGCCGTCGATGAAGGCGCGCCTCACAGAAGCCGCGCGAAAAGAGGTCAACGGGACCGAGGTCGCCGATCAGATGGGCCTGGCCCGCGGCGCGCCGGCGCGGTTCGAGGCGGCCGCGATGCTGCTGCTCGACCAGATCGGCAAGCTGAAGGACGGCAAGATCACGATCACGGACACCAAGGTCAATCTGTCGGGCATGGCGCGCGATCTCGGCGGCCGCGAAGCGATTGCGGCTGCACTGAAGAACCTGCCCGAGGGCTTTACGATCGCCGCCAACGAGATCAAGGCGCCGCCCTACATCTTCCAGGCCTACAAGGATCCGGTCGCCGCCACCGTGACGCTGACCGGCTACGTGCCCGACAACAGCGTGCATGCCGCTATCGCGACCAGCGCGTCGCGAAAATTCTTCACCGAGAAGGTCGTCGACAATCTCAAGGCCAGCATCGGCGCGCCCGGCTCCTTCAACACCGCGGTGGTCGCAGCGCTCGGCGCGCTGTCGCGGCTGTCGACCGGCACGCTGGTGGTGTCGGATCGCGAGGTGAAGCTGTCGGGCGATGCGTTGTATGAAGGTGCGGCCAACGACATCCGCGCGGGGCTCGGCAAGGACTTTCCGAAAAACTGGCTCTACAAGCCCGAAATCACCGTGAAGCCCGCGGCCGGGCCGGTCGACGGCACCGTCTGCCAGCAATTGTTCTCGGAGCTGCTCGCCAAGGGCAAGATCCGCTTCGCCACCAAGCGCGCCGACATCGATCCCGACTCCGCCGGCATTCTCGATCATCTGATCGAGACGGCGCTGCGGTGTCCCACCACCAATATCGAGGTCGCGGGCCACACCGATGCCGACGGCGAGGATTCGTTCAACCAGGCGCTGTCGGAGAAGCGCGCGCAGGCGGTGATCGATTATCTGGTCAAAGCCGGGCTTCCCGCGGACCGCTTCACCGCGGTCGGTTACGGCAGCACGCAGCCCGTCGCCGGCAACGACACCGACGACGGCAAGGCGCAAAACCGCCGCATCGAATTTCTGGTGAGGTGACGATGCCCTATCTCGTCTCGTTTCATATGGGCTGGCTGATCGGCGCGGCACTGCTGGGTTTCTGCATGGGCTGGATCTCGGTGGTCCAGCGCGGCAACGGCACCTCGAAGGTGACCGCGCGCTGGCTCGCGGTGTTCGTCGCGGCCTTGGTCGCAGCCTCGTTCGCGCATGTGGTCCCGGGCCGCTTCGGCTACTGGCTCGACCTCGGCCTGGTCCTGTTCGCCTGCTACCTCGTCGGCTGCACCATCGGCGCATGGCTGCGCTATTGGGTGGTCTCGCGGAGCCAGCCCGCGGCCTGAACCGCGGTCCGCCGCCGGAGCGAACGAGCGTCTCAAATTCCGATAACTGACTGATCGGTAAGCAGATCGCCGAGGGAGTAAGTCAGTGCTTGACAATAATACGTACGTACGTATTATTTTGTTCATGCCAAAGCCATCGCTTAAAGACGCCATCCTCGATGCCGGCCTGAAGGTCATGTTCCGGACCGGCTATCACGGCACCAGCGTGCGCGACGTCACCGCCGCGGCGGGCGCGCCGCAGGGGTCCTTCACCAACCATTTCCGCTCCAAGGAGGCATTCGCCTCCGAGGTGCTCGACCGCTATTTCGACGTCACCAGGGGGCTGGTCGCCGAGGCTCTCGACGACGCCTCCCTGACGCCACGGGCGCGGCTGCGGCGCTATCTCGACATCATCACCGGCCGGCTCGAGGCTGACGGATACGGCCGCGGCTGCCTGATTGGCGATCTCAGCCTGGAGGCATCAGGCAGCAGCGAGCTGCTGCGTGCGCGTCTCGCGGCGATCTTCGCCGAATGGCGCGCGCCATTCGCCGCCTGCATCAGGGATGCCCAGACCAGCGGCGAGATCGCATCCGATTTCGAGCCTGACGAGCTTGCCGACTTCCTGCTCGCGTCCTGGCAGGGCGCGATCCTGCGCATGAAGGTCGACCGCAATCCGAAGGCACTCGAGCGCTTCAAGACCATCGCATTCCAAACCGTGTTCAGGGAGACGACGACATGAGCAAGCCGACCGAGATCGAGATTCGCCTGGCGCCGGTGCTGGGCAGCACAATCGCCTATCGCGAGACAGGCGCGGAGGACGCACCGGTCGCGCTGTTCCTGCACGGCAATCCGACCTCGTCGCACATCTGGCGCAACATTCTGCCGCTGGTGTCGCCGGTCGCGCGATGCATCGCGCCCGACCTCATCGGCTTCGGCCAGTCCGGCAAGCCCGACATCGCCTACCGCTTCTTCGATCACGTCCGCTATCTCGATGCCTTCATCGAACAGCGCGGCATCAAATCGGCCTATCTCGTCGCGCAGGATTGGGGCACGGCGCTGGCCTTTCATCTCGCCGCGCGCCGGCCGGACCTCATGCGCGGCCTGGCCTTCATGGAGTTCATCCGCCCGATGCCGAGCTGGCAGGACTTTCACCACACCGACCGCGCCGACGAGCAGGACCACGCCGAGGCGGCGAGGGCGGCGTTTCGCAAGTTCAGGACGCCGGGCGAGGGCGAAGCCATGATCCTCGAGGCCAACGCGTTCGTCGAGCGCGTGCTGCCCGGCGGCATCGTTCGCAAGCTCGGCGATGACGAGATGGCGCCTTATCGCGCGCCGTTCCCGACGCCGGAGAGCCGTCGCCCGGTTCTTGCGCTTCCGCGCGAGCTGCCGATCGCCGGCGAGCCCGCCGATGTCTATGTGGCACTCCAATCCGCGCATGCGGCGCTGGCCGCATCATCCTATCCAAAGCTGCTGTTCTCGGGCGAGCCCGGTGCGCTGGTCGCGCCGGAATTCGCCGAGACGTTTGCGGCGTCGCTGAAGCATTGCGCGCATGTTCGTCTCGGCGCCGGGCTGCACTTCCTTCAGGAGGATCACCCCGAGGCAATCGGCCGCTCCGTCGCCGGCTGGATTGCCGGCATCGAGGCGGTGCGTCCGCAACTTGCGGCCTGAGCAGGCCGCTCCCTGCGAACGGCAAGCTCCCCGCCGGCCCCGCGCCGGCGGACGCCGCGACCGCGCCTCCCTCCGTGATGCCGCGGTGCAACCGAATATCAGGGACCTGGCCTCAGCCGCGCGATTGCCGCGCGGCCATTTGTGCCGCCGCCGACTGTCGCGGCTCACCCCTCTTTCAACAGGCCGGCGGCGCCCATAGATTGATTTCGACTTAAGGCGTGACGGAACATTGACCGGTCGAAATCATCAAAACTTCATGGCCCCTGCGCAGGATTGCCATGGAGATTCGCGTCAGCCCTGCCGCCGAAAGCGCCAAACCGTGCACCTTCAGCCCGCAAACCTGCCTAAAATATTGAAGGCACGTGATTTTGTTCACATTGGCGAATTCCACTCCGCCTCAAAACGCGCTAGTGGAAGGGCGGGGGGCATGCGCGAGGCCGGAGCAGGCGGCAAAGGTTCGTTGAGTGCTCGTTCGTTGAGTGCCTGTGCGTCGTCCGCCTGTTCGCCGGCCACCCTGGCCGTTGCAGCGTTGTTCGAGGTCTAGATGCTGGAAGCCATACGCAGAGCGATGACGTTTCTGCGCCAGAAGCAAATCCTGCATAAGCTTGGAGTTGTGATCAGCGTCGCGGTCATCGGCATCGCTTGCTATGTGCTCTACCACATGTTGCGCGGCATCGACATGAACGAGGTGGTCGAGGCCATCAAGAGCACCGAGCCGCGCCAGATTGCGATGGCGGCGCTGTTCGTCGCCGCGGGCTATTTCACACTGACATTCTACGATCTGTTCGCCGTACGCGCGATCGGCCATTCCCACGTGCCCTATCGCATCAACGCGCTCGCGGCCTTCACCAGCTATTCGATCGGCCACAATGTCGGCGCCAGCGTCTTTACGGGCGGTGCGGTGCGCTACCGGATCTATTCGGCCTATGGGCTGAACGCGATCGACGTCGCAAAAATCTGCTTCCTCGCCGGCCTCACCTTCTGGCTCGGCAATGCCGCCGTGCTCGGCCTCGGCATCTCCTATCATCCGGAGGCGGCCGCCTCGATCGACCAGTTGCCGGCCTGGCTGAACCGGACGGCTGCGATGATGATCCTCGTCGCGCTGGTCGGATATGTGGTCTGGGTCTGGACCCAGCCGCGGGTGGTCGGACGCGGCCCCTGGACCGTGGTGCTGCCGGGCGGTCCGCTGACGCTGCTGCAGATCGCGATCGGCATCATCGATCTCGGCTTCTGCGCGCTCGCGATGTATGTGCTGGTCCCCGACGAGCCCAATCTCGGCTTCGTCGTGGTCGCGGTCATCTTCGTCTCGGCGACGCTGCTCGGCTTCGCCAGCCATTCGCCCGGCGGGCTCGGGGTGTTCGACGCCGCCATGCTGGTCGGCCTCTGGCAAATGGACCGCGAGGAACTGCTCGGCGGCATGCTGCTGTTCCGGGTCCTCTATTATCTGTCGCCCTTCGTCATCTCTGTAATCTTGCTGACGTTTCGCGAGGTTATCATCGGTACCCGATCGAAGCGGCTGCAACAGGCGGCGCTCAAGCTCGATCCAGGCCCGCCGCCTGAAGCCGCTTATGTGAGAAAGCGCAGCGACAGCGGCGCCTGACCGGCGCAAAACGCAACAAGGAGAAGCCCGCCCCGATGGCGATCGACGCTCCCTCGTCTCCCACGGTGCAGCCCTGGTCCGACCGGCTGCGGCACTCGACCATCATCCTGATCGCCGCCGCGCTGGCGCTGTCGGTAGTGGTCTCGCTCGGCGAATTGTCGGTGGTGCGGGCGGTGACGGTGTTCCTCTGCATCGCAGCGGCGGCGCTGATCCCTTGGCGGCTGCATGATACCGCTGCCTCCCGCGAGGACACCCGCCGCGTCAATCCGGTCGAGAGCGCGGCGGTGGCCGCGGTCGTCGCCGGCATGCCGGATCCGGCCGTGTTGCTCGACCGCGCCGGCCGCGTCATCCATCTCAATGCCGCTGCCGCCCAGCTCGCGCCGGCGCTGCGCAAGAACGAGCTCGCCCAGTTCGCGCTGCGCTCGCCGGAGATCATCACGGCGCTGCGCGAGTCCATCGCGACCACCGAGCCGCGGCGCGCGACTTATCTCGACCATGTGCCGGTCGATCGCTGGATGGAGCTGATCATCACCCCGGTGCCGGTGCCGACCACGTTCGGCGGCGCCGACAAATGCATGCTGATGACCTTCCACGACCAGACGCCGCTGCGCCGGGTCGAGGAAATGCGCGCTGACTTCGTCGCCAACGCCAGCCATGAATTGCGCACGCCGCTGGCCGCGCTCTCCGGCTTCATCGACACGCTGCAGGGCCAGGCCAAGGACGATCCCAAGGCGCGCGAGCGCTTCCTCGGCATCATGCACAACCAGGCCACCCGCATGGCGCGCCTGATCGACGATCTGCTGTCGCTGTCGCGGGTGGAGCTGTCGGCCCATGTGCGGCCGGACACGCTGGTCGACCTGCTGCCGATCATCTTCCAGGTCGCCGACGGGCTCGAGCCGCTGGCCCGGGAACGCCAGGTCGAGGTCGAGACCCATCTGCCGGAAGCGCCGGTCATGATCGCGGGCGACCGCGAGGAGCTGCTGCGCCTGTTCGAAAATCTGATCGAGAACGCGCTCAAATACGGTGCCTCCGGCGGTCGCGTCATCGTGTCGCTGACCGCGACCCCGGCGACTGACGGACCTCAGGAAATCCGGGTCATGGTGCGGGATTTCGGACCCGGCATCGCACCCGAGCACCTGCCGCGCCTGACCGAACGGTTCTACCGGGTGGACGTCGGCGACAGCCGCTCCCAGGGTGGAACCGGTCTGGGATTATCGCTGGTGAAACATATTCTTAACCGTCACCGCGGCCGTCTTTTGATCGAAAGTGTCCCTAAACAGGGGGCCACTTTCACAGCCTGTTTTCCCCAGGCCAAGACTTTAGTCTAGAGACGAAAATCAAGCGATTTCAATCGCTTGAAGGTGTCATCCGACTGTCACGAAACCTTCGTAAAAGCACAGCCGACCGCTCCTAAAGGGGCGGCGCGGGGAGCGCGATCGGGCGCTGATGGCGCTTCGCTCCCCTGTATGGAGACCAGCATGAATTTCATCAAAACGATCGTCGCTGCCGGCTTGGTCGCCGCAACGACGACGGCGGCCTTTGCTGCCGACATCACGGGTGCAGGCGCGACCTTCCCATTCCCGATCTATTCGAAGTGGGCTGACGCCTACAAGAAGGAGACCGGCAACGGCCTGAACTATCAGTCGATCGGCTCCGGCGGCGGCATCAAGCAGATCCAGGCCAAGACCGTGACCTTCGGCGCCAGCGACGCGCCGCTCAAGGCCGAACAGCTCGAGAAGGACGGCCTTGCCCAGTGGCCGATGGTGATGGGCGCCATCGTTCCCGTCGTCAACCTCGAAGGCGTCAAGGCCGGCGAGCTGGTGTTCGACGGCGAGACCCTCGCCAACATCTATCTCGGCAAGATCACCAAGTGGGACGACGCCGCGATCAAGAAGCTCAATCCGAACGTGAAGCTGCCGTCGGACGCGATCACCGTGGTCCGTCGTTCGGACGGTTCGGGCACCACCTTCAACTTCACCAACTACCTCTCCAAGGCCAGCGCCGACTGGAAGAGCAAGGTCGGTGAGGGCACCGCCGTCGAGTGGCCGGTTGGCGTCGGCGCCAAGGGCAACGAAGGCGTGTCGGGCAACATCAGCCAGACCAAGAACTCGATCGGTTACGTCGAGTACGCCTATGCCAAGCAGAACAAGCTGACCTACACCGGCCTCGTCAACAAGGCCGGCAAGCCGGTGCAGCCGACCGTCGAAGCCTTCCAGGCGGCCGCTTCCAACGCCGACTGGGCCAAGGCTCCCGGCTACTACGTCATCCTGACCGACCAGCCCGGCGACAAGTCCTGGCCGATCACGGCGGCGACCTTCATCCTCATGCACAAGGACGCCACCGACAAGGCGGCCTCGCAGGAAGCCATCAAGTTCTTCCGCTGGGCCTTCAAGAACGGCGGCAAGGCGGCTGAAGAGCTCGACTACATCCCGATGCCGGACAGCGTCGTCCAGCTGATCGAGAAGACCTGGGCTGCCGAGATCAAGAGCTAAGCGCTCTCCTCTCGTGTCCCGGATGCGCGGCAGCGTGAAACGCTGCTGCGCTGAGCCGGGACCCACAAGAACGAGGCCCCGGATCAACGTCGCAACGCTTCGCAGCTAGCGCCGCATCCGGGGCACGAGACCAATAAAAAGCGTATATTCTTGGCATAGGGGATCGGCGTGGCAGAAATGGCCGTTCAGAGCGATATCGTCGACGACGCCGGACCATATGATCGCGCCAAGGCGTTGAGCGCGTTCAAGCTCGGCGATGTCACCTTCTACTGGATCACGCGGCTCAGTGCGATCTCGGTGCTTCTCATCCTCGGCGGCATCATCCTGTCGCTGATCGTCGGTGCCTTCCCGGCGATGAAGGAATACGGCTTCGCGTTCCTGTGGACGCAGCGCTGGGCGCCGTCGGCCGATCCGCCCGTGCTCGGCGCGCTCGGACCGATGTACGGCACGCTCGTCACCTCGTTCATCGCGATGCTGATCGCCATTCCGGTCGGTCTCGGCATCGCGATCTTCCTCACCGAGCTCTGCCCGCAATGGCTGCGCCGCCCGATCGGCATGGCGATTGAATTGCTCGCCGGCATTCCCTCGATCATCTACGGCATGTGGGGCTTCTTCGTGCTGGGGCCGTTCCTCGCCAACACCTTCCAGCCTTTCATGATCAAGATCTTCGATGGCGTCCCCGTGCTGGGCGCGATCTTCGCCGGCCCCCCGTCCTATCTCAGCCTGTTCAATGCCGCGCTGATCCTCGCGATCATGGTGCTGCCCTTCATCACCTCGATCTCGGTCGACGTGTTCAAGACGGTGCCGCCGGTGCTGAAGGAAGCCGCCTACGGCGTCGGCTGCACCACCTGGGAAGTCGTGCGCAGCGTGGTGATCCCCTACACCCGCGTCGGCATCATCGGTGGCGTCATGCTGGCGCTGGGCCGCGCGCTCGGCGAGACCATGGCGGTGACCTTCATCATCGGTAACTCGTTCCGCATCTCGTCATCGATCTTCGCGCCGGGCACCACGATCTCGGCGGCGATCGCCTCCGAATTCGCCGAGAGCGACGGCCTGCACCAGTCCGGCCTGATCCTGCTCGGCCTGCTGCTGTTCGTGCTGACGTTCTTCGTGCTCGCCGGCGCTCGGCTGATGCTGATGCGGCTGGAAAAGAAGGCGGGGAAGTAACATGAACCCGATTTATTCACGCCGCCGCCGCAAGGACATCGTGATCCGCGGGCTCTGCTTCGGTGCCGCCGCCTTCGGCGTCACCTGGCTCGCGCTGATCCTGGTCACGCTGCTCTATAACGGCCTCGCCGGGTTGAACCTCGAACTGTTCGTCGCGGACACGCCGCCTCCGGGCTCGACTGAAGGCGGTCTGCGCAACGCCATCGTCGGCTCCCTGATCATGACCGTGATCGGCGTCGGCATCGGCGCGCCGCTCGGCCTGTTCGCCGGCACCTATCTCGCCGAGTACGGCCGCAACGACAAGCTGACCTCGGTGATCCGCTTCATCAACGACATCCTGCTCTCGGCGCCCTCGATCATCATCGGCCTGTTCATTTACGGCGCGGTGGTGGTGCCGATGCGCGGCTTCTCGGCAATCGCAGGCTCGCTCGCGCTCGCCGTGATCGTGATCCCGGTCGTGCTGCGCACGACCGAGGACATGCTGCTGCTGGTGCCGAACGCGCTGCGCGAGGCTGCCTCTGCGCTCGGCCTGCCGCGCTCGCTGGTGATCAAGCGCATCGCCTATCGTGCAGCGCGCTCGGGCCTCATCACAGGCGTGATGCTGGCCACCGCCCGCGTCGCCGGCGAGACTGCGCCGCTGCTGTTTACCGCACTGTCGAACCAGTTCTTCAGCCTGGGCCTGAACAAGACGATGGCCAACCTGCCGGTCACCATCAACAACTTCGTGCAGAGCCCGTATGCCTACTGGAAGCAGTTGGCCTGGAGCGGCGCCCTGCTGATCACGTTGACCGTGCTTGCCCTGAACATTGGCGCGCGCATCCTGAGCGCCGAGAGGACCGCAAAATGAGCGAAATGTCTGTTTCCGTCAGTACGCCCGCCGTTCATCCCGGCTCGCAGCCTCTGCCTGAAGCCCCGGCCAAGGTAACGGTGCGCAACCTCAACTTCTATTACGGCGAGCATCACGCGCTGAAGAACATCAATCTGGCGCTCGGCACCAACCGCGTCACGGCGTTCATCGGACCGTCGGGCTGCGGCAAGTCGACCCTGCTGCGCATCTTCAACCGGATGTACGACCTCTATCCGGGCCAGCGCGTCTCCGGTCAGCTGATGCTCGACCAGACCAACATCCTCGATCCCAAGCTCGACCTCAATCTGCTGCGCGCCCGCGTCGGCATGGTGTTCCAGAAGCCGACGCCGTTCCCGATGACGATCTACGAGAACATCGCCTTCGGCATCCGTCTCTACGAGAAGATCTCGAAGTCGGAGATGGACGATCGCGTCGAGAAGGCCCTGCGCGGCGGCGCGCTGTGGAACGAGGTCAAGGACAAGCTGAACGCCTCCGGCCTGTCGCTCTCCGGCGGCCAGCAGCAGCGCCTCTGCATTGCCCGCACCGTCGCGGTGCGGCCCGAGGTGATCCTGTTCGACGAGCCCTGCTCGGCGCTCGATCCGATCTCGACCGCGAAGGTCGAGGAGCTGATCCAGGAGCTGTCCGAGAATTACACGATCGCGATCGTGACCCACAACATGCAGCAGGCGGCCCGCGTCTCCGACAAGACCGCCTTCATGTATCTCGGCGAGTTGATCGAGTTCGACGACACCAGCAAGATCTTCACGTCGCCGTCCGATCGGCGCACGCAGGATTACATTACCGGCCGGTTCGGCTGAGGAGACAGGACATGGGTTCTGAACATACCGCAAAGGCCTTCGACACCGACCTCCAGGAGCTCACGCGCCTGGTCGCCGAGATGGGCGGCATCGCCGAGCGCATGATCGTCGATTCCGTCGACGCGCTGATCCGCCGTGATATCGCGCTCGGCCAGCGCGTCGTCACCATCGACGCCGAGCTCGACGCGCTGCAGAAGAAGATCGAGGAACGCGCCGTGCTCACGATCGCGCGGCGCCAGCCGATGGCGGTGGATCTGCGCGAAATCGTCGGCGCCATGCGCGTCGCGACCGATCTCGAACGCATCGGCGATCTCGCCAAGAACATGGGCAAGCGCGTTGCGGCGCTGGAGACGGATTTCCATCCGCTCAAGCTGTTCCGCGGCCTCGAGCACATGACCGACCTCGTGCAGCAGCAGGTCAAGTCGGTGCTGGACGCCTATGCCGCGCACGATCTGCCGGCGGCGATGGCGGTGTGGAAGGGCGACGAGGAAGTCGACGCCATCTGCACCTCGCTGTTCCGCGAGCTCCTCACCTATATGATGGAGGATCCGCGTAACATCTCGTTCTGCATCCATCTGATGTTCTGCGCCAAGAACATCGAGCGGATCGGCGACCACGCCACCAACATTGCCGAGACCGTGTTCTACATGATCGAAGGCCAGGCCATCACCGACAAGCGACCGAAGGGCGACATGACGACCTTCGCCACCACGGTCCCCAATACTTGAATCCTTAAGGAGCGACGACCCAATGGGCGCACGCATAATGGTGGTTGAAGACGAGGAAGCTCTCACCGAGCTCCTCCGCTACAACCTCGAGGGCGACGGCTATGACGTCGAGACGGTGATGCGCGGCGACGACGCCGACACCCGCCTCAAGGAGCACATCCCCGATCTGATCGTGCTCGACTGGATGCTGCCGGGGCTTTCCGGCATCGAGCTGTGCCGCCGGCTGCGGACGCGGTCCGACACCAAGCAGCTGCCGATCATCATGCTCACCGCGCGCGGCGAGGAGAGCGAGCGGGTGCGGGGCCTTGCGACCGGCGCCGACGACTACATCGTCAAGCCGTTCTCGGTGCCCGAGCTGCTGGCCCGCGTGAAGGGTCTGCTGCGGCGCGCAAGTCCCGAGCGGCTCGCAACCGTGCTCGCTTTCGGTGACATCGAGCTCGATCGCGAAAAGCGCCGCGTGGCGCGCTCGGGCCGGCCGATTGATCTCGGCCCCACCGAATATCGCCTGCTGGAGTTTTTCCTGGAGCACCCCGGTCGCGTGTTCTCGCGCGAGCAGCTGCTCGACAGCGTCTGGGGCCGCGATATCTATATCGACGAGCGCACCGTCGACGTGCATATCGGTCGCCTGCGCAAGCTGCTCAATCTTGGTCGCGAGCAGGATCCGATCCGCACGGTGCGCGGTGCGGGCTATGCGCTCGATGACCGGTTTGCGAAGGCCGAGCAGGCCTAAGGCTCTTGCAAGCAGACAAAATAAAAAGCGCGCTGGATGGCGCGCTTTTTTATTTCCCCGGTCGTCCCGGCCTTGTGCCGGGACGAGGTTAACTGGATGCGCTTACCGCGTGCCCGGCTTCGCCGGCGCGCGCCGCCGATCCGCTGCCGGCTGATACGCCACCCGCGAGTGCTGGGCGCAGTAGGGCAGGCCGGAGAGCGCCTTGCCGCCGCAGAAGAAGAAATCCGGGCTCGAGGGATCGCCGACCGGCCAGTGGCAGGTCGCCTCGTTCAATTCGAGCAGCGACAGCCGCTGGCTCATCGGCACCACGTTGTCGTAGGTGACCGGTTCAGCCTCGACTTCGACCTCGAAGGCCTGCGCCAGCGCGGTATTGCCACGCGCGATGGGCCTGCTCACCCGCATCATGTGCTGCGCCGGACGCGCCTTGCGCGGCCGCGGAGCTGCCGAGGACGGGCTCTTGGCGCGGCCCGACAGGCCGAGCCTGTGCACCTTGCCGATCACGGCGTTGCGGGTGACATTCCCAAGCTCAGCGGCGATCTGGCTGGCCGAAAGTCCGGCCTCCCAGAGCTTTTTCAACTGCTCGACGCGATCGTCGGACCAGGTCAAAACCGTCATTGTAACCTTTCCTTCGCCGCGCGCCTGCCATCCTGGGGCGGCACGACGAATGCCTAAGCTTCGAAAAACCCGTGCCGCCAGAATCCCTTAAGGTTCGCCGGGCGCAATGAGCCGCCCGAACGTTTACGCCGGTACATGAGGACTTTTGGGATCAGAACCGCTGCACGAGATGTCGTATCTGACAAGGCAAACGCTACAATATGGCGTGACTCACGCGCAAGAGTCCGACGACTCGCTTCCACATGTTCCGTGGCCAAAAACCCGCAAATCCGGCACCGCAAGACTACGGAATCAGCGTTTCGCGGGGCTTTCCGGGCGGCATTGACACCATTGGTGCCAGGCATAAGATGGCGATGCGTGCCGCCCTTAAAAGGCGGCACGTTTCGTTTTCCGGACCAATGATGCGCTGCGCAACGCACGCTCAGGCCGTCCGAAACATCCAAAGAGACCATCATGACCAACAGCGCAGCACCGCATTTGCTCCCCGTTTTCGCCAGGGCCGACATCGGTTTTGAGCGCGGTGAAGGCGTCTGGTTGATCGCAACCAATGGCGATCGCTATCTCGATTTCACCTCGGGCGTTGCAGTGAATGCGCTCGGCCATGCCCATCCCGTGCTGGTCAAGGCGCTGCAGGAGCAGGCGACAAAACTCTGGCACATGTCGAACCTGTTCCAGAGCCCGGATGGTGAGAAGCTCGCCGCGCGTCTCTGCAACGAGAGTTTTGCCGACTTCGTGTTCTTCTGTAATTCCGGCGCCGAAGCGCTGGAGGGCGTGATCAAGCTGGTCCGCCATCATCACTTCTCCAAGGGGCATCCGGAGCGCTACCGCATCATCACCTTCGAAGGCGCCTTCCACGGTCGGACGCTGGCGACGCTGGCCGCGACCGGCTCGGCAAAATATCTCGAAGGTTTTGGCCCGCCGATGGACGGTTTCGACCAGATCCCGCATGGCGACATCGAGGCCGTGAAGAAGGCGATCGGTCCGCAGACCGCCGGTATCCTGATCGAGCCGATCCAGGGCGAGGGCGGCGTGCGTTCGGCGCCTCCCGGCTTCCTCAAGGCGCTGCGCCAGCTCTGCGACGAGAAGGGCCTGCTGCTCGCCTTCGATGAAGTGCAGACCGGCATGGGCCGCACCGGCGATCTCTTCGCCCATCGGCGCACCGGCGTCACGCCTGACGTGATGTCGCTGGCGAAGGCGCTCGGCGGCGGCTTCCCGATCGGCGCGGTGCTGGCGACCGCGGAAGCGGCCTCCGGCATGGGGCCCGGCTCGCACGGCTCGACCTTCGGCGGCAATCCGCTGGCGATCTCGGCTGCGAACGCGGTGCTCGACGTCATGCTCAAGCCCGGCTTCTTCGACCATGTGCAGAAGATGTCGCTGCTGCTGAAGCAGAAGCTTGCTTCCGTGATCGACCGTCATCCCGATGTCGTCAGCGAAGTTCGCGGCGAGGGGCTCCTGATCGGCATCAAGGCCGTGGTGCCCTCCGGCGATCTGGTCGCAGCGCTTCGCAACGAAAAACTGCTCACCGTCGGGGCCGGCGACAATGTCGTGCGCTTCCTGCCGCCCTTGATCGTCACCGAAGCCGAGATCGAGGACAGCGTCGGGCGGCTCGAACGCGCCTGCACTGCGCTGACCGGCAACAAGCGGGCGGCAAGCTGATGAGCAAGACGCCGAAGCACTTCCTGGACATCAACGAGCTGCCGCTGTCGGAGCTCAAGAGCATGCTCGCGGCCTCCTCCGCCATGAAGGCGAAGCAGAAGGCACATCAGCCGGTCAGGCCGCTCGAGGGCAAGACGCTGGCGATGATCTTCGAACGCCCGTCGACCCGCACGCGGGTGTCGTTCGACGTCGCCATGCGCCAGCTCGGCGGCGAGCCGATCATGCTCACGGGTGCCGAGATGCAGCTCGGCCGCGGCGAGACCATTGCCGACACCGCGCGCGTGCTGTCGCGCTATGTCGACGCCATCATGATCCGCATCCTCAATCACGAGGCGCTGCTGGAGCTCGCTGCGAATGCGACCGTGCCCGTGATCAACGGCCTGACGCGGCGCTCGCACCCGTGCCAGGTGATGGCCGATCTCATGACCTACGAGGAGCATCGCGGCCCGATCGAAGGTCGCACCGTGGCCTGGACCGGCGACGACAACAACGTGCTGGCGTCCTGGGCTCATGCCGCCGAACGTTTCAAGTTCAACCTCAATGTCGCGACCCCGCCGGAGCTCGCTCCGAAGAAGGTGATGCGCGACTTCATCAAGGCCACCAACGCGCCGATCGTGCTCGGCACCGATCCCGAGGCCGCGGTGAAGGGCGCCGATTGCGTCGTCACCGACACCTGGGTGTCGATGGGCGACAAGGAAGGTGAGCACCGTCACAACGTGCTCAAGCCCTACCAGGTCAATTCGAAGCTGATGTCGCTGGCCAAGCCCGACGCGCTGTTCATGCACTGTCTGCCCGCCCATCGCGGCGAGGAGGTCACCGACGAGGTGATCGACGGCCCGCAATCGGTCGTGTTCGACGAGGCCGAAAACCGCCTGCATGCGCAGAAGGGCATTTTGGCCTGGTGCTTTGACGCGGTGAAGTAGAGATACGTGCGAGCGTGTGGCCGCGCTGGCGGCTCCATCCTCCGCTGTCGTCCCGGACAAGCGTAAGCGCAGATCCGGGACCCATAACCACAGGCCGTGGTTTTGCGAGGACTCGGAGTTGTCATCTCGCACGATGACGTCATCCTGTGGTTATGGATCCCGGGTTCGCGCTTCGCGCGCTCCGGGACGACATCCAGTTTGAGGCTGCTTCGTACAACGACACCTGCATCCGGAACGCACCACCTCGCGCCCCCTTCCATTTCCCGTCCTCCGACCCCAGATAAAGCGCCATGGTTTCCCAATCCCCTGACATGAAAACCGGGTCTGAAGGCCCGGTTCGCGCACCATCCGCGGTTCCCATCGATGATGCCGTGTTGCCCTACGAGGTCGATGCGCTCGATGTGCGTGGGCGCCTGGTTCGGCTTGGCCCCGCGCTCGACGAGATCCTGACCAAGCACGATTATCCCGCGCCGGTCGGCAAGCTGCTCGGCGAGGCCATCGTGCTGACCACGCTGCTCGGCTCGGCGCTGAAATTTGAAGGCCGCTTCATCCTGCAGGCACAGACCGACGGGCCGGTGTCGTTTCTGGTGGTGGACTATCAGGCGCCGGATCGCCTGCGCGCCTATGCGCGTTTCGACGCCGAACGCCTCGGTGACACCAAGGATTCCGGTACGCTGCTCGGCCGCGGCCACCTCGCCATGACCATCGACCAGGGTCCCGATATGAGCCGCTACCAGGGCCTGGTCGCGCTCGACGGCGGCAGCCTCGAAGATGCCGCCCACGAATATTTCCTGCGCTCCGAGCAGATCCCGACGCGCGTCCGCCTCGCGGTCGGCGAGGAGTGGCGCTCGAGCGACGGCGGCAAGCATCGCTGGCGCGCCGGCGGCATGCTGATGCAGTTCTTGCCGAAGGCGCCGGAGCGCGCGCGGCAGGCCGATCTGCATCCCGGCGATGCGCCCGATGGCCTCGAGGTGCACAGCGTTGCCGAGGACGATGCCTGGGTCGAGGCGCGCTCGCTGATCGAAACCGTCGAGGACGTCGAGCTGATCGATCCCGATCTCTCCGGCGAGCGGTTGCTCTATCGCCTCTTCCACGAACGCGGCGTGCGCGTGTTCAATCCGCTTGTCCTGAAAGCGCAATGCTCCTGCTCGCGCGATGCGGTTGCCTCCATGCTGAAGAGCTTCTCGCCGGACGATCGCTCGGCGATGGTCAAGGACGACAAGGTCGTCGTGACCTGCGAGTTCTGCTCATCGGTGTACGAGTTCACGCCGGATGAGGCAGGCGTCGAGGACGCGTAGCGCGGTATCGTAGGGTGGGCAAAGCGAAGCGTGCCCACGATCTCGTGCATTTCGACGGAAATGGTGGGCACGGCGCGTTGCGCCTTTGCCCGCCCTACGGCACCGTCATCCGCCGCTAATTCAACACCCGCTTGTTGTCCGGGCTGTCCAGCGAAAACGTCGGCACGTCGATCTCGAACCGTTCGCCGCTTTCGCTGACCATCTGGTAGCGGCCGGTCATGAAGCCGGAGGCGGTCGAGAGCGGCACCCCGGAGGTGTATTCGAAGCGCTCGCCGGGGGCCAAGGTCGGCTGCTCGCCGACCACGCCTTCGCCCTTGACCTCCTGTTGCCGGCCGGAGGCGTCGGTGATGATCCAGTGCCGCGTCTTGAGCTGCACGGTCTCGTCGCCGGAATTGGTGATGACGATGGTGTAGGACCAGAAATAGCGCGAGCGGTCGGCCGACGACTGTTCCGGAACAAAGTTCGGCTCGACGGTCACTTCGATCTGGCGGGTCACGGCGCGGTACATGACTGCCATCATAACGAAAACCCTGCCGGGAACCAAACGCCGCAGGCGGCTTTCGCGACATCGTCCCGCCAGAATTGACAGGAAAGTACACCCGTATGTGATCCGGCCGCTTTGCGAGGCGGCGACGGGACCGGTACAATCCTCATACGTCGCGATTTGCGGAAGGGTTTTTGGGCCCCGATGACCATTGCCGATCAAGTGACGGGATCGACGATCGCGGGAACCGCGGGTGCCAAGCCCGCGGAGGCCAAACCCGTGGCGCGTGCGCCGGCGATCACGCTGCCGGCGATCGGCGAGCGCGAGCTCAGGCTCGACCTGTTCCGGGGCCTGGCGCTGTGGCTGATCTTCATCGACCATCTGCCGCCGAATTTGCTGACCTGGTTCACGATCCGCAATTACGGCTTCAGCGACGCCACCGAAATCTTCATCTTCATCTCCGGCTACACCGCCGCGTTCGTCTATGGTCGCGCCATGCTGGAGAGCGGCTTCGTCATCGCCACCGCGCGCATCCTGCGTCGGGTCTGGCAGATCTATGTCGCCCACGTCTTCCTGTTCACGATCTTCCTCGCCGAGATCTCCTACGTCGCGACCAGCTTCGAGAACCCGCTCTACACCGAAGAGATGGGGATCATGGATTTCCTCAAGCAGCCCGATGTCACCATCGTGCAGGCGCTGCTGTTGCGCTTCCGCCCCGTCAACATGGACGTGCTGCCGCTGTACATCGTCTTGATGCTGGCGCTGCCGCTGATCCTGTGGTCGATGAAGTGGCGGCCCGACGTGACGCTCGCACTGTCGGCCGCCCTCTATGCGGTGACCTGGGAATTCGACCTCTACTTCTCGGCCTATCCGAACGGCTTCTGGGCGTTCAATCCGCTGGCCTGGCAGCTGCTGTTCGTGTTCGGGGCATGGTGTGCGCTCGGAGGTGCGCGACGCATGTCCCGCATTCTGGCGTCGCCGGTCACGATGTGGATCTCGATCGCTTATCTCGTCGCGGCGTTCTACGTGACGCTGACCTGGTACGTGCCGCAGCTCGGCCATCTCATGCCGAAGCGGCTCGAGCAGTGGATGTATCCGATCGACAAGACCGACCTCGACGTACTGCGCTTCACGCACTTCCTGGCGCTGGCCGCGCTCACCGTGCGCTTCCTGCCGCGCGACTGGCCGGGCCTGAAATCGCCCTGGCTGCGGCCGCTGATCCTGTGCGGCTCCCATTCCCTCGAGATCTTCTGCCTCGGCGTCTTCCTCGCCTTCGCCGGCCATTTCATCCTGGCCGAGGTCTCCGGTGGACCGGGCATGCATGCGCTGATTAGTCTCTCCGGAATCCTGATCATGTGGGGCGTTGCCTGGGTGATTTCGTGGTACAAGCAGGTGGCCGACAAGAGCGGTACGAAAACCAAAGCCGCCGCCGGCAACGCCGATCTGGCGGGAGGGGGCTGATGAAGGCGAAGGTTCTCCTGAGCCTGATCCTGCTGTGCGCTGGTCTCGTCGCGCCTTCGGCGCGCGCCGGCGAAGCCGTGCCTGCCGCGCCCGCAGCCTGCGAATTACCGCCTTATTTGCTCGCCACCGACAGCCAGCTCCACAAGGTCGCCGACACCGTCAAGGCCGGCAAGCCGCTGGAGATCCTGGTGATCGGCAGCCGCTCCACCACCATTCCATCCTCGGAGGACAGCTCCTATCCGGCGCGGATGCAGGCCATGCTGAAGGACAAGCTGCCGCCTGCGGAGACCGTGCACGTATCCGTAGAAATACAGAGCAAGAAGACAGCGGAGGAAGCCGCCAGTACCTTCGTTAAGCTGATGGAAGCAAAAACACCTACTTTGGTCATCTGGCAGACCGGGACCGTGGATGCTATCCGCTCCATCGATCCCGATGATTTCCGCGGCGCCGTGACCGAAGGGGTCGCTGCGTTGCAAAATGCAGGGGCTGACGTCGTCTTGATGAATTTGCAGTACAGCCCGCGTACCGAAACCATGATCTCGGCGCCGCCTTATCTCGATAACATGCGGGTGGTGGCGCAGGAGCATGATGTCCCGCTGTTCGACCGCTTCGCGATGATGCGGCAGTGGAATGACCAGGGTCAGTTCGACCTGTTCAGCCCCTCCCGCGGCCCTGAGCTGGCGAAGCAGGTCCATGATTGCATCGGCCGGGCGTTGGCACAGTTTGTGATCGACGCCGCCCATCTGGGGCCGGCCCAGCAGCAAAATTGAGGTCTAGCGTTAATGAGTTCTCTCCGCCCTTTTGGCCCGACGACATGGCTGGCCGCGCCCGCAGCGGCGGCGCTGCTGATGCTGACGCCCGTGGTGTTGCGGGCCCCTGCGCGCGCTCAGGCTGCCCAGGCGACGCCGGCGCCGCAGCAGGGCGCTAATCCCGCACCGGCATTACCGTCCCAGACCACGATTGCCGCGACGTCCTCCGCCGAGCAGCGTGGCCTCACCTCGCGCGCCATCGACAAGGTGAAGCAGGTCGCGAAATCCGCCGGCGACATTTTCAGCCGCGTGCCGTGTCTGTCGCCGAAGGGCGGTGCGAACACGATGGGCTCGCTGCCGCATGTCGCGAGCAAGCTCATCGCCGGCAAGCCCGTCGTGATCGTCGCGTTCGGCTCGTCGTCGACGGCGGGCTACGGCGCGAGCTCGCCCGACTTCAACTATCCGAACCGTCTCGCTGCGCAGCTGCGCCGGCAATATCCCACCGCTGACATCACCGTCATCAATGCCGGAATCGGCGGCGAGGACGCGCCCGAGATGATGAAGCGCCTCCAGAAGGAGGTGATCGACGTGCATCCGGATCTCGTGATCTGGCAGGTCGGCACCAACGCCGTGCTGCGCGATCTCGATCCCGGCGACACCGCCAAGATGGTCGAGGACGGCGTCACCCGCATCCAGGCCGCAGGCGATGCCGACGTCGTGCTGGTCGACCCGCAATATTCGCCGCGCGTCACCGAGCGTCCCGAAAGGGCAAGCAGGATGGTGAAGCTGCTCGGCAAGGTCGCCGAGCTCCGTCACGTTGGTATCTTCCCGCGCTTCGAAGTGATGCGCGACTGGCATGAAAAGCAGGCGCTCCCGGTCGAGAGCTTCGTCATCGCCGACGGCCTGCACATGAATGATTGGGGCTATGCCTGCTTCGCCCAGCTGCTCGGCGACGATATCATCCGCTCGGTCGGCCAGATCAAGCTCGGCGTGAACGTGCCCGCGGACGTGCGGACGTACCGGCCGATGTGATTTGTCGTCCCGGCGAACGCCGGGACCCATACCGCGTGATCTATCGGTGGATTTCGGCGCTAGTACCGGAGACCGCTTAACTACCAGTCTTCGCCAAACCTAATCCTGTGGTTATGGGTCCCGGCTTTCGCCGGGACGACAGGAAGCTCTCACGCCTTCTCCAGCGCCGCGGTCAGATCCTCGATCAGATCGTCGGCATGCTCGAGCCCGGCCGAGAAGCGGATGAAGCCTTCGCCGATCCCGAGCTCGGCGCGCACTTCCGGCGTCAGCCGCTGATGCGTCGTCGTCGCCGGATGCGTGACGAGGCTCTTGGCGTCGCCGAGATTGTTCGAGATCTTTGCAAGCTTCAGCTCGTTGAGCACGCGGAACGCCGCCGCCTTGCCACCCTTCACCTCGAAGCCGACCAGCGTCGAGCCGCCGCGCATCTGCTTCTTCACCAGCGCCGCCTGCGGATGATCGGCGCGGCCGGGATAGACCAGTCGCGCGATCTTCGGATGGCTCGCCAGCACGTCGGCGATGCGCGCCGCGGTGTCGGTCTGCGCGCGCACGCGCACGCCGAGCGTCTCCAGGCCCTTGAGCAGGACCCAGGCGTTGAACGGCGAGATCGACGGCCCGGTCTGGCGCATGAAATTATGAATGTGCTCGGCGATGAAGGCCTCCGAGGACAGGATGATGCCGCCGAGACAGCGGCCCTGGCCGTCGATGTGCTTGGTCGCGGAGTAGACGACGACGTCGGCGCCGAGTGCGAGCGGGCTCTGCCAGATCGGCGTGGCGAACACGTTGTCGACGACGAGCCGCGCGCCGCCGCTATGCGCGATCTCGGCGATGCCGGGAATGTCGAGCACGTCGAGCGTCGGATTGGTCGGGCTCTCCAGGAAGAACGTCTTGGTGTTCGGCTTCAGCGCGCGCTGCCATTCGTCGAGATTGGCGCCGTCGACCAGCGTGGTCTCGATGCCGTAGCGGGGCAGCAGATCCTGAATGACGTAGAGGCACGAGCCGAACAGCGCGCGAGACGCGACGACATGGTCGCCGGCTTTCAGCGGCGCCAGGATCGCGGTCGTCACCGCGGCCATGCCTGTTGCCGCTGAACGCGCGGCTTCGGCGCCTTCGAGCTCGATCATGCGGCGCTCGAACATCGCGATCGTCGGGTTCGAGTAGCGCGAGTAGATGAAGCCGGGGTCCTCGCCCTTGAACCGCGCCTCGCACTCCTCGGCGCTGTTGTAGACATAGCCCTGGGTCAGGAACAGCGCCTCCGACGTCTCGCCATATTGCGAACGCAGGGTGCCGGAATGGACCAGGCGGGTTTCGGGACGGTAGGTGGCAGGCGACTTCGACATAGGACCCTCCGACATGACCGTTGACGCGAAAACGGTCACAAAAAAACCGGCCTGGAAATCTCCACGGGCCGGGATCACAGAGGTCCCCGGCCTGTTTAGCGACTTATTTAACGTGGCTGCAAGCCGGCCGGCTCAAATCACCACGGGATAAGTGATGCTCATATTCCGCAATGCCCTTTTCGTCAAGGCGTCCATCGGATAGCCGTAAAAGGCTAGTATTTCCCGCATGTCCGGATGTATTTGACCCCCGATGAGGACCCCCGGTTGACGTTCACGGTTGCCGCCGACGCCAATGGTATCCTGCCCGACCGCATGATCGCGGCGATGGCGGAAGAGGGCCTCATCCTGCCCGCGTACGATTTCGTCGAAAGCCAGATCCAGCCGGCGAGCCTCGATCTGCGCCTCGGTGACATCGCCTATCGCGTGCGCGCGAGCTTCCTGCCCGGCCCCGGTGCCACCGTCGCCGAGCGCATCGATCAGTTGAAGCTGCACGAGTTCAGCCTCGCCGACGGTGCGGTGCTGGAGACCAACTGCGTCTACATCGTGCCGCTGCTCGAGAGCCTTGCGCTGCCGCCGGAGATCGTCGCGGCCGCCAACCCCAAAAGCTCGACCGGGCGGCTCGACGTCTTCACCCGCGTGATCGCCGACGGCACCCGTCGTTTCGACATGATCGGCGCCGGCTATCACGGTCCGCTCTATGCCGAGATCAGCCCGAAGACATTTCCGGTGCTGGTGCGCGAGGGCTCGCGCCTGTCGCAGGTGCGCTTTCGCACCGGTGACGCCATCCTCAATGCCGACGCGCTCGATGCGCTGCATGCCACCGAGCGTCTCGTCGATATCGACGATGCGGATCTCACCGGCGGCGTTGCCGTCTCCGTCGATCTCTCCGGTGAGAAGGGCACGGGCTTCGTCGGCTATCGCGCCAAGCGGCACACCGGCGTGGTCGATGTCGATCGCCGCTCCGGCTACGCGGTGGAAGATTTCTGGGAGCCGATCTCGGCCCGTCCCGATGGCAGCCTGATCCTCGATCCCGGTGAGTTCTATATCCTCGCCTCCAAGGAAGCCGTGCAGGTGCCGCCCGATTACGCCGCGGAGATGGTGCCGTTCGATCCGCTGGTCGGCGAATTCCGCGTGCACTATGCCGGCTTCTTCGATCCCGGCTTCGGCTATGCCGGCGCGGGCGGGCTGGGATCTCGCGCCGTGCTGGAAGTGCGCTCGCGCGAAGTGCCGTTCATCCTCGAGCACGGCCAGATCGTCGGCCGCCTCGTCTACGAGAAGATGCTCGCGCGCCCCGACGCCATGTACGGCCAGCGCATCGGCTCAAACTACCAGGCGCAGGGCCTGAAGCTCAGCAAGCATTTCCGGGTGTAGCTGCACACACGCTGTCATGCCCCGGCTTGACCGGGGCATCCAGTACGCCGCGGCCTATCGGCTCCATCACAATCGCCTCTGGAATACTGGATCGCCCGGTCTTCGCCGGGCGATGACAGCGGAGATTGCGTCACCCGATCCGCGATGACACACTCCCGCAAAACAACAAGCCGGGAGCAAACGATGACCGCAGCTGACGCCGCGCAACAAGCCCAATGGAAACGCTGGCGCGCGGTCGCCGACCTCTATCACGCTTACTTCACCGGCCTCATCCTCACCGTGGTCACGCGGCGCGGCACGGCGGACGCCGCTGAATTTGTCTTTCGCGTCTTCCGTCGCCAGCAGCAGGAGCGCTTCCTGCCGGGGCTCAAGAAGCTCGGGATCGATCATCTGCCGCCGGCGGTGGCGGCGGCTCAGTATCATTATCTCTCCAACTGGATCGGCGGTGTCCACGTCGAATACATGTATGAGAGCGACACCAAGGCCTGGATCCGCTATCCGCCGCCGCGCTGGATCTGGAAGGGCCCGGCGATCTGCGGCGTGCCGGGCGAAGTCTCGCGCGCAATGCTGCGCGGCTGGCACGCCAACAACGGTGTCGCGCTCGGTGATCTCCGCCTGGGCTTCGTCTGCACCAAGCAGAGCGTTGATGGCCAGGACGGGCTCGAAGGCTACTACCATCAATACGATCATCCGCTCGAGCTCGACCAGCGCCTGGTCTTTGCGCGGCACCTCGAAGCGCCGCTGTTCGACGCGAAGACGGCACCGGCTCTGCCTGTCGCAAACTGGCCGAAGCCGCGGCTGGAAAAGGCCTATCGCAACTACGCGATGGAATATGTCCGCACGGCTGCTCCGGTGATGGTGCAACTGTTCGGGCCCGAAGATGCCGGCTATCTCCTGCGCATCACCGGCAAGCTGATCGGCATGCAGTTCTTCGACGAGATCGCAGAGCCGCTGGCCATGCGCCGCGGCGGCGCGAGCGAGTTTGTATCCTTCCTCAACGCGCTGTTCGCCGCGCAGGACGATACGGCCGAGACGATACAGTCCGAAGGCAGCTTCGAAATCCGGCAGCAGAGCTGGAAGCTGATGGACGATGTCGCCGATTATCACAGTGCCTGCGCAAAAGTGCTGGAAGGGCTGTTCGAGGGGCTTGCTGCGGGATGCGGCCGGCATATCGGCGTGCATTTGCGACCGACGGCAGCCGGCCGGCCGCCGCTGGTCTGGACGATTGAATAGGTGAACGGTGCTGCGGCGGCTTCACCTCGCCCCGCTTGCGGGGAGAGGTCGCATCCCATCGCAGATGGGATGCGGGTGAGGGGGCACAGGTCCGTCGGCAGTCTCACGTGCGGAGAAAGGCCCCTCACCCCAACCCTCTCCCCGCAAGAACGGGGAGAGGAAGAACCACAATTCCGCGGGCTGAAATGCGCTCCCGCAGGGGCACGCCTGCACCTGACGCAGGAGCAATCGGCAGCCGTCGTGCTAACAAATGCCCACCGCGCTTTCCGCGCGAGGAAATGAATTGGCACACCTAAGCATTGCCGCGCCGCAAATGGCGCTTATGCCCGGGAGAGGAAATGACGGACATCGCCGAGATCCCGGTCGATGAGCAGGAACGTCCGCTGCCGCCGCCACCGCGCCCTGCACGGAGCGCGCTGACCGACGGGCCGATCCTGCGCACGCTGCTGGGGCTCGCCTGGCCGAACGTGGTCGCGCTGTCCGCTGGTACCTGCGTGGTGATCGCGGAGACCTCCTATATCGGGCGTCTCGGCGTCGAAGCGCTGGCCGCGATGGCGCTGGTATTTCCGACAGTGATCCTGACCATGACGATGTCGGGCGGTGCCATGGGCGGTGCCGTCGCCTCGGCCATCGCACGTGCGCTCGGCGCCGGCGATCGCGAACGCGCCGGGACACTGGCCGCGCATGCGCTGCTGATCGGCATCAGCTTCGGCCTCGTCTTCATGCTGGGCATGCTGATCTTCGGACCTCAGGTGCTCACGATGCTCGGCGGCCGTGGCACCGTGCTGACGCATGCGATCGCCTACACGCAGGTGTTTTTCGGCGGCGCCTTGCTGCCCTGGCTGCTCAACACCATGGCCGGCGTGCTGCGCGGCACCGGCAACATGAAGCTGCCATCGCTTCTGATCCTCAACTCCGCGGTCTGGCAGATCGTGCTGGGTGGCACGCTGGGCCTCGGGCTCGGACCCTTCCCGCAGCTCGGCATGCGTGGCGTCGCGGCCGGCGCGCTGATCGCCTACTCCATGAACATCTGCGTGATGGGCTGGTATCTGTTCTCGGGCCGTGCACGCGTCGTTCCAAAACTGCGGGGCTTGCGCATCCAATGGGCGATGTTCTTCGACATCCTGAAGGTCGGCGCCATCGCCTGCTTCTCGCCGCTGCAATCGGTGCTGACGATCTCGATCTTCACCCATATGCTGGCCAAATTCGGCACCGCGATCCTCGCCGGCTACGGCATCGGCGCGCGGCTCGAATTCCTGCTGACCTCGATCGCGTTCTCGTTCGGCATCGCCTCGGTGCCGATGATCGGCATGGCCGTTGGTGCCGGCCGCATCGGGCGCGCGCGGCGCATCGCCTGGATCGCGGGCGCCAGTGCCTTCGTTGCCGTCGGCGCACCGGCCTGTCTCGTTGCACTGTTCCCCGACCTCTGGGTCAACATCTTCACGGACAGCGCGACGGTGCGCGCGACCAGCCATCAATATCTGTCGACGGTGGCACCGTTCTACGCCTTCATCGGCCTTGCCTCGACGATGTACTTCTCGTCGCAAGGCGCGGCCAAGGTGATCGGCCCGGTGCTGGCGCAGACCGCCCGTCTCATCTACATCGCGACCTGGGGCTGGTGGCTGTCGACGCATGATGCGACGGCGCAAAGCTTCTTCTGGCTCGCCGCGAGCTCGATGGTCGTGCTGGGCCTGCTCTCAAGCTCGAGCGTGGTGCTGACACGCTGGGGACCGCGCGAGACGAAGCCGGCCGTGCGGCCTGTGCTGTCGGTTGTCGACTAGCGGATGATCCGGAAAAGTGGGAACCGGTTTTCCGACAAGATCATCCGCAAACAAGAAGCTGAAGCGCGGCGGCGATATGCCGGCGCGAGCTAGCGATGCCTGTGGCGGCGATGGCCTCCGCCGCCGACATTGGCGAGCCGCATCAATTGCGGGATCATCGCCATCATGTCGCCGCCGCCGGCGCCGCCGAGCATGCCCATGATATCGCCGCCGCCCATGCCGCCAATTCCCATCGGCATGGTGCCGCCGCCCATCGGCGTGTAGCCGCCGTAATTGGGCGCGCCGTAGCCGCCGCCGAAATTGCCGCCGGCGAGGCCTCCCATGCCGCCACCGCCATTCTCCATCATGCGGCTCATCATCGGGCCCATGGTCTGCATCAGCATGGCGAAGCGGCGCTTGCCCATCTTCGCCTTCATCATCTCCAGCATCGGCGCCATCTGGGTCATCATGTCCTCGCCGCCGGCACCTCCGCCGCCGCCCAGGAACTGCGCCTTCGCCGGCGAGCTCGCGACCGAAAACAGCAGCAGCACGGCGGCTGCCTGGCAGATCACCTTGTCCGCACCTCTCATGGCATGCTCCTCGCGTGCGTGGCGTCGCCGGGAGAGCGAGGCCAACCGGACGCACGCGGCCATGGTTACGGCGGCGCAGGGTGGCGTTCTGTGAGAAAGATCACGCAGCCATACCCGGAAAGGCCGTGTGCATCGCGGTCACGGCCGCCTTCGTCTGCTCCTGCACATAGGCAGCAAGCTCGTTCGGCAGCATGTCGATGATCCAGACCAGCCGGCACCTTGCCTCGCCCGCGGCGATCACCTGCACCGAGGCGCTGTAGTGCTTCAGCCGCTCGTTGTCGATCGCGTAGACCAGCCGCTGCCGCGCATCGTCGCAATCGACCAGCACCTCGCGCGCCACCGAGCCGTTCGCGAACGTAACGATGCGCGCATCGCCGTCGAGCTGGCAAGCAGTGACGAAGCCCGGCACCAGCCGCTGATGCAGCGCGCCGAAATCGCGCACCGCGTCCCAGACGTCGTTGGCCGGCGCGGGGAGTGGGATGTCGTTGTAGATGGAGGCCATAACCGTTTCCTCAAATGAAGTCCCGTAGGGTGGGCAAAGGCGCAAAGCGCCGTGCCCACCATCATTCACCGAAATCCTCCCGCGCAGAGCGTGGGCACGCTATCGCTTTGCCCACCCTACGAGTGCTCGCGCTGCGGCTCTAGGTACAAACCGCCTCGACATTGTTGCCGTCGGGATCGATCAGGAACGCCGCGTAGTAGGTCGCACTGTAATCCTTGCGCGGCCCGGCGCCGCCATTGTCGTGGCCGCCGCTCTTCAGGCCCTGGCTGTGAAACGCCTTCACCGCGTCATGGTCCTTGGCGCGAAACGCGATATGCGCGCCGTCGGCCTTGCGGCCCTTGTTCAGATGCAGCCAGAGCGCCGGCTCGCCCTTCGGCCCGAAGCCGGCATAGCCGTCGCCGCTCGAGCACAGCACGTAACCGAGCGGCGCCAGCACCGCGGTGTAGAAACGCGTGGCGGCGTCGAGGTCGGCAACGCGCAGTCCGATATGGTCGTACATGGTCATCTCCATTGCAAAGCGCGCCGCGTGATGGCGCGCGCCGGAGACGACCCTAGTCAGTTGAGGGCAAGCTGCTCTTGGAGAATCTTGCGCTTCACGTCTGACACCCGGTCGAACTTCAATTTCCGCATCAAGCTAGATCGGGTAGCGCCATCTCAAGGCACGGCGCAGCAGCAGGATGACGACGAACAAGACGACCACTATGGACCAATACGGCCATGGGATCGGTCCCTCGTGCCCAAGATGAGCCATGTACAGGGAGAGGCCGAGCAGCGTCAGGGTAAGCGCCGCGGTCGACCAGTACAGCGGTGATCGCGCCAGGCCGCCGGCGGCATATTCGTCGGCCTTTTCGCGCGCACGCCTCACGCGGTAGTAGGCGAAGGCACACAAGCCGATGAAGAGGACCCATTCCATGATTGAACGCTAGCGCAGCGCGCAGGAGGCGGCGATCTATTCTGCTGTCTCTGGTCAACGAAGCCTTAGCAAGGCCTGCCTCAGTTGAGGGCCAGACGTTCCCCAAAAATCTCGCGTTCTCCCCGCGCGGCCTGCCGGAACTTGGTCGGCGACATGCCGGCGGCGCGGTGGAAGGTGCGGACGAAATTGGAGAGGTCGCCGAATCCGACGTCGTAGGCGATGTCAGTCACTGCGATGTCGTCGTCAGTGAGCAGGCGCGCGGCGTGACGCAGCCGCGAGCGCACCAGATATTGATGCGGGGTGACGCCGAGCACGTTGGAAAACAGCCGCAGGAAGTGGAACGGGCTCAGATCCGCCAGGCGCGCGGCCTGCTCGAGGTCGATCTCGGCATGCGAATTGTCGTCGATCCACAACGCGGCCTCGACCGCACGCCGTCGGTCGCGCGCCGTCGGTGAGGCCGGCTTGCGCGGCTTGCCCGAGACCACATCGACAAAGCGGCTCGCAAAAATCTGGCCGACCTCGTCGAGGCCAAGGTCGCTGTTGCCATCTGCCGCCGTCTGGGCGAGCTCGCCCAGCACCATCAGTTCGGGCAGCGGCGGCGTCGCGCCGACCTGCCACGTCTCGCGCCGCCCGCCGAGCGCCTCGACCAGATCCTCGCTGAAGAAGAAAGACAGGCAGACGTCGCCGCAGACGTGCTCATGCGTGCAGGTGTATTCGTCGCCGGGCGCGCCGACCAGCAGTGAGCCTGCGACAAGCTCGAAGAAGCCGGCGCGGCAATGGCAGCCAAAGCTGCCCGAGCGGACATAGGCGATGGAATGACCGGTGCGGCACTCGGCAAATGGCTTGTCGCCCGGTCCCGCGTCGCAGCGAAACTCGGAGACCGTCATCGATTGTGACGTCAGCAGCCTGGTCGCATCCATTCCACCTATCTAGGTGGGTGACCGCGGCGGGGCAACGGGCAGCAGCACCTCGAACAGCGTCTTGCTGGCGATCGGATGAGCGCCCTCGAGCGCCAGCAGCCGTCGCTTGGAGATCACCCCGCCGTAAGGCGAGATCCGGTCGGCATAGCCGCCGGCCTCCAGCACCCGGTGGCACGGCACGATGATCATGTAGGGATTTCTGGAGATCGCCTGCGCCACCGAATGAGCGGCGCCGGACGCGCCCAGCGCCTTGGCGATCTCGTGATAGCTGCGCGTCTCGCCGCGCGGGATGGTGCAGGCATATTCATAGACCCGCCGGTTGAAGGCGGGAACGCCGCCGGCGTCCAGGCTGACGTCGGAAAAATCAGGATCGCTGCCTTGCAGCAAGGTCACGATGCCCTCGATCGCCAGCTCGGTGTTGAGCGGGACCGCCTGCTCGCGCGCCTCGGGATGGACCTGAAAAATCCGGCGGCGGGTGTCGATCTCCCGCGCCTCCGGCAATTGAACGGCCACCACGCCGGAATGGCTCCAGACGATGCCGCAACGGCCTATGGCCGTGTCGAATGTCGTGTAAGCACGCCCCACCATGCGCACGCCCCACTGATCGCACGTGTCTCAACCCCTGCAGCGATCATAACACTGCCACAATTCGGCGCACCTGGAATCTTACCGGGACGTTAACAACTGTCCGGCCTGACTCGCCAAAGCGCTTGGCGCCGGACACCGTCTCGGCTAATCAGGACGGGCGCAGCACACGCGCATAAGCGGGCGTAGTTCAATGGTAGAACGGCAGCTTCCCAAGCTGCATACGAGGGTTCGATTCCCTTCGCCCGCTCCAACCCCTTTATCGCACAAAGCACCCGGAGGGCATGGACATGCTCGATACCGTCGCCATTGCCTGTGATCACGGGGGCTTTGCTCTCAAGGAAGCGCTGAAAGTCGCTTTGCCCGATCTGAACTGGCTCGATCTCGGCACGAACAGTGCTGAGTCCGTCGACTATCCGGATTTCGGCAACAAGCTGGCCGACGCCATCAGGGACGGCAAGGCCGCGCGCGGCATTCTCATCTGCGGATCGGGGATCGGCATTTCGATCGCCGCCAACCGCCATGCGCACATCCGTTGCGCGCTGGTGCACGATGTCACGGGTGCCCGGCTGTGCCGCCAGCATAATGATGCGAACGTTCTGGCGCTGGGCGGACGCACGACCGGCGATGTGGTCGCAAAGGAATGCGTCGAAGCGTTCCTCAACACGGCATTCGAAGGCGGCCGCCACCAGAAGCGTATCGACAAGCTGGGGTAGCGGCCGTCCTCAGTTCGGCAGGCTCCGCAAGAACTCCAAGAGCGCCGCGTTCACCTCGGCCGGCCGCTCCTGTTGCGTCCAGTGTCCGCAGCCCGGGCGCCATAGCGCACCGAGCGGCATCAAGCGCTCGTCATCCAGGGGCACTAAACTTGCCTTGGTCAGCAGGGACTCATTGGCGCCGCGTTTTTGCCTCTGATCATCTCACAAGACATTCGGGTCCGGCCTGTTGCCGGGCAAACGGAGGCATGGATGACAAACTCAGCACCTGTTTTCACCGCTGACAGTGGTAGCGACGGTTCCGTCACGCGAGTATCGACCGGCGCAACCGGGGCACAGGCTGATGACCAAAGTCACCAGCCCGTGTTGTCGCCCGACGGCACGAAAGTGGTATTCGAATCCTATGCCGACAATCTGCTGCCCGGCGATACCAACGGCGTGCCCGACATCTTCGTGAAGGACCTGACGACCGGTGCGATCACGCTCGTGTCGATCAATGCGAGCGGGGTGCAGGGGGATAGCTGGAGCTATCAGCCGGTTTTTTCCCCCGATGGTACCAAGCTGGCGTTCTCATCTGCTTCCGACAATTTGGCCCCGGGCGATACCAATCAGGCTTGGGACGTCTTCGTGAAGGACCTGACCACCGGCGCCATTACGCGTGTGTCGACCAGTGCCGTCGGGGCACAGGCGGACGGCTTCCAGAGCACCAACCCGGTATTCTCGCCTGACGGCACCAAGGTTGCGTTCTATTCCGACGCCGACAATCTCGTGCCGGGCGATACCGACCACATGCGCGACATCTTCGTGAAGGACCTGACCACTGGCGCGACAACGCTTGTGGGGCCCAGCCCGTACAACGGGGGAGACGGCACCAATGGTGGGGATCAGAATGGCTATACATACGCCCCCTCGTTCTCGCCCGACGGCACCAAAATCGTGTTCGGGTCCACCACGGGATTCGGCCAGGGCAACGATATCTACATCAAGGATCTTGCGACCGGGGCCACCACACTGGTGTCGGACAGCGCCAGCGGCGTTCGTGGGAATGGCGGTAGCTACGACCCGGTGTTCTCGCCCGATGGCACCAAGGTGGCGTTCTATACCTTTGCCGATAATCTTGTGCCGGGTAGCTCCAACATCGGAATCGGCAATATTGTCGTTAAGGATTTGACCACGGGCGTGGTCACGCTGGTATCGGCCGATGCCGGCGGAGCCCCTCAGAACAACGGCGAAGCGCAGAAGCCCGTATTCTCGCCTGATGGCACCAAGATTGCATTTTATTCTGCGGCCCAAAATCTCGTGCCGGGTGTCGGCTATTATGGCGACGAGGTCTATGTGAAGGACCTGATCACTGGGGCCGTCACCGTTATCTCGACCAACGCGAGTGGGGCGCAGGCAAATGGCTACAGCCAGCTTCCCGGCTTCTCGGCTGACGGCACCAAGCTGGTATTCGAGTCTTCAGGCAGCAACCTGGTGCCGGGCGATACCAACGGCACGTCCGACATCTTTGTGAAAGATATTGCAACGCCGTCCGTCACCGGAGCGAAGCTGACGGACAATGGCGCTGCCCATGTTTCGACATCGGGGGCGGTGTTCTTTTCGGACGCCGACAAGACCGACATCCAGACGGTCTCGGTGGCATCGCAAAACGGCAATCTCGGCATACTCACGGCTATCGTCAACGATGCCGACGGCAAGGTGACGTGGAGCTATGATGTCTCTCACGCCAACATCGCTCCGCTCGCGGCCGGACAGACCCATACCGACACCTTCACCTTGACCCTCGACGACGGCCACGGCGGTTCCGCGACGCAGACCATCACCGTGACGCTGACGGGTATCGATGATGCGCCCGTGATCGGCTCGGGCCCGACGGCAAGCTTCGCGGAGAATGGCACCGGCGTCGCCTGCCACATCGCGGCGACCGACGTGGACAGCCCGACGCTGACCTATTCGCTGTCCGGCACCGACGCGGCTCTGTTCAACGTGTCGGCGACGGGCGATGTGACGTTCAAGTCTGCGCCCGACTTCGAAGCGCCGAAAGACGCAAACCACGACAACGTCTATGACGTCATTGTAGCGGTCAGCGACGGCGAGAAAATCACCACAAAGAACGTCGCGATCACGGTCACTGACGTGAGTGACACCGCCTCCGGCGGTGTTCTGATTGTCACGGGATCGACGGGCTTCACATCGATCGATGGGGCAACGATCAGTATCGGCGTGACCGGGAATTTGCATGAGACCGGCAGCACCGGTGTCATCAGCAACAGCCTGATCAGCGATCTCGGCTCGCTGAACGAAACCCAGGCGACGCTCGCCTTCGCGAACGATATCATCTTCGGCGGCTCCCTCGGCGTGATCGTCGCCAATGGCGGTGCCATCACCTTCGACAATACGCATCTCGACGGGATCTCGCTGAGCGCGACATCCGGGGGACTCATCGAATCCGTTGCAGGCAGCACCAACAGCTTCAACAACGTGACACTCAAGGCCGGCACCGTGTTCGACGACAATGCCGGAAGCGTTCTGAATGTCAGCGGCTTGCTGAACAACGACGGCAAGATCGAGCTCTCCGATGCCACCAAAACCGTCTTGACCGGCGACGTCGTCGTCATCGGCAACGGCGAGATCAAGCTCGATCCGGGCTCCCTGATCCTGAACGGCGGTGCGCATCATACGCTCGACCTTGAAGGCGGCACGATCGACGGCGCCGGCACGATCGGCAACGGAGACCACAGCCTCACTTTGATTATCGGCTTCGCCGGCACGCTTGAAGCGAGCGGGTCTCAACCGCTTGAGGTGAACACCGGCAATTCTGTCGCCAATAACGGCCTGATCGAAGCCACGCACGCATCGCTCAATTTCGACGATGCCGTTGTCAACGGATTTGCAACGATCGCTGCCGATCAGGGCGGCACGATCGACTTCAGGAATGGCCTGACAAATGGGGGCGGTCTCGTCGATGTACGCGCCGGCAGCGAGGTGGACGTCTCGGGCAACCTTGTCAACAACGGCACGGTCCTGGACAGTGCCGTGCTCAAAGTCGATAATTTGAGCGGGACTGGAACTGTCTTCGTCAATAACGGGACGTTGGCGGTCGCGGGCAATCTGAGCAACAACGTCGTTCTGACCGGCACGGATTCGTTTGTCTTCGGACCCGGTGCCAAGCAAACGTCTGGAGTCATCACGAACTATTCGCCAGCCACAACGCTGGTGCTGGATGGTTTCGACGCCCAGGTCAACGTGGTCTTTGACACTCAGACCAATATTCTGACGCTGACCGATGCGGATCATCATGCGATGACGCTTCACCTCGCGCCTGGGTCCCTAATCCCGCAGGTCCACGGCGCGGCGTCGGATTTTCTCGTCTAGGGATTTCCGTGGAACTTGGCGCGAAGAGCGCGGCGCCGCGCAAAGATTCCAATATATTAGCCCCTCGGTCCCGGCACGCACCGCGCCTCCGGCCTAAGCTCCCAAGGTCCGGTGGATGCGGTCCATGCGCCGGGCGATGTTCGGATCGGAAGACCATGGACCAGCAAAAACTCGACAGGGCGATCGGTCGCCGATTGAAGATTCTGAGGACGCAGGCCGGCATGACCTTGAACGAACTCGCGAGCCGCTCCGGTGTCAGCCGGGCCATGATCGGGCGGGTCGAGCGGGCGCAGAGCAGTGCCACGGCGGCGCTGCTCAACAAGCTCTGTGCGGCGCTCGATGTCTCGCTCAGCGACGTCGTCGCGCTCTCCGAGAAACCGCCGGAGCGGTTGACGCGGCTGGCCGATCAGCCGCAATGGCGCGATCCCGACAGCGGCTATCGGCGGCGTCATGCCTCGCCGGCCGATGCGGCGAGCGGCATCGAGATCATCGTCGTCGACCTCCCGGCCGGCGCGCGTGTGGCTTACAGCCCCTGGGGCCGCAGCGCCTTCACCCAGCAACTGCTGATGCTGGAAGGCGCGGTCTGCGTGCATATCGACGCCAAGGCGGTGCGGCTGCGTGACGGCGATTGTCTCGACTTCGATGTCATGCGCGCGGTCACCTTCGAGAACGAAACCAAACAGGATGCGCGCTACGTCATCATCACGCGGCGCGGCACCTCATACGGGAAGATGTGATGTCGCTGATCGTCCGGGACGCTACGCTCGAAGATGCCGAGGATATCCTCGCCATCTACAATTTCGCCGCGATCAACACCACGGCGGTCTGGACCGACGGGCCGGCCGATCTGGACTCGCGGCGCGACTGGATCCGCGCGCGGCAGCAGGCGGGCTATCCCGTGCTGGTCGCGATGAAGGGCAGGGACGTCGTCGGCTTCGCCTCGTTCGGCGATTTCCGTCCCTTTCCGGGCTATCGCCACACCGTGGAGAATTCGGTCTATGTCGACGAGCGGCATCATCGCGCAGGCATCGGCCGCAGCCTGGTCGCCGCGTTGATCGAGCGCGCCACGGCGCTCAACAAGCATGCCATGATCGCGGGGATCGACGCTGCCAATGCCGGCTCGATCGGCCTGCACGCTTCGCTCGGCTTCAGCGAGGTCGCCCGCATGCCGGAGGTCGGCTGCAAGTTCGGCCGCTGGCTCGATCTCGTCTTCATGCAGAAGCAGCTTGCGAGCGACGTAAGGCCATGACCATGCAGATCCGCACCGGCGACACCTTCGATCCGCGCGTTGTCGCGCTGCTCGACCATCACGTCACCGCCGCGCGGGCGCAGACCGCGCCGGGCAGCGCGCATGCGCTCGATCTCGCAGGGCTTCGCGCTCATGACGTCGCGTTCTGGACCGGCTGGGACGACGAGACGCTGGTCGCGACCGGCGCGCTGAAGACGCTCACCGCCGACCACGGCGAGGTGAAGTCGATGCACACGCTGCAGACCACGCGCCGCCGCGGCTTTGGTGGCCTGATGCTCCGCCACATCATCGCGGAGGCACGCCAGCGCGGCATCGGGCGGCTGAGCCTCGAGACGGGCTCGTGGGATTATTTCAAGCCGGCGCACGCGCTCTATCAGGCCCACGGCTTCGTGCCATGCGCCCCGTTCGAGGGCTATGTCGAGGACCGCAACAGTCTCTTCCTGACCCTCGATCTCGGGACCTAGCGCCAAACCCGGCGCAACCGGGACTCGAAAATATCGTCCTGTCCCTCAAAATGAGTTGCGCACCTCAAAACGCCTCTGCTAGCCTTCAGGCATGGCCCAAGAGACTTCCGAAAGTCTGACCGTCTCCGCCGCGCTGACGTTGAAGGACATCGCCCGCGAGGCCGGTGTCAGCTTGGCGACGGTCGATCGCGTCCTGCATAACCGCCCCGGCGTGCGGCCGGACACGGTCCGGCGCGTCCAGGAGACGATCGCGCGAAATGCCTTCCAGCCGCATGTGGCGGCCGCCGAGCTCGCCCGCGGCCGTGCCCGCCGGTTTGCCTTCGTCATGCCGACGGGGGCGAATCCGTTCATGCAGCAGATCGAGGCCTATCTCGGCGAGATGTCGGCCTGGCTCTCGGCCCGCCGTCTCAGCGTCGAGTTGATCAATACCGATGTGTTCGACCCGTCCGTGCTCGCGACGTCGCTCGAAGCGCTGGCGGGCGATTACGACGGCGTTGCCGTGGTCGCGCTGGATCATCCCGGCGTTCGCGCCGCGATCAACGATCTCGTCGATGCCGGCACCAAGGTGGTGACGCTGGTTTCTGACGTGCCGTCGTCGCGCCGCCACCATTATGTCGGCATCGACAACATCGCCGCCGGCCGCACCGCCGGCGCCCTGGTCGGGCGGCTGGTCGGCCACAAGCCGGGCAAGATCGCCATCATCGCGGGATCGCAGGGCCTGCGCGACCATGCCGAGCGCATTTTTGGTTTCAACCAGGTGATGGCGTCGGAATTTTCGGACCTCGAGATCCTGCCCCTGCTCGAGGGGCGCGACGATGACGACCGCTCCGAGCAGCTGATATCGCGGCTGCTCGGCAAGCATCCCGACATCATCGGCCTCTACAATGTCGGCGCCGGCACGCAAGGCGTGGCCAAGGCGCTGACCGAGGCCGGCCGCGAGAAGCAGATCATGTTCATCGCCCACGATCTCACCGCGATGACGCGAAGGCTGCTGCTGCAGGGCACGCTGGATGTCGCGATCTCGCAGAACCCGGGGCACGAGGCGCGCGCTGCCGTGCGCGTGCTGCTGTCGCTAGCGCGTAACGAGCCGATCTTGAGCGAACAGGAGAATATCCGCATCGACATCCTGATGCGGGACAATCTGCCGTAGCCGCAAGGCGAGCGGTGCCTTGTGTTTTGAAGTGAGTGATTGCGGAAAGCGCGGCGTCAGTTCGTGCACCGCGGCAGCGTGATCCGGAAAAGCGGGCAGCGGTTTTCCGACCAGGTCACGCTCAAACGATGAGGGAGGGACGAGTTTGTATCTCGGATTGGACATCGGCACGTCCGGTGTGAAGGCGGTGCTCGTGAACGAAGCCGGCGCGGTCGTCGCGGCGGCGTCGCGCGAGCTTGCGCTGTCGCATCCCGCGCCGCTGTGGTCCGAGCAGGATCCCGATTCCTGGGTCGATGCGGCGATCGGCGCGGTCGATGATCTCGCGCGCCAGCACCCGCGCGACGTCGCGCAGGTGCGCGGCATCGGGCTGTCAGGCCAGATGCATGGCGCGACGCTGCTCGGCGCGGACGGACGCCCGCTGCGGCCCGCGATCCTCTGGAACGATGGCCGCTCGCATGCCGAATGCGTCGAGCTCGAGCGACGCTGCCCTTCGTTGCACGCCATCGCCGGCAATCTGGCCATGCCCGGCTTCACCGCGCCAAAACTGCTCTGGGTGGCGCGGCACGAGCCCGACATTTTCGAACGCGTCGCCAAGGTGTTGCTGCCGAAAGCCTATGTCCGCTATCGCCTCACCGGCGAGATGGCCGACGACATGTCGGACGCCGCGGGGACGCTGTGGCTCGACGTCGGCCGGCGCGACTGGTCGGCGGAGCTGCTGCATGCCACCGGGCTCGACCTGCAACACATGCCGCGCCTGGTCGAGGGCAGCGCGGTCAGCGCAGTGCTTGCGGGCGAATTCGCGCAACGCTGGGGCATGGCGAACGACGTCGTCGTCGCCGGCGGCGCCGGTGACAATGCCGCGAGCGCGATCGGGCTCGGTGCGATCGCCCCCGGCGATGCCTTCCTGTCGCTCGGCACGTCCGGCGTCGTGTTCCGTGTCACCGATCGCTTTGCACCGGCGCCGGAAGCGGCGGTGCATGCGTTCTGCCACGCGCTGCCGGGGCTCTGGCACCAGATGGGCGTGATGCTGTCGGCGGCCGCCTCGCTCGCCTGGCTCGCAGGTGTGATGGAGACGCCTGCGGCCGCGCTCCTCGCGCCGCTCGGCGAGCGCGTCGACGGGCCGAGCCCGGTCAAATTCCTGCCCTATCTCGACGGGGAGCGTACCCCGCACAACGATGCCACGGCGAGCGGCGCCTTCGTCGGCCTGCGCGCGGCGACCGGCCGCAGCCAGATCGTCCAAGCCGTGCTCGAAGGCGTCGCCTTCGCCGCGCGCGACAATCTGGCGGCGCTGAGCGCGGCAGGCGGAGCGATCACGGACGTCGATCTCGTCGGCGGCGGCTCGCGCTCGCCGCTCTGGGCGCAGATTTGCGCCGACGTGCTCGGCATCGCCGTGCACCGCGTCGAGGAGGGCGAGGTCGGCGCAGCGCTTGGCGCAGCGCGGCTCGGCCGGCTTGCCGCCACCGGCGACGATCCCGCCCAAATCTGCACCCGTCCCCGACGGCTCGCCAGTTTCGTGCCCCGCGCCTCCGCAGCGTCCGCCTATGACGAGGCCTATCGCCGCTGGCGCGCACTTTATCCTGCCGTGAAGGAGAGTCTTTAAGTGAACGCGTCAGCCAAATTCTTCGATGTCAGCGCACCCGTTGCCTTTGCCGGCAAGGATGCGGGAAATGCACCCGCCTTCCGCTGGTACGACAAGGATCGCATGGTTCATGGCCGCAGGCTGGAGGATCACCTGCGCTTTGCCGTGTGCTATTGGCATTCGTTCTGCTGGCCAGGCGCCGATCCCTTCGGCGGCGAGACCTTCTTGCGGCCGTGGCACCACGGCTCCGATCCGATGGCGATGGCGCGCGCCAAGGCCGATGCCGCCTTCGAACTGTTCCGCCTGCTCGATGTGCCCTTCTTCACCTTCCACGACGTCGATGCGGCGCCCGAAGGCGCCTCGCTCGCTGAATCCGTGGCCAATCTCAACGCGATCGCGGACCTGTTCGAAGCGAAGATGGCCACGGCAAAAGTCCGCCTGCTCTGGGGCACTGCAAACCTGTTCACGCATCGCCGCTACATGGCAGGCGCCGCGACCAATCCGGACCCCGAGATCTTCACCTATGCCGCCGGCCAGGTCCGCGCCGCGCTGGAGGTGACGCACCGGCTCGGTGGCCAGAACTATGTGCTGTGGGGCGGCCGCGAGGGCTACGAGACGCTGCTCAACACCGATCTCAAGCGCGAGCTCGATCAGCTCGGCCGCTTCGTCTCGCTCGTGGTCGAGCACAAGCACAAGATCGGCTTCAAGGGCCCGATCCTGATCGAGCCGAAGCCGAAGGAGCCGACCAAGCATCAATATGATTTCGACGTCGCCACCTGCTACGGCTTCCTCGCACGCTACGATCTGCTCAAGGACGTCAAGCTCAACATCGAGCAGAACCACGCCATCCTCGCCGGACACTCCTTCCACCACGAGGTCGCGCTCGCCGAGGCGCTCGGCGTGTTCGGCTCGCTCGACATCAACCGCGGCGACGATCTGCTCGGCTGGGACACCGACCAGTTCGCGATGAATGTGGGCGAGCTGGCGCTGGTGTTCCACGAGATCCTGAACCGCGGCGGCTTCACCTCGGGCGGGCTCAATTTCGATGCCAAGATCCGCCGCCAGTCGATCGATCCCGACGATCTCATCCATGCCCATGTCGGCTCGATGGATGCCTGCGCGCGCGCGTTCCTCGCTGCCGCCGACATGCTCGATGCCGGCGCCCTCACGGCGCCGCTCGCCGACCGCTACAATGGATGGGCCGGCGCCGAGGGCCGTGCCATTCTCGGCGGCCAGCGCTCGCTTGCCGATCTCGCCGATCGCGCGCTGGGGTCGGGCTTCGACCCGCAGCCGCGCTCGGGACGGCAGGAATATCTGGAATCCCTCGTTAACCGCTACGTCTGAGGTCGCTGATGGCAAGTGCTGACACAACACCGGTCCTCGAACTCTCCGGCATTGGCAAGGAGTTCGGCGCCATCCGCGCGCTGCATGACGTCGATATGCATGTCCATCCGGGCGAAGTGGTTGGCCTGATGGGCGACAACGGCGCCGGCAAGTCGACGCTGGTCAAGATCATCGCCGGCAATTTCCGCCCCAGCCATGGCGAAATCCGCTTCGGTGGCAGTGCGGTCCATTTCAATCGGCCCATCGACGCCCGCGCGGTCGGGATCGAGGTCGTCTATCAGGACCTCGCGCTGGCCGACAATCTGACGGCCGCAGCCAACGTATTCCTCGGCCGCGAGCTCAAGCGCAAATTCGGGCCCATCGCCTTGCTCGACCACAAGGCCATGGCATCGCGTGCACTGGAGCTGTTCGGCGAGCTGCGCTCGGAGACGCGCCCCCACGATCTGGTCAAGCAGATGTCCGGCGGCCAGCGCCAGGCGGTTGCGATCGCGCGGACGCGGCTCTCGAACGCAAGACTCGTGATGATGGACGAGCCGACGGCCGCGATCTCCGTACGCCAGGTGGAGCAGGTCCTCGGCCTGATCCATCGTCTGAAAGAGCAGGGCGTCGCCGTGATGCTGATCTCCCACCGCATGCCCGACGTGTTCGCGGTGTGTGACCGCGTCATCGTCATGCGCCGCGGCGAGAAGCGGGCCGACAAGCCGATCCACGAGACGTCCCCCGAGGAAGTTACAGCCCTCATCACCGGCGCGAAGGAGGCGGCGTGATGTCCGTACCCATGGAAAACCCGATCTCCTTCACCAATGTCGGTCGCAGCAAATGGTGGCACCGCGGCATCTTTGCCTCGCAGACCGGTTACGTCCTGCTGGCGCTCATCGTGCTGATGATCGTAATGCGTTTTGCCAGTCCCTATTTCTTCACCGAAGGGAACATGCAGAACGTGGCGAAGAACTTTTCCTTCATCGCCATCGCCACGCTCGGGATCACGTTCGTCATCATCACCGGCGGTATTGATCTCTCCGTCGGCTCGATGATGTGTTTTTCCGCGATGATCACCTCCATGGTCATGGTGGAGCTGTCGGCGCCGGGATCGGCGTTCGTCCATCTGGCCGCCGACGGCAAGACCGTCGTCGCCAATGTGCCCGGCTTGATCCTCCTGATCTCGGTGCTTGCAGGTCTGTTCGTCGCGTTCATCGTCGGCATCGTCAACGGCTTCTGCATTGCGGTGCTCGGGTTGTCGCCGTTCGTCACCACGCTCGGCATGCTCTCGATCGTGCGCGGGCTCGCCTATGTCGTCTCGAATGGCCGTGGCAGCTTTCCGGGTGGGCCCGACGCCGACCTGTTCTACGGATTGACCTCGGGTGATGTGCTCGGTGTGCCCGCGCCCTTCATCTATTTGGTGATCCTCGCCGTTGTGATGGCGGTCGTGCTGCATCACACCAGCTTCGGCCGCCACGTCTTTGCGCTCGGCGGCAACGAGAAGGCTGCCGAATTGACCGGCATCCCGGTTGTGCGCGTGAAGATCGAGGTCTACGTGATCTGCGCGCTCGCCGCCGGCCTGCAAGGCATCATCATCTCGGGCTGGCTGGGATCCGCGCCCGCGAATATGGCGACGTCCTACGAGCTCAACGTCATTGCCGCCGCGGTGATCGGCGGCGCCAACCTCGCCGGCGGCCTCGGCGGCCCGCTGGGCGCCATCGTCGGCTGCGTGCTGCTGGAGGTGATCCGCAACGGCCTCGTGCTCGCGCAGGTCAACTCCTACTGGCAGCAGACGCTGGTCGGCGTGATCATCATCCTGGCCGTGCTGGTCGACCGCATCCGCTCGCGCATGACTTAGAGCATGATCCGGACCCGGAGGGCCGCGTTAGCGCAAAGTGTGAAGCGGTTTTCCGAAAAGATCATGCTCAAACAGAGACCTGAGAGTTACTCCGGAAGGACAACGAAACATCGTCTATCCGCCTGCCGGGGCATCACATCACAAATGGATAGGCAACAAAGTGTGGAGGGAAGAAATGAAGAAGCTTCTGTTGGCCGGCGTGACCATCGCGATGATGGCGACACCGGCATTTGCCCAGACCTACAAATTCGCCGTCGTGCCCAAGGCGATGAACAACCCGTTCTTCGACGTGGCGCGTGACGGTTGCATGAAGCGAGCCAAGGAGCTCGGCAACGTCGAGTGCATCTACAAGGGGCCGATCGAGCACGAGCCGGCGACGCAGGCGCAGATCATCCAGGACTTCATCACCCAGAAGGTGGATGGGCTCGCGATCTCGGTTGCCGACGTCGCGGCGATGACCAAGTCGATCGACGCGGCGGCTGCAGCCGGCATCCCCGTCATCACGTTTGACGCGGACGCGCCGGGTTCCAAGCGGCAATCCTATATCGGCACCAACAACAAGGATTTCGGCGTCGCGCTCGGCAAGCAATTGCTGCAGCTCCGGCCCGAGGGCGGCAAGTACGCCATGGTCTCCGGTGGCCCGGGTGCGAAGAACCTTGCCGAACGCGTCGATGGCGTTCGCGAAGCACTCAAGGGCTCGAAATGGGTCGAGGTCCAGGGGTCGCCGACCTTCTGCAACGACGATTCCACGCTCGCGGTCCAGCAGATGTCCGACCTGCGCACCGCGACGCCGGATCTCGCCGCGATCGTTCCCGTTGGCGGCTGGCCGATGTTCGCGCCGGAAGGCTTCAAGGCCTTCGTCAACAAGAACAAGAAGGACATCGACAGCGGCAAGCTGACGCTCGTCGTTGCCGATACGCTGAAGATGCAGCTCGAGTTGCTGCGCGACGGCTACTCCAACGCGCTCACCGGCCAGCGTCCGTTCGAAATGGGCGAGAAGTCGATGGATACGCTGTTGGCGATCAAGAAGGGTCAGAAGGTTCCGGAAACGATCTACACCGGTCTCGACCTGGTGACGAAGGATAACGTCGCTCAACTCTTGAAGTAGAGACGTCAAGCAGGAACGTCTCCCAGCCCCGACGTTCCTGCGTTACACTCCCTCTCCCGCCGCGGGGGAGGGAGTGCTGCTTTGGAAGGAAATTGCAATGAAGCGTACCCAGCTTGCTGATGGTCTCGATGTCACTTCGATCGGTCTCGGCTCGGCGCCGCTCGGCGGCCTGTTTTCGGCGGTCAGCGATGCCGACGCGGAGGCCACCGTCGCGAAGGCCTGGTCGCTCGGCGTCCGCTTTTACGATACCGCGCCGCTCTACGGCTTTGGCCTGGCGGAACAACGACTGGGTGCTTTCCTGCGGCAGCAGCCGCGCGAGTCCTTTGCGATCTCGACCAAGGTCGGCCGCCTGCTGCGCCCGCCTGGTCGCTCGACGATCGAGGACGATCACTACAAGGATGCGCCTGCACTGCGGCCGCAATTCGATTTCAGCTATGACGGCGTGATGCGTTCGGTCGAGGAGAGCCTGGTCCGGCTCGGGCTCGATCGCGTCGACGTCCTGCTCGTGCATGATCCCGACGATCACTATGACGATGCCGTCAGCGGCGCCTTCCGCGCGCTTGTGCGTCTGCGCGATGATGGCACCGTGAAGGCGATCGGTTCCGGCATGAACCAGTCCGAGATGCTGACGCGTTTCGCCGAAGCCGTGCCGGTCGACTGCTTCCTGCTCGCCGGCCGCTATACGCTGCTCGACCAGGGCGCGCTGAACGCGCTGTTTCCGGTTTGCGTTGCGAAGAACATCGGCATCCTGCTCGGTGGCATCTACAACAGCGGTATCCTCGCCAATCCGCATGCGGGCGCGAAGTTCAACTATGAGGACGCTGATGCGGCGCTCGTTGCGCGCGCGCTCGAGCTCGAACAGCTCTGCCGCAAGCACGGCACCGAACTGAAGGCCGCCGCGCTCCAGTTCTGCATGGCCCATCCGGCCGTGACGGTCGCCGTGATGGGCGCGCGCAATGCCGCGGAGGTCGCCGACAACATTGGGATGTCGGAGCGCACGGTGCCGCAAGCCTTCTGGCAGGAGCTGCGCGCGAAAAACCTCGTCGACGCACGGTCGCCGCTGCCTGGCGGAGCGTGAGGCATGGCGATCGATGCCCACCAGCATTTCTGGGATCCCGCGCGCGCCGACTATCCCTGGATGGAGGCGCCAGAGCTCACGCCGATCCGCCGCGCCTTCGGCCCCGCCGATCTCGCGCCGCTCCTGAAGGCGAACGGCATCGACGCAAGCATCGTGGTGCAATGCCGCTCGTCGCTCGCGGAGACCGCGGAATTCCTGGCCGTCGCACATGCGACGCCCTCCGTCATCGGTGTCGTCGGCTGGGCCGATCTGACCGATGCCGCGCTCGGCGACACGCTTGATCGGCTACGCGGCCTGCCGGGCGGCGCAAAACTGGTCGGCATCCGCCACCAGGTCCACGACGAGGCCGATCCCGACTGGCTGCTGCGCGCCGATGTCCAGCGCGGACTGGCGGCCGTATTCGCCCACGATCTCACTTACGATCTCCTGGTCCGCACCCGCGAGCTCCCCGCCGCGATCGCGACTGCAAAAGCCTTTCCGAAGGGCCGCTTCGTGCTCGACCACGCCGCAAAACCGCCGATCGCCGATGGCGGCAGCGCCGAATGGTCCGACCGCATCGCGGCGCTTGCGGCCTGCGACAACGTCTGGTGCAAGGTCTCGGGTCTCGCGACGGAGGCGAAGTGGGATGATTGGGACGCGGAGCGGCTGTTTCCGTACGTCCAGCACGTCGCGAACGGCTTTGGCGAGGATCGCCTGATCTTCGGCTCGGACTGGCCGGTGTGCCTGCTCGCGGGCAGCTACGGCGAGATCAAGGGCGCGCTGGAGGCGTGCCTGGCGAAGCTGGGGCCGCAAGTGCGGGAGAAGGCGTTCGGGGTGAATGCGAAGCGGGCGTATCGGCTGGCGTGATGATGTGATCGGCGCAAACGCGCGCCTAATCACAGCTGTCGTCCCGGCGAAGGGCGGGACCCATAACCCCAGGGAGGAGTTTGGCGAAGATCAGTCGTTCGGTACTCGCAGCGCCCGCAATCCGATAGATCACGCGGTATGGGTCCCGGCCTTCGCCGGGACGACACCGGTGTTTGAGGCGGCGCTTATCGCCCTCACGCGCCCGCAGGCACCTGATCCAGAAATCCCGTGATGCTCCTGATCCGCCCGTCTTTCAGCACGGCGAAATCCGTGCCCTTGATCGGGCTATCGACGCCATCAGGGCCGAGGCCCCAGCTGAAGCGGACATGGTCGCCGTAGCCGTTGGGCTCGCCGAGCAGCGTGAACTTGAAGTCGGGAAAGCGCTGCTGCACGCCTGATATCAGCGCATCGATACCGTCCCGGCCGTCCCCCTTCATCAGCGGATCGACATAGCTCGCATCCGCCGTCCAGTTCTCGCTGAGCAGTTCGCGGCGGCGGTCTTGTGCGCGCTCGTTCCAGAGATCGATGTAGCGGCGGGCGATGGTGACGTGGTCGGTCATGAAACTCTCCTTCGATGGCGCCGTGTGGTTCGGCTGACCCGACTATCGAAGGTTCGCGTGCGAGGATCGATTACCTCGGAGATCATGTGTTCGCAAAAAAAAGAGCGCGATGATGGTCTCATCGCGCTCTTGTCGCATGTCGGTTCCGCGCGAATTTACTTCGCAGCGGTCACCATGATCTCGACGGTGTATTGCGGCGCCGCCAGCTTGGCTTCGACGGTGGCGCGGGCGGGGGTGTTGCCGGGCGACACCCAGCCGTCCCACACGGCGTTCATTTCCTGGAACGTCTTCATGTCGGTGATGTAGATCGTGGCCGACAGCAGCTTCGACTTGTCGGTGCCGGCCTTGGCGAGATGGCCGTCGATGGTCTTCAGGATGTCCTGGGTCTGCTTGGTCACGCTTTCGCCGGCCGCGTTGTTGGCGACGACACCGGCGAGATAAACGGTGTTGCCGTGCACGACGACCTGGCTCATGCGCGGGCCGGTTTCAAAACGCTGAATGCTCATTTACGGGATCTCCTGGTGGGAATGGCGGCCCTGTCTAGCGCAGCACCCCGCGCTGTGCCACCCCGGGCACGCATGCATTGCCGGGTACGCATGCGTTCATTCAACGAAACCGGCTGAAGAAAGCCCAAATCGCCTCGGCGCCGTCGATATCGGCGTTCTGCGGCCCGAGCAGGCCGGTTGCAACCTTCGGGAAGCGGGCATCCGGCGCAAATCCGGGCATGCGATGTCCGCCATTGTTGATGCGATAAAGCAGGACGTCGTGCCCTGCAGGGCAGCGTGATGTGATCCGCGTGACGCTGGATTGATCGTCGGGCGCCTTACCGGGGAGATCGGTCACGCTGGCGTCGTCGCTCTCGCAGCCATTGAGCTCGCGCCAGAATGCCACGGTCTTCTCGGTGGACCAGAAGCCGTCTGCGGCAAAATAGCTCGACCCGCGTCCGCCCTCGTAGGGGATCAGCGGGTCGGCCGTGCCGTTCATGATCAGCATCGGCAGCGGCCGCGACGGATGGCAGGTGACGGCGGTCTCATCGGTGAGGTTCATGATCACGCTGGCACCGGCCACAAACAGATCGGCGCGCGCGCAGATCAGCGTCATCACCATGGCGCCGCCATTGGAAACGCCGGTGACATAGACGCGTTTGGCATCGGCCGTGCCGTCGGCCACCAGCTTCTCGACGAGCTTTGTGATGAAGGCGATGTCATCGGTGCCCGGCGGTGGACCACGCAGTTCAGGCCCCGCCTTCGTCCGCGCATCGGCCCAGGCATGGTTGAGGCCGTCGGGAAACGCCACAGCCAGCCCCTCGCGTTTGGCGACCTGTGGCCACGCCGTCCGCGTGACCATGTCGGCGCCGCGCTGGGTCTTGCCATGCAGCACGATCACGAGCGGCGCCGGTTTCTTCGCCGGCAGCTGTACGGTGTAGGAGCGCATCGTACCGTTGACGTCGATCGTCTCGGCGGACGCCGCCGGCGCTGCGGTGAGTGCCGCAACAAATGCCCCGACGCGCATCCACCACTTCATGATTTATCCCACCGCTTTTGCCGCGGCGCGGCCGGCGTTGCGGCCCGAGAACAGGCAACCGCCGAGGAAGGTGCCCTCGAGCGAGCGATAGCCGTGCACGCCGCCGCCGCCGAAGCCGGCGGCTTCGCCGACCGCATAGAGGCCGGGAATGACGCTGCCCTCGGCGCCGAACACGCGCGAGTCGAGATCGGTCTCGAAGCCGCCCAGTGTCTTGCGGGTGAGGATGTTGAGCTTGACCGCGATCAGCGGTCCCTTCTCCGGATCGAGAATGCGATGCGGGGACGCCGTGCGGATCAGCTTGTCGCCGATGTAACGCCGCGCATTGTGGATGTTCATCACCTGCGCGTCCTTGACGTAGGGATTGGCGATCTCGCGGTCGCGCGCCTCGATCTGCATTTTGATCTCGTCGAGCTTGAGCAAATCGTTGCCGGCGAGTTTGTTCATGGCGGCGACGAGGTCTTCGATCTTGTCGCGCACGATGAAGTCGACACCATGGCTTTTGAACGCCTCTACCGGCGCCGGCGCGCCCTTGTTGGTGGCGCGGCGCAAGGTCATGCGCCAGCTCTTGCCCGTGAGATCGGGGTTCTGCTCCGAGCCCGACAGCGCAAACTCCTTCTTGATGATGGCCTGCGTCAGGATGAACCAGGAATAATCATAGCCTGTCGACATGATGTATTTGAGCTGGCCGAGCGTGTCGGAGCCCGGAAACAGCGGCGCCGGCAGCCGCGTGCCCGTGGCGTCGAACCACATCGAGGAGGGGCCCGGCAGGATGCGGATGCCGTGGCGTGGCCAGATCGGTGACCAGTTCTGGATGCCCTCGACATAATGCCACATGCGGTCGCGGTTGATCAGCCGCGCGCCCGTCTTTTCGGTGATGCCGATCATGCGGCCGTCGACATGCTCGGGCACGCCCGAGATCATGAACTTTGGCGGGGTGCCGAGCCGCTCCGGCCAGTTCGCCCGCACCAGATCATGATTGCCGCCGATGCCGCCGGACGCCACGATCACGGCCTGCGCCTTCAGCGCAAACTCGCCGACGACATCGCGCGACGAGCTCTTGCCGCGCGCGACGTTATCAGGCGCGAGGATCGCGCCGCTGACGCCGTCCACCGTGCCGTTGGTGATCGAGAGCGCATCGACGCGATGGCGGAATTTGAAGATCAGCCGGCCGCTCCCGGCGGCTTCGCGTGCGCGGCGCTCGAACGGCTCGACGATGCCGGGGCCGGTGCCCCAGGTGACGTGAAAGCGCGGCACCGAATTGCCGTGGCCCATCGCGTCGTAGCCGCCGCGTTCGGCCCAGCCGACCACGGGGAAGATGCGATGCCCCATCGCGCGCAGCCAGTCGCGCTTCTCGCCGGCCGCGAACGCCACATAGGCCTCGGCCCATTTGCGCGGCCAATAATCCTCGTCGCGGTCGAAGCCGGCGGTACCGAGCCAGTCCTGCATCGCCAGCTCGAAGGAGTCCTTGATGCCGAGCCGGCGCTGCTCCGGCGAATCAACCAGAAACAATCCGCCGAACGACCAGAACGCCTGGCCGCCGAGCGACTGCTCGCCCTCCTGGTCGAGGACGATCACGCGCTTGCCGGCATCCGCAATCTCGGTCGCGGCGACCAGTCCCGATAGTCCTCCGCCGACGACAATCACGTCAGCCTGCTCGGTCGAATGCCCGGCCATGAGTTCCCCCCTGTAGTTGCCCGGAATTGAAGCCAGTTGCGGTAACTGAGATCAAGGGCATGGCGCGTAAGACACCGTTAACTTGTTCCACTTTGGGATGAAGGCCGGCCGAGTGCAGCGCGGACGCAACACTGGATTTGAATTTGTTTTGAGCGAGCCGGCCTGCCTAGACAAAACCACGGAGTCGACCGACGCTAGGCGCGCATCACCACCTGACACGCAGATTCGAAAACGACCGGGGCGGGGGATAATGAAGTTTCTGACGGGGTTGCTTGCGACGGTTTGCCTGATCGCTTGCATGGGGGCGTCTCACGCAGTGGTTCGAATCGCGGATGACCGCGGCGGCCGGATCGGAACCTACGTCGACAAGTACCAGGATCTGCGCCAGTCCGGTGATACCGTCATCATCGACGGCCTCTGCGCCTCCGCCTGCACCATCGTCCTCGGCGCCATCCCGCACGACCGCATCTGCGTCACCTCGCACGCGACGCTCGGCTTCCACGCCGCCTGGGATTTCGGCACCAACGGTCGCGCCGTGACCAATGCCGAAGCGACCCAGATGCTCTATGCGATGTATCCCTCTCAGGTGAAGCGCTGGATCACGCAGCGCGGCGGCCTCACGCCGCACATGCTGTTCCTGAAGGGCAGGCAGCTCCAGGCCATGTACAAGCCCTGCTATCTGGACGCGCAGGCCTCGACCAACAAGCCGTCGCGCGGGCCCCTCCCCCAAGCGGACCAGCTCGAATCCGCCCGGGGCCAGCTCCTGCACTGACATTCCCGACCTGAGGGATCGTTCTGGCCCGCCGCGGCGCCTTGCCCGCAGGCGGGCCAAAGCTTATCTGAGAGCCTGGGAACCGGGGCCTTCGCTCCGATAATTGTGATGGCTCAACCAAAGCACACGGCCCATCCGCTAGAGGACAATTCGCCCAATGCCGGCCGCGCGGCCTCCGTGCTGCTATTGGCCGGTGCAGGGCTCGGTGGGCTGATGGTCATCGGCGCGCTCGCGCTCTGGTTCCATTACGGCTCCCAGGTGTTCTTCGAAATGATCAGGACCGGCTTTGCCGCCTGCTTCTGACCCGCGACAGGAAGTTTTCCGCTCATGAGCTCCACTGCCCGTCCGCTGGTGATTGCGACCGCCTTCGCCTCGAGCCTCGTCGTCGGTCTGCTGGTGCTGTTCTGGGCCATGGGCGGGGTCAGCAAGGTGGCGCAGCCGGCCGCGATCGGCGGCCCGTTCCAGCTCACCGACCAGGCCGGCAAGGCCTTCACCGACAAGGACCTCAAGGGCAAGCCGACCCTGATCTTCTTCGGCTACACCCATTGCCCCGACGTCTGCCCGACCTCGCTGTTCGAGATCTCGGAAGTGCTGCGCGCGATGGGCAAGGATGCCGACAAGGTCAACGCCGTCTTCATCTCGGTCGATCCCGAGCGCGACACGCCGGCGATCATGAAGGACTATCTCGCCAGCTTCGACCCGCATCTCGAGGGCCTGTCCGGCGATCCCGCCGAGACCGCCAAGGTGATCACCTCCTACCGGGTCTATGCCAAGAAGGTCCCGACCAAGGACGGCGACTACACCATGGACCACACCGCGCTGATCTACCTGATGGACCGCGACGGCCGTTTCGTCTCGCCGTTCAACCTGAAGCGCAGCCCCGAAGAGGCCGCGACCGAGCTGAAGCGATATCTCTGAGGCCTCTGGTTAATCACATTCCGCGCTCGCGTTCCCGGCCGGATGGTCTATAAGGCCTTCCGATCCCAATGAAATTCATTCATTTCCGGCCGATGGCTCCATCGCAACAGGCGAAATCGTCCAAATCTGCCCGCGGCTTGCTGGCCGGGCTGGGCCTCGCCGCGTGCCTGCTCACAGGCCTGCCCAACGCGAACGCCCAGGCGCCGGCGAAGCAGCCGCCGGCTGCGCCGCAAGCCACGACCCAAGCTACGCCTCAAGCTGCGCCTCAAGCCGCCCCCCAGGCCGTGCCCGGCTTCTGGGACCCGCGGCGGCGCCCGGAGCGGCCCGATCTGTCGCGCCTGACCGTGATCCGCTTCCTGACCGAGACCGACTATCCGCCGTTCAACTACACCGGTGCCGACGGCAATCCGGCCGGCTTCAACGTCGATCTCGCGCGCAGCCTGTGCGAGGAGATCAAGGTCACCTGCACGGTGCAGATGCGCCGCTTCGAGACGCTGGTCGATGCGCTCACCTCGAACCGGGGCGATGCGATCATTGCGTCCATGGCGGTGAGCCCGCAGCTTCGCGCGCGCGTCGATTTCACCGACCCCTATTACCGCGTGCCGGCGCGCTTCGCCTCGCGCAAGGATGCGGTGATGCCGGAGATCCGGCCCGAATATCTCGAGGGCAAGAAGGTCGGCGTCATCGCGGGCTCCGCGCATGAGGCCTATCTCAAGGCGATGTTCACCGACGCCGAGCTGCACGGCTATCCCAACGACGACAGCTTGCGCAATGCGCTCCGCAAGGGCGAGGTCGATTTCATCTTCGGCGACGCCATCTCGCTGGCGTTCTGGATCAACGGCACCGATTCCGGCGATTGCTGTGCCTTCTCCGGCGGCCCCTTCGTCGAGAGCCGCTTCTTCGGCGAAGGCATCGGCATCGCCGTGCGCAAGGGCAACGACGTGCTGCGCCAGGCCCTGAACTGGGCCCTGTTCCGCGTCTGGGAAAAAGGCCGCTACACGGATCTGTGGCTACGGTATTTCTCGGTGAGCCCGTTTTGATCTTCGCCTCTCCCCGCGTGCGGGGAGAGGCCGGATTGCATCGAAGATGCAATCCGGGTGAGGGGGACTCTCCGCGAGTCCAGCTCTCACCGTGATCGCGGAAGCAGCCCCTCACCCCAACCCTCTCCCCGTAAGAACGGGGCGAGGGAGTAAGAGCGGCGATAGCCGCACCAACTTTTGCATTCCGCGCAAAAATCGCTATTTTCCGCGGCCCGGAGGCCCTTTGATGTCCGTTATCGACCCGAACATGACCCCGAGCGATCTTCGTGCGCTCGCCGAACAATCCAATGCCTGGCCGTTCGAGCAGGCGAAGGCCATTGTCGCGCGGCTGAAGAAAAGCCCGAAGGACGAGGTGCTGTTCGAGACCGGCTACGGTCCCTCAGGCCTGCCGCATATCGGCACGTTCGGCGAGGTCGCGCGCACCTCGATGGTGCGCCATGCCTTTCGGGTGCTGACCGAGGACAAGATCAAGACGCGCCTGCTCGCCTTCTCCGACGACATGGACGGCTTCCGCAAGGTGCCGGACAACGTGCCGAACAAGGATCTGCTGGCGCAATATCTGGGGCGGCCGCTCACCGCGGTGCCCGACCCGTTCTCGAACGAGCATCCCTCGTTCGGTGACGCCAACAACGCGCGCCTGCGCGCGTTCCTGGATCATTTCGGCTTCGACTACGAGTTCGCGAGCTCGACCGTCTATTACAAGTCCGGCCGCTTCGATGCGACGCTGCTCAAGATGCTCGCGGCCTACGACAAGGTGATGGAGATCATCCTGCCGACGCTCGGCCCGGATCGCCGCGCCACCTATTCGCCGTTCCTCCCGATCAGCAAGACCACGGGTGTCGTGCTGCAGGTGCCGATGATCCGCCGCGACGTCCCCGCCGGCACGGTGACCTATGTCGATCCCGATACCAACGAAGAGGTTGAGACGCCCGTCACCGGCGGCAACGTCAAGTGTCAGTGGAAGGCCGACTGGGCGATGCGCTGGGTCGCGCTCGGCGTCGACTACGAAATGGCGGGCAAGGACCTGATCGATTCCGTGAAGCTCTCCGGCGCCATCGCCAGGGCGCTCGGCGGCACGCCGCCCGAAGGTTTCAACTACGAGCTCTTCCTCGACGAGAAGGGCCAGAAGATCTCGAAGTCGAAGGGCAACGGCCTGACCATCGACGAATGGCTGCGCTACGCCTCGCCGGAATCGCTGTCGTTGTTCATGTACCGCGAGCCGAAGGCGGCGAAGCGGCTGTTTTTCGACGTCATCCCGCGCCAGGTCGACGACTATCAGCAATTCACTGATGGCTTCGCGAAGCAGGATGGCAAGCAGCAGCTCGGCAATCCGGTCTGGCACATCCATCATGGCCGCCCGCCGCAGGGCGATATGCCCGTCACGTTCCAGCTTCTGCTGACGCTGGTGTCGTCGTCGAACGCGGAAAACGCCGAGACGCTGTGGGGTTTCATCGGCCGCTATCGTCCCGGCGTGAGCCCGCAGACGCATCCGAAGCTGGATGCGATGGTCGGCTACGCCATCAATTATTATCGCGATTTCGTCGCGCCGACGAAGCAGTTCCGTGTGCCGACAGATACGGAGCGCGCCGCGCTGCAGGATTTGCGCGAAGCGCTGTCGCAGCTTCCGGCGGACGCGTCGGCCGAAGACATCCAGAACGTCGTCTACGAGATCGGCCGCCGCGAGCCGTTCCTCGACCAGGTCAAGAAGGGCAAGGACGGCCGTCCGGGCGTGACGCTCGACTGGTTCAACATGCTCTATCAGGTGCTGCTCGGCCAGGAGAAGGGCCCGCGCTTCGGCTCGTTCGTGGCGGTGTACGGCGTGCAGAACGCGGTCAACATGATCGACGGCGCGCTGGCAAGGAGTGCGTGAGGGGCGGGTTGTTCTAGCCCCACCCACCACTGTCGTCCCGGCGAAGGCCGGGACCCATACCGCGTGATCGCTCGAGGAGTCGCGGTCGTCGTACCGAAGTACAACTGCGACCTTCCGCCAAACCTCTCCCTGTGGTTATGGGTCCCGGCCTTCGCCGGGACGACACCGGTGGTGTGGCGGCCGCTCAACGCCCCTCACTGGCTCGCCCAAACAATCCTTGCGATCCAGGCAACATCACCCGCCGCCATCGCGTGCTCGTCTTGCGTTGCATCGAGTGGCTGCAAGTCCAGCCCCTTCGCCGTGCGGCGCTTCAGCGTCGCGAGCATCAATTCGCCCGCCTTCGTCTTCACCACCACGCGATCGCCCTTGCGGATCGGTGCGCCGGGCGAGACCAGGATGACATCGCCGTCGCGATAGGCGGGCGTGAGCGCATCGCCGGAAATCTCCAGCGCGAAGGCGTGGCTGTCCTCGGCGGCCGGCAATGCGATCTCGCTCCAGCCCTTGCCGGATGGAAAGCCGGATTCGTCGAACGCGCCGTTCGCGCCGGCCTGCGTGATGCCAAGCAGCGGCACGGTGCGGCCGTCGCCGGAATCGTCGCCGATCAGCCTGGCGAAAATGTCGATCGTGGACTCCGCGGCCGCCAGTGCCTTCGCGATCGATTCGGTCGAGGGCCAGCGCTCGCGGCCGTCGGAGGTGACGCGCTTGGACTTGTTGAAGGTGGTGGGGTCGAGCCCGGCCCGCTTGGCAAGGCCGGACGACGACAGCCCGGCGCGCGCGGCCAGGCGATCCAGCGCGCCCCAGATCTGGTCGTGGGTCAGCATCCTCTGCGCTTTGGCCTGTTTGACCATAGAAGGTCCAGCCCGTCGCAACTCAGGAAAACTGTCCTCAAATCAACCGGTTTTCCGTTTTTCGCGCAAGGGGTGGCGGCAAACTCTTGAGTTCAGGGAAGGCGGCCTTTACGGTCGCGCCGGGTTTTAACACCCGCAAGAGACGAAAAAACCCAAAAGACTCAATGGGCTGACTCGACAAGCGGCTCAGCGGCAAACAGGGCTCCGGTAGCGGTGGTCAAGATCTACAAAATCTGTCCGGCCTCGGCCTGGCGCGAGGCGGAACGGCACGGCGTGTACAGCGGCAGCGCGGATGACGCGCGCGATGGATTCATCCACTTCTCGACCGCCGCCCAGGTTCCGGAGACCTTGCGCAAGCATTATTTCGGCCAGCGCGCGCTGTTCCTGGTCGAGGTCGACGGCGACGCGCTCGGAGCCGAATTGCGCTGGGAGCGTTCGCGCAACGACGAGCTGTTTCCGCATCTCTATGGGGAACTCGATCTCGGCGCGGTGCTCTCGGTGATCAATCTCAACATGCGCTCCGATGGCGGCCACGATACCCCGGAGCTCGCCCCGTGATCCGCGCTTTCGATGCTTTCTCGCTGCCGGTGTTGCGCTGGCTCGATCCGGAAGATGCGCACCGCCTGGCGATCCAGGGCCTGCGCTTTCTGCCGCCGGTGAAGCCGCGCAACGACGATCCAAAACTCGCGGTGCGCGCGTTCGGGCTCAACTTTCCCAACCCGATCGGCATGGCCGCAGGCTTCGACAAGAGCGCGGAAGTGCCCGATGCATTGCTGCGGCTCGGCTTCGGCTTCGTCGAGATCGGCTCGGTGACGCCGAAGCCGCAGGGAGGCAATCCGCGGCCGCGGCTGTTTCGGCTGGAGCGTGACGAAGCCGTCATCAACCGCATGGGTTTCAACAATGACGGCGCCGAGGTCGCGCTGCGCCGGCTCGCTGCGCGCGCGGCGAACGGCGGCATCGTCGGCGTCAATGTCGGTGCCAACAAGGATTCGCCGGATCGCGTCGCCGACTACGTCAAGCTGATCGAGACCTTTGCGCCGGTCGCGAGCTATTTCACTGTGAACGTTTCCTCGCCGAACACGCCGGGCCTGCGCAATCTCCAGGAAGGCGCGCTGCTCGACGATCTGCTTGGACGCGTCATCGATGCGCGCGAGCGTGTCAGGCAGAAGGCCGGCGATACGCCGGTGCTGCTGAAGATCGCGCCTGATCTCAGTCTCGCCCAGCTCGACGACGTCGTGCAGGTCGCGCGCTCGCGCAAGGTCGACGGCATGATCGTGTCGAACACGACGATTGCGCGGCCGAGCACGCTGCGCGAGGAAATGCGGTCGAAGGAGCAGGGCGGCCTGTCGGGCCGGCCGCTGTTCCGCCTGTCGACGCGCATGGTCGCGGAGACCTATGTCCGCGTCGAGGGCGCCTTCCCGCTGATCGGCGTCGGCGGCGTCGACTCCGGCGGTGCGGCGCTGACAAAGATCCGCGCCGGCGCGAGCCTGATCCAGCTTTATTCGTCGCTGGTCTACAAGGGCCTCGGCCTCGTCGACGAGATCAAGCGCGACCTCACCTCGACCCTGTTGCGCACGGGGCGCGATTCGCTGTCCGAGATCGTCGGTGCCGATGCGGCGACGCTGACGGCGGAAGACTGGCCGGGGATGTAGTTCTTCGCCTCTCCCCGCGTGCGGGGAGAGGCCGGAATTTGCGTGAGCAAATTCCGGGTGAGGGGGACTCTCCGCGAATCCCGTTCTCACCGTCCTTGCGGAGACTCCCCCTCATCCCGACCTTCTCCCCGCAAGCGGGGAGAAGGAGAAGAAAGGAACGTCGCCCGATACAGCGCCGGATACCGCGCCCCCTGCAATCCGCCGCGTGCCACGTAAAACGCAATCAGCGCGCACCACAGCCCGGTGTTTCCGAACGACTGCAGCGCCAGCCAGATGGCGAAGAAGATCGCGAGCGAGGCCAGCATCAGGTTGCGCATCTCGCGCGCCCAGGTGGCACCGACATAGATGCCATCGAAACCGAAGGCGAACACGCCGGGGACCGGCGCCAGCACGATGAACGGGAGGAACTCGCGCGCGGCGCGGCGAACATCCTCGCTTGCCGTCATGAAGTTGATCAGGTTCGGCCCGAACAGCGCGAACAGCACCGCGACGACGATCGCGAAGCCGAGGCCCCACAGCAGCACCAGCCGCGTCGAATCCGCAAATCCCTTGGCATCGCGGGCGCCAAAGGTGCGGCCGCAAAGCTGCTGGGCGGCGTTGGCGAGACCGTCGAGGAAGAAGGCGCTGACCAGCAGGAAATTGTTGAGCACGGAGTTCGCCGCCAGCGTGACGTCGCCGGCGCGGGCGCCCTTGGCTGTGAAGAACAGGAACACGGTGATCAGCGCCGCGGTGCGGATCATGATGTCGGAATTGACGGCCAGCAGCCGCATCAGCTTGGCACGATCGAACAGCGTTGCGGTGGGAACGGCAAAGCCCCCATCGGCATGGCGCCGGCAGACGATGACGCCAAGCACGAAGCCGATGCCCTCCGACAGCAGCGCGGCGATCGCCGCACCGGCAATGCCGGTGTCGTAGACCAGCACCAGCAGGATCGTCGCGGCCATGTTGATGAGGTTGATGACGACCTGCAGCAGCAGCGCCGGATTGGCGCGAGCCTGTCCGACCAGCCAGCCGAGAATGACGTAGTTGGCGAACGCGAACGGCGACGACCAGATCCGGATCATGAAATAGGTCTTTGCCGCGTGCGTCACGCCCGCGCTGCCGCCCATCAAATCGAACAGCGCACCGGCCAGCGGCAATTGCAGCGCGATCAGTGCGCCGCCGATCAGGCCGGCGACGATGAAGCCGCGCACCAGGATCACGGTCTGCTCGCGCGTCTCGCCCGCGCCGAGCGCCTGCGCGGTGAAGGCGAGCGTGCTCATGCGCAGGAAGCCGAACAGCCAGAACAGGCAGTCGAAGATGACGGAGGCCATCGCGACGCCGCCGAGCAGCGCGGCATCGTCGAGCCGGCCGATCGCGGTGGTCGAGACCACGCCGATCAGCGGCGTCGTCAGGTTCGCGACCATCGCTGGGCCTGCTATGGCGAAGACCTGGCGGCTGCCGACCTTGGGGTGAACGGGGGCGTGCATCAGCTGCGTCTACCCGACCAACCGCCCAATTGCACCATCGCGGCCGGCATGGCGTGCTTGCGCCGGCCGCGCATTTCAAAGGACCTTAGCGGCGCGGCGAGCCGAAGATGCGCGACAACAGCCAGATCGGGATCACGATGACCGCGCCGAGCAGGAAGTAGCGCCACAGCCAGTTCACCGCATCGAAACCGAGATCCCAGATGCGCTGGAACAGCAGGCGAATGCTGATGAGGATGTTCCAGGGATCGAAGCCGATCGCGGCCAGCACGACGCCGACCAGGATCGAGAGCAGCACCAGGCGAAACGCGACCGCCAGCGGCGAGCCGCCGAGAAAGCGGTGCAGGCCATCGCTGTGGCCGGCCGGCAAATCTCTGACGTCGTGGGCCATCTCAAACTCCTTGGGCGGATTCGCCCGGATTATAGGTCACGGCGGGGGACATGGGGAACCCGTAAGGGTGCGTCAATCGGCTTACAGGATATTAATTTGGGCAAGCGCGTGCCGCGGGCTGGCTGCAACCTCTCCCGCAAGCGGGAGAGGGGGCGCACTTGCCATGCCTCACGCCTCAACCTCCGCCGCTTCCGCTTTCAGCATTTTTTCCAGCGTTTCCAGCCGGTCCGCCTCCCGCGGTGGCTTGTCCCAGCGCAGGCGGCTGATGCGGGGAAAGCGCATCGCGACGCCGGATTTGTGCCGCGGCGAGCGCTGCAGCCCCTCGAACGCCACCTCCAGCACCAGCCCCTTGTCGCCCTCGTGCACGACGTGGCGGACGGGGCCGAACTTTTCGGTGGTGTTGCGGCGGACGAAGCGGTCGATCTGCAACAGCTCCTCGTCGGTGAAGCCGAAATAGGCTTTGCCGACCGGCACCAGCTCCTCGCCGCTCTCGGTCTCGGTCCAGACGCCAAACGTGTAGTCGGAATAGTAGGACGAGCGCTTGCCGTGGCCACGCTGCGCATACATCAGCACGGCATCGATGATGTGCGGGTCCCGCTTCCACTTCCACCACTGCCCCTTCGGCCGGCCCGGCACGTAGGGCGCATCGCGCCGCTTCAGCATCACGCCTTCGACGGCGTCAGCATCCTCGCCCGCGCCGGCACTCGCGGGATCGGCGCGCGCGGCGGTGAGTGCGTCCCAACTCGCAAAGGGGACGGTGGGCGAGAGGTCGATGCGGGGATCGCCGAGCTTTGAGATGAAGGTTTCGAGCCGCTCGCGTCGCTCCGCGAACGGCAGTTCGCGCAAATCGTTCCCGTCGTCGCCGAGCAGATCATAGGCGCGCAGATGGATCGGAAATTCCTTGATCAGCTTCGGCGAGACGGCCTTGCGGTTGAGCCGCTGCTGCAGGACGTTGAAACTCTGCACGCGGCCTTCGCGCAGGATCAGCAGCTCGCCGTCGATCGCGCCCAGCAGGCGCAGTGATGGAACGAGGTCCGGAAAACTTCCGGTGATATCCTCGCCGGTGCGCGAATAGAGCCGCGCCGTGATTTGCCCGCGGTCGTCGCGGCCGGCGACCGCCTGCACGCGGATGCCGTCCCACTTCCATTCGGCGACGTAGTCGGCTGGATCGAGGTTTTGGAAATCGCTGTCCTCGATCGCATGCGCCAGCATGACGGGGCGGAACGGCGCGGGATCGCGATTGACCGGCTTCTCGGCGCGGCCTTCCAGCCAGGCGAACAGGTCGAGATAGGGCGGCGTGAGGCCCGGCCAGATCAGCTCGACCTCATGCGGATCCTTGTCGCCAAGCGCCGCGGCAGCCGTCTTCGCCAGCCGCGCGGAGATGCCGATGCGAAGCGCGCCGGTGACGAGTTTTAGTAGGGCCCAGCGGCCGGTCTCGTCGAGCTCGTCGAGCCATCGTTCGAGTTGCTTCGGCAGTTCGCTCTTGCCGAGCGTGCGCAGCGTAGTGACGACTTCGGTGAGGGTTGGGGGAGGCGGGTTGTTGTGGCGTGAGTCAAAAGTGACACCGCCCGTGTGATACCCCTCTCCCTGCCCCTCCCCCACAAGGGGGGAGGGAACGGTGAGAGTGGTGCGTCCATCACTCGCTGAACCATGATCGACTATCGAGGTGAACTGCTGCGGCACGCGCAACTGCGCTCCCTCCCCCCTTGTGGGGGAGGGCGGGGGAGAGGGGTGGCTCGGAAAAGACTTGTCATTGTTGACGATTCTGCGCGGCCACATCAGCGCCACCGTCTCCGAGAGATCACCGACATAATCGTAACTCAACCCGAACAGCACCTCATCGGTGCGCGACGCAATCAAGTCGCGGATCAACGCCGGCTTCGCGTGCTTGAAGCTGAGCGCGCCGGTGAGCGCGGCCAGCGCGTAGCCGCGGTCGGGATCGCCGACCTCGCGAAAATAGCTGGTAAGCAGCCGCAGCTTGTTGTTGCGGCCGGGCTCATAGGCGAGGCGGTCGAGCAGCTCGGCGAAGCGGTTCATGCCTCGGCCTCGCCTTGCATCGGCGGCTCGCTCTCCTCTTCCTCGCCATAACCGACGAGATCGAGCGGTTGCGCCCGCAGGCCTTTCGTCTTGCACCAATGCACCAGCGCATCTTCCTGGCCGTGGGTCACCCAGATCTCGCCGGCGCCGGTCGCGGCGATGGTGGCGGTGAGGCCGTCCCAATCGGCGTGATCGGAGATCACCAGCGGCAATTCGACGCCACCCTGCCGCGCGCGGGCGCGCACGCGCATCCAGCCCGAGGCGAAGGCGGTGACGGGATCGGGGAAGCGTCGCGCCCAGATATCTGATGTCGCCGACGGCGGCGCCAGCGTGATGGTGCCGGCGAATGCCGCCTTCTTCACACCCATCGCCGGCCTGAGCTCGCCGAGCGCGATGCCGCGGCTCTGATAATATTCGGTGATCTTCTCCATCGCGCCGTGCAGGTAGATCGGAGCGTCATAGCCGGCGAGGCGCAGCAGCGCGATTACGCGCTGCGCCTTGCCGAGCGAGTAGGCGCCGACGAGATGCGCGCGCTCCGGAAACAGCGCGACGGAGGCGAGCAGCTTCTTCACCTCGAGGGCCGCATCGCCATGGCGAAACACCGGCAGGCCGAACGTGGCCTCGGTGATGAAGACATCGCAGGGCACCAGCTCGAACGGTACGCAGGTCGGGTCGGGCGCGTCCTTGTAGTCGCCGGAGGCGACGATGCAGGTGTCCTTGCAGGTGACGGCAATCTGCGCCGAGCCCAGCACATGGCCGGCGGGATGAAACTTCACCTTGACGTCGCCGAGGCGGATCTCCTCGCCATAGCTGATGATTTGCGTCGCGCCGGCAAAATTCTCGCCGTAGCGCAGCCGCATCATGTCCAGGGTTTCCTGCGTCGCCAGCACCGCGCCATGGCCGGCGCGGGCATGGTCGGAATGGCCGTGGGTGATCACGGCGCGCTCGACCGGGCGGACGGGGTCGATGTGGAAGCCGCCGGGCTTGCAGCACAGGCCGTCAGCAGTTGGCAGCAGGATGTCTTGCGGGCGCATGATTGGTATATAGGTCGCTCCACCGCATCTTCGAGTCACCACCTGGTTCCCAATGCCGCTCCGCCTGTTTCTGACCTCCGGCGATCTCATGGCCGACCGCCGTTTCGAGTTCGCACGCGACCTCCAGCTCAAGGGCGATCTGCCCGCCGCCGCCGATCTGATCGAGCAGGCGATCGAGCTCGCGCCAAACTTCACCTCCGCCTGGTTCACGCTCGGCGAGATCCGCCAGCAGCTCGGCGAGCGCGACAAGGCGATCGCGGCATTTCGCAAAGCCCGCGAGTCCGATCCGGAGGACCAGCACGGCGCCGGCCTGCATCTGATGCGGCTTGGCGATACCGAGATGGCGGAGATGCCCAAGGCCTATGTGCAGGCGCTGTTCGACCAATACGCGCCGCGCTTCGAGCACGCGCTGATCAACGATCTCGGCTATCGCGCGCCGTCGCTGATCTTCAAGGCGGTGCTGGCCGCGCGCGTCGCGGCGAAGAAGCCGGCGTTTTTCAAACGCACCATCGATCTCGGCTGCGGCACCGGCCTGGCGGCGGCTGCCTTCGCAAAACAGGTCGACTATTTTATCGGCATCGATCTGTCGCCCGGCATGATCAAGGAGGCGCGCGCCACCGAGCTCTACGCCGAGCTCGAGGTCGCCGACATGATCGAAGGCCTGCGCAGCAAGGCGGACGGATACGCGAACCTCGTCGTCGCCGCTGACGCCTTCGTCTATCTCTCCGATCTCGCGCCGGTGCTCACGGAAGCAAGGCGCGTGCTTGCGACCGGCGGCGTGCTTGCCTTCACGCTGGAGACGCATGACGGCGATGGCACTGTTCTCGGCGAAGGCCTGCGCTATGCCCATTCGGCGGAATATGCGCGCGGTGCGATCGCGAAGGCCGGCCTCAAGCTTCTCACACTGGAGCCGTGCTCGCCGCGCAACGAGAACAACGAGCCGGTGCGCGGTCTCGTCGTCGTTGCCGAGAAAACTTGAGTCTAGGCGCTAAACACGCTGCAAATTAAGCGTCATGCGTCGCTCAGCGACGATCTTCCTACTTGCGAGCGGTGCGGCGAAGCCAGCACAATGCGCGCATTAGGGAGAGAAACAACAATGACCAAGAATCCATCGCGGCGCGATGTCAGCGCCGCCGCGCTCGCCACCATTGCCGCATCCGTTCTGCCCGCGCCGTATGTCTGGGCCGCCGAGAAGAAATACGATGCGGGCGCCAGCGACACCGAGATCAAGATCGGGCAGACCGTGCCGCACTCCGGTCCCGGCTCGCTCTACGGGGTGCTCGGGCGCATTGGCGAAGCCTATTTCCAGATGCTGAACGAGAAGGGCGGCATCAACGGACGCAAGATCAAGTTCCTGACCATGGACGACGCCTACAGCGCGCCGAAATGCGTCGAGGCGACGCGCCGCCTCGTCGAGCAGGAGGAGGTGCTGGCGCTCTACGGCTCGCTCGGCACCGCGCCGCAGACCGCCGTGCACAAATACCTGAACTCCAAGGGCGTGCCGCAACTGCTGCTCAACACCGGCGCCTCGAAGTGGAATAACCCGAAAGAGTTCAAATGGACGATGGCGGGCCTGCCGCTCTATCCGACCGAGGCACGCATCCTGGCGCGGCACGTCGTCGCCACGAAGCCGAATGCCAAGGTCGGCATCCTCTACCAGAACGATGATTTCGGTCGCGACTTCCTCGGTCCCTTCAAGAAGGTGCTGGCTGATGCCGGCGGCACCGCATCGGTGATCATGGAACAGACCTACGATCTCACCGATCCCACGGTCGATTCCCAGCTCATCAATCTCTCGAAATCGGGCGCGGACGTTTTCTACAACATCACCACCGGTAAGGCGACGTCGCAGTCGATCCGTAAAGTCGCCGAGCTCGGCTGGAAGCCGCTGCAGCTGCTGTCGGCGGGCTCGACCGGCCGCTCGATCCTCAACGCCGCGGGCCTCGAGAACGCCGCGGGCATCGTCGCCATCCGCTACAACAAGGAGGTCGGTCTGCCGAAATGGGAGAAGGACCCCGACGTGATGGCGTTCGAGGCACTGCGCAAGCAGTACACGCCGGCGATCGATCAGGACAACACCATCGCCTTTGCCGGCTACGGCCAGGCCGTGACCATGGGCGAGATCCTGCGCCGCTGCGGCGACGAGCTCACCCGCGCCAACGTGCTGAAGCAGGCCTCCACGCTGAAGGGCTTCCACTCGCCCTATTTCCTCGACGGCGTCACCTACGACTATACGCCCGACGACTACACGCCGATGAAGACGCTGTTCATCTCGATCTTCAGCGGCAAGGATTGGGATATCTCGGACAAGCCGATGTCGGAGTAGGGACCTCCCCACCCCTCGACGAACCCGCCGGCACGGCTTACCTCTTACGCCGTGCCGCCCCGCATCCTCAAAATACCGGCCGAGCCGGCCGCATTGCTGCCCGAGCGCTTCCAGGCGTGGTTTGCGGCCCGTGGCTGGGCGCCGCGCGAGCATCAGCTCGCACTGCTGGAGAAGGCGCGCGAGGACGCTAGCGCGCTTCTGATCGCGCCGACCGGCGCCGGCAAGACGCTGGCGGGATTCTTGCCGACGCTGGTGGAACTAAGTGCCGCGCCGACCTCTCCCGCGAAATCCGTCGTCTCCACCGGCCGCGCCGTGCAACGCGGCAGCGGCCTGCACACGCTCTACATCTCGCCGCTGAAAGCGCTCGCGGTCGACATCGCGCGCAATCTGGAGCGGCCGGTCGCCGAGATGGGCCTGCCGATCAAGATCGAGACCCGCACCGGCGACACGCCGGTGTCGCGGCGCCAGCGGCAGCGGCGCTATCCGCCGGACATCCTGCTGACGACACCGGAGCAGCTCGCATTGCTGCTCTCCTCCGACGACGCGCCGTTTTTATTTTCCTCGCTCAAACGCATCGTGCTGGACGAGCTGCACGCGCTGGTGACCTCCAAGCGCGGCGATCTGCTCTCGCTGGGCCTGGCGCGGCTGTGGCGGCTGGCGCCGCAGATGCGCGCGATCGGCCTGTCTGCAACGGTCGCCGAGCCGGAATCGCTGGCCCGCTTCCTGGTGCCGCAACCGAAAGAGGCCTGCTCCGCCGACATCGTCATCGCCGGCGGCGCGGCGCCGCCGCAGGTCGAGATGCTCGATACGCGCGAACGGCTGCCCTGGGCCGGTCACAGCGCGCGCCACGCGCTTCCTGAAATCTACGAGCTGATCAAGGCGAACAAGACCACGCTGGTTTTCGTCAACACCCGCAGCCAGGCCGAGATGCTGTTCCAGAATCTCTGGAGCATGAACGACGACAATCTGGCGATCGCGCTGCATCATGGCTCGCTCGACGTCGCGCAGCGCCGCAAGGTCGAGGATGCCATGTCGGCGGGCAAATTGCGCGGCGTGGTCTGCACCTCCTCGCTCGACCTCGGCGTCGACTGGGGCGACGTCGATCTCGTCGTCAATATCGGCGCGCCCAAGGGGGCGTCGCGCCTGATGCAGCGCATCGGTCGCGCCAACCATCGCCTCGACGAGGCCTCGCGCGCGGTGCTGGTGCCGGCCAATCGCTTCGAGGTGCTGGAATGCCGCGTCGCCATCGACGCCATCGCCGAGAACGCACAGGACACGCCGCCGCTGCGCATCGGTGCGCTCGACGTGCTGGCCCAGCACGTGCTCGGCTGCGCCTGCGGCGAGCCGTTTTTCTCCGAGGCGCTTTACGACGAGGTGCGCACTGCGGCGCCTTACGCCGATCTGACGCGACAGGATTTCGACGACGTCGTCGACTTCGTCGCCTCCGGCGGTTACGCGCTAAAAACTTATGAGCGCTTCGCCCGCATCAAGCAGGACAAGGAGGGCCGCTGGCGCGTGGCCAATCCAAAAGTGCGGCAGAGCTACCGGATGAATGTCGGCACAATTGTCGAGGACGACATGCTGAAGGTGCGGCTGGTGCGCTCGCGCGGCGGCGGGCAAGGAAAAGCAGGTGGCGCGACCGGCGTGATCGCGCGCGGCGGCCGATTGCTCGGCGAGATCGAGGAGGCCTTCATCGAGGGCCTGAGCCCCGGCGACACTTTTGTGTTCAGCGGCGAGGTCGTGCGCTACGAAACCCTGGTCGAGGACCAGGTCTATGTCTCGCGCGCGCATGACAAGGATCCCAAGGTGCCGTCCTATATGGGCGGCAAGTTTCCGCTCTCGACCTATCTCGCCGAACGCGTCCGCCGGCTGCTCGATGACGGGCGCGCGTGGAAAGCGTTGCCGGAGCAGGTGCGTGACTGGTTGTCATTGCAGAAGGACGTGTCGCGCGTGCCCGCGGTGCGCGAGTTGCTGGTCGAGAGCTTTCCGCGCGCCAACAAGCATTACATCGTCTGCTATCCCTTCGAAGGCCGTCTCGCGCACCAGACGCTGGGCATGCTGCTGACGCGCCGGCTGGAACGCGCGCGGGCGCGGCCGCTCGGCTTCGTCGCCAACGAATATGCGGTGGCGATCTGGGCGCTCGGCGACATGTCCTTCATGATCCGCAACGGCAGGCTCGATCTCAACGCGCTATTCGATCCCGATATGCTCGGCGACGACCTCGAGGCCTGGCTCGCCGAATCCGCTCTGATGAAGCGCACGTTCCGAAATTGCGCGATCATCTCCGGCCTGATCGCGCGCCGCCACACCGGCGAGGAGAAGAGCCGCCGCCAGGTGCTGTTCTCGACCGATCTCGTCTACGACGTGCTGCGCAAGCACCAGGCCGATCACGTACTCCTGCGCGCCGCGCGCGCGGACGCGGCCACCGGCCTGCTCGACCTGCGCCGTCTCGGCGACATGCTCGCCCGCATCCAGGGCCGCATCACCCACCGGGAACTCGACCACGTCTCCCCGCTCGCCGTCCCCGTGATGCTGGAAATCGGCCGCGAGTCAGTTTATGGCGAAGCTGGCGACGAGCTGTTGGCGGAAGCCGCCGACGAGCTGGTCAAAGAGGCGATGGGATAGAGCAGGTTTTGACGTGACGTTGGGCGCGCTGGTTTCAGAGGATGTCGAGGACATGCGCGTTTCCAGGGTCAGCATCAGCGATGTGACTTTTGCGGCCGATCTCTCCGGCGCGCTGTTCTGGGAAGAGCAGCGCCTGCTCGTCGTCTCCGACCTGCATCTTGAAAAAGGTTCCAGCTTCGCCACCCGCGGCGTGCTGCTGCCGCCCTATGATACGCTGGCGACGCTGAGCCGGCTCGCTGCTGTCATCTCCCGCCATGATCCAAAGATCGTCATCGCGCTCGGCGACAGCTTTCACGATCGCGCCGCGCACGAGCGCCTCTCCGCGGATGACCGCGACGCCGTCGCCGCGCTCCAAAGTGGCCGCGACTGGATCTGGATCTCCGGCAATCACGATCCCATGCTGCCGCGCGATCTCGGCGGCACTGTCGCCGATGAAGTCGCGATCGGCCCGATCACGTTCCGCCACGAGCCGACCGGCGCGCATGGCGAGATCGCCGGCCATCTGCATCCCAAGGCGCGCGTTTCCGCGCGCGGCCGTTCGATGGAGCGCCGTTGCTTCGCCAGCGACGGCCTACGCGCCGTGATGCCGGCCTTCGGCGCCTATGCCGGCGGCCTCAGCATCCGCGATGCGGCGTTTGCAAAGATCTTTCCGAAGACCAGCTTTGTCGCGCATCTGCTCGGCGACCGTCGCGTGCACGCGATTGCGGCGTCGCGCTGCTATTGATTGGCGCCGTCTCAATTCGGATCGAACGCTCTCTCTACGCGCACAACTGCGCTCCCTCCCCCCTTGCGGGGGAGGGTGGGGGAGAGGGGGCCCAGGAAGAGGTCTATCTAGCTTCGTTCGTGCCGTACGCGCTCACCGAGAGAGTCCCCGTGTGGTACCCCTCTCCCTAGCCCTCCCCCGCAAGGGGGGAGGGAACGCACTGGAATCGCGGCGGCAGATTTCTCCTACGGCAACTAAGCCGCCTTCGCCTGCACGTCCTCGCAAAACTCAGCGAGTCGATCCGCCAGCCGCAGCGTCGCGGAGCTGGCGTTCGGGGCGGCCATCAGCGCCACCTCGGTGCGGTTGATCGGCGCAAAGCCGTCCTTGGCCGTCAGCACGCGATGGTCAGGCAGGATCGACATTTCCGACAGAATGCTCAGGCCCATGCCGGCGGCGACGGCGGCCTGGATGCCGGCGAGGCTCGATGACGAGTATGACATGTGCCAGGCGCGGCCGGCGGTTTCCAGCGCATGGATGGCGCCGGCGCGGTAGAGGCAGCCGAGCGGAAAGCCGATCAGCGGCACCGACGGCACGTTGATATCGACCGGATGGCTCTTGCTGGTGACCCAGTGCACCTCCTCCGGCCAGATCGCGATGGCTTCCTTGCCGCCGGCCTCACGCTTGTAGAGCGCGAGATCGAGTTCGCCGCGTTCGAGATCGCGGGCGAGGTTCTTGCTCTGGTCGGCGCGCACGTCGAGCCGCAGGTTCGGATGAGAGCGCGAGAACGCGCCGAGCAGCTTTGCCAGCCGATACGCCGCAAAATCCTCGGGGATGCCGAGCCGGACCGCGCCCCCGTCGGGCTCGCGCAGCACGTCGCGCGCCTCTTCCGCCAGCGACAGCAGCCGCCGTGCATAGGACAGCAGCCGTTCGCCGGCCTCGGTGGGGCGCACGTCCTTGCCGTCACGGTGCAGCAGCACCTGACCGACGTCCTCCTCCAGCCGCTTGATCTGCTGGCTGACGGTCGACTGCGTGCGGTGGACGCGTTCGCTCGCGCGGGTGAAGCCGCCGGCCTCGACCACTGAGACGAAGCTGCGCAGGAGCTCCAGATCGAGCATGGGCGCCTCCATTCGAAAATCCACTGATGACGAGTTAATCATTTAATTTCCAAATAGCAAGCGGCGTCCCTAGATCGAGGGCTCAGGAGAATGCCATGTCCCTCGCCCCTTCGATTTCGGTCCCCCGCAGCCGCTTCAACACGTTGCCTCTCGCCATCGGCGTGTTCTGCCTGCTCTGGAGCTATGCTTTCGTCGCCGGCAAGATCGGCGTCACCCATTGCCCGCCGCTGATCCTGCTGGCCGCGCGCTTCTCGCTCGCCGGCGTCTTGATCCTCGGCGCCACCGCTATCCGCGGCGACTGGTCGTTGTCGTGGCGCGATGCCCTGATCTTTGCCGTGCTCGGCATCGCCAACAACGCGCTCTATCTCGGGCTCGGCTACACCGGCCTGCAATCGGTCTCCGCCGGCCTCGGCGGCCTGATCGTCTCGGCCAACCCGGTGTTCACGGCTGCGCTCGCGGCGCTTCTGCTCGGCGAGGGCATGACCTGGCGCAAGGCGAGCGGCCTCTCGCTTGGAATCATCGGCGTCACCCTGATCGTCTGGCATCGCCTCGCGGTCGGCACGGACTCTCTGCACGGCATCCTCTTCACGCTGGCCTCGCTCGCCTCCATCGTCGCCGGCACCATCCTGTTCAAGCTGTTCGCGCCGAAGGGGTCCTTGTGGATCGGCAACGGCGTGCAGAATCTCGCGGCGGGCATCGTGCTGACGCCGGTCGCGCTCACCTTCGCCGACGTTCATGCGATCGACGTCACCCCAAGCCTGATCGGTGCCTTCGCCTTCCTCGTGCTCGGCGGCTCGATCCTGGCTTACTGGCTCTGGTTTCATCTCCTGAAAGTGTGTGGCGCCACGGCTGCCAGTGCCTATCATTTCCTGATGCCGCCGCTCGGCATGCTGTTCGCCTTCCTCGTGCTCGGCGAGCATGTCGAGATGCGCGACCTGCTGGGGATCATTCCGGTGGCGCTCGGCATTTACCTGGTGACGCGCCCCGCAAAGGCGATCGTGTAAGAGGAGTTCCCCTCATGCCTGTGTCCATCACCCTGATCGGCGGCCCCACCGCGCTGATCGAGATCGACGGCTTTCGCCTGCTCACCGATCCGACCTTCGATGCGCCCGGCGCCTATCAGCTGCCGCATGTGAAGCTCGAGAAGACCATCGGTCCCGCGGTGAAGGCCGACGCGATCGGCCCGATCGATGCCGTGCTGCTCAGCCACGACCAGCACTCCGACAATCTCGACAAGTCCGGCCGCGACTATCTGCTCAAGGCGCCGCGCGCGCTGACGACCGAGGCCGGCGCAAAACGTCTCGGCGGCCATGTCGAGGGCCTCGCGCCCTGGGCGACGGCGCATCTGAAGGACGCCGACGGCAACACGCTGACCATCACCGCCACGCCGGCGCGTCACGGCCCGGCCGGCATCGAGCCGCTGTCGGGCGATGTCATCGGCTTCGTGGTGCAGTCGAGCCGCAAGGACACGAGCGCGGTCTATATCAGCGGCGACACCACCTGGTTCGACGGCGTCGCCGAGGTCGCGCGCCGCTTCAAATGCGGCGTGGTGCTGCCCTTTGCGGGTGCTGCGCAGACGCGCGGGCCGTTCCATCTCACCATGGACACCAACGACACCATCGAGACCGCGCGCGCTTTCCCTGACGCGATGATCGTGCCCGTGCATACCGAAGGCTGGGCGCATTTCCGCCAGAACAGCGAGGATCTGCGCAAGACGTTTGACGTGCTGGGTTTCGGGACGCGGTTGCGGTTGCTTGAGCCCGGCGTGCCGACGGTGGTTGAGGCGCCGTAGTTGCCCCGACGTCGTCCTGGCGAAAGCCAGGACCCATTACCCCAGGGAGCAGTTTGGCTCGTGATGGTAACTCCGAGTCTCCGCAATCACGACTGCCTGTGGTTATGGGTCCTGGCTTTCGCCAGGACGACCCGGAGAGATTACCGCGTGCCTTCACTCGCAATGACGGCGGAGGCTAATCCTTCCGAAACACGATCGACGCCATCCATCCCGTCATCAGCGCCATGGCCGCCGTGACGAGGCCATAGACCAGCCCGTTCTGCCGCGCCGTCGTCGCGACGAACTGCTCGAACCCGACCTTGACGATCTCGAACGCGGTCTCGGTCTTGCCGATGAACGCGCCGTTCGCGAACAGTTTTATGTCCACCTCATAGGTCCCGATCGGCACCTCCGCCGGCAGCGGAATGCCGGTCCGGAACAGCGTCGGCGTCAGGAACGTCACCGCGCTCGCATCCTCGCGATAGAGCCCGCGCTGGGTGCGCAAGCGAATGAACGCGGAGCGGAAGGCGTCGTTCGGCACCACGTCGGCGTAATCGCCGCTGACGCGCTGGGTCAGCAGCACGTTGTTCAGCCCGATCTGCTGCCGCCGCGCGATCTCGGGCGAGGTGATGCTGTCGAACGGCCGATTGGCGAACAGCGCCAGATAGCTCGGCACCTGCAGGAACTGCCGGTAGTCGGTGTTGATCCAGATGCCGAAGGTGCGCTCCTTGCGCCGCGTCACCATGTCGGCGCGCGGGCCCATCACGGTGACCACGAGATCGTAGGCCGTGCGGTCGGCCGGCGTGGAAGCGTCCTTCTCCACCGAACCGAACAGCACCAGCTCCTCGCCGGAATAGTTTGGCGTCACCGTGACGCGGTGGTTGGAGACCGACACGATCAGCCGCTCGGCCCGCGCGGACGCGCCGAGCCACAGCACCAGAAGCGCCGCGAGAACAACGCGCGTCATCCGCTCACTCCCAGCTCACGGATGGTGAAGAGGTCTTCGGGGCGGATCACCAGCTCGACCGCGAAGCGGACGCCGACCGAAAGGATCAGCAGGCCCAGCAGCAGCCGCAGCTGCTCGCCGCGGATCTTCTGGCCGGCGCGGGCGCCGAATTGCGCGCCGGTCACGCCGCCGACCATCAGGATCAGCGCCAGCACGGCGTCGACGAGATGATTGGTCACCGCATGCAGCATGGTCGCGAACAGCATGGTGACCAATGTCAGGATCATCGAGGTTCCGATTACCGTCGAGGTCGGCACGCGCAGGATATAGATCATGATCGGAACTAGGATGAAGCCGCCGCCGATGCCCATGATCGCGCCGATGAAGCCGATCACGACGCCGATGACGACGACCGGGATCACCGACAGATAGATCTTGGAGCGCTTGAACCGCATTTTCAGCGGCAGGCCGTGGATCCAGCTGTGCGTGCGGCGCGGCGGCACGGCGCCGCGCCGGGTCCGCATCAATGCGCGCAGGCCTTCGGAGAACATCAGGCTGCCGACCGTGGTGAGCAGCACCACGTAGGAGAGCGCGATCATCAGATCGAGCTGGCCGAGCGCGCGGAGCTGCGTGAAGGTCCAGACGCCCAGAGCCGTGCCGGTCACGCCGCCGCACAACAACACGCTCGCCAGCGCCGGATCGATCGCGCGACGTCGCCAATAGGTCAGCGCCCCGGAAAACGACGAGGCCGCGATATGGCTCGCGACGGAGGCGACCGCGACCGCGGGCGTGATGCCGATGAAGATCAACAATGGCGTCATCAGGAAGCCGCCGCCGATCCCGAACATGCCGGAGACGAAGCCGACGGCCGCGCCCATCGCCAGCACCAGGAACACGTTGACCGGAAGATCGGCGATCGGAAGGTAGAGCTGCATCGGACCCACGCTCCGGCGAGACGGATCGATTTCGCGGAGCGCTCGCTCGAAGGGCATGCCGCGCCCTTCAATAGCGGAATTCGGCGCGGGGAGGGACCGGGAAATTGGCGCGTGGTGAATGATCGGGACCAGCTTGTCTGAACTGATGCAAGCCAGGGACGCGGATCACCTCTCCCGAAGGGAGAGGTCGGAACGCATCGAAGATGCGATCCGGGTGAGGGGTTACAGTCTCGGTGAGTGCCGCGGCCCCTCACCCGGATCGCTCAGGCGCGCAATTGCGCGCCAAAGCGATCCGACCTCTCCCCGCTGGGGGAGAGGTGGACACCGGGCCGAATCTCATCGAGCTCAATGCGCGGCCGAGGCCGACTTCTTGGTCGCAACCGGCTTCGGCGCCGGCTTTGCAGCCGCCTGCGGAGCGCTGTCCCAGCCGCCGGCGGGCGCCTGGACGTTGACGGCGTCGTCGGGCTGCGGCTCGGCGCTGAAGGTCTGGATCGCGAGCTTGGCAGCGGCGAGCGATTGCGGGTCGAGACGCTTGGCGACGTCGTCGCGCTTGGTCGCTGCGTCCGCGTCGCCCTGCCCGGCGGCGAGGGTGAACCATTTGTAGGACTCGGCGAGGTTCTGTTCGACGCCGATGCCGCGGGCATAGAGGATGCCGAGGTTGAACTGGCTGTCGGCGACGCCGCGGTCGGCGGCTTTGCGGAACCACTGCGCCGCGCTCTTGTAGTTGGCGCCGCGTCCGCCGCCGTCGGCGTCGAGCACCGCGAGATTGTGCATCGCCTTGGCGTTGCCGCGCTCGGCGGCCTGCGTGTAGTAGCGGCGGGCGATGTCGGCGTCCTTCTTCACGCCGAGGCCCTTTTCGTAGAGCGTGCCGAGACGGAAGGTCGCGGGCACCACGCCGGCCTGCGCCGCGCGGTCGTACCATTTCGCCGCTTCGTCGTAATTCGCGGCCACGCCCTTGCCCTCGGCAAAGCGTACGCCGATCTCGTAGGCCGCGGTCGCATCGCCCTTCATCGCGGCGGTGCGCAGGGCGGGACCAGCGATGCCGTCAGGCAGCTTCTCGCTCGGCGGCACCTGGATCGTGCCGAGCCGTCCGCGGCTCGTGCCCGACAGCGCGCCGGTCACGTCGCTGGAGGACGCGGGCGGGGCTGCGGCGGGCGCGGGAGGAATTTCGACCGACGCCGTGTTGCCCGAGTTCGTCACAGGCGCGGGCGCCGGTGCGGCATTGTTCAGGGACTGCTTGCCGATCGGCGTCGGCGAGGTCATCGACGGCGTGACCTGCTCGGGCACGGCGGGCTTGTTCTCGACCGGTGGCGGCGCCTGCGGCGCGGGCTGGCTCGTGTTCTCCATCGCCTGCGGGGCCGGCTGCGTGCTGCCGCCTTCGAGCAGGTTCATCGCCATCTTGAAGGTGCCGAGCACGATCACGACGACGCTCGCGCCGACCAGCAGCGAGCGGATCTTCGAGGTGATGGTCGAGGCGCCTTGCTGTGCTTGCGCCTGTGCCTGACCTTGGCCCTTGTCCTTGACGCGGGCCGCGATGGCGGCCTTGACGCCGCGGGCGGGCTTCTCCGGCGGCTGCGCGGCGGCAGCTTGCGCGGCGCGGCGCGCGGCCGCGATGAAGCTCGACGACGACACCGGTTCCTTCGGAGCGGCGGGGATTTCGCTGATCGCGCTTTCGGACGCGGCAATGCGCTCGGACGGCGTGGCGGGGCGGCCGTTCGGGCGCGTGCCGGGCTCGAGCGGATGATCCGGCGGCAGTTCGGGCGCGATCGCGGCGCGGGCCGGCGCCGTGTGCGGCTCGAGGATTTCGCTGATCGCGCGCGGCGGAACCGGCGTCATCGGCAGCGGCGGAGGCGCAGCGGGCACGGCAGCATGGAATTCGCGCGGCGCGGCCACGAAGGTGGAGTGCGCATGCTGCGCGGCGGCGGGATTTTGCAGCTCGGGCTTCGGATCGTATTTCGGCGGCTGCTGCTCGCGTGCCATCGGCGCCGGCTCAGCCGGTGCCGCCATCGGCATCGGTGCGGCCATCGGCATGGGCGCGGCCATTGGCATCGGCGCCGGCGGCGCGGTACGCACCGCACGCAGATCGCCCTCGATCATCGAAAGGCGGTCGACGACATGGCCGAGCGTGTTGTGGACGGCCTCCAGCGAATCCTGCGTGCTGCGGTTGGTTTCGGCCTGGCTGTAGCGGATGTCGGACAGCTCGCGCTTGACGAGGTCGACCATTCCGGAATCGGGAGACGGCCCGGAGCTTCGGCTTTCGGCGAGCGCAGAATAAGTGGCCTGCTGCCGCTCGAGGTGGCGCAGGATGTCGTGCAGCCCGTCCTCGACACGGCTCAGATTGCCGCCACGCGAATCGGAGTTGGCCTCGATCCGCTCCAGCAGATAGGAGACCCGCTGCTCCAGATGCGCGAAGGCCGATGCCGAGTCGTTGCCGACCGGCATGCGATCAAAGCGGTCGGACAGCGCGCGGATCGCGGCTTCCAGATGTTCGGTGCTCTCGACAGGTTGCGGCCGCTCGCGCGTTTCCAGCGCGGCGGTGAGTGCGGCAATGCGCTGCTCCAGCACGGCAAAGCTGTCGCCGCGGTCCGAGGAGCGATTGACCTGGTCGACCTTGGACGACAGCAGCTGCACGTCCTCGGAGAGCCGTGCCAGCGCTTCGTTGGAGGCGACGTTCGAGACGATGCCGCGCAATGCCGAGATCGCGCCTTCGAGCTGGCGTACGGTCGAGGGGTCGTCATTGGCGCGCAGGATCAGATCGAGCTTGGCGCCGAGATTGCGGATGGCTTCGTCGTAGCCGGTGAGCTGCTCGGCCGGCGTCAGCGTACGCAGCACCTGCTTGATGTCGGCGAGCGCGCGCTCGATGCCCGAGAGCATCTGGCCGTCGGTGCCGTTGGAGCGGGTCTCGTCGATGCGACGGTGCAGCGAGCGGATCTCGTTCTCGATCGATTCGATCGCGCGGCGCGGCATCGCCTCGGTGATGGCGTTGCGGATCTCGGCGAGCTCGGCGCGGAAGCCGTTGATCGCCTGCTCGGTGTTGTCGGGGCGCTGCAGCGACTCGATCTGGCTCGTGATCTTGAGCAGATGGCGTTCGAGCGCGGAGAAATCCGGCCCTGCTTGCGGCGGCGGCGGAGCATAGGCGGTCGCGGGCGGCGCCATTGGCGGAGCATAGGGAGCAGCCGAAGGCGCGATCGACGGCGCGGCGCGCGGCGGCAGCTGGCGCGGTGCGAACCCGTCGAGCTCGCTCTGCCGTGCGGTGATCTCGGCGACCGCGACGTCGAACGACGCGGGGCTCAGGGGAGGCGAGCTGCGATAGACTTGCGCGGCCGCACGCTCGACCGCATCGGCCTGGCGCTGGCGCGTCTCGACCGGTGCGGGTCGCGGTGGTTGAGGCTGTGGCGCTTGGGGCTGCTGCGCTTGAGGCTGCGGCGGCTGGGGCCGCGAGATCTGCGACAGCCGGGCATCGAGCCGCGAGATCGCGTCGTTGAGCTGGCGGGCAACGCCCTGCTCGCGCGACACGTCTCTCTCACGCGACGAATCCTGGCGCGGCGCTGCGGGCTTCGAAATCCGTTCGATCTGCTGGGTGATCGCGTCGAGGCGCTGATGGATGTCGGCGACGTCGCGGCTTTCCTGACTCTGCATCTGCTGCGCGCGCGGATCGGGACGTTGATCCTGACGCGGATCGTAAGGCCCGCGAAAGTTCTGCGGGGCAGTCTCGCCGAGTGTGGAGTTCAGCCAATCGTTGAGTGACATGCCGGCTCTGCGCGCAGCAGCTTCGGCCCGCTCCCTGACGGATGGATCGATACCGTCAACACTCCACGATACGCGCGAATTCATGACTCTGTCCGGTTCCGACTCCGGCGCCCCACCCGGCGCCTCCAGTCTCCCCACGCGTGCCGGTTGTTAAGACAATCGGATTTGACGCGGGTCGTCTGCCTCGAAAACCGACTTTTTCCTGTTACGGTAAATAACGGGTTAAGGAACGCGTCGCCGGTGTCTTAAAGTTGGGCGGCCTCGGCCTGCCTCGCCCGTGGGTACGGTCGGAATCCCGCCCTGGCAGGAACTCTCTGCGTGTTGGCAGCTTGGAACTTCAGCAACGAAGGATGGCTCAAAATGGCAGGTCTGACCGAAGAGGATGTCCGCAAGCGCGCCTACGAGATTTGGAAAGGCGCAGGCGAGCCCAGCGGGAAAATGGACACCTTCTGGTATGAGGCCGAAAAGCAGCTTCTGGCCGAGCGGTCAAAGCAGGGCGAGGTGCCGCCCGGGATGACTGACAATTTGCCGGTCTAGCGCCCTCAGCCCTTCCCCTCGCGCTTGCCGTCGTCCAGCGGCACCACCGTGCCGGACCCCTTATCCTTGCCGCTCATCGCCGACAGCGCGTCGAGTGCTTCCTCGCAGAAGTCCGCCACCATCTGCTCGTGCCGCGCGCCGAGGCGGAGCAGCAGCAGATTGCCGAGGTCGAGCACATCAGACGCCGTTCCTTCGGGAAAACGCTTCTTCAGGATCCGCTCGTAATTCTCGTGCCGATCGCGGTGATGCTCCAGGCGGTCCATCAAATCGGTGCGGATGGGCTCGATGTCGATGCTGTCGAGGGCATGCAGCCGGACCAGCAGGTCGTCCTTGATGGACGGAGGGGTGCTCGGCCGCGCGGCCCAGTGCCGCAGCGCTGTTCGTCCTTCCGGAGTGAGCGTATAAATGAGCTTATTGGGCTTGCCGGACTGTACGACCTCACGGCCCTGGATGTAGCCGCGGTCGCGCAGCTTGGAGAGCTCGCGATAGATCTGCTGGTGGTCGGCTTTCCAGAAGAAGCCGATCGAGGAATCGAATGTCTTGGCGAGCTCGTAGCCCGTCATCGGACGTTCCGTCAGGCATGCGAGGATCGCGTCGCCCAGCGCCATGTGACCTGCCTCCCTGTGACCTTAACCAAGCAGCTTGACTTTATGCGTATCGACGCATATGCGTCAATGTGCATATGAGGTGGGGCTTCAGACCCCCGGAAGAGCACCCTTGACGCTACTGTGCATGGGGTTGTTTTCGCGTTTTTGCCAAAGCCCTTTGGGAGGCACCTGACAATGACCGGCCTCGATTCCTGGTACGCCTTCATGAAGTCTCATGACGCGAAAGCGCTCTGGGACCTGCTCCACCCCGACGCGGTGTTCGAAAGCCCCGTCGTGCACTCGCCGCAGCGCGGTCGCGACATCACCTTCAAATATCTCGCCAGCGCCGAGAAGGTGCTTGGCGGCCCGGGCTTCAGCTATGTCGGCGAATGGCGAAACGCCAATGGTGCCGTGCTCGAATTCAAGACCATCATCGACGGCATCGAGATCAACGGCGTCGACATCATCACTTTCGATGCCGAGGGACGAATCACGAATTTCAAGGTGATGGTGCGCCCGCTCAAGGCCATCAACATGCTGCACCGCCTGATGGCGGAGCAACTCGCCGCCGCTCAATCATAAACCAATAGTCAGAGCCCATGCCGGGAGACCGCAATGCCGATCTATAAAGCCCCCGTCGAAGACGTGAACTTCCTGATGAACGACGTCTTCCAGATCGACCGCTACGACAATCTCGCCGGCTTCTCGGATGCATCGAGCGACGTGCGCGAGGCGATCCTCGGCGAAGCCGCCAAGCTTGCCGAAGAGGTGCTGCAGCCGCTCAATCGTGTGGGCGATCTCGAAGGCTGCAAGCGCGCCGATGACGGCAGCGTCACCACGCCGAAGGGTTTCAAGGACGCCTTCAAGCAGGTCGCCGAAGGCGGCTGGCTTGGCCTGTCGGCGCCAACCGAGTTCGGCGGCCAGGGCCTGCCGGTGACGCTCTCGCAGGCGGTCAACGAATTCCAGATCTCCGCCAACATGGCGTTCTCGATGTATGGCGGCCTCACCATGGGCGCGACCGCCGCGCTGATCGTTCACGGCTCGCCTGAGCAGAAGCAGACCTACGTGCCGAAGATGGTCGCCGGCGAGTGGACCGGCACCATGAACCTGACCGAGCCGCATTGCGGCACCGATCTCGGCATGCTCCGCACCAAGGCGGTGCGCCAGGCCGATGGCAGCTTCAAGATCACGGGCACCAAGATCTTCATCTCGGCCGGCGAGCATGACCTCGCCCCCAACATCATCCACCTCGTGCTCGCCCGCATCGAGGGCGCGCCCGCCGGCATCAAGGGCGTGTCGCTGTTCGTGGTGCCCAAGTTCCTTGTGAATCCGGATGGTTCGGTCGGCGCCCGCAACGGCGTGGTCTGCGGCTCGATCGAGCACAAGATGGGCATCCACGGCAATTCGACCTGCGTGATGAATTACGACGGTGCCACCGGCTGGCTGATCGGCGAAGAGAACAAGGGCATGCAGGGCATGTTCGTGATGATGAACGAGGCCCGCCTCGGCGTCGCGGTTCAGGGCCTCGCGCAGTCCGAGGTCGCCTATCAGAACGCAGTCGCCTATGCGCGCGAGCGCATCCAGGGCCGTTCGCTCACCGGCGTGAAGGCGCCGGACAAGCCGGCCGATCCGATCATCGTGCATCCCGACGTGCGCCGCACGCTGCTGTCGATCCGCGCCTTCAACGAGGCCGCGCGTGCCTTCGTGATGTGGACCGCGCTGAAGAGCGACGTTGCCCACCGCTCCGAGGACCCGAAGGACCGTCAGGCCGCGGATGATCACATGGGCCTGATGACGCCGGTGCTGAAAGGCTTCCTCACCGACTACGGCTTCGCCAACGCGGTGCAGGCGCAGCAGATGTATGGCGGCCACGGCTACATCGCCGAGCAGGGCATGGAGCAGTTCGTGCGCGATGCCCGCATCGCCATGATCTATGAAGGCGCCAACGGCATTCAGGCGCTCGACCTCGTCGGCCGCAAGCTGCCGCGCGACGGCGGCCGCGCCATCATGGCGTTCTTCGGCGAGGTCATGGCCTTCGCCAAGGAGAACGGTGGCGACGAGGCGCTCAAGCCCTTCATCGCCCCGCTCTCGGCTTCGCTTGGCCATCTCCAGCAGGCCACCACGTGGCTGATGCAGAACGCGATGGCGAAGCCGGACAATGCCGGCGCCGCCGCGACCGACTATCTGCATCTCTTCGGCTTCGTCGCGCTCGGCTACATGTGGGCGAAGATGGCGAAGGTGACGCAAGCCAAGATTGCCGCCAGCGGCGCGACGCCCTATCTCTCGACCAAGCTCGTCACCGGCCGCTTCTTCATGGAGCGCATGCTGCCGGAAACCGCGGCCAATCTCGCGCGCATCCAGTCCGGCTGCGCGACCATCATGGAACTGCCGGCGGAAGCGTTCTGAGCCTGCTTCCGCGCTAACAGAATTCGAACACCAGATCAGGAGGGCGTCATGCCTGAGGCATTCATCTACGATCACGTTCGCACCCCCCGCGGCCGCGGCAAGGCGGACGGCGCGCTGCACGAAGTCACCGCGCTGGCGCTCGCCACCGTGCCGCTGAAGGCGCTCAAGGACCGCAACAACCTGCCGGAAGATTCCGTCGATGACGTCGTGCTCGGCGTCGTCGATCCGGTCGGCGAAGCCGGCTCCGACATCGCGCGCTTTGCCGCGCTCAAGGCTGGTCTCGGCGAAGCCGTGCCCGGCGTGCAGATCAGCCGCTTCTGTGCCTCCGGCCTCGATGCCGTGAACTTCGCCGCCGCGCAGGTGATGAGCGGCCAGCATGAGCTCGTGATCGGCGGCGGTGCGGAGTCGATGAGCCGCGTCGGCATCGGCGCCTCCGGCGGCGCCTGGCCGATGGACCCGTCGATGGCGGTGCCCGCTTACTTCATGCCGCAGGGCGTGTCGGCCGACCTGATCGCCACCAAATACGGCTTCTCGCGCGACGACGTCGATGCCTATGCCGTGCAGAGCCAGCAGCGTGCAGCAAAATCCTGGGAGGAAGGCCGCTTCGACAGGTCGATCGTGCCGGTGAAGGACATCAACGGCCTCACCATCCTCGCCAAGGACGAGCACATGCGTCCCTCGACGACGATGCAGTCGCTGGCGCAGCTGCAGCCGTCGTTCACGATGATGGCGCAGATGGGCGGCTTCGACGGCGTCGCGGTGCAGTCGCACCCGGAGATCGAGCGCGTCAACTACGTGCATCACGCCGGCAACTCGTCGGGCATCGTTGACGGCGCCGGCGCCGTTCTGCTCGGCAGCAAGGACGCGGGCGCGAAGTACGGTTTGAAGCCCCGCGCAAAGATCCGCGCCTTCGCGAACGTCGGCTCCGAGCCCGCGATGATGCTGACCGGTCCGGTCGACGTCACCGAAAAGCTGTTCGCGCGTTCCGGCATGAAGAAGTCGGATATCGACCTGTTCGAGCTTAACGAGGCCTTCGCCTCCGTCGTGCTGCGCTACATCCAGGCCTTCGACATCGACAACGCCAAGATCAACGTCAATGGCGGCGCCATCGCGCTCGGTCATCCGCTCGGCGCCACCGGCGCGATGATTTTGGGCACCGTGCTCGACGAGCTCGAGCGCACCAACAAATCCACCGCCTTGGTGACGCTGTGCATCGGCGGCGGCATGGGCACCGCGACCATCATCGAGCGCGTCTAAGGGTAGGGGAGCAACCAACATGGCTTACAAGAACTTCAAGGTTGAAACCGATTCCGACGGCATCGCGCTCGTCACCTGGGACATCCCGGGCCGCTCGATGAACGTGCTCGACGAGACCTCGACCAGCGAGCTCGACGCGATCGTCAAGGCGACCACGGCCGACGCCGCGGTGAAGGGTGTCGTCATCACCTCCGCCAAGGACGCCTTCTGCGCCGGTGCGGACCTCTCCATGCTCGAAGGCATGAACCAGGCCTATGCCAAGGTTCTCAAGGAGCAGGGCGAGACCGCCGCGAACCAGATGCTGTTCGACCAGAGCCGCCGCTTCTCGCAGGTGCTGCGCTCGATCGAGACGTCGGGCAAGCCGTGGGCGGCCGCGATCAACGGCCTCGCGCTCGGCGGCGGTTTCGAGATCACGCTGTGCTGCCACTATCGCGTGGCGGCCGAGAATCCCAAGACGCGCCTCGGCCTGCCCGAGGTCAAGGTCGGCCTGTTCCCCGGCGCCGGCGGCACGCAGCGCGTGCCGCGCCTGGTGCCGCCGCAGGACGCGATGACGATCCTGCTCAAGGGCGATCCGGTGACGCTCGACAAGGCCAAGGCGCTCAATCTGATTCACGCCATCGTGCCGGCTGCCGACCTCGTCAAGGCGGCGAAGGACTGGATCAAGGGCGGCGGCAAGGCTGTCGCGCCCTGGGACGAAAAGGGTTTCAAGCTGCCCGGTGGTCCTGTGTTCTCCAAGGCCGGCATGATGATGTTCCCGGCCGGCAACGCGATTTATCGCCGCGAGACCTACGACAATTATCCGGCTGCACGCGCGATCATGAGCTGCGTCTATGAAGGGCTGCAGTTGCCGATCGACGCGGCCCTGCGCGTGGAGTCGCGCTACTTCACCTCCGTGCTGCGCTCGAAGGAAGCGGCCGCGATGATCCGCAGCCTGTTCCTGTCGATGCAGGAGTTGAACAAAGGCGCGCGCCGCCCGAAGGACGTGCCTGCGACCAAGGTGAAGAAGATCGCCGTGATCGGCGCCGGCTTCATGGGCGCGAGCGTCGGCTACGTCTCGGCCCGCGCCGGCCTCGACGTCGTCCTGATCGATCGCGACCAGGAGAGCGCCGACAAGGGCAAGGCGCATGCGCAGAAGGTGATCGAGGACCAGATCAAGAAGGGCCGCGCCAAGCCGACTGATGCTGAGGCGCTGCTCGCGCGCATCACGCCGACGGCGGACTATGCCGCGTTGAAGGACGTCGACCTCGTCATCGAGGCGGTGTTCGAGGACCGCAAGGTCAAGGCGGAGACGTTCGCGAAGGCGCAGGAATATCTCAAGCCGGACGTGATCTTCGCGTCGAACACCTCGACGCTGCCGATCACCTCGCTGGCCGAGGCCTTCAAGGACCAGGGCAAGTTCGTCGGCATCCACTTCTTCTCGCCGGTCGAGAAGATGATGCTGGTCGAGATCATCCTCGGCAAGAACACCGGCGATGTCGCACTCGCGACCGCGCTCGATTACGTCCGGCTGATCGGCAAGACGCCGATCGTCGTTAACGACTCCAGAGGCTTCTTCGCCAACCGCTGCGTCGGCCGTTATGTCGCCGAAGGCAACGAGATGTTCCTCGAAGGCGTGCCGCCGGCGATGATCGAGAACTGCGCCAAGATGGCCGGCATGCCGGTCGGCCCGCTCTCGCTCTCGGACGAAGTCGCGCTCGACCTCGGTCTGAAGATCATGAAGGCGACCGAGGCCGATCTCGGCCCCAACGCCATCAACCCCGATCAGAAGAAGCTGATGGTCGAGATGGTCGAGAAGCAGGGCCGTTTGGGCCGCAAGAACAAGAAGGGCTTCTATGACTATCCCGAGGGCAAGGGCCAGAAGAGCTTGTGGCCGGGCCTCTCAGCGCTGCAGCCGAAGCAGCTCGACCCCGACACGCTCGACGTCGAGGAGCTGAAGCAGCGCTTCCTGGTGGTGCAGGCGGTGGAGGCCGCGCGCACGGTCGAGGATCACGTCATCACCGATCCGCGCGAGGCGGATGTCGGCTCGATCCTCGGCTTCGGCTTCGCGCCGTTCACCGGCGGCACGCTGTCCTACATCGACTTCATGGGCACGAAGAAGTTTGTCGAGCTCTGCCACAAGCTCGAGGCCAAGTACGGCTCGCGCTTCACGCCGCCGAAGCTGCTCGAGGAGATGGCTGCGAAGGGAGAAACGTTCTACGGCCGCTTTGCGCCGAAGAAGGCGGCTGCTGCCTGATCGCTTGAAAATCGCTCAAAGGCGGAGGCCGGATCATTGATCCGGCCTTTCGCATGTCAGGGCCCTTCATCACGGTTACGTCAGATTAATCCCCAGGTTGTGGAACCGGTCACAAAATCCGGGTAGGAACCGTGCGAGAATCCTTCGGTGCGCCCCGTCGCGTAATTGTCATATGCGCGTCAAAGCGGCGCCGTTCTTTTGCTTGGGTTGGCACTACTCTTGCTGACCAGTCGAGGAACGAAACCTTGTTGGGACACTTGCCGCACCACCGGCAAGTTGAAGACGAAATAAGAAAGTGTCCTTGATGAACTCTTTGGTGCTGCGGAAGACCGCGTTCGATCGCGATCTCGCCGCGAAATATGTTGTTACGCCTGCGCTCGGCCGCGTTCTGCCGGCGCGAAAGGCGGTCCGTTTGCGGCGCAGGGGGCCCATGCTTTGGGCGGCGTTTGCGCTACTTGTGCTCGGGGCGGATTTTCTTCTCGCCTATCTCGCCTGGCTCGCCGTCGATTTCGTCATGCGGTGAGATGTCGCGCGCGTAGCGCAGATAGGTCGTCGCGAAGTAGGCGAGCTGGGAGACGGCAAGACAGATGGCAACGACGGCCACGCCCGGCATCATTCCGAATCCGTAAGCGCGAAGAACGATCGCCGCGAATATCGCGATGAAGGGCGAAAGCACGACCAGCGCCCAGATCCTGAAAAAAAAACCTGTCGCTATTCCTACCAATACGCTCGCAACGATCAGGACGAAGGCAATCGTCAAGTTCAACCCCGATACGAGTCAAAAATTATTCAATCAATCACGCCAAGCTCGCCCGCTTTGCGGGTACTGACAAGACAGCACCACTTACATTCTGCGAACAGTAGTTCATAAGTCTAATAAGAGGTACGATAGTCCGGCGAGAGGGTTCTGCGCCGCTGTCGCCTGACGACCAACGAGAAAGGCCGGATCGTCGATCCGGCCTTTTGGCTTGCTGCATGTTGCGAGCGGTCAGGCGGCCTGCGCCAGCCCTTCCTTCTTCAAGGCCTCCTGCACCTTCGGCCGTGCGGCGACGCGGGCCTTGTAGGCGGTGAGGTTTGGCATCGCCGAGAGGTCGAACTTCATCCGGTCACCCCAGGTCAGCATCGTGAAGAGATAGCCGTCGGCGACCGAGAACTGCTTGCCCATCAGGTAGTCGCGGCCGGCGAGCTCGCTGTCGATGTGCTTTAGCTTGCCCATGACGCGGTCCTTGAAGAACGCCTTGGCGTCGTCGTTCAGGGCCGGTGCGAACAGCGGGCCAAAGCTCTTGTGCACCTCGGAGGTGAGGAAGTTCAGCCATTCGAGCAGCTTGTAGCGCTCGGAACTGTCGCGTGCGGGCGCCAGCGCCTTCGCCGGGGCCTTGTCGGCGATCATCTGGACAATGACCGGGCCTTCGGTCACGATCTCACCACTGTCGAGGCCCAGCGCGGGGACCTGACCCTTCGGATTGACCTTCAGATAGTCTTCACCGTTCTCGAGCTTCTTGGCCCGGATATCGACCTTGACCAGCTCGTAGGGAAGGTCGGCTTCGAGAAGCGCGATATGGGGGGACAGCGAGCAGGCGCCGGGCGAGTAATACAGTTTCATGGAATTTCCTCCTCTTGACGCTTGGTTGGGGCGAAAGAACGCCTACATGCACCTGCATGCAATAGTCAAGATTGATGCAGGTGCATCGAGTGGGGTAAGAAGCGGACGACGAGCTTGAGCGGGACCATGAAACGCAAACCATCGACCGAGGCAACCAGTGCCTGGATCCGCCTGATGCGGGTGCAGAGCCGTGTGCTCGACTGCGTCGAGCAGGACCTGAAGAAGGCCGGGTTCCCGCCCCTGGCGTGGTACGACGCGTTGCTCGAATTGTCGCGCGCACCGAGCGGTGAGCTGCGCCCGGTGGAACTCGAGCGGCAAATGCTGATCCCGCAATACTCCACCTCGCGCCTGATCGACCGGCTGGTCGATGAGGGGCTCGCCTGCCGGCGCGAATGCAAGATCGACAAGCGCGGCCAATTCGTCGAGATCACGGAGGCCGGCCGCGAGTTGCAGAAGCGGATGTGGGGGGCCTATTCGGCCGCAATCGAGAAATATGTCGGCTCGAAACTGTCCGATGCCGATGCCGTCAAGCTCAGCGGTCTGCTCGACCGCCTGGGTTGCTCGTGCGGTGAGATGAAGCTGCCGCCGGCCGTCAACGTCAACGAAACTTCGCCGTCGCGATGACCGCGCGGCACACCAGCTCGTCCGTGGACCCGATGGGTTCGCGGACCGTCCCCGTCACCCGCGCGCCTTCGATCGAAGCGCCCTTTTGATTAGAGTTTGATATGGCGCGAGACCAGATCGATATGACGCCGCTGCAATCGCGCGACGAGCTCGTCGCGTGGTTCGAGGCCGGCTGCAAGCCGCCGTCCGAATGGCGGATGGGCACCGAGCACGAGAAGACGCCGTTCACGCTCGAGGGCCACCGTCCGGTGCCCTATGAGGGCGCGCGCGGCATCGGCGCACTGCTCGAAGGCATGAAGCTCCTGCTCGGCTGGGAGCCGATCATGGAGAAGGGCAACATCATCGGCCTCTACGATGTCACCGGCGGCGGCGCGATCTCGTTGGAGCCCGGCGGACAGTTCGAGCTCTCGGGCGCACCGGTCGAGAACGTGCACCAGACCCAGAGCGAGCTGATGGCGCATCTGGCGCAGGTGCGCGAGATCGCGACCCCGCTCGGCATCGGTTTTCTCGGGCTCGGCATGACGCCGTCCTGGTCGCGGGCCGACATCCCGGTGATGCCGAAGGGCCGCTACAAGATCATGACCAATTACATGCCGAAGGTCGGCCAATACGGCCTCGACATGATGTACCGGACCTGCACGGTGCAGACCAATCTCGACTTCTCGTCCGAAGCCGACATGGTCAAGAAGCTGCGCGTCTCGCTGGCGCTGCAGCCGGTCGCAACCGCGCTGTTCGCCAACTCGCCCTTCACCGAAGGCAAGCCGAACGGCTTTCTGTCGTTCCGCTCCGAGATCTGGCGCGACACCGACAATGCGCGCTCCGGCATGATGCCGTGGGCGTTCGAGGACGGTATGGGCTTCGAGCGCTATGTCGACTACGCGCTCGACGTGCCCATGTATTTCGTCAAGCGCGGCGACGATTATATCGACGTGTCGGGCTCCTCGTTCCGCGCCTTCTTCGACGGCCGCAACAACAATCTGCCCGGCGAGCGTCCCACCCTGTCGGACTGGGCCAACCATCTGTCGACGATTTTCCCGGAAGTGCGGCTCAAGCGCTATCTCGAGATGCGCGGCTCCGACGGCGGCCCGTGGGGCCGCCTGCCGGCGCTGTCCGCGTTCTGGGCCGGGCTGCTCTATGATGACGTATCGCTCGACGCCGCCTGGGACCTGGTGAAGCACTGGACCGCGCCCGAGCGTCAGGCCCTGCGCGACGACGTGCCGCGGTTCGGCTTCAAGTCACGGATCAAGGACCGCTATCTGTTCGAGATCGCCAAGGAGTGCCTTGTTCTGGCCCATGCGGGCCTGCGTCGCCGCGGCCGCATCGACGCGATCGGTCGCGACGAGACCCGGCATCTGGAGCCGCTCGACCGTATCATCGATTCCGGCCGGACCCCGGCCGAGGAGATGCTCGAGAAATTCAACGGCGCCTGGAAGGGCTCGGTGGAACCGGCCTACGCGGAATACGCGTTCTAGAGCCATCTCCCTCCCGCTCTAGGCAAATAGGCCAACGACCAGGATTTAGGCCGTTCATCGCCCATACAGGTTTGCGGCGATCAAATGACCGGCCGAAAAACCTGAGCGCCGTCAATAACTCGAAAGCTGTTCCGATGGGGAAGGGCCGCCTGCCTGCCGTCATGGCCAAGGTCTTGGCCAGCGTCGTGGCTTGCGTCACGCTGCTGTCGCTCGCCCTTGCGAGCGCGCCTGTGCGCGCCCAGACCGCGTTCGACCGGCCCGGCGGCGATTATTTCAGCACGCCGGTCACCTCGGGCGATCCCGAGGATTGCGCGCTGCTCTGCGAGCGCGATCGCAAGTGCCGCTCCTGGAGCTTCAGCTATCCCGATATCGACGGCGCCGCGGCGGTGTGCTGGCTCAAGAATACCGTGCCGCCGCGACAACCCGCCAATTGCTGTATCTCCGGGGTCCGCGGCGCCGGCGTGATCGAGCCGCGCGTCGAGGGCGTGGAGACCTCGATCGACCGCCCCGGCGGAGACCTGCGCAATTTCGAACTCAAGGAAGGCGAAGGCGAGGACGCCTGCAAGGCCGCCTGTACCGCCGACAACAAATGCCGCGCCTTCACCTATGCCCGTCCCGGCTATACCGGCCGCGAAGCGCGCTGTTTCCTGAAAAAAGACATCAAGCCGCCGCGGCGGAAGGCCGGGTTCACGTCGGGCGTGGTGCGGTAGACACGGTGCCGTAGCAAGGCATCGGTCCTGTAGGGTGGGCAAAGGCGCAAAGCGCCGTGCCCACCATCATTCAATGATTGCGAGAGGTCGTGGGCACGCTTCCGCCTTCGCTCTTCGAGCTACGGCGGACAAGTCGCTTTGCCCACCCTACGAGAGCTCACTCCGCCGCAATCACCGTGAGCTCTGGCCACAGCGCTCTCCACCTCGCGACTTTCGTCATGTAATTCGCTGCGGAGAAGTTCGGGCCGGGATTGGGGCGTGCAATCAGGCCTGCGACGTCATCGAAGCCGTGCGGCGCATAGACCGCGAACCCGTCACCAGCGCGCCTCACGCCGACTTGTGTGTTCTGCGTGAGGAAGCGGTCGATACCGTCAGTCGAGCACGACAATGGCGGATAGGGCAGGCCGTGCTTGGCCGGGTACCACAGATGCACGCGCGCCTGGTTGCGGATCTCGATCTTGGCGTCGAGATGCCCGAGCCGGGCTTGCAGTGTGCGGATTACGGAGTCCTCCGCGTCCCAGGAGGTATCGGGGTCGAAGTAGAAGATGTCATAGTCGGCAATGCCGTGATCGATGGCGCGGCCGGTGAGAACATTCCACACCGTTTGCACGAGACATCCCGACACCAGCCACGCATCCGGCAGCGCGATCCGATGAAGTTCGTCGAGGATCGCGACGTTGACCGGGTTCTTCAGCGCCAGCGCGAGGAAGCGGGCTTTATCCATCATGTGCGTCACGCGTTCGCGCGCGCATCATAATCCGCTCGCGCCGCCTTCGAGGCCAGCGTGCGCCAGCGCCGCCGCAGGAATGGTTCGACGATCGCGCGCTTCGCCTTGGACAGGCGGATCAGCACGATCGGATAATCAGCGTAGTGATCGGTGAAATAGAAGATCTTCGGCTGGCTCTCGACCAGCATCGCACGCTCGTCGATCGGGACATCCGGCATCACCAGACTGTCACCGTCCTCTTTCAGGCGCGCCAGCATCTTCTTGCGCACCTTTAGCGCAGGCGTGCCGTAGGAGGTGCCGTCCTCGACCTCCGGCCACGTCAGCGCAAATTTTCTGACGTCGTCGAAGTTCATGAGATCGGCTCAGTGCACGGCGGTGAAGAACCGCGCGAGGCGGAAGCCGGAGAGCCAGGTCCACACCGGTTGGCCGCGCATGCCGAGATCCCAGGAGCCGAGCACGGCGTCGGCACGGCCGACGAGATTGTCGACCGGCAGCAGGCCGACGCCGCCGGAGCGCAGCGGCACGCGGCTGTCGGCGGAGTTGTCGCGGTTATCGCCGAGCACGAACAGATGGCCGGCCGGCACCGTCACTTCCTGCGTGTTGTCGAGCGGACCGTTGTCGCGCATCTTGAAGATCAGGTGCTTGACGCCATTCGGCAGCGTCTCGATGTAGCGGTAGGCAGGCTCGCTGCCGCCATTGTCGTCCTCGGCGGCGCCAACGCCATCCGGCTTGAGCTCGGCGGGGCGATCGTTGATGAAGAGCTGCCCCTGCCGCATCTGAATACGGTCACCGGGGAGGCCCACGACGCGCTTGACCCAGGCCTGCGAGCGGTCGCCGGGCCAGCGGAACACGACGACGTCGCCCGCCTTCGGCGTTTCCGCGAAAACGCGGCCGGTTTCCGGCAAATTGATCTGGATCGGCAGCGACGAGGTGCCGTAGCCGTAGGGGAATTTCGAGGCGAGCAGGGCGTCGCCGATCAGCAGCGTCGGCTCCATCGAGCCCGACGGCACGTAGAACGGCTCGGCCAGCGCGCCCTTGGCGATGAAGACGGCCGCGACGATGCCGGCGAGCTGCACCAGCTGACCGCCCCAACCGCTGCTCTTCCGCTTGGTGCTGACAGTTACTTTCTCAACGCTCATGCGCCCGTTCCACCCACCGTAATGCGTTCCATCAGCAGCGACGGCTGGCCGACGCCGACCGGCACGCCCTGACCGTTCTTGCCGCAGGTGCCGATGCCGGTATCGAGCGCGAGATCGTTGCCGATCATGCGGATGCGATGCAGGTCGGTCGGCCCGTTGCCGATCAGCATGGCGCCCTTCAGCGGCGCGCCGATCTTGCCGTTCTCGATCTTGTAGGCCTCGGTGCACTGGAAGACATATTTGCCCGAGGTGATGTCGACCTGGCCGCCGCCGAAATTGGCGGCGAACACGCCGTTCTTCACCGACGCGAGAATCTCGGCCGGGTCGCGGTCGCCCGCGAGCATGTAGGTGTTGGTCATGCGCGGCATCGGCACATGGGCATAGCCCTGGCGGCGGCCGTTGCCGGTCGGCTTCATGTTCATCAGCCGCGCGTTCTGGCGGTCCTGCATGTAGCCGACCAGGATGCCGTCCTCGATCAGCACGGTGCGATTGGTCGGCGTGCCCTCGTCGTCGATCGACAGCGAGCCGCGGCGCGAGGCAATGGTGCCGTCGTCGACCACGGTGACGCCCTTGGCCGCGACCTGCTGGCCCATCAGGCCGGCGAACGCAGACGTCTTCTTGCGGTTGAAGTCACCCTCGAGGCCATGACCGACCGCTTCGTGCAGCATCACGCCGGGCCAGCCGGCGCCGAGCACGACGTCCATTTCGCCGGCAGGGGCGGGGATCGATTCCAGATTGACCAGCGCCTCGCGCAGCGCGCCGTCGGCGGCGTCGCGCCAGTTCTTGCTCTCGATGAATTCGGCATAGCCGGCGCGGCCGCCATAGCCCTTGCTGCCGCTCTCCTGGCGGTCGCCCTGGCCGGCGACGACGGAGACGTTGACGCGCACCAGCGGGCGGATATCGCGATAGCTCTCGCCGTCGGGCCGCAGGATCTCGACGACCTGCCAGGTCGCACCCAGGCTGACGCTGACCTGCCGCACCCGCGGATCCTTGTCGCGCAGGTAAGCGTCGATTTCGGCGAGCAGCTTGACCTTGGTCTCGAAGCCCGGCGCGTCCAGCGGATTGTCGTCACTATAAAGCCGGACGTTGGTATGGGCCGGCGGGGCCGCGAAGCTGCCGGAATAGCCGCCGCGGACGGCGGCCACCGCGTCGGCGGCGCGAATCAGCGCCGGCAGCGACACGTCGGAGGAATGCGCATAGCCGACCGCATCGTCCTTTACGGCGCGCAGTCCAAACCCTTGCGAGGTGTCGTAGGTCGCCTGCTTCAGCCGCCCGTTGTCGAACATCAGCGCTTCGGTCTGGCTGTATTCCAGGAACAATTCGCCGTCGTCGGCACCGGCAAGGCCGCGCGCGACCTCGTGGCGAACCTGGTCGCGGTCGAGATTGGCGCGGTCGAGCAGGGAGGTTGTGGCAGGGTTGGTCATGCGTCCGTCCATTATCGGGGGATGTGAGGCAAGATAATGGTTTCCCGGCAGTTCCGCGAGGGGCGGGCCGTCACATTACGGAAACGATAGATACGCCTTCCCCTTAAGCCGGCTTTCAAAATTTCAGTCTATCAGGATGGCTCATCCGGACTGACGTCGCGAGAGCCTCGGCATGTGGAATTACCTGCTGGCATTGCTTGATCAGTATCAAGGCCTGATCATCGGCTTCGCCGTTCTCGCGCTGGTTCTGCTCGCAAATCTGCTCATCTATCGCCGTAACTGGACATCCTATCCGACGCGCGCGGCCTATCTCGCGGCCCATCCGGGCTGCGACACGGCAGACGGCATCGTTTGCGCGAAATGCCGCCAGAAGGCGGCGAGCATGGCGGTGCCCCCTGTGGGGCGCCTTTATCGCTGCACCTGGTGTGACGCGGAACTCTATCGCGTGGATAGCGTGTGAGGGGGCCCTACGGCAGCTTGTCGTAGCCTTCGCCGAGCCCGTTCAGGCTGAGCGGGAAGCCGATGCCTTCTTCCGGCGTCTCGAAGATGATGAAGGTCGCGGTCTTGGCGCTGCGGAGCTGGCCGAGCAGCTTGTCGTCCATGACGACCTCGGCGACGCAGCCATTGGGCAGGCAGCGGACGAAGCCGGCGCGGCCGACGTCCTGGTTGTCGAGCTTCAGCCCGAGGCCGGAGGGCAGCAGGACGCCCAAGGGCGCGACCACGCGCATCAGGCGGCTCTTCTGGTCGGCGGTCTTGAGCACGATCACGGTGAGGCCGGCATTGGAGCGGTCTTCCGCCACCACGCTCTGGATCAGGGCGCATTGCTCGGCCTGGGCGCCAGGCGGGGTATCGCAGCGGATCTGCCAGTCGCCATGGACGGAGCGCACCGCGCCCTGCGCATGGGCGGGGCTCGGCAGGGCAAGGAAAAGGGCGGCGGCCAGCAGGCCGATCAGCGCCTTGAGGCCATCAGCCGGCCTTGCCATCCATCTCGAAAGCCCCATCGGGGTCGGTCCCTCTGCTCGCTCGCGCTGGTGGACTGATACGGCAATGACGGCGTCTTGAAGGCAATTCCCAAGCAAATCCCGCGCCGCCTTGGCCCGCCACCGCCGGCACGAATCAGGTTCCTGCGCAACTGTCCGCCAGTGCCTACCGCGGGCAATGCGGCTGTCAAGCCACGGCATCCCGGGAAACGGTATTTTTGTCTGATGTTGCTGGGAAATATCTTGCGGGTGATGGCAGACAGAGGGGGCTCAAGACTGCATTGCGATAGATCAAGAATTATGGTTTGAGAGGCTTGATTTCGGCGTTTGAGCGATCTGGCCCCAATTCCTCTTAGAGGTATTCTTGCGCGGCGGTTTGTCGGACGGGCGGGTCGAATAAGCATTTCCCGGAAATAGGGCAATGCACTTGGGGTGATTTCGTAAGGGGAGCGCGAGCGGCATGAGGATGTCGAAGAGTCGGGTGGGCCGGCATTTGCTGGGATTGGCCACCATCGCCTTGGTGTCGGCTGGCATCATGTTGGCGACGGGCGGTGCGGCATTTGCCGAGCTCGGGCAGCCCGAGCCGTGGGAATGGCATCTCCAGGCCTCCGGGTCCCCGGTGATGGACAACATCGTCTGGTTCCATGACTTCCTGTCCGTCCTGATCATCGTCATCACGCTGTTCGTGCTGGCGCTGCTCGTGGTCGTGGTGGTGAAGTTCAATTCGAAGGCCAATCCGGTGCCGTCGCGGACCACCCACAACACGCTGATCGAGGTGGTGTGGACCCTGGTGCCGGTGCTGATCCTGGTCGGCATCGCGGTGCCGTCGTTCCGCCTGCTGTTCCTCGAGCTCGACGTGCCGAAGGCGGATCTGACCATCAAGGCCACCGGCAAGCAGTGGTACTGGTCCTATGCCTATCCGGACAACGGCAAGTTCGAATTCGACTCGCTGATGGCCCAGGACAAGCAGCCCCGCCTGCTCGGCGTCGACAACGAGATGGTGGTGCCGGTCAACAAGGTGATTCGCGTTCAGGTCACCGGCGCCGACGTCATCCACGCGTTCGCGCTACCGGCTTTCGGCGTCAAGATCGACGCCATTCCGGGGCGGCTGAACGAGACCTGGTTCAAGGCCACCAAGACCGGCATGTTCTACGGCCAGTGCTCGGAGCTCTGCGGCAAGGACCACGCCTTCATGCCGATCGCCATTCGCGTGGTGAACGACCAGGAGTTCGCCTCCTGGGTTGAATCGGCGAAGAAGAAATATGCGAGCGGCGGCACCAGCACTTTCGCCTCCGCGGCCGGCCCGACGCAGTAAGCGCCGGGCGACGGCTTGAGGGACTGAAAGCGACATAAAGGGCGGGACCGCACACGGTCCGAATGGGACGCAAGGCAGGATTTGAAAATGGCAACCAGCGCAGCGGCACACGGCGATCACGCGCATGACCACGAGCACGCCCATCCGACCGGATGGCGGCGCTACGTCTATTCGACCAATCACAAGGACATCGGCACGATGTACCTGATCTTCGCGGTCATCGCGGGCATCATCGGTGCCGCGATGTCGATCGCGATCCGCGCCGAGTTGATGTATCCGGGCGTGCAGATATTCCACGAAACGCACACTTATAACGTGTTCGTGACCTCGCACGGCCTGATCATGATCTTCTTCATGGTCATGCCCGCGATGATCGGCGGTTTCGGCAACTGGTTCGTGCCGCTGATGATCGGCGCGCCCGACATGGCGTTCCCGCGCATGAACAACATCTCGTTCTGGCTGCTGCCGGCCTCCTTCGGTCTGCTGCTGATGTCGACCTTCGTCGAGGGTGAGCCCGGCGCCAACGGCGTCGGCGCCGGCTGGACCATGTATGTGCCGCTGTCGGCCTCCGGCCATCCCGGCCCGGCCGTCGACTTCGCGATCCTGTCGCTGCATCTGGCGGGCGCTTCGTCGATCCTCGGCGCCATCAACTTCATCACCACCATCTTCAACATGCGCGCGCCGGGCATGACCCTGCACAAGATGCCGCTGTTCGTGTGGTCGATCCTGGTGACGGTGTTCCTGCTGCTGCTGTCGCTGCCGGTTCTCGCCGGTGCGATCACCATGCTGCTCACCGACCGCAATTTCGGCACGACGTTCTTCGCGCCCGACGGCGGCGGCGACCCCGTGCTGTTCCAGCATCTGTTCTGGTTCTTCGGTCACCCCGAGGTGTACATCCTGATCCTGCCCGGCTTCGGCATGATCAGCCAGATCGTCTCGACCTTCTCGCGCAAGCCCGTGTTCGGCTATCTCGGCATGGCCTACGCCATGGTGGCGATCGGCGGCATCGGCTTCGTGGTGTGGGCGCACCACATGTACACGGTCGGCATGTCGTCGGCGACGCAGGCTTATTTCGTCGCTGCGACGATGGTCATCGCGGTTCCGACCGGCGTGAAGATCTTCTCCTGGATCGCCACGATGTGGGGCGGCTCGATCGAATTCCGCGCCCCGATGATCTGGGCGGTGGGCTTCATCTTCCTGTTCACGGTCGGTGGCGTCACCGGCGTCGTGCTGGCGAACGCCGGTGTCGACCGCGTGCTGCAGGAGACCTACTACGTCGTCGCGCACTTCCACTACGTGCTGTCGCTCGGTGCGGTGTTCGCGATCTTCGCCGGCTGGTACTACTGGTTCCCGAAGATGTCGGGCTACATGTACAACGAGACGCTGGCCAAGGCGCACTTCTGGTTCACCTTCGTCGGCGTCAATTTGGTGTTCTTCCCGCAGCACTTCCTCGGCCTGTCGGGCATGCCGCGCCGCTATGTCGACTATCCGGATGCGTTCGCCGGCTGGAACCTGATCTCGTCGATCGGCTCCTACATCTCCGGCTTCGGCGTGCTGATCTTCCTCTACTGCGTTCTCGACGCCTTCATGAAGAAGGTCCCGGCGGGCGACAATCCCTGGGGTGCGGGCGCCACCACGCTGGAGTGGACGCTGTCCTCGCCGCCGCCCTTCCACCAGTTCGAAGTGCTGCCCCGCGTGCAGTAAGCCAACTTCCGCGGCGCCCGAGACGGGCGCCGCGGCTCTATAACGAAGCGAGTTGAACTAGTGTCCGTCCTCGACCAGAACGCCATCGACATCAATCCCCGCATCTCCGAGGCGGAGGTCGGCGACTACCTCGCGCTGCTGAAGCCGCGGGTGATGTCGCTCGTGATCTTCACCGCGCTGGTCGGAATGGCGATGGCGCCGGGACACTTCCACTGGGTGCTCGCGATCACCTCGCTGCTCTGCATCGCCGTCGGCGCCGGCGCCTCCGGCGCGCTCAACATGGCGCTCGAGGGTGACATCGACGCCAAGATGTCGCGCACCGCGAACCGCCCGATCCCGCGCGGCCGCATCACCCGGCCCGAGGCGATGGCGTTCGGCATGACGCTCGCCTTCTTCTCGGTGATGACGCTCGGCATCCTCGTCAACTGGATCGCGGGCGCGCTGCTCGCCTTCACCATCTTCTTCTACGTCGTGATCTACACGATGGGCCTGAAGCGCTGGACCGCGCAGAACATCGTGATCGGCGGCGCCGCCGGCGCGCTGCCGCCGGTGGTGGCCTGGGCCGCCGTGACCGGCAAGGTCGACGTCGAGCCGCTGCTGCTGTTCGCGATCATCTTCTTCTGGACCCCGCCGCACTTCTGGGCGCTGGCGCTGTTCCGCTCCGACGACTATGCCCGCGCCGGCATTCCGATGCTGCCCAACGTCGCCGGCCCCGACGCGACCCGTCTGCAGATCCTGCTCTACACCATCGTGCTGATCGCCGTGGCTGCGGCGCCCTGGGCGCTCGGCTATTTCGACGCCATCTACGGCGTCACCTCGCTGGTGCTCGGCGCCGGCATGCTGGTGCTCGCGATCAACGTCTACATCCGCCGCGAGCGCAGCCAGTCCTTGCGCGCGACACGCAAACTGTTTGCCTTCTCGATCCTGTATCTGTTCGCGCTGTTCGCGACCTTGCTGGCCGAGGTCGTCTTCCGGGCGCTTGCTCCGATGGTAGGGGGCGCATGATCACGGCGATGGCTGACAAACCCGAGCCAGATGGAATCGTCCTCACCGAGGCGCAGAAGAAGAGCCGTCGTCAGCGCTCCATTGCGATTGCTTTGGCGCTCGGTGTGCTCGTCATCCTTTTCTTCGCCGTTACGATGGTCAAGGGACCCGGCGTTCTAGTTCGCCCGATGTGACAGAGATGGATCAGAAGCAGACCATATCGCAGGATCAGAGCCGAACGGCCAGGAAGGGTCGTTCAGGGGGCTTGGGTCGCGATGCGCTGGTCGCTTCGATCTGCGGCGGCGTGGTCGCGCTGATGGTCGGCGCGTCCTATGCGGCGGTGCCGTTCTACAACTGGTTCTGCCGCGCCACCGGCTTCAATGGCACGACCCAGGTCGCGACCTCGGCGCCGGCCACCGGCCCGATCGCACGCAAGATCGCGGTGCGCTTCGATTCCAACGTCGCGCCGGGCCTGCCCTGGAAGTTCGAGCCTGAGCAGACCGAGGTCGAAGTCAACATCGGCCAGGTCGCCACGATCTACTACACCGTGACCAACCAGGCCGCGCGCACCACCTCCGGGCAAGCCGCCTACAACGTCGCTCCGCTGACGGTCGGGTCCTATTTCCAGAAGATCAACTGCTTCTGTTTCACCGAGCAGACCATGGCGCCCGGCGAAAAGCGGGAGATGCCCGTGGTGTTCTACGTCGATCCGTCGATCGTCGACGACCACGACAATGACGGGCTCGGTACCATCACGCTGTCCTACACGTTCTATCCAGTGAAGGATCCGGTGGTGAAGCCGCTCGCATCCGGTGATGACGACAAACGCAAGGGAAATCTCCAGCCGCCGGGTTGACGCTCACGGTTGGAATAAGGGGATAAGTGCCGGACAGGCACGGGATTGAGGAGACAGACCGCAATGGCTACCGCGCAAGGCAAGCATCACGACTACCATCTGGTCGATCCCTCTCCGTGGCCGGCGGTCGGCTCGATCTCGGCCTTCATCATGGCGGTCGGCGCGATCACCTGGATGCACCACATGGTCTCGGCCGCGCCGATCATCTTCGGTATCGGCACCGTCGGCGTGCTCTACACCATGGCGAGCTGGTGGGGCGACGTGATCAAGGAAGCCCAGTACAAGGGCGACCACACCCGGGTTGTCCAGATCAGCCATCGCTACGGAATGATCCTGTTCATCGCCTCCGAGGTGATGTTCTTCGTTGCCTGGTTCTGGGCCTATTTCAACGCCGCGCTGTTCCCGGCCGACGCCGTCCACGCCACCCGCGACGCCGTGTTCGGCTGCGGCCTCGGCACTGCGGCTGGTGCGTGCACCGTGCCCGGCACCTGGCCGCCGCATGGCATCGAGACCTTCGATCCCTGGCATCTGCCGCTGCTGAACACGCTGATCCTGCTCACCTCCGGCACCACGGTCACCTGGGCGCACCACGCGCTGCTCGAGAACGATCGCCAGGGCCTGAAGTACGGCCTGATCCTCACCGTCCTGCTGGGCGCTGCCTTCACCTGCGTGCAGGCCTATGAGTACAGCCACGCCGCGTTCTCGTTCGGCGGCAACGTCTACGGCGCGACCTTCTTCATGGCGACCGGCTTCCACGGTTTCCACGTGCTGGTCGGCACCATCTTCCTGCTGGTCTGCCTGCTCCGCGCCTATGCCGGCCACTTCACGCCGACGCAGCATCTCGGCTTCGAGTTCGCCGCCTGGTACTGGCACTTCGTCGACGTGGTGTGGCTGTTCCTGTTCCTGTGCATCTATGTCTGGGGACACGGCGCCGAGGCCATGGCCCACGGCGCGCACTGAGCCGCCGCGAATCGATCCGGAAAGGGCGGCCGCAGGGCCGCCCTTTTGCTTTCCAGTGGCCGAGGCCAAACTGAAACTGTGATAGGCTTGCGCGTCATGAGCGAACCTGCCGGCACTCCCGAACCCCAGCCCACCGTCCTGCAAAGCGCGCTGCGCGGGCTCGCGTGCAAATGCCCGCGTTGCGGTGAGGGCAAGCTCTATGCGGGCTTCCTGACGCTCGCGCCGTCCTGCGACCGTTGCGGCCTCGACTATGCCTTCATCGACGCCGGCGACGGACCGGCGATCTTCATCATCATGCTGGCCGGCGCGATCGTGGTCGGCTGTGCGCTCGTCGTCGAGGTCAAATATCAGCCGCCGTTCTGGCTGCACGCGGTGTTGTGGTTTCCGCTGATCCTCGCAACCACGCTGCTGCCATTGCGCTCCATGAAATCGCTGTTGATCGCGCTGCAATTCCACCACAAGGCAGCACCTGGCCGGCTGATCGACCGCGCGAAATGAGCGAGCTTGCGCGCAAGCCGGGCGTGGCCGGCTTCATGCTGTTCACGCTTCTGCTCACCGCGGCCTTTGTCGCGCTCGGTGTCTGGCAATTGCAGCGCCGTACCGCCAAGCACGAACTGATCGCCGCACTCACCGAGCGCCTCGCGGCAGCACCGATCGCGCTGCCGCCGCCGGCACAATGGGCCGCGCTGAATCCCGCGCGCGATGAATTCCGTCGTGTCACTTTCACCGCAACCTATGCGGCCGCGCCGGATGCGATGGTCTATTCGTCCGGCTCCGCCGTGCGCAAGGATGCCTCCGGCCCCGGCACCTGGGCGTTCCTGCCGGCACGGCTGCCGAGCGGCGAGATCGTCGTGATCGATGCGGGCTTCGTCGAGAACACGATGCAGGAGCGCAGTGTCGAGGATCGCGCGGTGAAGAAACTCGTCACCGGCACGCCGGTCACGCTCACCGGCTATCTGCGATTTCCCGAAGCGCCGGGATGGCTCACGCCGGCGGAAAACCGCGAGAAGCGGCTGTGGTTCGTGCGCGATCATCTGGCGATCGCAAGCGCGCTCGGCTGGGGGACGACCGCGCCGTTCTACGTCGACCTCGAGCAGCCGGCGCCCGAGAACAACATTCCACGCCCGGGGCCGCTCGACGTGAATCTGAAAGACGACCATCTGCAATACGCGATCACCTGGTTCGCGCTCGCGGGCGCGGTGCTGATCGCATTCGCGGCGTGGGTGCGGGGACGACGAAAGAGCGCAGCGAACCCGTAGGTTCCCGGAGGGAACCCGGTATCGCCCGGGCTTTATTATTCAGCGCTTATTCACGAGGGTGACCTTAAGCCGCCTCTGGATATTCCGCGGCAAACAGGATTGCTGGCGTGCGCGATTTCGATCAGATGGGACTTGTTGTCGATTGGGTAGATGCCTGCCGCAAGGGTGACCTCGCGACGCTGCTCGACCTCTATGCCGACGATGGTGAGGTCGAATGCACGTGCAACGGCATGCAGCTCTATCGCGGCCGGCATGAGCTCGAGACCTATTGGGGTCCGAAGCTCAACGCGTTCTCGTCGGCGGGCTTCGGCCTCGAAGAGATCCATCCCGCGCAGAACGGCGTCGATCTCGAATACTCCGTCGCGGGCGCGCTGCGCATCCGCGCCTCGTTTCGCTTCAGTGCGGAAGGCAAGATCCACAGCACGCTGTGCGAACCGGCGCAGCAGGGTCCGCATCATTGCGGTGCGTGCTAGGCGGAAATCGGGACGCCCGCGAGCGGAAGGCGGCAGCGCACATAGGTTCGATCGTCCGCGCGCAGCAGTGACAGCGATCCGCTGAGCGCGCGCACGCGCTCATGCATTCCGGTGAGACCTCGGCCGAAGACATTATCGGCGGGAAAGCCGGCGCCGTCGTCAGAGATATCGATGGCGAGCGCCTCGCCGGCGATGCTCGCCTGCACATGGGCATTGCGTGCAGCGGCATGGCGCAGCACGTTGGTCAACGCCTCCTGGATCAGGCGATAGACAGTCTGGGCCAGCGGCCCGTCAATCCCGTTCAGACCAGGATCGAGCGCAGCCGTCAGGCCGATATGGGGCGCCTGTCTGCGGAAATTGTTGAGCAGCGTCTGCACGCTCGCCTCGAGTCCCAATTCCTCGATGTAGAGCGGCCGCAGCCGGTCCAGGATGCGGCGGTTGGTGTGCTGCAGCGCCTCGACCGATCGCATCACCTCCTGCATGGAGTTGCCGAGATTTCCCGTCCGTGGCGACGTCTCGCTCAGTGCGATCGTGCCGGCACGGATGCTGAACAGCAACGGGCCAAGCTCGTCGTGCAGCTCGCGCGCGAGATCGCGGCGCTCATCGTCCTGCAGCGACACCATCCGGTGGAGCAGCTCGCGATTGTCCTGGCTCAATTGCGCGAGTGTCGCTGCGAGCGCGTTGGCTTCCTTGCAGCTCTGCCGGATTTCCGGCGGCCCGACCACCGGGATCGGCGTCGCATAATCACCGCGCCGGATGCGGGTGAGGCCCGCGCCGAGATCTTGCAGCGGACGCAGCGCCGAGCCTGCGAGCACGTAGGCGATGACCGCGGTCAGTCCGGCCAGTACGACGAGGACGCCGGCGAGCGCGAGAAAGCCGGCCCATGTCTCAAACAGCGCGGCCGACAGATCGGGCGAGAACACGATGTCGCCGACGCGCTGGCTGCCGATGGTAACGGGAAATGCGATATGCAGGTCGGGGACGGCGAGGAGATCGACGAACCATCCCGGCGGGCTATGCGGGCCCTGCAGGGGCCTCGGCGCAAACGGGGGAGAACCAGCCTCCGCGGAATGGAATTGGATGTCAGACGAAGCGTCGAGCCTCCCGACGAAATCGTCGAGGGTCCTGCGCGGGTTCTCGGACGACCGCAGGGCGCTGTTCAGGGCCTCGGCGACCGCCCGGGTCGATCGCTGTGCCGGTTCGTTCTCTTCGGCGAGCTGGCCGGTTGTAAAAACGTGCAGGAGAATGCCGCCCATCAGCAGAGCCGCGATGAACATCACGCCGAGCGGAAGAAACAGCTGGGTCCTGAACGAGAGTCGTTGCCACATTAGGTCAATTCTAACGCGCATCGGCGGGATTTTCTCTTTCCATTTGTTCCCGCCGGTTTATGAGTGAGATAACAAGAGAGCGTGCGATGCAAGATACCGCCAAGCTGGCGACCAGGGTCCTGATCGTCGACGACCATCCCGTGGTGCTGTCCGGTTGCCGCACCCTTTTCGCATCCGACCATTCGATCCGGATCGACGAGGCGACCGACGCGAAATCGGGCCATCGCGCCTATGTCAGCAAGCGGCCCGACGTGACCGTGATCGACATCAGCCTGCCTGATGTCTCGGGCTTCGAGCTGATGCGCCGGATCCGCAAGGACGATCCGGACGCCAAGATCATCATGTTCAGCATGAACGATGATCCGGCCTTCGTGGTGCGTGCTGTGGAGCTCGGGGCGCAGGGCTATGTCTCCAAGGGCGACGATCCCAGGATCCTGCTCAAGGCCGTGCGCAAGGTGGTCGCGGGCGATAGCTACATTTCGCCGCAGCTCGCGGAGGCCGTGACCTTCTCGGGCGCTGCGATCAAGGCCAATCCTGCCTCGCAGATGACGCCGCGGGAGCTCGAAATTCTCCGCCTGCTCGGGCGCGGCAACAAGATCGTCGAGGTCGCCGAGGCGCTCGGCATCTCGTACAAGACCGTTGCCAACACCACGTCCCTGCTCAAGCAGAAGCTGGGGGCCAAGAACCACTCCGACCTGATCCGGATCGCGGTTGAAATCGGAATGACCTGACGCCGTCAGGGACTGGGCCGGCTGCTCCAGGATGCAGCCGGCTCAGTCGACGGATCGGCACCGCCGCGCATCCGGGCAATGCGTGGACGACGGCGGATACCATCCGCCGACACAATGGGCCGGTGAGGCGTTCGTTCCTTATCTGACGCCTCTATCGGGAAGAAACGGCAGTCGGGCCGCGCGCCCGGCCGTCTGCTCGTCGGCCTCGCCGCGGCGTATCGGGAAAAACAGGAACTTTTGGCGTCGCGCGCCGTTTTTATGCTTGACGATTTCGTGACAGGCGACGAAAGCTCGCGGGAACGATTTTTGGGGCCGACGCCCCGGCACGGAAACCGGGTCTGCACACACAACGACAGACCTTCCAAGAGAAGGGCTGCGGCATTGCCGCAGCCCTTTTTCGTTGGGCATGGTGCGGCCCCGGAAAACACTCTATGGTGCCGCAAAGCCTCTGGCTGTGAACTAGGAACATCGTGAAATCAAAGGCTTAAGGCCCGAATTCAGGTCGGGCCGGCCTTTGGAGGGCAGTTTGACTCGTTATATCTCGACCCGGGGCGAGGCCCCTGAGCTTGGCTTCTGCGACGTGATGCTGACCGGGCTCGCCCGCGACGGCGGCCTGTATGTGCCGGTGACCTGGCCGCAGCTCTCCGTCGAGACCATCGCCGGCTTCTTTGGCCGGCCCTATTGGGAGGTCGCGGTCGACGTCATTCGTCCCTTCGTCGGCGGCGAGATTTCGGATGCCGAGCTCGGCCGCATGGCGAACGAGGCCTACGCCACCTTCCGTCATCCGGCGGTGGTGCCGCTGCGCCAGATGTCGCCGCATCAATTCGTGCTGGAGCTGTTCCACGGTCCGACGCTCGCCTTCAAGGACGTGGCGATGCAGCTGATCTCGCGGCTGATGGACCATGTGCTTGCCAAGCGCGGCCAGCGCACCACCATCGTGGTCGCGACCTCCGGCGATACCGGAGGTGCCGCGGTCGAGGCCTTCGCGGGGCTCGAGAATGTCGACCTCATCGTGCTGTTTCCGCACAAGCGCATCTCCGAGGTGCAGCAGCGGATGATGACGACGACCGGCGCCGCCAACGTCCACGCGCTCGCCATCGAGGGCAATTTCGACGATTGCCAGGCACTCGTGAAGGGTATGTTCAACAACCATCGCTTCCGCGATGCGACCTCGCTGTCCGGCGTCAATTCCATCAACTGGGCCCGCATCGTCGCGCAGGTGGTCTATTATTTCACCTCCGCGGTCGCCGCCGGCGCACCGGCGCGCGCGGTGGACTTCATCGTGCCGACCGGAAATTTCGGCGATATTTTTGCAGGCTACGTTGCCAAGCGCATGGGCCTTCCCGTGCGCACCCTGCGCATCGCCGCCAACGTCAACGACATCCTCGCCCGCACGCTCAAGACCGGCATCTACGAGGTGCGCGAGGTGCACGCGACCGCCTCACCTTCGATGGACATCCAGATCTCCTCGAATTTCGAGCGCCTGCTGTTCGAAGCGAGCAAGCGCGATGCGGCGAGCGTGCGCCGGCTGATGGACTCGCTGAAACAGTCGGGCCGCTTCGTGCTGCCGGATGCGACGCTGGCCGCGATCCGCGAGGAATTCGACGCCGGCCGTGCCGACGAGACCGAAACGGCGGCTGCGATCCGTGCCGCCTGGCGCGAGGCCGGCGAGCTCGTCGATCCCCATACGGCCGTGGCGCTCGCCGTCGCCGATCGCGACACCACCGATACGACCGTGCCCAACATCGTGCTCTCGACCGCCCATCCCGCCAAATTCCCTGATGCCGTGGATGCGGCCTGTGGCCAGCGGCCGCAGCTGCCGGCCTGGCTCGACGGTCTCATGACCAAATCCGAACATATGAAGGTGATGAAGAACGATCAGGCCGAGGTCGAGCGGTTCGTGCTGTCGGTCAGCCGTGCCGCAAAACAGGGAGTTGCCGGATGAGCGTCGAGATCTCCAAGCTTGCGTCCGGCCTGACCGTCGTCACCGACAACATGCCGCATCTCGAGACCGCCGCGCTCGGCGTCTGGGCCGGCGTCGGCGGCCGCGACGAGAAGCCGAACGAGCATGGCATCTCGCACCTGCTCGAGCACATGGCGTTCAAGGGCACCACGGGGCGCTCATCGCGCGAGATCGTCGAGGAGATCGAGGCGGTCGGCGGCGACCTCAATGCCGGCACCTCGACCGAGACGACGTCCTATTATGCCCGGGTGATGAAGGCCGACGTGCCGCTGGCGCTCGACGTGCTCGCCGACATCCTGGCCAATCCCGCCTTCGAGCCGGACGAGCTCGAGCGCGAGAAGAACGTCATCGTGCAGGAGATCGGCGCGGCCCAGGACACGCCCGACGACGTCGTGTTCGAGCATCTCAACGAGCTCTGCTATCCCGACCAGCCGATGGGCCGCTCGCTGCTCGGCACCGCCAAGACCCTGCGCGCCTTCAACCGCGACTCGCTGCGCGATTATCTCTCGACGCATTACCGCGGGCCCGACATGGTGGTCGCGGCGGCAGGTGCGGTCGATCACAAGCAGGTCGTCGCCGAGGTCGAGAAGCGCTTTGCGAGTTTTGACGCGACGCCCGGGCCGAAGCCGCAGGCGGCTCAGTTCGGCAAGGGCGGCGCCAAGGTCGTGCATCGCGAGCTGGAGCAGGCGCACCTGACGCTGGCGCTGGAAGGCGTGCCGCAGACCGATTTGTCGCTGTTCTCGCTCCAGGTCTTCACTAACATCCTCGGCGGCGGAATGTCGTCGCGGCTGTTCCAGGAAGTCCGCGAGAAGCGCGGCCTCTGCTATTCGATCTACTCGTTTCACGCGCCCTATACCGACACTGGCTTCTTCGGCCTCTACACCGGCACCGATCCCGCCGACGCGCCGGAGATGATGGAGGTCGTGGTCGACATCATGAACGATTCGGTCGAGACCCTGACCGAAGCCGAGATTGCGCGGGCCAAGGCTCAGATGAAAGCGGGCCTGCTGATGGCGCTGGAGAGCTGCTCTTCGCGCGCCGAGCAGCTGGCCCGGCACGTGCTGGCCTATGGCCGGCCGCAGACGGTGCAGGAGCTGGTGGCCCGGATCGACGCGGTCAGCGTCGAATCGACCCGCGATGCGGCGCGTGCACTGCTTTCGCGCAGCCGCCCTGCGGTGGTTGCATTGGGCAGCGGCAGGGGTCTGGACACGGCGGTGTCTTTTGCGGAAGGATTGACGAAGGCGCGGGCCAAGGCGCGGCTGCATTAGGAGCCGCGCGAACCGCGCCGTCCCGGGAAGCATCACCATGGCCCTGTTTCGCCTGCCATCCAGTGGACCTGCTGCTCTCGCCCCCCGCGGCAACGGATTGTTGCTGCGCGCGCCGCAGATGTCGGATTTCCTGCAGTGGGCGCATCTGCGCGAGACCAGCCGCGATTACCTGACCCCGTGGGAGCCGATCTGGCCGTCGGACGATTTGACCCGGTCCGGCTTTCGCCGCCGCCTGCGCCGCTATTCCGAGGATATCGCCGCGGACCGCTCCTACCCCTTCCTGATCTTCCGCGAGCTCGACGGCGCCATGGTCGGCGGCATCACGCTCGCCAATGTGCGGCGCGGCATCGTCCAGGCCGGCACCATCGGCTATTGGGTCGGCCAGCCCCACGCCCATCGCGGCTACATGACCGCGGCGCTGCGGGTGCTGCTGCCGACGCTGTTCGGCGAGCTCAATCTGCATCGGGTCGAGGCCGCCTGCATCCCCACCAATGCGCCGTCGATCCGGGTGCTGGAGAAGTGCGGCTTCTCCCGCGAGGGCCTTGCGCGCCGCTATCTCTGCATCAACGGGGTCTGGCAGGACCATCTGCTGTTCGGCCTGCTGCACGAGGATTTTCGCGGCTGAACGCGCGCCAAAGTCAGCTTTTCCTGCCTTTTTTCCTGCCTTGGGATCGCCGATTTTGGCGATATAAACCGCATCACACCGGCGATCGGCCGGAATGTTGTCATGGAGTACAGGCGTTGATGAACGAGCTTCGCTCATTGCGGAATGCGCTGCGGCGGGGTCCGGTGATCGCACTGGCGCTGTCGGTGTCGTTCGCATCCGTCTCGCCGGTCGCGGCACAGTCTCTGACCGACCGCTTCAAGAATCTGTTCGGTGGCAAATCCGACGATGCGGCCAAGCCGGCGCCGGCGCCGGGCCAGCCGGCGGCCGATGACGACATCGATTGCCCGCAGGTCACGGTGCGCGCCGGAGCCTCCACCTATGGGGTCGGGGCGACAGGCAAGCCGGCCGTCGGCAACGACGTGCGCTTCCAGGCCTCGATCACCAAGATGGCGCGCGAATGCGTCCGCAACGGCGGCGAGATCACCGCGCGCATCGGCATCCAGGGCCGCGTCATCGCCGGCCCAGCCGGCGCGCCGAACACGGTCGAGGTTCCGCTGCGCGTCGCCGTGGTGCTGGGCGGCGTCGGCGAGAAGGTGATCGCCTCGAAAGCCTACCGGACCACGGTCGCGATGTCGGAAGGCGGCAGCGTGCCGTTTACGTTCATTGCCGAGGACCTGTCCTACCCGGTGCCGTCAGCCGCAGTCGCCGACAACTACATCTTCTATGTCGGCTTCGACCCGCAGGCGCTGACGCCCGAGCCGAAGGCGCGGAAGAAGAAGTAGGGCCACACGCTCAGCTGTCGCCGCAATTTCCGCTGTCATCACCCGCCTTGTGCGCAATTGCGCACTGGGGCGAGTGATCCAGTATTCCAGAGACGTCAGTCGTTCACCGGGAGGCCGCGGCGTACTGGATGCCCCGCCTTCGCGGGGCATGACACCTGTGTTGTGGTCGAGGTCTCGCACCAACAAAAAAGCCGGCGCTCATCGCGCCGGCTTTTTGATGGGTGAGGCGTCTGCCCTCAGTTCAGCTTCTGGCGAACCTCGGTGATGCCCTTGGCGAGCAGATCGTCGGCGACCTGGCCCTTGACCGACTGCGACAGGATCGTGGAGGCGGCCTGGACGGCGGCTTCCGCGGCTGCGGCGCGAACATCGGCCAGCGCCTGCGCCTCGGCGAGCGCAATCTTGCTCTCCGCGGTCTTGGTGCGGCGGGCGACGAAGTCTTCCATCTTCGCCTTGGCCTCGGTCGCGATGCGCTCGGCTTCGGACTTGGCGTTGGCGATGATGTCGGCGGCCTCGCGCTCGGCCGAGGCACTGCGCGCCTTGTAGTCGGCGAGCACCTTGGCGGCTTCCTGCTTGAGGCGCGTCGCGTCGTCGAGCTCGGCCTTGATGCGCTCGGCGCGATGGTCGAGCGCGGTCATCGCCGACTTGAAGACCCCGAGATAGCCGAACACGACCATCAGGATCACGAAGGCGACGGCGACCCAGGTTTCAGGATCGAAGAACATCTCGACTAACCCTTCAAGGACGCGTCAACGGCAGCACTGACCGAGGCCGCATCCGGAACAACGCCGGTGAGCTGCTGGACGATGGTGCCTGCCGCATCGGCCGCGATGCCGCGGACGTTGCTCATGGCGGTCGCGCGGGTCGAGGCGATGGTCTTCTCCGCCTCGGCGAGCTTGGCCGCCAGCTGCTCTTCCAGGGCCTTGCGCTCGGCGTCCGCCTGCGCATTCGCCTTGTCGCGGGATTCGTTGCCGATCGCCTGTGCCCGCGAACGCGCCGAAGCGAGCTCGCCTTCATAGGCCTTCAGCGCCGCCTCGGACTGATCCTTCAGCTTCTGCGCTTCGGCGAGGTCACCCTCGATCTTGTTCTGACGCGCTTCGATCGCGCCGCCGACCTTCGGCAGAGCGAGCTTGGACACGATCACGTAAAGCAGGACGAAGAAGATCGCGAGCGACACCAGCTGTGAAGCAAAAGTGCTGCTCTCGAACGGCGGAAAGCCGCCGCCGTGATGACCGCCATCGGCTTCGGTGTGGGCGCCCGCCGCCGGTTCTTTTGCCCCGCCATGACTCTCGGCCATGGAGTACTCCTGTTGCTGTCACGCGCCGCTTCGGATGAAGCGGCGCGAAAGAAGTCGTTCTTAGAAAACGAACAGCAGAAGCAGCGCGATCAGCAGCGAGAAGATGCCGAGCGCTTCGGTCACGGCGAAGCCGAAGATCAGGTTGCCGAACTGGCCCTGAGCGGCCGACGGGTTGCGAACGGCTGCGGCGAGGTAGTTGCCGAAGATCACGCCCACGCCGACGCCCGCACCGCCCATGCCGATGCACGCGATGCCCGCGCCGATAAGTTTTGCTGCTGCCGGATCCATTTTAGACTCCTTGGAAGAAAGATTGGGTTGTGGGTGGAAATTCCCCGGACCGCTCAGTGTCCCGGATGAATGGCGTCGTTGAGATAGATGCAGGTCAGGATCGCAAACACATAGGCTTGCAGGAACGCGACCAGGATCTCGAGGGCGTAAAGCGCGATCGTGAGCGCCAGCGGCAGCACGCCGCCGACCCAGCCGAGGGCGCCGAGGGAGAAGCCCAGCATGGCGACGAAGCCCGCGAACACCTTCAGCGCGATGTGGCCGGCCAGCATGTTGGCGAACAGACGAATGCTGTGCGAGACCGGGCGCAGGAAGAACGACAGGATTTCAATGAACATGACCAGCGGCAGGATGTAGCCGGGGACGCCATGCGGAACGAAAATCGAGAAGAATTTCAGGCCGTTCTTGGCGACGCCGTAGATCAGAACGGTGAAGAAGACCAGCAGCGCGAGTCCTACGGTAACGATCAGGTGGCTTGAGATCGTGAAGGTGTAGGGGATGACGCCGACCAGGTTCGAGACGCAGATGAACATGAACAGCGAGAAGATCAGCGGGAAGAACTTCATGCCTTCCGCGCCGGCCGTCGAACGGATGGTCGAGGCGACGAATTCGTAGGAAATCTCGGCGACCGACTGGAGGCGCCCGGGAACCAGCTGCGTGCCGCTGGCAAGCATCAGGATCGAGATGATGGCGACGGCCACCAGCATGTAGAGCGATGAATTGGTGAAGGCGATCGTATGATTGCCGATATGGCCGATCGTGAAGAGAGGCTCGATGTTGAACTGGTGGATCGGATCGATTTTCATCGGCGCGGCATCTCTTGGTCTGCCGGGCTAGCCGGCGTGTCTCGGTCTGCCGGCCGGGCCGGCCCGCACCGGCGGAGCCGGTGCGAAAATTCCTCTCCTGTCCGGATCGGCCTTAAGAACCACCGCGCCTGTTCTGACCCGCGCCCGCCGATCTCACCACATTCACCACGCCGGCCACGAAGCCCAGCAGCAGGAACACGATAAATCCGAAAGGCGACGTCGACAGCAAGCGGTCGAACCCCCAGCCAATCCCCGCTCCGACAGCGACACCGGCGACCAACTCGGAGGATAACCGAAAACCAAGCGCCATCGCCGAGGCTCTGGCCGCTCCGTCTCCACCGTCACCTGCGGGTTGCTCGGTCTTGATCTTGCGGTCGCGAAATTCGGACAACCGCTTATCAAGACTTCCGAGCCGTTCGGAAAGCGCAGCTTCCTCGGGCGATCTATCGCGATCTCCATTCTCGCCGTGTCCCGTGTCTTGAGCCATGCCACGAAGACCAGAAACGCCGCGGTTGAATGGAAATTACGCCCGCCACCCTCAAAAGCCGCGCGGACCATACTGACCGCTCATAATCAAGTCAAGCCAAGTCACGATCGCGTCGTGTTCGTTTATGTATCTGATTTGATTGGTGATATTGGCTTTTGCGCCAGCGCTGCACACAGCGTGACGCCGCACCGCAGCAGCTCTCCGCGCGATCTGCCGACAGGACCGACATTTCGCCGTGGCTTCGGGATCAAAGGAGGTGCCGCCATCGTTGATTCCGCGGATGCGGTTTTGGCGGCGGATTCGAACGCGCGGGCGGTGCGCCGTCGCCCGCCGGGGTGTAGAATTTCGGGATGTGCCACCTGCGCGGCGTGGCGGAGAGCGCGATGAGACCGGCGAAATCATCCACAACATCATGGTGTGCTGCGGCGATCGTTGCCGTGATGACGGTCAGTAGCGGCCTGGTTGCCGCGCAATCGGCACCCGACGGGGAAAACGGCCGCTACAGCATGACCCCGATTCCCGAGGGCGTCTTGCGGCTTGACACCCGCACCGGCACGGTCTCGACCTGCACCAAGAATGGCGCCGGCTGGGCCTGCTACGCCGTGCCTGACGAGCGCTCCGCGCTCGATGCCGAGATCGGCCGCCTCCAGGCCGAGGTGGAGAAGCTGAAGGGGCAGATCGCCGCCGGTCCGACCGTTTCCGGCAAGATCGACGAGGCCTTGCCGAAATCGGATTCCCTGAAGAAGGGCGAGCCCAAGGTCGCGGAGGGGGATCGCAAGCTCGAGATCCCGCTGCCCAGCGACCAGGATCTCGATCGGGCGATGTCGTTCCTGGAAAAAGCGTGGCGCCGGCTGATCGACATGGCCAACCGCGTGCAGAGGGACGTGTCGGGGAAGATTTGATCTATCCACATGCCCACCCTACGGCAGCGTTCGAGTTGAGAGACGTTTGATGACATCCGCCAAATCCGTCACACGCTCGGCGCCATCGACCGTGCAGGCCACCGCGATCGTGTCCTCGCTGCTCACCGTGCAGACGCCCGGCCGCGGCTTCACAGATTTCACCAGCGAGGTGGCGAAGTTCATCAACGAGGCCCGCGCAGGCGAGGGCGCGTTGACGCTGTTCATCCGTCACACCTCGGCGTCGCTGACGATTCAGGAGAGCGCCGACCCTTCCGTGCTCGCCGATCTCACCACCGCGCTGTCACGGCTGGCGCCGGATAACGTGCCGTGGACACATGATACCGAAGGGCCTGACGACATGCCCGCGCACGTCAAGACGATGCTGACGCAGACATCGCTGCACGTGCCGGTGCTGGGTGGCAGGCTCGCGCTCGGCACCTGGCAGGGGATCTATCTGGTCGAGCATCGCGCACGTCCGCACCGGCGCGAAATCGTGCTTCAGTTCATCGGCAGCAACAAGTAGCGCTGCCAGAAAAGCAAACCGGCCGCGGATCGCTCCGCGGCCGGTTGTTTTGTCAGTGTCTGCGTAGCGACTTACATCTTGGTGATGTCGACGTCCTTCGTCTCGGGGACGAAGAGGAAGCCGACCACGGCCGTGATCAACGCGAAGACCACCGGATACCACAGGCCGGAGTAGATATCGCCGGTCGAGGCGGTGATAGCGAAGGCGGTCGCCGGCAGCAGGCCGCCGAACCAGCCGTTGCCGATGTGATAGGGCAGCGACATAGAGGTGTAGCGGATGCGGGTCGGGAACAGTTCGACCAGCATGGCCGCGATCGGGCCGTACACCATGGTGACGTAGATCACGAGGATGAACAGCAGCCCGATGACGGCCGACACCTGCGGACGGAAGATGTCGAAGGGGTGCGCCATCTTGATGATGCCCGCGTCCCCTACCTTCGGATAGCCCGCCGCCTGTACCGCCGCGGTGATCGCGGGGTTCGATGTTTTGGCATCGGTGTAGGGCACTTCCTTGTCGTTGACCGTGATCTTCACCGCGCCGGCCGGTCCCGGAACGGTGGAGTACTTCACCGACGATTGGGCGAGGAAGGCGCGTGCCGTGTCGCAAGGCGCCGTGAAGACGCGGGTGCCGACCGGGTTGAACAGATCGCCGCAGCTTGCGGGATCCGCCACCACCTGCACCTTGACCGTTTCATAGGCCTTTTCCAGCGCCGGGTTGGCGTTGGAGGAGATCATCTTGAAGATCGGGAACAGGGTCAGTGCGCCGATCAGGCAGCCCGCCAGGATGATCGGCTTGCGGCCGATCCGGTCGGACAGCGCGCCGAACACCAGGAAGAAGCCGGTGCCGAGCAGCAGCGACCAGGCGATCAGCAGGTTGGCGGTGTAGCCGTCGACCTTCAGGATCGATTGCAGGAAGAACAGCGCGTAGAACTGGCCCGTGTACCAGATCACCGCCTGGCCCATGGTCAGGCCGAACAGTGCCAGGATCACGATCTTGGCGTTGCTCCAGGTGGCGAAGGCCTCGGTCAGCGGCGCCTTGGAGCCCTTGCCCTCGTCCTTCATGCGCTGGAACACCGGCGATTCGTTCAGGCGCAGACGGATCCAGACCGAGATGCCGAGCAACGCAACCGACACCAGGAACGGAATGCGCCAGCCGCCCCAATAGGAGCCGGGCGCGCCGGCGAAGGCAGCCTCGCCGGTCGCGGAGCGGGTGAACAGGATCACCAGCAGCGACAGGAACAGGCCGAGCGTCGCGGTGGTCTGGATGAAGGAGGTGTAGTAGCCGCGCTTGCCCTGCGGGGCGTGCTCGGCGACGTAGGTTGCCGCACCGCCATATTCACCGCCGAGCGCGAGGCCCTGCAGCAGGCGCAGGCCGATCAGGATGATCGGAGCCGCGATGCCGATCTGGGCGGCACCCGGCAGCAGGCCGACAATGAAGGTCGACAGACCCATGATCAGGATGGTGACGAGGAAGGTGTATTTGCGGCCGACGATGTCGCCGACGCGGCCGAACACGATCGCGCCGAACGGGCGCACCAGGAAGCCTGCCGCAAAGGCCAGCAGCGCGAAGATGTCACGCGTGGCCTGGTCGAACATCGGCTTGCCGTCGGCGCCGGCGATGGTGAAGAACTGCGTGCCGATGATGCCGGCCAGCGATCCGTAGAGATAGAAGTCGTACCACTCGAAGACGGTGCCGAGGGACGAAGCGAGGATGACGAACCTCTCGTCCTTCGTCATGCCGGTCGACCGTGCCGACGTTGCAGCTAGTGTGGACATCGTGAATGCGCTCCCCGAAATTCGTTTCCTCGCGTCCCGGCTGTCCGGGCATGCCGGATCAACCTGGGTCTTGCCCCCAAGGTAACATCGGCGTGAAACCCGCCCCAATACGACTTTCGGCCTTGCGCACTGACACGCAACTGACGGTGCTGACCTATAGTGCCGCGCTGCGGCGCCCGGCTTGCGGATTAACCCCTTTCCCGCAAAGGAATAATGTGCCCTTGCATGCCACGGCCGGCCGGGGAAGAATTGACCATTGCGCCGGTCCGGACTACTGGCGCTGACGTGAACGACAGCATGAGATCGATGAGCGCTCCCTCCACCCATCTCGTCATTGCCGATGACCATCCGCTGTTCCGCGATGCGCTGCGGCAGGCGGTGGCGGGCGTCCTCTCCACGGCGAAGATCGACGAGGCCGGGTCGTTCGAGGATCTGACCAAACTCCTGGAACAGACCTCCGACGTCGACCTGGTCCTGCTCGACCTCTCGATGCCCGGCATCTCCGGCTTCTCCGGCCTGATCTATCTGCGCGCGCAATACCCGGCGATCCCGGTGGTGATCGTCTCGGCCTCCGACGACAGCGCCACGATCCGGCGCTCGCTCGATTTCGGCGCCTCCGGCTTCATCCCGAAGCGGTTCGGCGTCGAGACGCTGCGCGACGCCATCCTCAAGGTCATGGAGGGCGACGTCTGGGTTCCCGCCGACACCGACCTGTCGGCCGCTTCCGATCCCGACATGACAAAGCTGCGCGATCGCCTGGTGACGCTGACGCCGCAGCAGGTGCGGGTGCTGATGATGCTGTCCGAAGGACTGCTCAACAAGCAGATCGCCTACGAGCTCGGCGTCTCCGAGGCGACCATCAAGGCGCACGTCTCGGCCATCCTGCAGAAGCTAGGCGTCGAGAGCCGGACCCAGGCCGTGATCGCCGCGGCAAAGATCGCCGGCGGCCAGTGGAGGCAGGGTACGCCGACGGGGTAGGGCGCTTACTCTTTAGTTCGCGAATGTCCCTGGCTGGCGGGGAAGTAAATCCTATATCCTCTGGGAGAACCCATCCGCAGGAGCCCGCGATGCTCGGTTCGATAGTGTTCGCTTTGGTTGTTGTCGCCTTGATGATTTGGTGCGGGCGCGTAACGGCCAATTTCGCGGAAGAGAGAGGCCGGTCGAGACGCGTTTGGTTCCTCTGCGGAGCGCTATTCTTCCCCCTCTTCCCGGCTCAATGGTTCGTCTTGGGGCTACTACCCAAAAAGTAAGGGCGCCTCAGTTGGCGGCTTCCTGGGTCCCGGCTCTGCGCAGCAGCGTTTCACGCTGCGGCGCGTCCGGGACACGAGAGACCTACAGGCTCTCCAAAATCTCGTTGGCCACTCGGATGTCCGCCGTCGCGGAGCCCGCGACGTATCCTTCGAGCGCGGATTGAAGCAACAGTTTCGCGTCCTCGCGCCGCCCGCGCTTGCCGATCAGCATTGCGAGATCAATCGCTGCGCGCAGCTCCCAGGCTTTCGCGCCCGCGCGGCGGCTCTGTTCCAGCGACTGCTGGAGAAGGTCCTCCGCTTCCTCGATGTTCGGCTGTGGCCGCGAGAGCAGGACCTTGCCCTTCATGCGCAGCAGCTCGGGCATGTACAGATGATCTCCGCTCCGTTCGACCAGACGGATCGCGTCGTCGACCAGATGCGCGCTTCTCTCGATTTGTCCGAGCGCGAGATGCCCCTGCACCAGCGCGATGTTGAACGTCGTGGTGAGCAGCTCGTAGCCGGACTCGTGGAGTTCCTGCAGGCAGCGCTCGATCGTCGCGACACCGCTCTCTGCGTCGCCGCGCCGGATCGCGAGCTCGCCTTTGACGCCTCGGCCGGCCGCGAGATAGGGTCCCATCGAGCGCGAATAGGCGTGCGCGATGAAGCGGTCGATGTTCTCGTCCGCAGCGGCGAGGTCACCGGTCCAGAGGTCGATCGAGACAGCCCAGATCAGCGCGATGCAGAGCGTGATCGGATGATCCATCTGTGCGGCCTCGGCAACGGTCTGTTGCGCCAGCTGCCGTGCCTGCTCGGGGCGGCCCTGCAACCACAGCTCGCGCGCCAGCGAGATGCCGGCCCGGTTGCGATGGTCAAAGCCATAGACCGTGCTGATCCGCTCCGTGCCGGGCCCGCGCCAGGCCGCCTCCAGCATCTTCAGCGCGTCGCGATGCGCGCCGTCCAGATGCAGCGAGACGCCGAGCAGGGACTGCGCAAGCGCAAGCGACGCAGGATCGCCCAGTGCTTCGGCGACGACGAGGCTCTGTTGCGCATAGTCGAGCGCAGCCTCGAACTGACCGATGCGCTCGTGGAAGATGTGCATGCGGCCGAGCAATTGCAGCTGGTTCGGCGCATCGCCGAGCGTTTCCGCGATGGCAAGCGCCCGGGTCAGGGCGTTGCGCGCGGCTTCGCTGCCGCCGCGCGTGAACATCAGGGTCAATCCGAGCGCGGCCTGCAGATGCATCTCGTCTGCGCTGCCGCGCGAGGCGGAATCGATCGCCGCCAGCGCCCGCTCGGACCAGCGCCGGCATTCGGTCAACAGGGACATCGCGAGGAAGATGGGCGCTGCAGCCGCCGCGAGCGCAATGCCGATGCCGACATCGCCGGCGGGGCCAAAGCACCAGTCGAGCGCGGCGCGTACGTTGTGGAGCGCCGAGAAATGGATGGCGCGCTCATCGGCGCTTGGTACCGTCGCCCATTTGGTGCCGGCCTGTTGCAGCCATCGCCTGTAATAGGCGGCGTGGCGGGCTGCGAGGGCCGATCCGTCGTCCTCGATCGCGAGCAGATAGGCGCGCGTGGTGTCGAGTAGGCGGTAGCGCATCATGGCGCCGATCGGCCGCGGCGCAACCATCGATTTGGCGACCAGGCTGTCGATGGCGTCGAACAGACGCGAGCGGTCGACCTGCTCGTCAGGCACGACCTCGAGCGCGGCGTCGATGGTGAAATGCCCGGCGAAGACCGCGAGCCTGCGCAGCACCAGGCGTTCCAGCTCGGACAGCAGTTCGTAGCTCCAGTCCAGCGTGGCCTGCAGCGTCTTCTGTCGCGGCGGCGCGGTGCGCTGACCCTGCCAGAGCAGGTTAAGGCGCTCGTCAAGCAGCATCGCTGTCTGCTCCAGGCCATAGGCTTCGACCCGGCCGGCTGCGAGCTCGATCGCGAGCGCCATGCCGTCGAGCTTGCGGCAGATTCGCGCGGCAATGGCGGCATTGGCATCGTCGAGCACGATCTGGGCGCCGCCGGCTTTTGCGCGTTCGAGGAAGAGTTCGAACGCGGGATAGGTCCGGGCGATCGCGGCCGTCAGTCCGGACTCATCGGGCGGCACGCCAAGCGGCGCCAGCCGGTAGACCTGCTCGCCCTCGACGCGCAGCGCCTCTCGGCTGGTGGCGAGGATATGGACCTGCGGCGCGGCTTGAAAGATCTCGGCTGCGAGCGGTGCTGCCGCCGCAATCACATGCTCGCAATTGTCCAGCACCAGCAACATGCGCTTGTCGCGCAGATGCGCGAGCAAGGCCGGCATCGGATCGTCGGCCTGGGCCGGCAGTCCGAGCATCAGCAGCAGCGAGGTGATCACCAGATCGGGATCGCTGAGTGCGGCAAGATCAACGAAGTGTGCAGCGTCGGCGAATGTTGCGAGCAGGTCGTGCGCGATCGCGACTGCAACAGCAGTCTTGCCTACGCCACCGGGGCCGACGATCGTGACGAAGCGGGAGGTGATCAGCTTGTCCGATACAGCGGCGACCGCGTCGGCGCGTCCGACCATGCGCTGCAATCGGTTAGGTAGTTTTACGGGCGGCAATTCCGCGCGCGGCGCCAGGCGCGGCTCAGCCCGAGCGCCGATTTGCGAGATCGGCGCCACGAAGCAGTAGCCGCGGCCCGACAGCGTCGTGATGTAGCGGGCGCCGTCCTTGCCGTCGCCGAGCGCCTTCCGGAGTGCCGCGATATGGAATCGCAGATTGGTTTCCTCGACCGCCATCCCGGGCCAGACCAGGCCCATCAGGTCCCATTTGCTGACGACCTCGTTCGGCCGCGACATCAGCGCGATCAGCGTATCGAAACTCTTGGCGCCCATCGGCAGCGCGACGCCGTCGCGCGTCACCAGCCGCTCATGCGGCGTCACGATGAATGGCCCGAACGACAGTGTTATTGCGGCAGGCCCGATCGGCGCGGTCATCACGAAATCTTGCTCATTTGCAGAACCGGATAACGAGCGCGCAGCGATCCGGCAAGGCCACCCTTGCAGCGGCATCAGGCCGCGTTTGCAGGCCTCGCCATCGGGTTCCCGGCCAGCCTCACAACATCTCACAACTCCAAACGGGCGCCCCGCGTAACACGCTGATAGTCAGTTGCGTAACGACGAGGAGGCTTCATCATGAGCCAAACGGAAAAACTGCTCTATACGGCGCGGACCCGCACCGCCGGCGGGCGTCAGGACGGCATGTCCCGCAGCTCTGACGGCCGTCTCGATGTGCGGCTGTCGCCGCCAGGCAGCGCCGGCATCGGCACCAACCCCGAGCAATTGTTCGCCGCCGGCTGGTCTGCCTGCTTCGAGGGTGCGATGGAGATCGCAGCGCGCAAGCGGAAAATCGTGCTTCCAAGCAAAAGCGCGATCGATGCGGAAATCGATCTCGTCCTCGACGAAGGCGCTTACGCACTCAGAGCGCGCCTTGGCGTCAGCCTGCCCGGCCTCGATCGCGATGTCGCGCGCGATCTGATCGATGAGGCGCACCAGACCTGTCCCTATTCCAGGGCCGTTCGCGGCAACATCGACGTCACTGTCGATCTGCTCTGACAATTCCGACGACCATCAACAAGGATCACGACCATGACACAGATTATCGATCAGCATCGCCGCCAGTTCCTCGGTGTGGCCGCCGGGACCGTTGCCGTCGGTCTCGGCGTGATCGACCTCGCGCGCGCCGAGACCGAGGCGCCGCGATCCTCCAACGCCTCATTCGGCGCGATCAAGCAGATCAATGCCGGTGTGCTCAACGTCGGTTACGCCGAAGCCGGCCCCGCGACCGGTCCGGTGGCGATTTTGCTCCACGGCTGGCCCTACGACATTCACAGCTTCGTCGATGTCGCGCCGATCCTGGCGCAGGCCGGTTATCGCGTCATCATCCCCTATCTGCGCGGCTACGGCTCGACCCACTTCCTCTCCAGCGAGACGCTGCGCAATGGCGAGCCGGCCGCGCTGGCCGTCGACATCATCGCGCTGATGGATGCGCTCAACATCAAGAAGGCGGTCGTTGCCGGCTTCGACTGGGGCGCGCGTACCGCCGATATCATTGCGGCACTTTGGCCGGAGCGCTGCCGCGCGTTGGTGTCGGTCAGCGGCTATCTGATCTCCAGCCAGGCCGCGGGCAACGCGCCGCTGCCGCCGGCGGCCGAGCTGCAATGGTGGTACCAGTTCTATTTCGCCACCGAGCGCGGCCGCGCCGGCTACGAGAAGTATACCCATGATTTCGCGAAGCTGATCTGGAAGCTGGCCTCGCCGCAGTGGAAGTTCGACGACGCCACCTTCGATCGCAGCGCGAAGGCGTTCGAGAACAAGGATCACGTCGCGATCACGATCCACAATTATCGCTGGCGGCTCGGGCTCGCCAAGGGCGAGGCGAAGTACGAGGAGATCGAAAAGAAGCTCGCGGCAACACCGGTCATCGATGTGCCGACCATCACGATGGAGGGCGACGCCAACGGCGCACCGCATCCCGATCCCAGCGCCTACGCCAAGAGATTCTCCGGCCGCTACGATTACCGCCTGATCACCGGCGGCATCGGCCACAATCTGCCGCAGGAAGCGCCGCAAGCCTTTGCCAAGGCCGTCATCGATGCCGACGGCGGCGCCTGAGCGCTCGTTCAAGACCTCGGTCCGGCCTGCGCCGGACCGAGGCGATGCCGCGATCCCAGCTTGAAGAAAAGACATGCCGTCCATCGAATCCAAAACGAAAAAATCCTCCTATGCCATGGTCATCACGCTGGCCGTGCTGCTGCTCGTCGTTCTCCTGACCTGCGTGCCCTATCTGGTCTCGATCGCGCTGGCGGAAGGCCCTGCGACGGAAGCTGCGTCGCCGATCTTCGGCGTCACGATTCCTTCGGGCTACAAGCAGTGGGAGCTGATCGCGCCGGCCGAGGAAGCGGCGCCGCTGAATGAGCTGCGTGCCGTCGTCGGCAACCAGACCGCGATCGATGCCTATCAGGGTGGCAAGCTGCCGTTTCCCGATGGCACCATCCTGGTGAAGCGTGCCTGGAAGCGCACGCAGTCCCCCGACTTCGCATCCGCGACCATTCCGGGCGCCGCCACCACGGTCCAGGTCATGGTCAAGGACTCCAAGAAATATGCCGCGACCGGCGGCTGGGGCTTTGGCCGCTTCATCAACGGCAAGCCGGTGGACGAAGCGCAACATCGCACCTGTTTCGCGTGCCACGAAGCACGGGCCAAGGGCCATGACTACGTCTTCACGCGGCTCGCGCCCTAAGGAGGTCTCATCGTGAAGACATGGTTCATCAGCGGCAGCTCGCGCGGGATCGGGCGTGCGATCGCGGAAGCCGCGCTTACGGCCGGGGATCAGGTGGTTGCGACCGCCCGCGGCATCGGCCCGCTCGAGCCCCTGCGCGGACGCTTTGGTGAACGGCTGCGGCTCGCAACGCTCGACGTCACCGATGAGGCGGCCGCGCAAGCCGCGATCGCGCTTGCCGTCGAGGCCTTCGGCGGCATCGACGTGGTGGTGAACAACGCCGGCTACGGCGAGCTCGGATCGGTCGAGGACACGAGCCTGGAGTCATTCCGTCAGCAGATCGAAGCCAATCTGATCGGCACCATCATCGTCACGAAAGCGGCGATCCCGGTGCTGCGCCGGCAGCGCCGCGGACATATCGTGCAATTCTCCTCGGTCGGCGGCCGGATCGGTGCGCCGGTCCGTGCGGCCTATTCGGCTGCGAAATGGGGAATCGAGGGCTTCTCGGAATCGCTGGCGCGCGAGATGGCGCTGATCGGCGTGCATGTGACGATCGTCGAGCCCGGCGGCTTCCGGACCGGCTTTGCCCAAACGGCACATGACACGGACGAAGGGCGCGCGGAGTACGACGCCGTCGTTGGCGCCGCCGTCAGGATGCAACGCGAATACGATGGCCGCCAACCCGGCGATCCCGCCAAGGCTGCTGCCGCTGTGCTGCAGCTTGCTGGCATGGATCATCCGCCTCTGCGGATCGCGCTCGGCAGCGACGCCGTGAACGCCATCGCGGCGACGGATCGGCAACGCCTCGACGAGCTGGAACGATGGCGCGGGCTCAGCGTCTCGACGGATTACTGAACGGCTGCGCGTGCTATTCCGCCGCGACCATCTGCTGCGTCCGCCATTGCCCGAGCAGGGCGCGCAGCGAGGCCGGTTTCACCGGCTTGTTCAGCACCGCGATGTTCTCGTCGCGCGCGGCCATCTGCACGGCGGGGCTGCGATCGGCGGTGATCAGGATCGCAGGGATGGTGTCGCCGAAGCGGCGGCGGATCTCGCGGATCGCGGCAATGCCGTTGCCGCGGTCGAGGTGATAGTCGACCAGCAGGCCGGTGACGCGTCGACCGGCGGCCTCGATCGCGGATATCGCGCCTTCGGGATCGGCGACAGCGATCACCTCGGCGTCCCAGGCCATCAACAGCGTCCGCATGCCGTCGAGGATCGCGGCGTCGTTCTCGATGCAGACGATCAGCGCGCCGGAGATCGATGTGCGCGCCAGCGGTGTTGCGCTGGTCACCGCCGCGGTGAGGGTCACGGCCTTCGCCGTCGGGACCGTCACGGAGAACAACGAGCCTCCGCCGGCATTGGCGTCGATGGCGATGTCATGCTTGAGCACGCGCGCCAGCCGTTCGACGATCGACAGTCCCAGCCCCAGTCCGCGCGCGATCCGCGCGCCCTGCTCGAGGCGGTGGAACTCCTTGAAGATCTCGCCGCGCTTGACCGCGGGGATGCCGACGCCGGTGTCGTAGACGCAGATCCTGAGCGAGGGGCCTTGGCGGCGGCAGCCGACCAGCACGCGCCCGCGCGGGGTGTATTTGATCGCGTTCGAGATCAGGTTCTGCAGCAGCCGCCGCAGCAGCAGCCGGTCCGACTCGACCGGCAGCGAGCAGGGCACGAAGGCGAGGTCGAGGCCCTTGGCGCGCGCGATCGGCGCGAACTCGATCTCCAGCGAGCGCATCAGATCGGCCATCTTGAAGCTCGAGATCGAGGTGGTCATCGCGCCGGCATCGAGCCTGGAGATGTCGAGCAACGCGCCGAGGATTTCCTCGATGGCTTGCAGCGATTCGTCGATGTTCTCGACCAGCCGGGTCTCCTCGCCATTGTGCTGGCGCTCGACCAGGCTCGTGACATAGAGCCGGGCTGCGTTCAGGGGCTGGAGAATGTCGTGGCTGGCGGCCGCGAGGAAGCGCGTCTTGGAGATGCTGGCATCCTCAGCGCTGCTCTTGGCGAGCGCCAGCTCGGAGTTCAGGCGGGTCAGCTCTTCGGTACGGTCGCGCACGCGCTTCTCCAGCGTCGCGTTGGCGCGCTCCAGCGCTTCCGCCGCTTCGAAGGTCGGCGTGACGTCGGTGAAGGTGATGACGAAGCCGCCGCCGGGCATGCGGTTGGTGAGCACCTCGATCACCATGTGCCGTTCCGGCAGGCGTTCGAGATAGGGCTCGCTGTCGGTGGTGTAGGCCACGAGCCGCTGCTCGATCATCGCCTCGCGGTCGGCCTGATCGGCGGGATCGCTGACGCCCATGAACTCCAGGATCTCGCGGAGCGGCGTGCCGAACTGGATGAAATGCGGGGGCACGTTGAGCAGATCGCCGAACTGCCGGTTGGAGCAGATCAGCTGCAGATCGGCGTCGAACACCGCGATGCCCTGGCGCACATGATTGAGCGCGGTCTGGAGGATCTCGCGGTTGAAATGCAGCGCCGCATGGGAATCGTCGAGCAGCTTCAGCGCGGCCTTTGCGGACACGGTCCGCTTGCGCAGCAGCAGCGACATCACGAGGCGGGAGGACGCAGCTCCGATCGACGAGGCGATCAGGTGCTCGGCGTGCTGCAGCAGCTCGAAATCGGCGGGCGCTCCGGATTCCAGCCGCATATTGCGCCGTGCCGAGAACGCCTCGAACGAATGCCGGGCACGATCGGGCCCGAGATATTGCGCGACCGTGGTCTGGATGTCCTGCACCGTGATGGTGGTGCGCCAGCGGCGGAAATTCGGGGCGATGGGCGCGAGCGTGTTGGGCACGAACAGATCGGCCTGCACCAGCTCGATGGACGAGGGCCGCCGTGCCAGCGACAGCAGCACGTAAGTGAGGACGTTGAGCGAGAGCGACCAGACCACGCCATGCATCAGCGGTGGCAGATCGGCGCCGAACAGCGCCTGCGGCCGCAGCGCCTCGATGCCGAACGGGCCGTGCTGGAGCAGCAGGATGCCGGCGGTCGAGGAATCCATGAAGCTCGGGATGAACAGCGTGTAGAGCCATACGGCGAAGCCGACCATCATGCCGCCGATGGCGCCGCGCGCGGTGGCGCGCCGCCACAACAGGCCGCCGAAGAAGGCGGGCGCGAGCTGCGCGATGGCGGCAAAGGACAGCAGGCCGATCGCCGCGAGCTGGGTGTTGCCGAGCGCGCGGTAGTAGAAATAGGCCATCACCATGATGGCGAAGATCGCGAGCCGCCGCGACCGCAGCAGGAAGTCGCCGAAATCGGAGCTGCCGGCGCGTCCCTCGGGCCGTCGTTGCAGCACCAGCGGCACCACGAGGTCGTTGGAGACCATGATGGAGAGCGCGACGCACTCGACGATCACCATCGCGGTGGCAGCCGACAGGCCGCCGACGAAGACGGCAACGCTGAGCAGCCCCGCCCCGCCCTCCATCGGCAATGCCAGCACGTACATGTCGGGGTCGACCGCGCCGAACGGGAAACTGACAAGGCCGGCGAGCGCGATCGGGATCACGAAGACATTGATGGCGACGAGATAGAGCGGGAACAGCCAGCGCGCGCGGCTGACCTCCGCGTCCGAGGAATTCTCCACCACGCTGACATGGAACTGGCGCGGCAGCAGCATGACCGCGCACAGCGACAGCAGCGTCATGGTGAGGAAGTTACCGATCGACGGCGAATAATCGATGGCACGCACCGCCTCCGGCGTCTTCATCGCGCGCTCGATCAATTCGTGCGGCGAGAACATCCAGAAAGTGACGAAGATGCCGGCGGTGAGGAAGGCGACCAGCTTGACGATGGATTCGGTCGCGACCGCGAGCATCAGGCCGTGCTGATGCTCGGTGGCGTCGGTCTGTCGCGTGCCGAACAGCACCGCGAAGGCCGCCATCGCCAGTGTCACCATCAGCGCCATGTCGCCGAGGATCGGGATGTGGGAGAACGCCTGGTCCTCGCTCAGGATGACTTCCAGCGAGGAGGCGACCGCCTTGAGCTGGAGCGCTATGTAGGGAACCGAACCGATGATCGCGATCAGCGCCACCGTTGCCGCCACGGCCTGGCTCTTGCCGTAGCGTGCGCCGATGAAGTCGGCAATCGAGGTGATGTTGTGCGCTTTCGCAAGCTGGATCACGCGGCGGAGCACGCCGGCGCCGAGGCCGATCATCAGGATCGGGCCGACATAGATCGCGAGGAAGTCGGTCGAGGTGCGGGTGGCGAAGCCGACCGAGCCGAAGAAGGTCCAGGACGTGCAGTAGATCGCCAGCGACAGCGGGTAGATCAGCCCGGACGCGCGGCCGGCCTTGGCCTGCGAGCGGCGGTCGCCATGGCTCGCCACCAGGAACAGGAACCCGATGTAGCCGAAGGCGGCAGCGATCACGCCCCAGTCGTGCAGCATGGCGAGCGTGCTTCTCCCAAGGCGCGGTAGCGCCAGATCACATTTTCCCAGTAAATCTAGCGCGTTGGGCGGGGCGAGGCGACAGCGAAATGCCCCAGGCGGGCGGGAACTGGGGTTGTCGTTAAGGGGGCGGTGCTGTCGCTTACCCTCCCCTGGAGGGGGAGGGTCGATCGCGCGAAAGCGCGAGCGGGGTGGGGTGATCTCTCAACATGGGCGGCGTGGCATGCGGAGGGACTGTCACCCCACCCCGCTACGCATTCCGCTTCGCTACATGCATAGCGACCCTCCCCCTCCAGGGGAGGGTGGAAGAAACGCCTACTCCGCCGCCAGCGACTTTTCGCGCAGCGGCAGGCCGAGGCGGTCCCACACTTGCAGCAGGGCTTCGGCGAGCTGATCGATCAGGCCGTCGTCGTGATAGGGCGAGGGCGTGATGCGCAGGCGCTCGGTGCCCTTGGCGACGGTCGGATAGTTGATCGGCTGGATGTAGATGCCGTGATCCTCGAGCAGCATGTCCGAGGCCTGCTTGCACTTCTCGGGATTGCCGACGAACAGCGGCACGATGTGGGTGTCGTTCGACATCACCGGCAGGCCGGCGGCGTTGAGGATCGCCTTGACGCGGGCGGCGCGGTCCTGGTGGCGCTCGCGCTCCCAGCTCGACGACTTCAGGTGCTTGATCGCGGCGGTCGCGGCCGAGCAGATCGCCGGCGGCAGCGCCGTGGTGAAGATGAAGCCCGGCGCATAGGAGCGCACGGCGTCGATGATATGGCCGTTGCCGGCGATGTAGCCGCCGAGGCAGCCGAACGCCTTGGCCAGCGTGCCTTCGAGAATGTCGATGCGATGCATGACGCCGTCACGCTCGGCAATGCCGCCGCCGCGCGGGCCGTACATGCCGACCGCGTGGACTTCGTCGACATAGGTCATCGCGCCATACTTCTCGGCGAGATCGCAGATCTTGGCGAGCGGGGCGACATCGCCGTCCATGGAGTAGAGGCTCTCGCAGGCGATCAGCTTCGGCCGGTTCGGACCGGCAGCCTTCAGCAGCGCTTCGAGATCGGCGATATCGTTGTGGCGGAACACTTGCCGCTCGCAGCCGGACTGCCGGATGCCCTCGATCATCGAATTGTGGTTGAGCTCGTCCGACAGGATCAGGCAGTTCGGAATGAGCTTTGCGATGGTGGCGATGCCGGTCTGGTTCGAGACATAGCCCGAGGTGAACAGAAGCGCCGCTTCCTTGCCGTGGAGGTCGGCGAGCTCGGCCTCGAGTTGCACCAGCGGATGATGCGTGCCGGCGATGTTGCGGGTGCCGCCTGCCCCGGTGCCGACGCGGGTTGCGGTCTCGACCATGGCGCCGACCACCTTCGGGTGCTGGCCCATGCCGAGGTAATCGTTGGAACACCAGATCACGACGTCGCGCTTGCCCTTCGGCGAGTGCCAGACCGCATGCGGGAACCGGCCGGCCGTGCGTTCCAGGTCGGCGAACACGCGATAGCGGCGCTCGGTATGGAGGCGATCGAGGGCGGAATTGAAGAATTGAGCGTAATCCATCGGTGCAACCTGAGACGGAACTGACCAAAAGGGCGCATCTACTTAGAGCTTTTCCAGCTCTAGTGTCTATGCGCTATCCCACATTTGGGCGTGAGGGGCATTTGGGCAAAATGCCCTATCGTGCGATTTGAAACTTGATCCCGATCAAGTCCGCGCGAGCCTTGATGCTGCTCTGCACCATTCGCCGAAATGCCGGTGTTAACCGGCACTTGCTGTCACGTCGTCCGGAACTGGAGCACGCCGTCCTTGGTCTCGGCCGTCAGCCGGCCCTCGACGATCATGTAGTTGACGTGGGCGACGAGCTCGCCGGCGGCAAAGCCCATCTGGTGCTCGTCCAGCACGTGCTTGTTGAAGACCACAGGCACCAGGGCGCGCGAGGTCTGCGGCACCTCGCGGCAGGCTTCCGCGATCAGGCGGCAGCGCTCCTCGTGGTGGTCGGCGAGCTGCTTGATGCGGGTCTTCAGTCCGTAGAACGGTACGCCGTGGCCGGGCAGCACCAGCAAATCATAGGGCAGGGTGGTGGTGAGGCTTGCGAGCGACGCCAGATATTCGCCGAGCGAGTTCTGGTCGGGCTCCACGGCCCAGACGCTGACGTTCGGCGAGATCTTGCTCAGCACCTGGTCGGCGGACAGAAACAGCTTGTCGTCGGCGCAATACAGCATCACCTGGTCGAGCGCATGCCCTCCGCCGGTGATCACCTTGAAGCGGCGCGTGCCGATCACGACCTCGTCGCCATGCGAGATGCGGCGGTAGGACGGCGGCAGCACCGAGACGCGCTTGAGATAATCCTGGCCGCGGCCGAGCAGTTTTTCGGTGAGCGACTCGTCCATGCCATGGCGGCGGAAGAACAGCCGCTGCGCCTCGCGCCGCTCTTCGGTGCCGCGGTTCTGATGATAGACCGATTGCAGATATTCGACCTGCGACATCACCAGCGGACAGTTGAACCGCTCGACGATCCACCCGGCAAGGCCGACATGATCGGGGTGCGAGTGGGTGACGATGAGGCGCGTGATGTTGACGCCCTTCAGCGGGCCTTCGAACAGTTTCGTCCAGGCCTCGATCGTCTCCTCATTGCCGAAGCCGGCATCGATCATCGCATAGCCGTCGCCGTCGGCGAGCAGATAGATGTTCACATGGTTGAGGCGGAACGGCAGCTTCAGCCGCGCCCACAACACGCCGGGCCTGACCTCCACGACCTCTTCGGGGCCGGGATGCTGGTCCCAGGGATAGCGGAGGGCCTCGGCGGAAGACTGCACGATGTCGGTTTTTGCGTTCATGCTACCGGCTTAAACCCGCCGGGGGCGCCGCGCCAGCCGAAAAAGAACGCGCAGCGGCCGTCGCATGGCCGTCATACCGGCCGTATTCCGTAGCCCGGATAGAGCGCAGCGAAATCCGGGCCACGGGGCGGCGTCCTTACGCCGCCCGCATGTTGTTGAGGAACGCGTCGATCTCTCCGCGCAGCATATCGGCTTCGCGGCGGAGGGCGTCCGATGCGCTCAGCACCTCGGTTGCTGCGGCGCCGGCCTCGGCCGAAGCCGTGGAGACGCCGACGATATTGCTGGAGACCTCGCTGGTGCCGCCGGCCGCATGCTGGATGTTGCGGGCGATCTCGCGGGTCGCTGCACCCTGTTCCTCGACCGCAGCCGCGATGGTCGTGGTGACGTCGTTGATCTCGCCGATGATCCGGCCGATGCCCTGGATCGCGCCGACAGCCGAGGTCGTGACCTGCTGCATGCTGGCGATCTGGGTGCGGATCTCCTCCGTCGCCTTCGCGGTCTGGCTGGCGAGGCTCTTCACCTCGGAGGCAACCACCGCAAAGCCGCGGCCGGCCTCGCCCGCGCGCGCCGCCTCGATGGTGGCGTTGAGCGCGAGCAGATTGGTCTGCGACGCAATCGTCTGGATCAGGTCGACCACGACGCTGATGCGGCTCGCACTGTCGGCAAGGCTCTGCACCGTGGTGTCGGTGGCGCCGGCCTCATCCACCGCCTTCTTGGCGATCGCGGCCGAGGTGACGACCTGCTTGCTGATCTCCTCGATCGAGGAGGACAGCTGCTCGGTGCCCGACGATACCGTCTGCACGTTGACCGAGGTTTCCTCGGCGGCGGAAGCGACCGCGTTCACCAGCGCGTTGGACTGATCCGCGGTGGTCGACATGCTTTGCGCCGTCGTCTGCATCGAATTGGCCGATTGCGCGAGATTGTCGAGCGCGCTGCGCACCGTGCCCTCGAACTCCGCGATCTTCGCCTCCATATGTGCGGCACGCTCCGCCTTGACGACACGATCCTTGTCCTGATCGCTCGCAAGCGCCCGGGCTTCGATCATGCTGTCGCGGAACACCGTCAGCGCTTCCTTCATCGCGCCGATCTCGTCGTTCTGCCGGGAACGGACGATCTCGGTGTCGAGGTCGCCGGCCGAGAGCAGCTGCATGGCGCGCTGGAGCTCACGGATGCGGCGCAGGATGTTGCGGCCGACATAGAGCCAGACGAACAGCGCCGAGCCGATCAGAGTGAGCCCGCCGAGCGCCAGCATTGCGGTCGTGGCGAGCGAGATCTCCTGGCGCGCCTGGAAGGTCGACGCATTGGTCTCCTTCTGCACGCCGTCGACGAGCGCCTGCACGCTGATGCCGAGGCCGACATTGAGCTTGCGGGTCTCGTCCAGGATGGTCTGGCCGTAGTCGATGGAGTCGAGCTCCTTCTGACGGAGCTTGAACACGCCCGTCTTGCCTTCGCCGAACGTCTGCAGTTTCTGCATTGCGACCTTCACCGCAGTGGTTGCGGGATTGTCGGGCAGGTCCTCCAGGTTCCACTTGACGCGGTCGCGGACCGCCTTGAATTCGTGCTCGATCGTCTCCAGCGTGTCGCTGGAGTTCGCGGACAACGCGGCCATCATGTCAGCGGCCATCAGATTTCCGTTGGCAAGCACCGTGCTGATCTGACCAACGGAGCGGACGGCCTCCATGGCATCGTCTGCCGACACGTTCGTCGATGCCAGGATTGCGCTCAGCCGCGTCTGGGTATCCAGCATTGCGGGGTTGGCTGCGCCGACGAAGGCGAGCTGCGCCTTCCGCAGCGCGTCGTATTGCTTGTCATGTAGCGCAATCGTGTCGAGGCGCTCCTTCGCCGCCGACACCAGGCTCTTGGTGGCTTCATCGATGCTCTTGACGGTTTCGCCGAGCGCGCTGGCGACTTGCTTGTCGGCGCCGAGCTCGATGATCTCGCCGACCTTGGCCATGGCCTGTTGCTGGATTTCCTGAACCTTCTTGGTGCGCTCGGCCAGCGCCTCGTCGGAGGGCGAGGCGAGCAGGCCGGGTCCTTGCGCTGCCAGTGTCGCGCTCTGCGAGGCGAGTTGAAGGCTGGCGGAGAGGCGCGGGATGTCGCGGCCGCTGAGATCCATCATGGTCGAGCCGAGATGGTTGAACACGAAGCCGGCGCCCGCTGCGATCAGCAGGCCCATGCCCGCGATCACGGCGAATGCCGCAAACAGGCTGCCGCGCAGGCCCCATTTCGGCATTTTGAAACGAGGTTTGAAACGGCCAACGCTGAGACGGATCGCCATCGAAAATTCCCCCACGCCCTTACTCTTATATTTTCGCCGCGGAGTATCCTTGGTGCGGGTTAAAAAATCGCAAGTTGCACAATTGGTTGGCTAGTTCCGCAGAGCGAAAAAGAAAGGGCCGGCAGTGCTGCCGGCCCTTGATGCGAAAGGATCGTGTCAGGCGCGATCAGTAGCGCGCGACCATCGGGCTCGCCCAGTTGAAGCGATAGTTGACGCCCGCCTTGAAGGTGTGGTCGTCGGTGGTGAAGTTGCCGGTGCCGACCAGCGGACCCGCGGTGAAATGCGCGTCGCCGAAATTGTAGTACTGGTACTCGGCCTTGGCCGACCAGTTCGGCGCGAACATGTATTCGAGGCCGGCGCCGACGGTGTAGCCGTTGCGGTGATCGCCGGAGATGATGAAGCCGGTCGGCACGCCGCCCACCGTCACCTTCTCGTTGTTGTCGGAATAGGCGTAGCCGCCCTTCACGTAGAGCAGGCCGGGGCCCCAGGTGTAGCCGACGCGACCGGTGATCGAACCGAGGCCGCGCTGGTCGTTGGTGTAGGCCACGCCGCCCGGGAACACCGCGCCGACGCTGCCGGAGAGCCAGGAGTACTGGGCTTCAGCACCGACCACGAAGTTCGGGTTGAACTGCCAGTCTGCGCCAGCCTGCAGACCACCGAGGAAACGGCCGTTGCCGTTGTTGCCGGTGGAGAGGCCGTTGAAATTGTTGTCGCTCGAGAACGCGCCGCCGAGATGCGCGCCGATATAGAAGCCGGTCCAGTTGTAGATCGGCGCAGCATAGGCCGGCGCCTTGTTGTAATAGGGGCGGGCGCCGAGATCGGCACCGAGGGCCGGCGCAGCCGCGCTCAATGCGAGCAGCGCAACGGTCGCAAACAGAATCTTCTTCATCGTCTTGAACTCCAACACTCAGGTCCCCAGCAGGCGCGCTGTCCGCGCCGCGTTGGTTTTGCAGATAGCTTCCTTTTGACGAAAATGCTGTCACATGCATGGCACAGCGGCGCCCAACCTAACTTATTGGGCGCTAAATGATTTTCGTGATTAATGCCGGCTTAAGAAGTGGTGAAGGAAGGCTTAATTCGCGCGAGTTGCGGTAACCTCCGCGCGCGTCTCGTTAACCAAGACGCCGCAGCACCTCATCGCGCATCTGCGCGCGGAAGGCCGCGCGCTTCGCCGGCCGATCTTCCACGCGCACGTCGTGGCGATCGAAGATGTCGAACTTCTCCAGGATCGGATAGCGCTCGCTCGCCATCGCGAGCACGCGGAGCACCTTGGTCGCGGCCGGCGTCGGCCCGCTCACTTCCCAGCGCCGGATCGTGTCGGCGCCGCCCTTCTCCGGCAAGGCGCACAGTTTCGCCATGTCGGCGGCGGTGAGCTTGCGTTCGATGGCGTCGGAGAGGTCGGCGCGGAGTTGCTTCAGTTCGGGGCCGGTCATGTTGATCGCATTCGGGAGAGTGGCTGAAGCCAATGCACTAGCGCTGATTCGGGTCCATCCGAAGGCAGCCGTGATTGTGCTAGTAGCTCGTCACAGTGATTGTGACTCTTTGGACGTTGCGGGATAGGCGCGGCCCATTTTGGCGCGGGCTTTTTCGGTCGTGAACATCCATTTGATGCGGGCGCCAGCGGCATTTCGTTGTTTCTCCCATGCGGCGATTTCGCGGCGGAGCCAGTTTGGGTCGTCGATCCTGCGGTCGAGGCACTGACCGCGGAGCACGCCGATCTCGATCTCGACCATGTTGAGCCAACTGGCGTGCTTTGGGGTGTAGTGGAACTCCAGGCGGCGCAGAATTCGCCGGGCTTCGTCAGGCGCGAATGCCTCATAGAGGGAGCCTACGGAGTGGGTCGACAGATTGTCCTGCACGACGCGGATGCACCCGGCGTCGGGATAATGAACATCGACGAGTTCGCGCATGCACTGGGCGTAATCTTCTGCCGCCCGTCGCTCTGTGACTTTGACTTTGCGCCATGGCCGATGCACGTCGATGCAGACGAAGAGATTGACGGTGCCGTTGCGGCGATACTCGCAATCGTAACGTTCGAGTTGGCCCGGCTCGGCGGGGATCGGCTCGCGAACCTCGCCGATGAGCTGGACCGGGCTCTCGTCGAAGCAGACCACCGGCCGGTCGGGATCAGGCGCCTCGGCATATAGGTCGAGCACGTCTTCCATGCGGGCGACATATTCGCCATCGACCTTTGGAATGCACCACATATCCTTGCGCCACGGCTTGAGGCCGTTTTCGGCCAGCCGCCGGCGCACCGTCTCGCCCGACAGGCTCTCGTGGTCGGTGAGCCTGACCATGGCGTCGGCCAAAAGCTCCAGCGTCCAGCGGGCGCGACCCTCGGGAGGGGTTGCGCAAGCCGTTGCCACCAGCAGGGCTTCCTCCTTGCCGGTGAGCTTGCGCTCCGCGCCTGGACGCGGATCCTCGCTCAGCGCCCGCTCCAGATTGCCTTCCACGAAGCGCCGTTTGGTCCGGTACACGGTGGAACCGCCCACCGCCACGGCGCGGGCAATCTCTTCATCGCTGCGGCCGGCATCGGCCGCCAGCAATATCTGGGCGCGCTTGAGCTTGCGGGCAGCCCGCTTGCCCTTGCTCAACATCGCGGTGAGTTCACAGCGTTCGGCTTGGCTCAATTCGACCCGATAACGTACATTCATCGCGACCTCCTTGTCGGAGGACCGGACGAATCGACAAATGAATCGAAAATCAGGCGCCGCTCGCAGCCTCAGCCCTCAAGGCTTCACCGAAAAGCAGGGCCAGTACCTGGCCTTCATCTACACCTACGCGCACATGTTCCGACGCCCGCCCGCCGAGACCGACATGCAGCGCCACTTTCAAGTCAGCCCGCCTTCGGTCCACCAGATGATCGTGACCCTCGAACGAAATGGTCTCATTCGGCGCCAACCCGGCGTCGCTCGAAGCATCCAAATCCTCGTGGCTCCGAAAGACCTGCCCATCCTGAACTGGCTCGGAATCAACCAGTCATAATCAGTGTGACGAGGTACTAGTGTCTCCGCGCCGGTCCAGCGTCAACGAGGGATGTCCTATGCCCGTGTTCAAGCTGCCCCTGTCGGGAGATGTCGTTCAGTCCATCTACCCGTCGTTCTTCAGCCCTACCGGCGGCCAGTTCGGTCTCGTCAACATCACTGTCGGGCAATCCTCGGCGCCCGAGGTCGAGAAGGACGTGCTGTCCGATGTCGCGAGCTACGGCAAGCAGATCGGCCAGGTCGCGGATGCGCTGCTCGCGGTCATTGAGCATCTGGAGGCGCACCCTGGACATGCGCTTGGACAAGACAAGGCGATTATCGCCTTCAAGGAGCTGATGCATTCCGTCGCGACCGTGAAGGAGCGCCACGGCCGGGCGGCGTGCCGGCCCAAGCGGCGCTGATCGTGTGGCGACATGGCGCCTCCGGCATGTCTCCGCGCACACGGAGTTATGAACGGAAGCCTCTGGGAATTCTTCAATGAATGAACACATGGCTTAACAAGCCCGCAGCGCATGAAGGGATCAGTCATGACAACGACCAGGCTCGTCATTGCCGCACTCGTCACGACCGGACTGCTTGCCACGCCGTTCGCGGCGGAAGCGAAGAAGCACAGGTCGAGCCGACATACCACCACGAGCGTGATGGCGCCGAGCTATGGCGGCGCCGGAGCGACCGCGGTGCAGCCGAGGACGTATTACGGGACCTCCGGTCAGTCTGTCGGGACGGTGACGGCGCCCTCGATCGGAACCTACAATTGGCCATCGGTCGGCGTGACCAACGCCGTTCCGACCTGGAGCAATACCAATCCGAAGTGAGGTGCGAGGCGGTCGTTGCGCGCGTCAGCCTTCCGCGCCGCCGATCGGAAACACCAGGCACGTCGTCGTCGCATGCGCGACCAGCCGGCCCTTCGCATCGGTGATGCGCGCTTCGGCGGTGGCGACGCGGCGGCCGGCGTTGAGCACGCGGCCTTCGGTGCGGACGGTGCCGCTCGCTTCGCTCATGCCGCGCACGAACGAGATCTTGAATTCCAGCGTGGTGTAGCCGGTGCCCGCCGGCAGCGTGCTCTGCACCGCCAGGCCCATCGCGGAATCCAGCAGGATCGCGGCATAGCCGCCATGAACCGAGCCGATCGGATTGTAATGCCGCAGGCCCGGCACGCTGTGGATCACCACAACGCCCGCCTCGGCCGTGCAGTCGAACGGCTCGACCGTCTGCATGATCGGCGGCTCCGGCAATTGCCGTGCGAAGATCGCGCGGACGAAATCGAGCCCCGGCATCGACGCCATCACCTCAAGGGGCACGACGCCGAATTCGGTTGCCTGCTTGCTGGAACTGCCGTCGACCATCACTAGCCCCCAGAAAGCTCTATGAGATGACAAAGATCATATGATGAGGGGATTGGACGAGTCAAAAGCCCCGTTCAGTGCGTGACGGTCGCGAGGCCGGAGAGCAGATACAGCGCAACCAGCAGGGTCGCGACCGACAACATTGTCGTCACCGAGACCGTGGCTGCGACCAGTTTTTCTTCGACCTTGTGTTCATGCGACAGCACGTAGACGGTTTTCGCCGTCGGCACGGCCGCGCAGATGACGGCGGCGACGGTGTAGAGCGGATTGAGGCCGATGATCACGCAAAGTCCGTAGACGAGCAGCGGCATCAACACCAGCTTCACGGCCGCGAGCGCAAAAGATGCCCCGAGGTTCGACCTCAGGCCTTCGACCGACAGGCCGAGGCCGATGGCAAACAGCGCGCAAGGCGTGAGTGCCGCGGCGATGATGTTCAGATAGGCCGCGACGGCTGCGGGAATCGGCAGGCCCGTGATCGCCCAGACGAGACCAATGAGCGTCGACAGGACCATCGGATTGAGCAGGATCTGCTTCACTAGCCCCGCGGACTGCGCAGGTCCGCGCGCATCCCTTTCGAGCAGGATGACCGTGATCGGAAACATCACGGCAGCAACGAACACCGTCGCGACGGCAGCCGGCAAGACGGCGGGCTGGCCGTAGATCGCATGCAGGATCGGCAGCGCCACGAAGCCGGTATTGGTCATCGCCGCCGCCATGCCGTGGATCGTGCTGCTGGCGAGATCGTGCTTTCCGCCAGCGCGAACCGCCAGGAAGACCAATGCGAAGCAGATGAGCGAGCCGCCGCCGAACGCGAGCAGGAAACGCCATTCCAGCAGATTGCGAGCCGGCTCCTGCGCGATCGTGACGATCAGCAGCGCCGGCATCGCGACGTTGTAGGCGAAATGCACCAGCGCGTCGGCGAGTGAACGGGACAGATAGCCGAACTCGCCGGCGAACCAGCCGGTGACGATGATCGCGAAGACGGGAAGAACGAGGCTGGCGACCTCCATCCGGTGTCCCCCTTTGCCAAGCAGCATCGCCACTCTAGCTTGGCGACGCCTGCTCGTCACGGCTCAACCGGACCGCGCCGCCCCGAACGGGCGGCCTGGTGCCGCTAAATTCCGCGGCCGTTCTGCTGACCGATCACGCAGCGCCAGGCCGCCAGGCGCTCTGCCGGATGCTGGTTCATCCATTCGGCGAGCTGCGGCGCGCCCATCAGGCATGACTGCACCGAGACCTGTGCAAAGTCGGAGCTGGTGACGAGCTGCTCGTGGCAATTCGAAGGAGAGGCGAGGCTGCAGAGCACGGCGATGATCTTGATCATGCGAGGTTGCCTCTGTCGCTCTGGCGCACATTGGCTCCGCTCGACTGCTCGCCGCTTGGATCGGCCGGCGGGAAAATGCTGTCGTAAATCGCGCGCGCCTCCTGAATCAGGCGAATGCGCTCGCGTTCTGATTTCGAGACAAACTGAATAACCTCGCCCATGGCGGCCTCCAAATGGATCCTCGATCCACCATCAGATGATGGAAATCATTCCATGCCGATATGGTGTGCCGGCTTCGTCGTTGCAGCCGTGCAGGCGTTCACAAGGGATAAAAAGCCCGTGACAATTCCGTTCCCGAGCGGAAGGGAATACCGCAGCGGCGCGTCGAGCTGATGGGAGGCCGTTTCGCAGCATCGTGATGCAGGATGAGTCCCGCGCGCCGACGTGCCGCGGCACATTTGCGCGCGCGTGGAGTTGTAAAGGTCGTTCAGTGCACGAGCGGATCGACCTGACGAACGGCTGGCGCGACTGAGTGACCGCGCTCGAAAGGATCAGTCATGGCAAGAACAAGACGCGCCATCGCCACACTTGTTACCCTCGGATTGGCGGCTGTGCCGCTCGCCGCAAGCGCCCAAACGTCGGCGGGGGCACAAAGCAGCACGCGCTTGAGCCCGGGCGTGCCGGCAAATCAAGGCACCTATGGAAGTTCGGGACAAACTGTCGGGACGGTCACCGCGCCATCGATCGGAACGTCGACCCAGCCGTCTGTCGGCGTGACGAACTCGGTCCCCACCTGGAACAACACGAACCCTCCGGCGAGGCGATAGTCCCGATCTGTCGCCTCACGCCGCCGGCGCACGTTCCTTCTGTCCCGGCACGGCCGCGAGCAACTCGCGTGTATAGGGATGCTCCGGCGCGGCAAAGAGCTGCGCGGTCGGCTTCAGCTCGACGATGGCGCCGCGCTGCATCACCGCGATGCGGTCGCAGATCTTGGCGGCCACGCGCAGGTCGTGGGTGATGAACAGCATCGAAAGGCCGAGCCGCGCCTTGAGATCTTCGAGCAGCCGCAGCACCTGCGCCTGCACGGAGACATCGAGCGCAGACACGGCTTCGTCAGCGACAATGATTTCGGGCTCGAGCGCAAGCGCGCGCGCAATGCCGATGCGCTGGCGCTGGCCGCCGGAGAATTCATGCGGATAGCGCTCGAGCGCGCCGGCGTCCAATCCGACCAGCTTGAGGAGATCGCGCGCGCGATCGAATGCCACTTTTGGTTCGGTGCCAGCCGCGATCGGGCCGTCGGCGATGATGTGGCCGATCTTGCGGCGCGGATTGAGCGAGGCGAATGGATCCTGAAAAATCATCTGGATGCGATGGCGCTCGGCGCGCAGCGCCTTGCCCGCGAGCTGCGTGAGATCCGTATCGCCGATCCGCACCGTGCCGCGATCGGCCTCGATCAGCCGCATGACGAGGCGCGCCACCGACGATTTGCCGGAGCCGGATTCGCCGACGAGGCCGAGCGTCTCGCCTTTGAGGATGTTGAAATTGACCGCGCGCGCGGCATCGACGCGACGGTCCTCGCGAAACCAGCCGCCGGATGTGACGTAGGTCTTGTCCAGCCCGATCACCTCGACCGCTCTGGCCTGATCGTCCAGCGGCGCGCGCGCCGGCGGGTGCATCGACGGCACGGCGGCGAGCAGCGCCTTGGTGTAATCGTGCTGCGGCTCGTTGAAGACGGTCGCGGCAGGGCCTTCCTCCACGACCCTGCCGTGGCGCAGCACCACGACCTGATCGGCGATGTCGGCGACGACACCAAAATCATGGGTGATGAACATCACCGCCATGTTGCGATTGCGCTGGAGGTTGCGGATCAGCTTCAGGATCTGCGCCTGTGTGGTGACGTCGAGCGCGGTTGTCGGCTCGTCGGCGACCAGCACGGCCGGCTCGAGCGCGAGCGCCATCGCGATCATGGCGCGCTGGCGCTGGCCGCCGGAGAGCTGGTGCGGATAGGCGCGCACGATGCGTTCGGGGTCGGGCAGGCCGACCTCGCGCGCCAGCGACAGCGCCTTTGCGCGCCGTTCCCTGGGCGTCAGCAGGCCGTGGGCCTCGAACATCTCGGCCATCTGGTCGCCGATCCGCATCAGGGGATTGAGCGCCGTCATCGGCTCCTGGAAGATCATCGCGAGCCGGCGGCCGCGCAGGTCGCGCCATCCATCGTCGTCGAGCTTGAGCAGGTCGCGGCCTTCGAACTGGATCTCGCCGGAGGCGACAGACACCGTGTCGGGCAGCAGACCCATCAGCGCATGCGCGCACATGGACTTGCCGGAGCCGGATTCGCCGACGACGCAGACGATCTTGCCGGGCCGAAGGTCGAGCGACACGCCGTCGACGGCAAAGGGGCGCTCGGCGCCCTTGGGCAGCGCGATCCGCAAGTTCTTGATGGAGACGGCGGGCGGAGCGGTCATCGTCAGCGTCCTTCCCGCGACAGGCGCGGATTGAGCGCGTCGTTGAGGCCTTCGCCGATCAGGTTCAGCCCGAGCACCGAGATCAGAATCGCGACGCCCGGAAACACGGTGATCCACCAGGCCTGGCGGATCACGGTGCGGCCGGCGCCGACCATGTAGCCCCAGGAGATCAGATTGGGATCGCCGAGGCCGAGGAAGGACAACGAGGATTCCAGCAGGATCGCGGTCGCCACCATCAGCGAGGCCAGCACGATCACCGGGGACAGTGCGTTCGGCAGGATCTCGCGCAGGATGATCCAGGTGTTGCTCTGTCCGGTGACCACGGCGGCCTGGACATATTCGCGCGTTCGCAGCGACAGCACCTCGCCGCGGACGAGGCGCGCGACCGGCGGCCAACTCACCACGGCGATCGAGGCCACGATCGAATAGATCGACGGCTGCAGGATCGCGACCAGCACGATCGCGAGCGCAAAACTCGGAATGGTCTGGAAGAACTCGGTGAAGCGCATCAGCACATCGTCGACCTTGCCGCCGAAATAGCCGGCCATGGCGCCAATGGGAACGCCGACCACCAGCGCGACGAGAGTGGACACGAGGCCGACCAATAGTGACACGCGTGCGCCAAAAATCATGCCGGCGAACACGTCGCGGCCGAGTGCGTCGGTGCCGAGCGGCACGGTCGAGAGCGTGAACGGCGGCAGGAACGGCCGCTGCACCATGCGCCAGGGCGAGTTCGGGAACAGCAACGGCCCGAACACCGCAACCGAGATGGCAAGCAGGAGGATGACGAGCCCGATGACGCCGCTCGGGCTCTTCAGCATCGATTTCCAGAACTGTTTCATGCGGCGAATTCGATGCGTGGGTCGACCAGGCGATAGACGAGGTCGGTGATGAGGTTGAAGATCAGCACCATGACCGAGCAGGTCACGAAGACGCCGAGCAGCAGATTGTAGTCGCGCTGCAGCAGCGCGTCGTACATCAGCCGGCCGATGCCGGGCCAGGCGAACACGGTCTCGGTGATGACGGCGCCGCCGATCAGCGTGCCGGCATGGACGCCGGCGAGCGTCACGACGGGCAGCAGCGCGTTGCGCAGCACGTGGCGGCGCTGGATCACGCTGTCGGACAGGCCCTTGGCGCGTGCGGTCTTGACGAAGTCGAGCCGCTTCACCTCCAGCATCGAGGCGCGCGTCATGCGGGTGTAGGTCGCCATGAAGAACAGGCCGAGCGTCATCGCCGGCATGATCAGGTGCTTTGCGACGTCGACCACATGGGCAAAGCCGGTGAAATTGGCGCCGACCGTCTCGTAACCGAAGCTCGGCAGCCAATCCACCGTGACCGAGAACAGCAGGATGCCCATCAGCGCCACCCAGAAGATCGGCATGGCGTAGAAGATCAGCGCGAAGATGGTGATGGCGGTATCGAGGAAGGTCCCGGCGAAGCGCGCGGCGAAGGTGCCGAACAGGACACCGAGCGCGAGCGAGATCGCAAACGCGGTCAGCGTTAATAGCAGCGTTGCCGGCAGTCGCTCGAGGATCAGCTTCGACACCGGCGCCTGCTGGCGGAAGGAGAAGCCGAGGTCGAGGGTCGCGATGCCCTTGACGTAGATGAGGAGCTGCTCCGGCAGCGGCTTGTCGAGGCCGAACTTTTCCCGAAGCTGCTGGACGAAGACCTGGTCGCTGGCGCCGGCCTCGCCCGCCATCACGACGGCGGGATCGCCGGGTGCGAGCCGGATCAGGAAGAAATTGAGGACGACGATCGCGAGCAGGACGATCACGCCCTTCACGACACGCTGAGCGACGAAGGAGAGCATCTAGGTTCGTAAGCTAGTTGGTTGAAATAGTCGTGCCGCGGGTAACACCTCTCCCCAACGGGGAGAGGTCGCGCCGCAGGCGCGGGTGAGGGGGCTAAGGTCCCATGAGAGAGCGCAACCCCTCACCCAGATCGCATCTGACGATGCGATCCGACCTCTCCCTCCGGGAGAGGTGGGCACCGCCCTCACTTGTCGAGCCATGCGTCCTTGAAGCCGTCATTGACGCCGATCCCGGTGGTGATCAGGTTCTTGACCTTGCAGCGCATGATGGTCGGGAATTGCAGCTCGAGCATCCAGGCCACCGGCACGTCCTCGACCAGGATCTTCTGCGCCTTCTCGTAGATCTCCTTGCGCTTGGAGTCGGGCGTTGCCACCGCGCCATCGGCGAACAGCTTGTCGATCTCGGGATTGGAGTAGCCCTCGACATTGTTGAACACCTGGCCCTTGGCGATCGCGCTGGAGACGTAGTTGCGGCCGACGCCGAGGGCGGGATCGCCGTACTGGTAGAGATAGGTGAAGGCGATGTCGTAATCCCAGTCGCCGATCTTCTGGTTGCCGCCGGCAACGTCGGTCGAGATCGTCTCGATGTTCATGCCGACGTCCATGAGGTTCTGCTTCACCGCTTCACCCCAGCGCTGCCAGGTCTCGCCATAGGCGAGCGGCAGGATGCGGATCTTCTCGCCCTTGTAGCCGGCGTCCTTCAGCAGTGCCTTGGCCTTGGCCGGGTCGTAAGCGTATTTCGGCACGTCGTCGGTGTAGTATTTGATGGTCGAGGCGGACGGGCCGGTCGCGACCTTGCCGAGCCCGTTCCAGATCACGTCCTTGGCGAAATCGCGGTCGATCGCGTACATGATCGCCTGCCGCACGCGCTTGTCGGCGAGCGGGCCCTGGCGGTTGTTCAACCACAGCCAGGCCAGTGGCGAGAAGAACTCCCAGCCCGCGCCGGTAACGCAGGTGTCCTTCAGCTTGGACAGTCGCGGCACGTCGAAATTCTCGACCGAGCCGCCGGGCAGCACGTCGACCTTGCCGGTCTCGTAGGCCACCGAACGCGCGGCGGCGTCGGGAATGATCTGCCAGTAGATCTCGTCGAGATAGGGCTTGCCCTTCTCGTAATAGTTCGGGTTCTTGACCAGCCGAATGAACGAGCCCTTCTGCCATTCCTTGAACATGAAGGGGCCGGTGCCAACCGGCGCGTTGTTGTAGGGATTGGTCTTCCAGTCGGTGCCTTCATAGAGATGCTTCGGCACCATCGGCATCGAGCCGACCTCGAAAATGCCGAGGAACGGGCCGAACGGCTGCTTCAGCGTGAAGACGACCGTGTAATCGTCAGGCACCTCGACCTTGTCGACCTGCGCGAGGTTGTTGCGCGCACGCGCGTGGGTCTGCTTCAGCATCTCGACCGAGAACAGCACGTCGGCCGCGGTGAAGGGTTTGCCGTCGTGCCAGGTGACCCCCTTCCTGAGCTTGAAGGTGTAGGTCTTGGCGTCCTCGCTGACGCTCCAGCTCTCGGCGAGCTCCGGAAGCGGGTCGAGCTTGGGGCTGTAGCGCAGCAGGCCTTCGAAGATGTTGCCCGACACCATCTGGGTCGGACCGTTCTGGATCATTGCAAGCATCAGGCCGGGCGGCTCGGGCTGGATCACCGCATTGATCACGCCTCCCGTCTTCGGCTCTTGCGCCAATGCCGAGGCCGTGAGGCCGCAAGCCAGGAGGAGACCAAGCAACACGCGTTTCGACATCTCGTATCTTTCTCAAGCGAGACCAGCCGTCACCGCTTTGCGACGTCCTCGCGCGCAAAGCGACGGCTGTCCCATCCCAGTCCCCATCCGGGCGCGAGGCTCACACGGTCCCCTTCCGCGCCGCAAGATGAAAGTCTCGACACCGTTCGCACAAAAAATGTACAGCGCGTCCTGTTTTCACTTGATTCATTGCCTTGTCACGGAGACAAGTCGGCCCATGGACAATGCCAGCCGTTCCGAACGATCCCGCAATGCCGCGCTCGAAGCGGCCATCGCGATCATTGCGCGCGACGGACCCGGCCGGCTGACGCTCGACGCGATCGCGCGCGAGAGCGGCCTGAGCAAGGGCGGCGTGATGCATCAATTCCGCACCAAGGAAGCGGTGCTGAAGGCGCTGCTCGAGCGGCAGATGGTGCATTTCGAGGAATTCTCGAAAGGGGTCATGGCGAAGGTGAGCACGACCTCGGCCACGCCGGAACTGGCGACCGAGCTCGCCACCGTGCGCGAGGCGGCGTTGTCCGTGAATTCGGTCGCGCTGGCCTTGGTCGCGGCCATGGTCGAGAACCCCGGCCTGATGTCACTGCCGCGCGATCGTGAAATGAAGCGGGTCGCGGCCATCAAGGCGGAGGCGACCGATCCTGATCTCGCGATGTTGCGTTGGGCCGCCGCGCGCGGGCTGCTTCTGAGCAATCTGTTCGGCATGTCGCCGCTGAGCGCGGATGAGCACCGGCGCCTGTTCGCGCGGCTGCTGGATGATGCGCAGTGGACGGGTCTCGAACAGCCGGCCAAGGTGCGCGCCGCCAAATCCGCGGCGACGCCTCCGGCAAAGGCCGCAACCCCGCGCAAACGCGCCTGATTCATCGTTAACGATTTCTTGCTGATCGCTGCCCAAAGTCGCGCCTGCGGCCAAATGCGCCAGCTCGTTATTTCCAGACTTTACAAACCAACTGGTCGGTTTTATAACTCCAGACACTGAGACGGCCCAAGGCTTCTGAATTGGCCCCGGACGATGCCTTGGGTTGGCAAAGGTGAGCGCAGCAGCCGCGTCGGGTCCCGCACGCGGCTGCGGTCGCCTTTGCCGTTCGACAAGCTGCAAGAGGAGTCTGGAATGGATCGCTCGATCGCCCTGCGCGGTCTGGGAACGCTGATGCTTGGGGCGGCCGTGACAGGCTGCGCCTCGGTCGCGCCCGTGCCCTATGCGGAGATGGCGTCCTCGGCCTATATGGCGCCAGACAAGTCGGACGCATCCGGCCGTGTGCCTTACCGCTATTCCACGCCGGTCGACTGGCGTGCCTATAATAAAGTGATCCTCGAACCCGTCGTGGTCTATCGCGGCAAGGATCATCAGTTCGGCGACATGTCCGACCAGGACAAGGCGACGCTCGCCGCCTACATGCAGACCCGCTTCGCTGAGAGACTGCGTGGCCGCTTCGTGCTGGTGCGCGAGCGCGCCCCGAACACGCTGCGGATCCGGCTAACGCTGACCGGCGCCGTCGCCAACACGCCGGTGCTCGGCACGCTCTCCCGCTTCGATATGGCCGGTGCGGTCTACAACGGCGTGCAGGCGGCGCGCGACGGCGAGGGCATGATGACCGGATCGGTCATCTATGGCGTCGAAATCTTCGATGCGTCGACCTCACGCCTGATCAGCGCCTACGTCACCAAGCAATACCCGGGCGCCTACGACATCAAGGCCACGGCCGGCGCGCTCGCGGCCGCCAATGCCGGCGTCGACAAGGGCGCCGATGCGCTGATGGCGCAATTGAACTGACGCCGCAATCCTCCGAACGAAAGGTGCCGCTGATGAATTTTCTGATTCGCTTCGTGCTGCGCGTCGCCGTCACCATCGTGATGATGGTCCTCGGCGGTCGCGTCGGCGCCGTCCCGCCCAACGACCCCAGCGGCACCTGGCTCGTCGAGGATGGCCGCGCCCGCATCAGGCTCGAGCGCTGCGGCCCGTCGCGCGACCGCATCTGCGGCTTCATCGTCTGGATGAAGGAGCCGGCCGACAAGCGCGGCCAGCCGTATCGCGACAAGGAAAATCCCGACCCCGACAAGCGCGCTCGCGCGCTGCTCGGCCACCAGCTGATCATGGGCCTGCAGGCGACATCCGATGGCCGGTTCGCCGGCGACATCTACAATGCCGAGGACGGCAAGTTCTATTCGGTCTCGCTGTGGCGCGAATCCGCCGACCGCCTCAAGCTCAAGGGCTGCCTGATCAAGCTGTTGTGCCAGACCCAGACCTGGCAGCAGACCCTCGACGCCCAGCCCGGCCAGCTGATCGGCCTCACCGGTGATCTCAATGGTCCCCGTGCCGACAAGGAATGGGCGCAAGTGCTGCCACCGAAGCCGATACCGGCTAAGGCGAAGTAGGGGGCGACCTGCGCTGGATTACTGCAGTCCTGCGCGCCGAAATCCTTCCAGATAGTGCTCGCGGTCCGCGTCATTGGCCCACGGCAGCTGCGTTGCGATCCAGTCGAGCGAGATATTGGGTTGGGTGCGGCGAAGCTCGCCCAGCGCCATGTCCGCAAGCGCGCCGTCTCCGGTCATGCCGGCGGAGACGGCGAGCACGCGATAGGCGCCGGTGAGATCGCCGCGATGGCGGATCGCCTCGCGCGCCAGCGCGATGGCCTCGTCATACTGCCGCTCGGTGAAGCGCGCATAGCCGGCGATGCCGTAATAGATCGCCAGCGACGGATCGCGCGGCGATAGCCTGATCGCCTTTTGCGCCGCCTCGAACAAATCGCCGGGGCGTCCGGCATAGGATAGGGCCAGCGCGTAATAGCCCTGCGCCAGCGAGAAGTTCGGATTGAGCGCGAGCGCCTGCTCGAACTCGGACAACGCATCCGCAAGCCGGCTGGTCGAGAAACAGACGCTGCCGAGGGCGGCATGAGCCCAGGCATTCTCATGGTCGCAGCGCATCGCGGCAAGCGCGGCGTTCTCCGCGATCGGTGCCGTCGTGGCGAGCTCGGCCCAGCCCAGATGCACGCCGAACATGTGGCTTGCCGCGAGGACCGCCAGCGCCTGGCCGTAATCCGGATCGATCGCGATCGCGCGCTCGAGCAGCTTCTGCGCCGCGGCGTGGTCCTGCGGCGTGATCCGCCAGTAATGCGACAGCGCCTGCATCAGCAGGTCCCAGGCATCCAGGCTCGATGGCGGCTTGCGATGCGTGCGAAAATTCTCCGCGGCATGGATCTGCGGCTCGATCGCCGCGACGATTCGCTCGGTGATCTCGTCCTGCACGGCGAAGACGTCGACCAGCTCGCGGTCGTAGCGCTCGGCCCAGAGATGGCCGCCGGTGGTGGCGTCGTTGAGCTGCGCGGTGATCCGCACGCGGTTATCCACCTTGCGCACGCTGCCTTCGACGATGTAGCGGACGCCCAGCTCCTCGGCGATCTGCCTGAGGTGGACCGCGCGCCCCTTGTAGGTGAAGGACGAGTTGCGGGCGATCACGATGAACCAGCGCTGCTTCGACAGCGCGGTCAGGATGTCCTCGCTGATCCCGTCGCCGAAATACTCCTGGGAGGGATCGCCGCTCATGTTCTCGAAGGCGAGCACCGCGATGCCCGGACGGTCGGTCGCCACCCGCGGGGAACCCGGCGCGGCCTCGACCGGCGCTGGCTTTACTGCCGCTTCTTCCCGGACGTCGCCGACGAAACGAAAACCCTTGCGCGGAATCGTCTTGATCAGCCGCTGCGTCGCGCCGTCGTCGCCGAGTGCCTTGCGCGCGGCGTTGATCCGGCTGTTCAGCGCCGAATCCGAGACGATCCGGTCGCTCCAGATCTGGCTGATCAGATCGTCCTTGGTGACGACGCGGGTGCGTTCCGCGACGAGGTAAAGCAGCAGATCGAACACCTGCGGCTGCAGCGGCACGGTCGTCCCGGCGCAGGTCAGTTCGCGCAGGTCGCCATCGAGCACATTGTTTTCAAAGAGAAATCGCACGTTTCTGTCGTCTCAAGCAAAAATCAAAGTCGTCTCAGGCGAAAATCAACCGTCCGCGAAAGTCTTCCGCCGTCAGGTCCGGCATGGTGCAGAGACCAAACAGTGCCGATGCCTCGGCACAACGGAGCTTTCTATGACCCAACTCGATCATCAGGTGCATTCCATTAGCCCGGAGATTGCGGGCTCACGCTTTTTCAAGTTCATCGCCTTTCTTTACGGAATTGCGGCGTATCTCGTTTTTTTCGTTACGATTGTCTACGCGATCGGCTTTGTGATGGGGCTGGTGGTGCCGAAAACCATCGACACCGGGCCCGACACGCCGACGGTCGAAGCCGTGATCATCAATCTGTTGCTGATGACGCTGTTCGCCGTTCAACACAGCGTGATGGCGCGGCAGCGCTTCAAGGCATGGTGGACGCAATTCGTCCCCAAGCCGGTCGAGCGCTCGACCTACGTGCTGTTCGCGAGCCTGTCATTGCTTCTCCTGTTCTGGCAGTGGCGTCCGTTGCCGTCGGTCATATGGGACGTCACCAATCCGGATCTTGCCGTGACGCTGGTCACGCTGTCCTTCGCGGGCTGGGTGCTGGTGTTCACCTCGACCTTCATCATCAATCACTTCGAATTGTTCGGATTGAATCAGGTGACCAACCATCTCGTCGGCAAGGAGGCTGCGCCGCCGCGATTCAAGACGCCGTTGCTCTACAAATTCGTCCGTCATCCGATCTATCTCGGCTTCATCATCGCCTTCTGGGCGGCTCCTACCATGACCGCAGGCCATCTGCTGTTTGCGGCCGTGACCACGGCCTACATCTTCGTCGGCATCGCGCTGGAGGAGCACGATCTCATCGATCTCTTCGGCGACGAATACCGGCAGTACAAACAACGGGTGTCGATGCTTATTCCCTGGCGCCGGTCAGTCTAGCCGCCGCGCGCTTCGTCGCGCGTCCGCCAATCGGAGGACGCGCGACGGAACTTGATTTGCAACTCAAGGATTTCAATCCCAATTTCCATCTCAGGAGACGACCAAGATGAAACATGTCGGACACTGCTTCTGCGGCGCGGTCACGATCGAGGTCACGGGCGAACCGGCGGCGATGGGCTATTGCCATTGCCGCTCCTGCCGGTCGTGGTCGGGCGGACCGGTCAACGCTTTCAGCCTGTGGAAGCCGGAAGCCGTGCGCATCACCGAAGGCGCGCAGAACGTCGAGACCTTCGTCAAGACGCCGCTCAGCCAGCGCAAATATTGCGGGAAGTGCGGCGGTCATCTCATGACCAATCACCCGCCGCTCGATCTGATCGACGTCTTCACCGCCACGATCCCGACGCTCGGCTTCACGCCCGGCGTCCACGTGAATTATTCCGAGACGGTGCTGCCGATGCGCGACGGCCTGCCCAAGCTGAAGGATTTTCCCGCCGAGTTCGGCGGCAGCGGCGAGATGATGCAGGAGTAATGTGCTCTGCTCTTCCTTCTCCCCTTGCGGGAGAAGGTGGCGCGAAGCGCCGGATGAGGGGTTCTTTCCACTCGCGAGATCGCTCGTGAGGACAGAGACCCCTCACCCGGCTTCGATGCTCCGCATCGAATCCACCCTCTCCCACAAGGGGAGAGGGTGCACCGACACTGCGGCTCTACCTCATTCCCGCGCGCCGAAATCCTTCGAGATAATGCGCGCGGTCCTCTTCGCGCAGCATCGGCAGCTCCTGCGTGATCCAGGCAAGCGAGATGCCGGGCTGGGTGCGCCGCAATCCCTCCAGCGCGGCGGCGGCAAGTGCGGGGTCGCCGGACATGCCGGCGGCCGCCGTGAGCACGCGATGCGCACCGACGAAATCGGCGCGCTGTCGCATCGATTCGCGCGCCATATGCATGGCGTCCTCGTAATTGCGCCCGATGAACTGGGCGTAGCCGGCAACGCCGCAATAGATCGCCGCGAGCGGGTCGCGCGGGCTGAGCTGCAGCGCGCGGCGTGCAGCCGCATCGCCGTCCTGCCATCGTCCCGCGTAGCACAGCGTGACGCCGTAGAAGGCATGCGCCATCGCGAAATTCGGATTGAGCTTCAAGGCCAGCTCGAACTCCGCCAGCGCGTCGTCGAAACGGCGGCGGAACAGATAGGTATAGGCCAGGCCGTGATGGGCCCAGGCGTCGTCGCGATCGGCCTCCACCGCGGCAAGTGCCGCGCGCTCGGCCACCGGGACAGTCGCGGCCATATCGGCCCAGCCCATATGCGCACCAAAAATGTGGCTGGTGGCGAGCAGGCCCAGCGCCTTGCCATAGGCGGGGTCGATGGCGATCGCCTGCTCCAGCAGCGCCTGCGCCGATGCATTGTCCTCGCGCGTGATGTGCCAGTAATGCGACAGCGCGCGCATCACGAAGTCCCAGGCATCGAGACTGCCCGGCGGCTTCTGCTGGGCGCGAAAGTTCTCGGCGGCGTAGAGCTGCGGCTCGATCGCGGCGACGATGGCTTCGGTGATCTCGTCCTGCACGGCAAAGATGTCGGCAAGCTCGCGGTCGTAGCGCTCGGCCCAGAGATGGCCGCCGGTCGAGACATCGTTGAGCTGGGCCGAGATGCGCACGCGATCGCCGCTTCGCCGCACGCTGCCCTCGAGCACGTAGCGCACGCCGAGCTCGCGCGCGATCTCGTGGAGATGCACGGCGCGGCCCTTGTAGACGAACGAGGAGTTCCGGGCGACGACGAAGAACCAGCGCAGCTTCGACAAAGCGGTGATGATGTCTTCGCTGATGCCGTCGGAGAAATAGTCCTGCTCGCGGTCGCCACTCATATTGGTGAAGGGCAGCACGGCGATCGCGGGGCGGTCGGGCGGCGCAGGCGTCGCGTGCGACGTTGTGACGCTGCGGCGCGGTTCCATCGTCGCCGCCCCGGACTTGGTCTCGACATTGCCGACGAAACGAAAGCCTTTTCGCGCGATCGTGCGGATCAAGGTCTGGTTCGCGCCACTGTCGCCGATCGCCTTGCGCGCGGCATTGATCCGGCTGGTCAGGGTCGATTCGGAGACGCTGCGGCCGTGCCAGATCTTGTCGATCAGCTCGTCCTTGCTGACGACCCGGTCGCGGTTTTCCATGAGATGGACGACGAGGTCGAAAACCTGCGGTTCCACGGACACGGGAACCTGCTCGCGGCTCAGCTCGCGCAAGTCGGTATCGAGAAGGTGGTCCCGGAACAGAAACTGCACGTCGGAAACTCGGGCCTCACAATGACTTCAGGCAAATGATGAAATCAAAATGGATTTCGCCGTGAAGTCTGTAAGTCCGCCGTAAGGTCGGCCGGGTTCATTGCAGCCGCCGGATGGCTGCCATGTGAATTGCGCGGAGGAATGCAACTCGAATTAGAATGTTGCGGCTTTGGTCAGATTGTCGCGGCGTCCGGGCGATACCCGGATGCCGCCGCATTGATCGTCACGGGCAGGGATGGCGCCTGCCGTCGTTGCCCAGATACATGCCCGTATTCGGATTGTAGGATTTGTAGCGCTGCATGCAGTACTGCACGTCGCCCTCGGGCGGTGGTCCATAGCCGGCGGGCGGCGGCCCATAGCCCGGCCCGTAATAATAAGGTGATCCGTAATAGTAAGGTGCCGCGACTGCGCCGCCGATGATCGCGCCGGCCGCGAGCCCGCCGACGAACGCGCCGCCGCCCCAGCCCCAGCCGCGATGCCCGTACCAGCGCACGTGTTCGACCTGATCGGGCGCAGCCTGCGTCATCGCAAGCGGCTGTCCGATCGGCGCCGCCGACGCCGCGGTCGATGTCGCGGCCGACAGGCTCGCCAGCAGACAACCGCCAGCAACGAAGCGAAACGATTTCAACATTGTGCTCTCCTCGCCATGCGGCGGCTCTCGCGCCGCGCGAAATTGATAGTGCAAGTGGAGAGGCGCACTGAATTAAAGTTTGGACAGAAATTTATCACCGTCATCCCCGCGCAATGGCTACGCCATTGTCGCTGGAGGCGCCGAAGCGTAGCGGAGGCCTCGAAGGATAGACGGCCCGGCTGTATCGCGGCCGTGCATCCTTCGAGGCTCTGCGCACGCTGCTTCGCATCGCGCGCCTCGCACCTCAGGATGACGGAGCTGAGGTTCTGTAGCGCGACGGCGAAGCCATCGTTCGCGCATCGAATATGTGACGAACGATGAATGTCCATTGCCGAACACCACCGCCCGCGTAAGCTATATCCCACACGTCACAACAGCCGCAAAGAAACGCTCATGCCCGCTTTTCCCGCCTCGACCACCGTGCTCGACTCCATGCTGTTTCGCAATGCCTTCGGCACGCCTGCGATGCGCGAGGTGTTTTCCGATGTCGCGCTGGTGGCGCGCTATGCCGAGGTCGAAGTGGCGCTGGCGAAGGCGGAGGCGCGATGCGGTGTGATCCCGAAGGAAGCCGCTGACCAGATCGCGGCGCGGACCGATGTCACCGCGTTTGATTTCGATCTGTTGCGGCAGGAGACCGACATCGTCGGCTATCCGATCCTCCCTTTGGTGCACCAGATGGTGAAGCAGTGCGGCGAGGCCGGCCGCTACGTGCATTGGGGGGCGACCACGCAGGACATCATGGACACCGCCGTGGTCCTTCAGTTGCGTGCCGCATTCGAGATCGTCGAACGCGATATCGCCGAGCTGCGAAAAATTCTCGCCGGCCTCTCGCAGCGTCATCGCGACACGCCGATGGCGGGCCGCACCCATCTTCAGCAGGCGCTGCCGGTGACCTTCGGCTACAAGACGGCGATCTGGCTCGCGATGTTCGACCGCCACGCCGAGCGTCTCGAGCAATTGAAGCCGCGGGTTCTCGTCGGGCAGTTCGCCGGCGCCGCCGGCACGCTGGCCTCGCTGGGCGACAAGGGGTTTGAGGTGCAGGAGGCGCTCTGCGCCGAGCTGAAGCTCGGCATTCCCGTCTCGACCTGGCACGTCGCACGCGACGGTTTCGCGGAAGCCGTGAATTTTCTCGCGCTGGTCACCGGCTCGCTCGGCAAGATCGCGCTCGACATCATGATCATGGCTTCGACCGAATTCGCCGAGGTCTACGAGCCGTTCGTCAAGGGGCGCGGCGCCTCCTCGACTATGCCGCAGAAGCGCAACCCGATCTCCTCGGAGCTGATGCTCGCGGCAAGCAAGGCGGTGCGCCAGCAGGCGGGACTGATGCTCGATGCCATGGTGCAGGATTTCGAGCGCGCCACCGGTCCGTGGCACGCAGAATGGATGGCGATCCCCGAGAGCTTCGTGCTGACCGCCGGCGCGCTTCATCAGGCGAAGTTCGCGCTCGCCGGCCTCATCGTGGACGAGGCGAAGATGAACGACAACCTCGCCCTTAGTCGGGGTCTGATTGTGGCCGAAGCGGTCATGATGGGGCTGGCGCCGCAGATGGGGCGGCAGGATGCGCACGACGTGGTCTACGACGCCTGCCGGCTCGCCAACGAAAAGGGCATCGGCCTTGCCGATGCGCTGTCCGCCGATCCGCGCGTCGGGACCCAAATCGATCGCGCAACCATCGAGGCTCTGACTTCACCGAAAAATTACCTCGGCCTTGCGCCTGAAATGGTCGATCGGGTGCTGAAATCGGCAACGCGTTGAAAACCAAACTGCGTAAAACTCCGTATCTTTCAGGTCTCGCAAGGCGCTCGCACACTTGTGTCCCGTGATGCTAGACTTAGATTGAACGAGAGATTCCCGCAGAGGACCCCGCATGACCGATCAACGCAATTCCGCCACTTCCATCGATCCCGTGAAACTCGACCGGCTGGCCGAGGTCGCGGTGAAGGTGGGACTGGGCTTGCGGCCGGGGCAGGATCTGCTTCTGACGGCGCCGGCGATCGCGCTGCCGCTGGTGCGGCGCATCGCCGTTCACGCCTACAAGGCGGGCGCCGGCATCGTGACGCCGATCCTCTCCGACGAAGAGATGACGCTGGCGCGCTATCGCCATGGCCACGACAACAGCTTTGATCGCGCCGCCAACTGGCTCTACGAGGGCATGGCGACGGCGTTCTCGAACAACACCGCGCGTCTCGCCATCGTCGGCGACAATCCGATGCTGCTGTCGGGCGAAGATGCTTCCAAGGTCGCGCGCGCCAGCAAAGCCAATTCGATTGCCTATCAGCCGGCGCTGGAAAAGATCGTCAATTTCGACACCAACTGGAACATCATCGCTTATCCGAGTCCGTCCTGGGCCAAGCAGGTGTTTCCGGACGATCCCGAAGAGGTTGCGATCGGCAAGCTTGCGGACGCGATCTTCGCCGCGTCCCGCGTCGATCGCGAGGACGCCACGGCCAATTGGGCGAGCCACAATGCGGTGCTGCGCGAGCGCACCAACTGGCTCAACGGCCAGCGTTTCCGCGCGCTGCAATATTCGGGGCCCGGCACCGATCTCACTATCGGGCTTGCCGACGGTCATGAATGGGAAGGCGGCGCCTCGCTCGCCAAGAACGGCATCAGCTGCAACGCCAACATCCCGACCGAAGAGGTTTTCACCACGCCGCACTGCCGGCGGGTCTACGGCCATGTCGTGAGCTCGAAGCCGCTGTCCTACCAGGGCACGCTGATCGATAATATCGCGGTGCGCTTCGAGGACGGCAGGATCGTCGACGCCAAGGCCTCGCGCGGCGAGGAGGTGCTGAACAAGGTGCTCGACACCGACGAGGGCGCACGCCGGCTCGGCGAAGTGGCGCTGGTGCCGCATTCCTCCCCGATCTCGCAGAGCGGGTTGTTGTTCTTCAATACGCTGTTCGACGAGAATGCGGCGTCCCACATCGCGCTCGGCCAGTGCTACTCGAAGTGCTTCATCAACGGCGCGCAGCTCACGCCACAGCAGATCGCAGCCCAGGGCGGCAACCAGAGCCTGATCCATATCGACTGGATGATCGGCTCGGCCGAGACCGACATCGACGGCATTCTGGCCGACGGCAGCAAGGTGCCGGTGTTCCGCAAGGGCGAGTGGGCGAAGTAAGGCCGAATCGCGCCCCGGCGGCTCTTCACCTCTCCCGTAGGGAGAGGTCGGGTCGCATCGAAGATGCGATCCGGGTGAGGGCGTCTGGTCTCACTGGGTGCCGCGGCCCCTCACCCGGATAGCACTGGACGATGCTTCGCATCGCCAGGCGCAATCCGACCTCTCCCCGTCGGGGAGAGGTAAGCTCGCGGCGACGATCTTTCCTCAACTCACCAGATCACGCCGCCGCCTCGCGCAGCATCGGGTTGTTGTCGATGCTGAAGCGGTTGAACAGTGTCGTGAAGGGGCTGCCGTCGGTGGCCCGCACGATGGCGTCGGATGCCGCGACCGCTTCGTAAAGCGCGCCGACCGGATCGTCCGCGTCCGGCAGGTCGAGGCTTTCGCGGATTTCCTCTCTCGCCTCGTTGATGTCGTCCTCGTCGTCGAGCGTCGCCTCCAGCGCATCCGCGGCGCGCCGCATTTCCTGGAGATCACCGCCGGCGGAAAATTTCAGGATGTCGAGCCAATAGGGGCGGGCGACGACGAGCCGGATGAACGCCTCGAAACTCTCGGCGATGACGCCGGCGCGCCCCTCCGATGAGACGTAGAGCACATTCTGCGACGGCAGCAGCACGAAGGCGCCGCCTGAGCCGTCACTGCCGATCTGCCGGGGGCTTTCGACGCCGTCGATCGTGAACCAGGGCTCCTCGTCCGGCGCGAAGGAGACATCGAGGCTGCCGAGCCAGGCGACGACCTCGCCGTTGGCTGTCAGAACCTCTGGGGTCAGGGGCATCGATGGGGCTCCTTCTAGGTCGTTCCGCGCGACTTTGTCGCACCCCGGAAAAGATAGGTTCATGTGTGCGAATTTGCAGGGAAATCGCGACGTTAACTGCTTCGCATCTGCAACTTGCGGCTGATTGTCGGGGCCTGCGTAAGGAAGAATTAAAAACCGGCTACTAGCGTTCCCAGCATCTTTGGAAACAATCCGGGGTTAAGCCCGGTTAATCATATTGTACCCCTGGGGATGCAGATGTCGCGGGCATTGATTGAAATCGGTAGTTGCAACGTGGATCTGGAGCTGCGGCCGATCGAGCCGGCCTGGATCATCGAGGGCAACCCGGTCTCGCGCTCGCACATCCTGTCGACCAGCTCCGACGGCACCTCCTCGACCATCATCTGGTCCTGCACCGAGGGCCGCTTCAACTGGTACTATGATTTCGACGAGACGATCATGATCCTGGAAGGGTCGATCGTGCTCGAAAGCGACGGCATGCCGCCGAAGCGCTACGGCGTCGGCGATGTCATCTTCTTCCGCGATGGCGCGCACGCCAAATGGCACGTCGAGGGCCACGTCAAGAAGATCGCCTTCTGCCGCAAGACCAACCCGGCCGTCATCGGCTTCATGGTCCGCGTCGTCAACAAGCTGAAGCGGATGTTCCTCTCGCCCGGCGAGCGCCGTCCCGCAACCCTGATGGGTGCCGGCTAGTCTCTTTATCTCTTTAAAGGACGCTTCCCAGCGGCCACGACGGAAGAGGGGGCGGGACCAACATCCCGGCCCCTCTTTCGCGTCATGACGGCAGCTCGAGCCGGTAAAAGTCGGTTGCGGACTGCGAGAACAGCGCCGTCTTCTCGGCTTCGCTCATTGGTGCCGCGATGCGCTTGAAAGCGTTGAAGATCACCTGGTAGCTGCACTGGCCCTTGTCCGGCGGGAAATTGCTTTCGAACATCGCCCGCTTGGGCCCGAACGCTTCGATGCAGGTTTCGACATAGGGCTTCCATACCGAGGCCAGTTCTTCGGATGACGGCGGCTTGGCGCGCAGATGGAAGTCGTAGCCGAGCAGGCACATCGCGAGCCCGCCGAGCTTCACCACCACGTTCTCGCATTTCGCGATCTCCTGGATCGAGGTGCGCCACTGCGGAAACACTTCTTCGCGTCGCCCGGCAAAGCGGCCGACGCCGGCCGGTCCGCCGCAATGGTCGAGCACGATCTGGGTGTCGGGGAAGGCGCGCGCCAGCTCGGTCAGCTCGCCGATCTGCGGATGAAACAGCCAGGCATCGAAGCTGAGGTTCAGGGGTGCAAGGCAGGCAAAGCCCTTGCGGAAGCTCTGATCCTGCAACAGTCCCTTCGGCCGGTTCGCGTACATGCCGGCGACGACAGGGTCCTGGTCCCAGGCGGACGAATGCCGGATGCCGCGGAAGCGGCCGTTTCCGGCGGCGATCTCCGCCTCCAGCACCGGCTTCGCGGCATCGCCGAGCAGCAGGTTTGCGTGGCTGACAATGCCGGCGCAGATCGCGGCGTTGCCGTAACCGCCGCTCGCACTCATCGCGGCGACGCCGTTGGCGAACTCGACCTCGCCGACGGGCCGGAACGCCTCGGGTCCATGCGCACGATACATCGAGCGGCAGTCGACATAGACGGTGGCGATGACGTTGTGGCCGGAGGCGATGTCGGCAGCCATCTCCTCTATCAGATAGCGATGGCCGCGATTCCAGAGGTGATGATGCGGATCGACGATCGGCCGCGCGGGATCGATGATCTCTTCCTGATATTGCGCGAGCCAATCCTCGCGCGGTTCGACGAATAGCCCACTGGTGTTGGCGGGCAGACCGCTTGCAGCCATCGAAATTCGCTCCCTCTATCTTTTGTCGTGGGAGCCTAGCACCTGATCTTGCCACGCAGCAGCGCGGGTTGCGCAACTGCGCCCCTCGTCGCGAGCGCGGCAGCGGTTGAGTCAGCTCTTGCGCCGCGTCGCCCTCACATCCACCACCAGCCGCCAATCGGCGGTCGTGGCGGGTTTGACTTCGCCGAGCCAGTGAAAGGAATCATCCGTGATTTCAACGAAACTCCAGCGCGTGAGGTCACCGGCTTCGGTCGTGCCTTCCTGCACGATGTCTTCGCCGCGCGGGCGGCCGATCTGCTGACGGAACACCGAGCGGCCAGGATCGAACCAGGAAATCCGCCATGCGGAAATGGAGGGATCGTAAACGCGAAGCGTCGTGCCGTACCAATTGCCGGCGATCGGGAAGGCCATGGCATCCGCGGGACGCGGAATGATCCAGACGTCCTGGACGGCGCGGCCCTCCAGCACCCAGCCGAAATGGATTTCGCCGGGCGCGGTGTGTTTGGTCCCATCAGCGCCGTGGGCTGTGATCCCGGCATCCCAGTCGCCGACGAAGCGGCCGTAGAGCTCAAGCGCCGCCGCGTGCTCGGGGTTGGGTCCGTCCGCGTGCAACAATCTCGCAAAGTCGGTCATGTCGATCTCCTGTTGCCAAGGAGATCAGCACGACCGGTCGGCGGTCGACTTGGAGAAAATTGCGCGTCAGACCCCGTCGAGGATGATCACCGTTGGCGTCGTCGGCAGCGTGTCCCGCGAGATTCGCAAGGTGCGTTCTGTGCGGCGGTCGATCTCGAACTGCTGGCCGATGCGCTGCATGAATTCGTCGAGCGGGGTGGCGAAGCGGTGCATCGGCAGCACCACCGAGGCGCGTAGCCGCTTGGTGATCTCCGAGACACCGTCGAGCGACATGGTGTAGGTGCCGTCGATCGGCACCATCACGATGTCGAGCCGTCCGATCTGGGCGAAATGACTGTCGTCGAGCTTGTGGTGGAGATGGCCGAGATGCCCGATGCAGAGGCCCGCGACCTCGAAGATGAAGATCGAGTTGCCGTCGCGGATCATGTCCGTGCCGGAATCGTCACCAAAGTAGCGGCGGATATCGGTCGTGACGTTGCGGATGAAGGTGTCGCCGATGCGTTCCGACACGATAGCGGGCTTGCCGTCCTCGCCCCAGCCATGCAGCACATGGGGAATGCGCTTGTCGGGATTGAGTGAATAGTGCGTGCTGTGCGCCCGGTTCATGGTGACGACATCGGGCAGCCGGCCGACCTGGTAGGCGCCGCTGTAATCGGTCGCGATGCGCACGCCGCCCGGGGTGTCGATGAAATAGGTGGAGTGACCGGCATAGGTGATCTCGACCTCGGCCGCGGCGGCCGCCTGCCGGAAGGCGACCGGCATGATGCGGGGCGCAGCGTTCGCCATCGCCAGGCACTCGCTGCGTTGAGGTGGCTGCTGGGCGAGGGCAGGTGAGAGATACGCGCCGAACAGCGCAAACGCCGCTGAAGCTAGTCGCCACATATCCAGTCCCCGGTGACTTCCAGGGGAAAGTCTAGCGTGCAATGCAGCGCGTGGCCAACAGGACGCGATCAACAGCGCGTCAGTGTCGCACTCTTACTCCCGCCTTGGGCTGAACTTCCAGGTCACCGCAACCAGGCCCGCGGTGATCAGGCCGCTGACGATGCCGGCGGTCGGGAGCGTGAGCAGCAGCGCGGCGGTGGCGGCCCAGCCGATCGAGGAGAAGGCTTCGGCGAAGGTGGCGAGCCGCGACGAGGTCTGGCGGCGGCGGAATTGGCTGCGCCGGGCCTGGACGCGGAACCAAAGCTGGATCGCGGTGGCGGAGGCCGCGCTGATCAGGATCGTCGCTGCCGTGACGGCAGCCTGGAACGGCGAGGCGAAAACGAGCGCGACCACCAGCGGGCCGAAGATGACGGTGATCGCAATCAGCACCACCTCGATCTTGGCGCGGATGACGCTCGCAGGCGTCAGCGGCGCGGTCGCGACCAGATCGGGCGCGTCCTCGCCGGAGATCGTCAGCCAGGCGAGCCCGCCTGCGAGTTGACCCGCGGCCATCACGATGACGGGCGAGATCAGCGTCAGCGCTGCAGAGCTGTCGCCAAAGCTGCGCCACAGCAACAGCGCCGGCGGCACCAGATAGAGCAGCTGCATCAGGGTCTGCGAGATCAGCCAGGGATCGCGACAGAGCAGCACGAATTCCTTGCGCCGCAGCGCCTGCTGCCGCGATCCGCCGCGGAACGGACGGTCCTTCGCGCGCTTGCGGTTCGATGTGCCGTAGGCCGCGGCATCGATCGCGGTATCGGCGAAGCGGCCCGAGAAGATCGCCATGACGCATCCGAGCAGCACCAGCCCGAGCGCGAGGAGCAACAGCAGCGCCTCGCTGTCGCCCATGGTCGCCCGCGCCGGCCACCACCAGATGCTGTCGACGTCGGGCGCATGGGCGGCGAGGGTGCCCGACGTCAGGATGGTGAAGCGCGACAGCGTGCCGTAGGAGATGATCGCCGCGACCTGGAGCGCGATGACGAAGCCCGCGCCGATGATCGCAGCCAGGATCTGGGCCACGAAGCGCGTGCGCGCCGGGCCGATCAGGCGAAACAGCAGGATGGTGACGGCAATCGCGATCGCCGCGGCCGACAGGCCCATCGCGATGACGACGCCGAAGGCGGCGAGCCACCGCGCGCCACCACCGATCACCAGCACGTCGATGAAGGGTGTCGAGAACAACAGCGCCATCACCGTGACGGTGAGCGCGATCGCGGCGATACGCACCGAGAACAGATTGGCCAGTGTCGCCGGTGACGACATGATGAGGTCGAGATCGGCGCGGGCGTAAAATACCCGCGTCACGGATTCGATCGCCTGCGACAGCATCAAGGTCCAGGCGAGAAAGATCGTCGCCGAGATCACGATCAGCGAGGATTTGTCGAGCGGCAGTTGCAGATTGGCGAAGCGGCCGATCACGGCCCAGGCCGGCACATGCAGCAGCGCGGCGAAGAACAGCAGGCCGACCACGGCGGCGCGGGCGCGCCGGCGCCGGCCGCCCGTCATCATGGCGAACCATTCGCGCCAGGCGAGCCGAAGCTCGTGGCGGGCAAACCACGACAGGGCGGTCGCGGAGCTCATGCAGCTTCCTGGAGCGTCACCAACGCGATGAAGAGGTCTTCCAGGCTGGTGTCGCCATGGCCGTTCTGCTGGCGCAACTCTGTCAGCGTGCCCTCGGCGACCAGGCGGCCCGCGGCGATCACACCGATGCGGTCGGCCATGCGCTCGGCCACCTCGAGAATATGCGTGGTCATGATGATGGTGCAGCCGGCCTGGACGCGCTCGCTCAACAGGCCCTTCACATGGCGGGCGGAGACGGCGTCGAGGCCCGTCAGCGGCTCGTCGAGGATGATGAGACGGGGATCGTGCACCAGCGCGCCGGCAAGCGCCACCTTCTGGCGCATGCCCTTGGAGAAACCTTCGCAGCGTTCGTGCCGGTGCGGCTCGAGCCCGAGCGAGCTCAGGAGTTCCTCGGCGACCGGCTTTGAGGTGGACGGTGCGATGCCCCAGAGGCCGGCGACGAATTCGAGATATTCGAGCGGCGTGAGCTTGTCATAGATCATGGGCTCGTCGGAGACCCACGCCATCACCTGCTTGGCCGCGACCGGATTCTTGAGCGCATCGATGCCGAAGATCGACACGCCGCCGTCGTCGGGCCGCAGCAGGCCTGCAACCATGCGCAAAGTGGTGGTCTTGCCGGCCCCGTTGGGGCCGACCAGCGCATAGAATTCGCCGGCATGGATGGTGAGATCGAGGCTGTCGACCGCCAAACGGTCAAAACGCTTCGTTAACCCTCGGACTTCCAGTGCCGAGCTGTCCGGCTTCATGACGGCCACACCATCCGGTTTTGCATCGGTCGCGACCATGACCCGAAGATGTTTCGGCACGGTGAATCGCGCTGCCGCAAATTCCGGCATCCATCTTGGACTAAAGGCAAGGCCCCCTAGCAAGTCACCGTTTGTTGACAGGGCAGGGGCGTTCAGGCTGAATTGGTGACGGGACAAATGGCGGCTCACGCGGCGAAACGACTGCGTAGCGGCTGGACACAAGATGCGGCAAGGCGGTCGTCAAGAACCGCTGGTTGCATCGGGAGGACGCGGCGATGCTGGATTTCGTTCAGCAGCTGGTCAGCGGTGTTGCGCTCGGCTGTGTCTACGGCCTGATCGCACTTGGCTTCGTGCTCGTCTACAAGGCCACCGAAGTCGTTAATTTCGCCCAGGGCGACCTGATGATGCTGGGCGGCTTCTTCGCCTTCACCTTCATCGGCATGATGGGCCTGAACTACTGGATCGGCTTTGCCGGCGCGGTGGCCGCGATGGCGTTGTTCGGCATGCTGGCGGAGCGGATCGTGGTGCGGCCGATCCTCGGCTATCCGCAATTCTCCATCATCATGGCCACCATTGGGCTGGGCTATTTCCTGCGCTCGGTCGCCGGCATGATCTGGGGCACCGACGATTTCAAGATCGAGACGCCGTTCAGCCAGGGCGTGCTGCGCATCGGCTCGCTGGTGCTCGCGCATGACAAGCTCTCGGTGATCGCTGCGACGGTCATCCTCTGCACGCTGCTCTGGCTGTTCTTCAACAAGACCACGCTCGGCACCGCGATGCGCGCCAGCTCCGAGAACATGCTTGCGGCCTATTACATGGGCATCCCGGTCAAGCGCGTGGTGTCGATCGTCTGGGCCATCAGCGCGGCGGTCGCAACCTGCGCCGGCGTGCTGCTGGCGCCGATCACCTTCATCCACTCCAATGTCGGCCTCGTGCTCGGCCTCAAGGCGTTTCCGGCCGCGGTGCTCGGCGGCTTCGGCTCGATCCCCGGCGCGGTCGTCGGTGGCGTGCTGATCGGCGTGATCGAGAGCATGGCCGGATTCTATCTGGCCGAGGGTTGGAAAGATGTCGCGCCATACCTCGTGCTGCTGGCCGTGCTGCTGCTGAAGCCCGAAGGCCTGTTCGGCCTGCACGCCCGCAAGAAGGTCTGAGCGCATGCGCTTCCTGTTCAAGACCGACTATGAGGACGACATCAGGCTCTTCCCGCATTCCGGCTATGTGGTCTCATACGGCCTGCTGCTCGCGGTGCTGCTGATCGCGCCCTACGTTCTCTCCAGCTATCTGATGAGCCAGCTCGTCTTCGTCTGCATCTATGCGACCGTCGGCGTGGCACTGATGATTTTGACCGGCTTTACCGGGCAGGCCTCGCTCGGGCATGCCGCGTTCCTCGCGATCGGCGCCTACACGGCCGCCTACTTGCAGAAATACAACGTGCCGTTCCCGGTCTACTTCCTCGCCGCCGGCGTCCTGACCGGCTGCATCGGCGCACTGGTCGGCTTCCCCGCGCTGCGGCTGCAGGGCATCTATCTCGTCATCGCCACCATCTCCTTCGCCTTCATCGTCGAGGAGATTCTGGCGCGCTGGGAAAGCGTGACCAACGGCAACGAGGGCCTGCGGATCAAGGCGGTGTCGCTGCTCGGCGTGACGGTCTCGCGCGACAGTCCGACCTTCTATTTCCTCTGCCTTGCGGTGCTGGTGCTGACCATCGTCGGCACGCTCAATCTGCTGCGCTCCCCGACGGGCCGCGCCTTCGTCGCGATCCGTGACAGTGAGACGGCGGCGCGCAGCATGGGCGTCAATGTCGCGCTCTACAAGGTGAAGTCGTTTGCGATCTCGGCGGCGATCACCGGCTTTGCCGGCGTGCTGTTCGCGCACAAGCTCTCCTTCATCTCGCCGGAGATGTTCACGCTGCAGCTCTCGATCGAGTTCATCATCGTGATCCTGATCGGCGGTACCTTCAGCCTGCACGGCGCGGTGCTGGGCGCGATCTTCATCGTGATGATCGATCCGTTCCTGACTTATCTGAAGGACGACATGCCCGGCGTGATCGCCGGCATTGCCGCGACCTTTGGGGCGAGTACGGCGACAGCGGGCAACATCCAGTCCAAGGTCGCGGCCTTTGCCTCGCTCAACGGGCTGAAGGGCGCGATCTACGGCATCATCATCATGCTGTTCGTGCTGTTCGAGCCGCTCGGCATCTACGGCCGCTGGCTGAAGATCAAGCTCTTCTTCCAGCTATTCCCGCTCTACAAGCGCGCGACCTTCAAGCGGCAGAAGATCTACGTGAAGTCGGAGCGGAACCGATGAGCTATTTCCGCGCCGAAAACCTGTCGCTGCATTTCGGGGGCCTCAGGGCCGTCGATGCGGTGTCGTTCGCGGTCGAGAAGGGCGAGATCCTCTCGATCATCGGGCCGAACGGCGCCGGCAAGAGCTCGATCTTCAATCTGATCTCGCGGATCTACCGGCCGACCTCGGGCCGCATCTTCTTCGAGGATCAGGACATCACCGAAGAACCGCCTTACGATATCGCAAAGCTCGGCATCGCCCGCACCTTCCAGAACATCGAGCTGTTCGAGAACGCGACGGTGCTGTCCAACCTGCTGGTCGGCCGCCACCGCCATTCGACCACGCAGCTCTGGCAGGAATTGCTGTTCCTGCCGAGCGTGCGCGCCAACGAGAAGGTGCATCGCCGCCGGGTCGAACAGGTGATCGAGTTCCTCGACCTCGAGCCCTACCGGGACAAGCTGATCTCGGGCCTGCCCTACGGCGTACGCAAGGTGATCGAGCTGGCGCGCGCGCTGTGCTCGGAACCAAAACTGATCCTGCTCGACGAGCCGTCCTCGGGCCTCAACGTCGAGGAGACCGACGACATGTCGTTCTGGATCCGCGACATGAAGAGCGAGCTCGGCGTCACCGTGCTGATGGTCGAGCACGACATGTCGCTGGTCAGCCGCGTCTCGGACCGCGTCATCGCGCTGAACTACGGCCGTGTGCTGGCGATGGGCTCGCCGGCCGAGGTGCAGCAGCATCCCGACGTCGTCGCTGCGTATCTGGGAGCGTGATGCATGGATGCGACCCCGGCGCCCGACATCATCCTGAGGCTCTCCAACATCGAGAGCTATTACGGGCCGATCATGGCGATCCGCGGCATCTCGCTGGAGGTGCCGCGCGGCCGCATCGTCACGCTGCTGGGGGCCAACGGTGCCGGCAAGACCACGGTGCTGAAGACCATCTCGGGCATTCTCGATCCGCAAAAGGGTTCGATCGAGTTCATGGGCAAGCCGATCCAGCGCATGGAGGCCGACCGCATCGTGCGGCTCGGCCTCAGCCATGTGCCCGAGGGGCGCGAGGTATTCCCGTTCCTCTCGGTGCGCGAGAATTTGATGATGGGCGCCTATCCGCGCCACGATCGAGACGGCGTGGCGGAAGACCTGGAGCGGGTCTACGGCTATTTCCCGCGGTTGAAGGAGCGTATCAACCAGCCGGCCGGCCAGCTCTCCGGCGGCGAGCAGCAGATGCTCGCGATCGGGCGCGCGCTGATGAACCGGCCGACGCTGCTCTTGCTCGACGAGCCCTCGCTCGGCCTGTCGCCGATCCTGGTGAAGGAGATTTTCACTATCATCCGCCGCGTCAACGAGGAGCAGGGCATGTCGATCCTGCTGGTCGAGCAGAATGCGCGCGTGGCGCTGGAGACCGCGCATTACGGTTACGTGCTGGAGATCGGCCGCGTCGTGATGAACGACAGCTGCGACCGCTTGATGCATTCCCAGGACATCCAGGAATTCTACCTTGGCGCCAAGGAGCAGGGCGCACGCGGCGAGCGGCGTTGGAAAAAGAAGAAGACTTGGAGATGAAGAACTTGGAGATGAAGAAACTGCGTTAGGACGGCAACGAGGAGACGCGCATGGCCCGACCGGCGGTGCTGACGGTCGCCGATACGATCGCGAGGAGCTTTTTGCGCGCAGCAGAGGTGCGCGGCGACAGGCCTGCGATCCGCGAGAAGAAGTTCGGCATCTGGCAGCCGACGAGCTGGCGCGAATGGCTGCAGATCTCGAAAGAAATCGCCTACGGCCTTCGCGCCATCGGCTTCATGCCCGGCGACGTCGCTTCCATCATCGCCAACGCGGTCCCGGAGTGGATCTACGCCGACATGGGCATCCTCTGCGCCGGCGGCGTCTCGTCCGGCATCTATCCAACCGATGCCTCGGCGCAGGTCGAATATCTCATCAATGATTCCGCAACGCGGGTGATCTTCGCCGAGGACGAGGAGCAGCTCGACAAGATCCTGGCCTGCCGGGCGTGCTGTCCCAACCTGCAACGGATCATCGTGTTCGACATGGAGGGCCTCAGCGGCTTCTCCGACGACATGGTGATGTCGCTCGACGAGTTTCGCGCGCTCGGGCGCAATACCATGGTCGGCCGCGACGCGCTGTGGCAGGAGATGATCAACAGCCGCAGTGCCGGCGATCTCGCCGTTCTCGTCTACACCTCCGGCACGACCGGCCCGCCCAAGGGCGCCATGCATGCTAACCGCAGCGTCACGCATCAAATGCGTCACGCCAACGATTTCATCTCGGCACGAGAGGACGAGGACCGGCTGATCTTCCTGCCACTCTGCCACGTCGCCGAGCGAGTCGCCGGCTACTACATCTCGGTCGCGCTTGGCTCGGTGATGAATTTCGCCGAGAGCCCGGAGACGGTGCCGGATAATCTGCGCGAGGTGCAGCCGACCGTCTTCTTCGCGGTGCCGCGCATCTGGGAGAAATTCTATTCCGCCATCACTATCGCGCTGAAGGATGCGACGCCGCTCCAGCAATGGGTCTATCGCCGCGCCATTGACGTCGGTCTGCGCATGACGAATTGCCGGATCGAGGGCAAGACGCCGCCGCTGTCGCTGCGCGTCGCCAACCAGTTCGCCTACTGGCTCGCCTTCCGCAACATCCGCCGCATGATCGGGCTCGATCGCTGTCGCATCGCCTTCACGGGTGCTGCGCCAATCGCGCCGGATCTGATCCGCTGGTATCTCGCGCTCGGCATCGACATCCACGAGGTCTACGGCCAGACCGAGAATTGCGGGGTCGCGACCATGATGCCGGGGGCGCGCATCAAGCTCGGCTCGGTCGGCACGGCGGTGCCCTGGGGCGAGGTCGCGCTGTCGCCCGACGGCGAGATCCTGATCAAAGGCGACTTCCTGTTCATGGGCTATCTGAACCAGCCTGCGAAGACGGCGGAGACCATCGATATCAGCGGCTGGCTGCACACCGGCGACGTCGGCACCATCGACAATGAGGGGTTCGTCCGCATCACCGACCGGATGAAGGACATCATCATCACCTCCGGTGGCAAGAACATCACGCCGTCGGAAATCGAAAATCAGCTCAAGTTCTCGCCCTACATTTCGGATGCGGTCGTGATCGGCGACAAGCGCCCCTATCTCACCTGCCTCGTGATGATCGACCAGGAGAATGTCGAGAAGTTCGCCCAGGACCACGACATCCCCTTCACCAATTATGCCAGCCTGTGCCGGGCCGGCGAGATCCAGGACCTGATCTGGCGCGAGATCGAAGGCGTCAATGCGAACTTCGCCCGCGTCGAGACCATCAAGAAATTCTACCTGATCGAACGCCAGCTCACCCCGGAGGACGAGGAGCTGACGCCGACCATGAAGCTGAAGCGCAATTTCGTGAACAAGCGCTATGCCGCCGAGATCGATGCGATGTATCGCGCGCGCGCGGTGGCTTAGCAGATGCGCACATCAAGCAGCGGAGCGGCGATGGCCCTCGCCCTTCGCGTCATACGGGCCCAAGGAGAGGAGACGTCAATGTCGAGATCGTTGAAAGCGTTCGGCCTTGCGGTGGGTGCGGTGGCGCTCACCTGTCTGCCGGCCGCAGCGCAAACCAAGGTCACCAATGAAGGCATCTCGGCCAGCGAGATCGTCATCGGCACCCATCAGGATCTGTCCGGCCCGATCAAGACGTGGGGCGTGCCGGTTTCCAACGGCATGAAGATGGCGGTCGAGGAGGTTAACGCGGCCGGCGGTGTCCAGGGGCGCAAGATCCGGATGATCCTCGAGGACAACGGCTACGACCCGAAGAAGGGCGTGCTGGCCTCGCAGAAGATGGTCGAGCGCGACAAGATTTTTGCGATGATCGGCTCGATGGGCTCGGCACCGACACTGGCCGCGCAGGACATCCTGTTCGACGCCGGCGTGTTCCAGCTGTTTCCGCTGACGGCGGCCGAATTCACCTTCAAGTTCGATCCGGCCAAGCCGCAGGAGCGGCTCAAGTTCAATAACCTCTTGCCCTACGTCGAGAGCACCCGCGCAGCGCTGAAATACATGATGGAGTGGAAGAGCTTCCAGAAGCCCTGCCTCATGCATCAGGACGACGAGTACGGAAAGAACGTGCTCGACGGCTTCAATCAGCAGCTCACGGCCATGAAGGTGCAGCCCGCCTCGATCACGAGCTACAAGCGCGGCGCGTCGGATTTCAGCGCGCAAGTCGCCAAGATGAAGTCGGATGGCTGCGATCTCGTCGTGCTCGGCACCATCCTTCGCGAGACCATCGGCGCGATGACCGAGGCGAAGAAGCTCGGCTGGGATGTCACCTTCCTCGGCGCCTCGCCAACCAACGTCCCCGAAGTGCCGGCGCTCGGCAAGGACGCCGTCGAAGGGCTCTACGCGGCAAGCCTGTTCGAGATTCCCTATGAGGACACCGCCAAGGGAAAAGTGAAGGACTGGATGGTCAGCTACAGGAAGATGTTCGGCACCGAGGCCAATCCGCAGGCGATCATCGGCTACAACGCGGTGATGACGTTCGCCTTCTACGCCGACAGGGCGGGCAAGGATCTCACCGGGCAGAAGATGCTCGATTCACTGGAGTCGGGTGAGAAGTTCCTCGACATCTTCAACTCGCCGCCGACCAAGTTCTCCAAGACCGACCACCTCGCCAACACCATCACCCAGGTGCAGCAGGTCAAGGGCGGCCGCTGGGTGCTCGTGAAGGACAATCTGATGTTTTGATGTTTCGCCGCGAGGACGGTGCACCCTCTCCCCTTGCGGGAGAGGGTGGATCGACGCGAAGCGGCGAGCCGGGTGAGGGGTATCTATCCTCACGAGCAGACTTGCGCGTGGTGAGAACCCCTCATCCGGCGCTTCGCGCCACCTTCTCCCGCAAGGGGAGAAGGAAGAAGACAGCCTACGACCCCCCGCCCGCGTTGCCGGAGCTCACCGGCGCCAGCTCGTCCTCGCGGCAACGCCAGCCGTCGGCGGCTTTCACGAAGGCGAAGGTCCGCTGGATTCGCAGGCGGCGCGTGACGTTGAAGGCTGCTGCGGAGCGCTCCTTGTTGTTGGCGCCCGGTTGCGGGCGGCCGGTCGCTGCGTCCCAGCAGGTGCCGGTGCAGGTCGATGCGACCGTGCTGCAGGTAGTGAACGGCGCCAGCACGACCATCTCGATCTCGCCGGTGACCTGCGCCTCCTGATCCGTCACCTGGCTGTCGAGCGCGTAGACGCGGTTGATGCGGAGGAAATTGCCGCACGAATTGGCGGCGTGGATGCGCGCGGCGCAGAAATCGACGGCGTCGGTGTCGGGCTCCCTGGCCGCGACTTGCCGGCCGAACACCTTCTTCGGATCACCCTTGGCGGCGGCGATCTCGTCGGTCTTGCGTTTCAGAAAATCGGCGAGGCAGTCTTCTGCGGAGCCAAGCTCCTGCGGCGGCACGTTCTCCTTGCCGACCAGATTGCACTTGCGATCGCGCTCGCGCGTCCAGCGACCGTATTCGGCGAAGGCAAAGCGTGCCGCGGTCGGGTCCAGTCTGCCGATCAGGCCGAGCACCTGGCTGTTGAGCTCGGTCTCGGTGAGCGCCAGCGAGGGGTCTGCGCAGATCAGCGCGCCGGCCGCGGTGTTGGCCGCGAGGCAATCGTAATCCGGATCGCGCACGATCGCGGCGCGATCCTCGGTCACCTTGAGGAGGCAGGCCTTCACCCGGTCGAAATCTTCGATGCGGATCGCGGTCTGGCCGACGATGCCGCAGCCGAGATTGCGTTGGCGGATCCAGATCGCGTTCTCTTCGATGGCGGGCAGGCGATCGGGCAGGCGGGCGAGCCGTGCCTCGATGGCGGTAGAGAGCTTCTCGGCGGCGGCAGACAGTTCGGGATCGCCGCAGAACAATTGATTGCCGGGATCGCGGATCTGCTGGCAGTTATTCCCCGTGTACAGCGGCAGCCTGTCGGCAACGGAGTGGTCGGATCTGCCGGATTGCGCGAAGCCTGATGCTGCCGGCCAGGCCAGCAGCGCAAGCACAGTCAGCACGATCAACCGCATTCCAATTGTCCCCAGCATGGCCATCGCCATGCTAGCGTCCCGGATCGTGCGGCGAAACGGATTTGTGGCGGGCTACGCGATCACGACGGTCAATTCGCCTCGGGGGCGACCGCGGCGAACCGCACGGGTTCGCCGGCATATCTCAGCACGGCGGATTGGTAGAGCACGTAGAGCGGCTGGTAGTTGCGTGCGTCGTCATCCTCGACCATCGTCATGCGGCGGTTGTCGAGCATCAGCCAGTGGCCGTCGAGCTTTGCCGAGGCGACCGCATGGCCTTCGCCGCTGCGGGTGTCGCGCACCACGACGAGGCGGAGGTCCTCCGCGGCGACGCCGGCAAGCCGCAGCGCGGCCAGCTTGGCGATGGCGTAATCCTCGCAATCACCGGCGCCGCGTTCGAAGGTCTCGAGCGGCGAACTCCAGATGTCCTCGGCTCCGTCGTTTTCGGCGCGAATGGCGAGGTTGATCGCGCGGTTGGTCTCACCGAACAACGCGCGGCCGTCGCGGGTGCGGGCCTGGTCGACGATGGCGAGCAGCTTCAGCGCCGCGGGCGAGGCGCAATTGTCGCGGTCGCCGTCGCACAGCGCGAGCTGCACCATGTCGTCGTCGAGCCTCTCTTTCAGCGCGAGCCATTTCGTCCGCAGGCCGCCGGTGGAAATGGCGAAGGCGAACACGCCGAAAGGCTCGGCCGATTTGCGCACGAGCATGCCGGCGCCCGGCGACAGCAATGTGCCGGCACGAAGGTCGGCGGCCGAGCCGAGCAGGATCAATCCGCACAGGACAAGGATAGCGCGCCAGGCGCGCGAGCGAGCAGCGGTCTCCATCTGACATCCCCTTATCCGGCTTCGTCAGGTCCCCCTCGACCTCGACGTGCCGGGCTTGTTGCTTTCGCGGAGATAGTGCGAGGCGGGCCGTTTTGTTCTGCTTAACGCGCTTGGGCAGGGCGCCGAAACCGTGGGGCAGGCTGAATCGGGCCTGCCGCAATTGCGTAAAATTTTACGATTCGCCGGGTATGTGTTGCCGCGATGCCGCGAGAACGAACAAATCGCAGGGAGAAATTGTGGGCGGGCCGATTCGTCGCTTATGGCTAATGACCGGCTAGTTCACGAGTTCTGTTAGTTGGGTCACAGATTTAACTCCGTATTTGCCGCAGGATGTTCCGGGGGACTACGAAGAAAAGATGACATAAGTATCCGCCGTCAAATCCCTGCGGCTGATTACTTTAAACGACTTGAAATGTGCGCAATAAGCCGGATTCGACTTCAAAATATTCGAAAAAATACCTCAACTCATCTATGGATGTCGCCGTAGGCATAGTCGTGGACAGCCAAGTGATGCGGAATCACACAAGCAATAGATGGTTTCGCTAAGGACTTGGTAATGCTATGCAAGCTTAGGCGGTGGATACTTACTTAGATTTTAACCCTTTTACGGTGCCCGGTTGAACTACGCTGGCAAATTTGACGCCGCGCTCTCTTTTGATGGCCATTCGAATGGCCACCACGTCGATTCATTTATAGCCAAAGCGCACGGCCACGTGCCCGAAGGCGCGGTCGTCGTTGCCGACCCCAACCTGATCTTCAACGGCGAGTTCAAGCGCACGGGTGTTGATCTCGTGCTGTCGCACGATGGCCATGAGTTCGTCGTTCACGATTATTTCAGGGGCGACAAGCGCGCCGCAATCGCCTCGCCCGATGGCGCCCATCTCACCGGCGACATCGTCAGCGCGCTTACGGGTTACGTCCAGGTCGCGCAGGCCGCGCCCGGTACCGCAGCGGCGCAGGTCATCGGCCACGTCACCAAGCTGACCGGTAGCGCGACCGCGGTCCGCAATGGCGTCTCGGTCATCCTGAACAACGGCGACAACGTCGAGAAGGGCGACGTGGTCTCGACCGGTTCGGACTCGACGCTCGGCGTGACCTTCATCGACGGCACCGTGTTCGGCCTGTCCTCCAACGCGCGGATGGTGCTGAATGAGATGGTCTACGACCCCAACGGGTCGAACAATTCCTCGCTGCTCAGCCTGGTCGCGGGCACCATCACCTTCGTTGCCGGCGAGACCGCCAAGCACGGCGACATGAAGATCGACACGCCGGTCGCCACCATGGGCATCCGCGGCACGGCGGTGCTGACCGAGATCAACTTCGTCGTTCCCGCAGGCGGCGGCGATCCTCAGCCGCAGGCGAACTTCCAGGTGCTGGTCGAGCCCAACGGCACCACCGGCTCCTACATCCTGTTCGACAAGTTGACGCTGCTGCCGATCGCGACGGTCAACCAGGCCGGCCAGATGATCCAGATCAGCGGCGGCAACGTCTCGATCACCAATGGGCTGCTGTCGCCGGACGTGCAGAAGCTGATCACGGACGTGTTCACGCTGAAGTTCACGGACAACAACACCAACACCAAGCTGACCACGAACTTCACCGACAGCATTACGCAGGACGGCAACAACCTCCTGATCAAGACGGCGAGCGGTGCGTCCGCGACGGCGATCTTCACCAACACTGTTAACGCCAATGGCTCCGGTTCGGGGCAAGGCGGGGGGGACAAGTCGGCCGACCGTATTCCTGGGCCGCCCGACGCGCGCATCCTCGATGCCAACGGCAATGTGACGACGGCGTTCGCGACGACCGAGCACGCGGGGGCGACCGGCGACCGCGCGGACACGACCGGCGCTCCCGTGTCTCCCGAAACGATCATCTTCCGGGTCAACTTCGTTGACCAAAACCTGGGCGACCGGCCGACGGTGTCGGTGAGCCTCGATGCATCAAACTACACCTATACCGACTCCGGCCATCACGACGTCACCGCCTCGCTCACGGCTCTCCAGAAGCAGGACATCGCGGCGACGCAGGTCCAGATCGCCGTCGCCGCCGACGCTGGCAACAACAACAACGGTTCGGCGACCCTGACCTACACGGTCCCCGATCACGCCTTCGATTTTCTGGGGGCCGGCGAAACGCTGACGCTGACCTACATGGTCAGCGTCAATGACAATTTCTCGGTCCAGCCCGAAGCCAGGACCATCCCGATCACCATCACGATCACCGGCACCAACGACAAGCCGGTGATTACTTCGGGCGTCCCGACCATCACGTTCTCGGGCGGCACCAGCGTCCCGGGTGGCCCGCTCACCAGCGAGGTCCCGACCTCGGGCACGCTGAGCTTCACCGATGTCGACCTCACCGATACGCACACCGTGTCGGTCAGCAAATTCAGTGCGGTGCTGCCCGGCGGGACGGTCCCCAAAGCCATCTCGGACTTCCTCGCGGGTGCCTTGCTGGTCTCGATCGCATCCGGCCACGACAGCACCGGGACCGGCACGGGATCGATCGACTGGTCGCTGAAAGACATCCCGGTCTACCTCGCCGACTTCATCCCGAAGGGTGAAGTGCTGACGGTGACGTACACCGTGACGGTCAAGGACTCGCAAGGCGCGACCTCGGACCAGACCGTTACGGTCACCATCACCGGCACCGATGCACCTGCCGTGGTGTGGATCGCGACGAACACCGAGGGATCTCCCGCGGGTGGCTTCTGGAAGGACGGCGCGAATTGGGAAACCGGCAACGCGCCGACGATCAATGACGACGTCATTGTCATCACCGATCAGTTGCACGGGCTGACGCCGTCCTATCCGGTCACGATCGACCTCGCGGCGTTCGGCAAGTCGCTGACGATGGATGACTACGACACGACGCGGAACCACACCGTGCCGGAGGTCATCAACCACAGCACGTTGACGCTCGCGGGCTCGCTCACGCTCAATGCCGACGCGAAGTTTACCAACGCCGCCGATGGCCAGGTTCTCGTCGGCGGCGCGATCGATGTCGAGACGATCACCAGGAAAACCGGTGAGGTCGTCGTCAATACCGTCACGATCACCAATGCGGGCACGCTCACGCTGGCCGCGGGCGGCGTGATCGATACCCTGACGACCATCGCCAATTCCGGCACGATCGAGCTTTCCGGCGGAACCCTGGCGCTGAAGACCGGCATTGCCAACACCGGCAACGTCAAGATCGATGCCGCCGGCAAGCTCACAGTCAACGGCGCGACAATCGACGGTGGTGCGACCCCCGTCTTCCACGGAATTCCGGGGGGCGAAGGTGGTGAGGGCGAGGGCACCGAGGGGACGGACATCGGCGGACTGCGCAGCGCCGGCACGGTCACGAACAACGGCGAGCTCGACCTCACCGGCAACGCCGTGCTCAGCAACGGCATCCTGAAGAACAACGGCACCCTCAATGTCAGCGGTACCGGCAACGCGCTCAACTACGAAGTGGTCACCAATGCCGGCACCATCGAGGTGCTCTCCGGCGCACTCACCATCGGTTCGGGATCGACGGTCGATAATTCCAGCGGCAACGTCATCGTCGACGCCGCGTTGACCCTGGACGGCGCGACGATCAGCGGCGGCGCCATCAAGGGCGCCGGCACGATCGACGTGACCAGCGACAGCACGATCGATGGCAATGCGACCCTCACCACGGGCCCCGTCACGGTCGAGAGCGATGTTACGCTGACGCTCGACGATGCCACTGTTGCGGGCACCGCGATCACCAACCACGGCACGGTCAAGGTCGACGGCAGCAGGAAGCTGACCTTGAAGGGCGCGGGCCTGACGGGCGGCACGCTGACGGTCTCCGGCACGCTGGATTCGACCGGCGCGACGACGATCACCAATGCCAATATCTGGAACTCCAATCTGCTGGAGTCGACGCTGGGCGGCCTGCTTGCGCTGGTCGCGACGACGTCCACCACTGCGATCACGAATGGCGGCACCCTCCGGGCGAATGGCGCCGAGCTCGACATCAACGGCGAAGCCGTCACCAACACCGGGACACTGGCTGCCATCAACGACGGCACGCTGAAGCTGATCTCGAACATCGTGACCAACACCGACGGTACGGTGTCGGTGGAGTCCGGCTCGACGCTCGATCTCCAGGCTGCGACGATCGACGGCGGCACCGTGACGATCGCGGGCACGCTGGAATCGACCGGCGCGAGCGCCATCGACAACGCCGACATCACGGTTGCCAGCACCGGCACGGTCTCCGTCACCAGCGGCACGCTGACGATCGATCCCACGACGAGCCACGCCATCACCAATCACGGGTCGATCAAGGCTGAGACCGGCGGCACGCTGAAGCTGACGGCTGCCACCATCACCAACGCCGGCGCCACGATCTCGGTCGACGGCACGTCGAAACTCTATCTGACCGACGTCTCGATCAATGGCGGCAGCCTCACCAATGCCGGCAATCTCTACAGCGTCGGCCTCAACACGGTCACCGGTGGCGTCACCAACACGGGCACCATCGAGGTCCAGAGCGGCACGCTGAGCCTGTCCGGCGGCATCACCGGCGTCGGTACGCTGATCATCGACGACAAGGCGACGCTCGCGCTCGGCGGCGCGGATGCGCAGACCGTCACCTTCGCCGGCGGCACCAATACGCTTGAGCTCGACAAGGTCGCCGGCCACAGCTTCACCGGCACCATCGCCGCCCAGTCGTCGACAGGCGGCACCTTCACGGTCACCGGTGATGCCGACATCACGACGTCGAAGGGCGATGCGCTCGACGTCACGGCGTCCGGCGGGACGAGCGACAATCGCGCCAACATCGTGCTGACGCCGACCGGCGCGCTGAGCGGCGCGAACAACGGCATTGTCGTCACCCAGAACGGCATCGGCGATATCTCGCTGACGACGGTTGGCGACGTCACCGGCAAGACTGGTGACGGCATCGTGCTGCACGACGGCGCGACCGGCGCAGGCAATATTACCGCGACCATCGGCGGCGCCGCGTCCGGCGCGGTCGGGCTCGACGTCGTCTCTTATGGCGGGGGCGCCGTCACCGTCGCCAACAACGGTCACATCACGGGCACGGTTTCGTTCGGCCTTCATGTCGACCAGGACGATTCCGGCGCGACCGGCTCGACGCACATCATCAACGCCGGCACGGTGGTCGGCGCCGATGGTGTCGCCGCGATCTCCATCCAGGAGAACACGACCGGGTCCGCGACGATCGACAATTCCGGCACGATCGGCCCCGACGGCGCCAGCGTGACCTCGACGTCCTACGCGATCGTCGAGACCGGTGGCGCGATCACGATCAACAACAGCGGCCACATCAACGGCAACATCTCGGTCGCAAGCGCCACGTTCGACAACAACGCCGGCGGCACCTGGACGGTCGCAGGCAGCGGCGTGTTCGGCGATGCGTCGTCGATCGTCAACCACGGCGACATCGATCTGCACGGTGCTTCGATTTCCGGGGCCGGGCTGAGCATCACGAATGACGCGACCATCGACAGCTGGGGTGTGGCGTCGATTTCGGGCACCATCACCAACACTGGAACCATCGAGGTCCATGACGGCGGTCTGTCGTTGCTCGGCTCGCTGTCCGGCTCCGGTTCGGTCACCGTCGACGCCGGCGCGACGCTCGAGGTCGAGGGCACGGTCTCGCAGACGATCACGCTGGCCGGCGACGGCGCCCACCTGCAGATTGATACCTCGACCTTCGGCGGATCGATCGCGGCGTTGTCCAAGACCGACACGATCGACCTGTCGACCATCAAGTACGGGCTCGGCACCAGCGCGGTTTACGTTGCCAACGCCGATGCCTCGACCGGCGGTGTGCTGACCGTGACGGACGCCTATGGTCACCACATCAGCCTGACGCTGACCGGCGCCGATTACAGCAACACGACCTTCGCAGGCAGCGATGACGGCACCGGCCACACGCTGATCACGGTCCATGCCACGGACGACGCGCCGGCCTTCACCGGCGGCGGAGTGCTGGCCGCGAGCGTCTCGGAGCAGGCGAACGCAACCGGCGACTTCTCCACGATCGATACCGCAACGCCTGCGACCGGCTCGGTCGACTTCACCGATATCGATCTGACCGACCTGCCGGCAGCCAAGATCACCGGCCAGGTCGTGACCTCGCTGGGGGCCGATCACAGCACCGACCTCACGGCATCGCTGACGCCCGGCGAGATCGCGGCGCTGGAAAATGCGTTGACGCTCCAGCAGACCGGCAAGAACAACGGCACGGTCACCTGGAGCTATTCGATCGCCGACGGTGCGCTGGATTTCCTCGGCCAGGACCAGACCGCGAAGGTCGTCTCGACTATCACGCTCGATGACGGCCACGGCCAGAAGACGACGGCCGACGTCACGATCACGATCACCGGCCAGAACGACGCGCCGACGCTGGCCGCGGTGACGACGGCGCCGCTCGTGGATACGGCTGTCGCCGATACCTTCTCCGATATCACGGGGACGCTGGTCGGGACCGATGCGGATCATGGCGAGACGGCGACGCTGAAATACGCCGTGCTCGATTCGCACAACAACGCGGTATCGGCTCTCGCCGGCCACTACGGCACGCTCACGGTCAACGCCAACGGCACCTACGACTATTCGCCCGATGCGACCGCGATCAACGCGCTGTCGGCAGGCTCCTATGTCGATATTTTCACGGTGCAGACCACCGACGCGCACGGCGCGACCGGCACCGCGACATTCACGGTGAACGTGACCGGCGCCAACGACACGCCGGTGCTGTCCGATGGCAGCCTCGGCAAGCTCACCGACACGGCCGCCGCCGACACTTTCTCCGACCTCACCGGCCACTTGGCCGGGACCGATGCCGATACCGGCGATACGCTGACCTATGCTCTGCTGAACTCGGATCATCACGCGACCAGCACCCTCACGGGTCACTATGGCGCGCTGACGCTCAACACCGACGGCAGCTACACCTACGTCCCCGATGCCGCCTCGATCAATGCGTTGCCTCAAGGCTCCTATTCGGATGCTTTCACCGTCCAGCTGACGGACTCGCATGGTGCCGCCACCACGGCGACATATACCGTGGACGTGACCGGTGCGGACGATGCGCCCGTCTTCAACCTCGACAAGATCAGCGTGACCCAGCTGGACGACGAACAGATCGTCGTTCACGGCCTCCAGGTCACCGATGTCGATGCCGCGGCCGATGAAACCTTCACGCTTCTTGCGACCGGCGCGAAGGCAGGCGATGTCAGTCCGTCGTCTGGCTCGGGTTCTCTTGCCGACATCAACACGATGCTGGGCACCCTGACCTACAATGAAGGCAGCGAAGAGCCTTCCACGGATACGGTCGCGCTCACCGTGACCGACGGCCACGGCGCGACCGATACGGTCAACCTGATTTTCAATCTCGCCGAGAGCGCGGACGATCACGTGAGCCTCACCGGCACGACCGGCAAGGATGTCTTCTTCGGGACCGGCTATCAGGAACAATTCGTGTTCGGGGCCAATTCGAACCACGATACGATCGTGAATTTCACGCCCAACCAGGATCACATCAACCTGACCGCGGTCGTGGCGACCGACATCGACGCCGCATGGATCGCGCAGCACGTCGCGGCTTCGCCGGCCAACTCCGCGGATACCCTGATCACGATCGATTCCGCCGACACGATCCTCCTGAAGGGCGTCAACGCCGCCAACCTCCACGCGAGCGACTTCATCGTCCATTCCGGATGATCGCCCGGACGGTGCCGATCGCCCACAGGTGCGTTCGGCGCTGCCATTGGCCGGCAATGCGTGATATTCATTCGGCATGAAACGTTTCAAGATCCTGCGGCGGTGGTTCGCGCGAAAGTTCGGCTTGGCGCGGCTGGTGTGCCTTGCGCTGCTGGTCGTCTTCGCCGGCTTGCGCGTCTGGGATCCGCCGCCGGTCCAGGAATTGCGGCTGCGCACCTTCGATCTGTTCCAGTTGATCGACCCGCGCCACAAGACGGTGCGGCCGGTCACCATCGTCGACATCGACGACAAGAGCCTCGCCAGGCTCGGCCAGTGGCCGTGGTCTCGCACGCGGATCGCGGATTTGATCATCAATCTCACCAACAACGGCGCGGTGGCGATCGGCTTCGACGTGGTGTTCTCGGAACCGGACCGGCTCAATCCCGAGCTGGTCGCCAACCAGATGCGCTATCTGGACGACGCCACGCGGATGAAGCTGAGCGAGCTGCCGAGCAACGACCAGATTCTCTCCGAAGCGATCAAGCGTTCGAAAGTCGTCCTCGGCGAAACCGGGCTGCCACAAGTCGAATCCGAACTCGACAAGACGCTCCCCTTCACCGGCGTCGCGACGGTCGGCGAGGAGAATGCCGAAAAATTCTTGTTTGAATTCCCCGGCCTGTTGCGCAACGTACCGGTGATCGAGAAGGTCGCCGCCGGTCGTGGCTTGTTCTCAATCAAGACCGAGCGCGACGGCTTCATCCGCCGCGTGCCGATGATCATGTGGGCCCAGGGCAATATCATGCCCTCGCTCAGCCTCGAGATCCTGCGGGTCGTCACGGGTACCCCGACACTGCTGGTTCGCACCGACAAGACCGGCATCCGCGCCATCCGCCTCAAGGGCGTCGAGATCCCAACCGACAAGAACGGGCAGCTCTGGGTGCATTACGCTCGCCGGGATCCTTCGATCTATGTGTCGGCAGCGGACGTGCTCGACAACACCGTGCCGCCCAGCAAGCTCGCCGGCAAGCTGGTGCTGATCGGCACCTCCGCGGCCGGGCTGAACGACATCAAGACCACGCCGGTGTCCTCGACCATGCCGGGCGTCGAGATTCACGCCCAGATACTCGAAAGCGTGCTGAGCGGCGGCGCGGTGATCTCGCAGCCGAATTATGCGCTCGGCATCGAGCTGCTGGCCGCGCTGATCATCGGCCTTCTCGTTATCATCTTCACGCCGAACCTTGGGCCGGTGCGGCTGGTGCTCGCGGGTGCGATGTTCGCCGCGGTGCTGGTCGGCACGTCCTGGTTCTACTACTGGCAGAAACGCTACCTCGTCGACTTCACCTATCCGCTGTTGTCGACCACCGCGATCTACCTGACCTTCATCTTCTCGAGCTTCGTGCGCGAGCAGCGGCAGCGCGTGCAGATCCGCGGCATCTTCGCGCAATATATGTCGCCGGTGCTGGTCGAGCAGCTCGCGCAATCGCCGGAGAAAGTCGTGCTCGGCGGCGAGGAGCGCGAGCTGACCATCATGTTCTCCGACGTGCGCGGCTTCACAACGATCTCGGAGAGCTACAAGCAGGATCCGCAAGGCCTGATCACGCTGATGAACCGCTTCCTGACGCCGCTCACCGACGTGATCATCGAGCAGAAGGGCTACGTCGACAAATACATGGGCGACGCCATCATGGCGTTCTGGAATGCGCCGCTCGACGATGCCGAACACCAGGTCAACGCCTGCGAGGCCGCGATCCAGATGCTCGAGAAGATCGATGTCGTCAACAAGGAGCGCGAGCAGGAAGCCGCCGAGGGCGGCCACGTCTACATCCCGCTCAACGTGGGCATCGGCCTCAACACCGGCATCGGCGTGGTCGGCAACATGGGCTCCGATCTGAAGAAGAACTATTCGGTGCTCGGCGACAGCGTGAACCTCGCGTCACGCCTGGAAGGCCAGACCAAGGAATATGGTTTTCCGATCATCGTCGGCTCCCGCACGGCGCTCGCCGCCAAGGAAAAGTTCGCGATCCTCGAGCTCGATTTCATCATGGTCAAGGGCAAGACCGAGCCCGAGGTGATCTACGCCATCGCCGGCCGCGAGGACGTGATGCAGTCGGCCGCGTTCCAGCGCCTGCGCAACATCACCATCGAGATGCTCAGCTGCTACCGCGGCCGCGACTGGCAGGGCGCGCAGGACGCCATCGAGCGCGGCCGCCGCAGCGAGGACGCCGACACGCTGGAAAAGCTGTTCAAGCTGTACGAAGCGCGGATCAAGGAATTCAAGGCCAATCCTCCGCCGGAGGGCTGGTCGGGAGCGTACGCGCTGCTGACGAAGTAGGGTTGAGGTGCTTCGCTCGGGCTAAAACACCGGTGTCGTCCCGGCGAAAGCCGGGACCCATACTCCGCAGCAGAATTTGTTGCGCGAGATCGGAGTTGACGATCTTCGCCAAACTCAATCCTGTGGTTATGGGTCCCGGCTTTCGCCGGGACGACGCCTGAGTTTGACGCGCCGTGTGTGGCCTCACCATCAGCTCCCGTAGGGTGGGCAAAGGCGCGCATGCGCCGTGCCCACGTCTTCTTAACCGCGGCAATTGGTGGGCACGCTTGCGCTTTGCCCACCCTACGGCAGCTGTGCTTGCCCCCCTCACTCCACCCCGATCGTCGTCAGGTCCTGGAACCAGTGCTGTGCCTGCACGAACTGCTTTACCTTCGGCGATAGCGCGTGCGGATTGGTGTCGTGGACGACCCAGACCAGCACGGCATCGTCGACGATCAACGCGTGCGCCTGGGCGATCAGATCGTCCTGCTTGGCGGTATCAAACGTCTGCTTGGCCTCGTTGATCAGCGCGTCCACCTTCGGGTTCTTGTAGCCGCCCCAGTTGACGCCGACCGGCGCGATCTGGTCGGAGGCGAAGAAGCGGACGATGGCATAGAGCGGGTCCGAGGTGACATAGGCGATGTTGTTGGCGGTGATGCCGGCGTTCATTTCGTCGGCGGCGCCCTTGCGCCAGTGGGTATAGAGCGTCTCGAGCTCGACCACCTTGAACTCGATGTCGATGCCGATCTCCTTGAAGCTTTGCTGCAGGAACTCGTTCATCGGCAACGACAGCATCTGGCCGGTGCCGCCCTGGGCGATGATGAAGGTGGCCTTCAGAGGCTTCGCCTTGGAGTAGCCGGCCTCCTCGACCAGCTTCTTGGCGGCAGCGAGATCATATTTGATCTCGAAGCTCGGCTTGCCGAACCACGGGCTCGACGGGTCGACCTGGCCTCTGGCGGGTTTGGCGAGGCCATTCATCAGGCCGACGACTTCGTCACGGTTGATCGCGAGGTTCAGCGCCTTGCGCAGCCGGATGTCGGTCCAGGGCGAGCCCGGCAGCACGCTCAGATGATAATTCCAGACATGCGGCGTGACGTTGTCGACGATCTTCATGCCGGCGGCCTTCAACTGCGGCACGGCATCCGGCGCCGGCGTCTCGATCAGATCGACCTGGCCTGCGAGCAGTGCATTGGTGCGTGTCAGCGCCTCCGGCATCGGCACCAGCACGATCTTGTCGACCTTGGGACTACGCTTCGGATTCCAATAGTCCGGATTCTTGCTGAGCTCGGCGAGCTCGCGCGGCACCAGTTTCGTCAGCTTGAACGGGCCGGTGCCGGAGGGCTGGCTTGCGAACTTGTCCCAATCCTTGCCGAGCTTTTCATATTGCGCCGGGCTCGATACCAGGAACCACAGCATCTGATAGGGAAAGAAGGAATCCACGGTCTTGGTCGTGATCTCGATGGTGAAGTCGTCGATCTTGGCGTAGCTGGCGACCGAGGGCAGGCGGGTCTTCACCTGCGCGCTCTGGCGCTTGTCGAATTGCGGCGCCTTGTCGTTCAACACCTTGTCGAGATTCCAGATCACCGCGTCGGCGTTGAACTCGCTGCCGTCGTGAAACTTCACGCCTTTGCGCAAGCTGAAGCGCCATTTGGTCTTGTCGGTGTCATCCACCTTCCACTCGGTCGCGAGTCCCGGCACCAGCTTGCCCGGGCGGTCGGCGACGTCCATTTCCCACGCAACCAGCGGATCGTAGATCGTGTAGGCCGTGAACTGATAGGCGCCGGCACCGCGGTCGGGCTGGCCCGTCGTCAGCGGAATGTCCGCCATCGAGATGCCGTAGCGCACCACCGTTTCGGCGCGCGCCGGGATTGCCGATAACGCCAGCGCAAGCACCGCGAGACAGGTCGATAAACGAATACGCATGGCCCAAAGCTCCCAGAGAAGATTGGGTCCAAACTTGCAATCTTGATGCCAGAATAGGCAGCGCGGCTGCTCAGCCTTCCCGCGATCACAAGGACTTGTCGTCGCAGGGCTAATTTGCAGAATAAGTTTCTCCTTGGCATCGCCATTGCGGATCATTTGGCACAGCCATTGCATCAAAATTAATCATTGAAAGCCGGAAGAGGACTGAGGCAATGCTTATCAAGACAACCGCGCGCGCAGCGCTGATCGCGGCGCTAGCCCTGACGACGGCGGCCGCATGGCCGCGCGCTGCCAGCGCCGAAACCGTGCTGCGCATCGGCATGACGGCTGCCGATATTCCGCGCACGCTCGGTCAGCCCGACCAGGGTTTTGAAGGCAATCGTTTCACCGGCGTCACCATGTATGACGCGCTCACCGGCTGGGACCTGTCGTCCGCCGAGAAGGCCAGCGTGGTGATCCCCGGGCTCGCGACCGAGTGGAAGGTCGATGACGCCGACAAGACCAAATGGACCTTCAAGCTGCGCCCCGGCGTCACCTTCCACGACGGCACGCCGTTCAATGCGGACGCGGTGGTCTGGAACGTCGACAAGGTGTTGAAGCAGGACGCGCCGCAATTCGACGCCAGCCAGGTCGGCGTCACCGCATCTCGCATGCCGACGCTGGCGTCCGCAAAGAAGATCGACGACATGACGGTCGAGCTCACCACCAAGGAGCCCGACAGTTTCCTGCCGATCAATCTCACCAACCTCTTCATGGCGAGCCCGGCGAAGTGGCAGCACTTCTACGACAAGGCGGAAGGCGCCGACGCCAAAGCGAAGTCGCAGGCGGCCTGGACTGCCTTCGCCAAGGACGCCGCGGGCACCGGCCCGTGGAAGATGGCGAGCTTCACGCCGCGCGAGCGGCTCGAGCTGGTGAAGAACGCGGATTATTGGGACAAGGCCCGCGTGCCCAAGATCGACAAGATGGTGCTCTTGCCGATGCCGGAAGCCAACGCGCGCACCGCGGCGCTGCTGTCCGGACAGGTCGACTGGGTCGAGGCGCCGGCGCCGGATGCGCTGCCCGAGCTCAAGCAGCGCGGCTTCAAGCTCTACGCCAATGAGCAGCCGCATGTCTGGCCGTGGCAGTTCTCGCGCGTCGAGGGCTCGCCCTGGAACGACATCCGCGTCCGCAAGGCCGCTAATCTCTGCGTGGATCGCGAAGGCCTCAAGGACGGGCTGCTGGCAGGGCTGATGGTGCCGGCGACCGGCACCTTCGAGCCCGGCCATCCCTGGCGCGGCAAGCCGACCTTCGAGATCAAGTATGACAAGCCGGCTGCGCAGAAGCTGATGCAGGAGGCAGGTTTTGGTCCGAACAAGAAGCTGACGGTGAAGATCCAGACCTCGGCATCCGGCTCGGGCCAGATGCAGCCGCTGCCGATGAACGAATATCTCCAGCAGGCGCTCGCCGAATGCTATTTCGACGTGCAGCTCGATGTCATTGAGTGGAACACGCTGTTCACCAACTGGCGCCGCGGCGCCAAGGATCCCTCGGCCAACGGCGCGAACGCGACCAACGTCACCTATGCGGCGATGGACCCGTTCTTCGCGCTGGTGCGCTTCCTGCAATCGAGCATGGCACCGCCGGTCTCGAACAATTGGGGTTTTATCAACAATCCCAAGTTCGATGAGCTGGTGAAGAAGGCGCGGCAGACTTTTGATCCCGCCGCGCGTGACGCCGCGCTCGCCGAGCTGCACGCAGCCTCCGTCGACGACGCGGCCTTCCTCTACGTCGCCCACGACGTCGGCCCGCGCGCCATGAGCCCGAAGGTCACCGGCGTGGTCCAGCCGAAAAGCTGGTTCATCGACTTCTCGCCGATCTCGATGACGCCGTGAGGTGAGCACGCTGGTAGGGCTCCCCTCCCCCTTGCGGGGAGGGGTTGGGGAAGGGGGTCCACACGGGCGGTCCCTGTGTGGCCACCCCTCTCCCTAACCCTCCCCCGCAAGGGGGGAGGGAACCCTCGCATCTCGCGTCCCTTACTCAAGCCCGCGCACCGTATTGTGCAACATCTCGTTAGGTTACCCAGTGCTCGCCTACATCGCCAGACGCATCGTCTATGTCATCCCGATCGTCATCAGCGTGGCGCTGGTGTGCTTTCTGCTCGTGCACATCACGCCGGGCGATCCGCTGGTCGCGGTGCTGCCGGCCGATGCCTCGCAGGAGCTCGCCGCGCAGCTCCGCGCCGCCTACGGTTTCGACCGGCCGCTGCCGGTGCAGTTCGGCCTGTGGCTCCTGCGCGCGCTGCATGGCGATCTCGGCAATTCCATCGCGACCGGGCGGCCCGTGCTCGCGGAAGTCATGCGCGCGGTCGGTAACACCGTCACGCTGGCGATTGCGGCCGCCATCATCGGCTTCACCATGGGCATCCTGCTCGGCCTGATCGCCGGCTACTTTCGCGAGACCTGGATCGACAAGATGGCAACGTCGTTTGCCATCGCCGGCGTCTCGGTGCCGCATTACTGGCTCGGCATGGTGCTGGTCATCATCTTCTCGGTGGAGCTGAACTGGCTGCCCGCGGTCGGCGCGGGGCCCGGCGGCTCGGCCGCCTGGGCCTGGGATTGGGAGCACCTGAAATATCTCGTGCTGCCCGCGATCACGACGTCGGTGATTCCCATGGGCATCGTTACCCGCACCGTACGCGCGCTCACCGGCGATATCCTCAGCCAGGATTTCGTCGAAGCCTTGCGCGCAAAGGGCCTGCACGAAACCGGCGTGTTCCGCCACGTCATCAAGAATGCCGCACCCACCGCGCTCGCCGTGATGGGGCTTCAGCTCGGTTACATGCTCGGCGGCTCGATCCTGATCGAGACCGTGTTCTCCTGGCCGGGCTCGGGCTTCCTGCTCAACTCGGCGATCTTCCAGCGCGACCTGCCGCTGCTGCAGGGCACGATCCTGGTGCTGGCGCTGTTCTTCGTCTTCCTCAATCTGCTGGTCGACATCGCGCAAGCCGCGATCGACCCGCGCATCAAGCGGGGCTAGCGGGGATGACGCACCACACATTCAGTGTCGTCCCGGCGAAGGCCGGGACCCATAACCCCGGCAGGAGATTGTGGGACGAGATGGTCACCACGAGTCATCGCCAAACTACTTTTCGTGGCTATGGGTCCCGGCTTTCGCCGGGACGACGGCGGAAATTGCGCCAATGAGCGAGCTTCCATTATCCGCCGCCGCCGATGCCGCGCTGCAGGCCGCACCCGCGACCAAGGCGCGCGGTTATTGGGCAACCGTCGGCCGCCGTATCCTGCGCGACAAGGTCAGCATGGCCTGCGCGCTGGTGCTGCTGCTGATCTTCCTCTCCGCGATCCTCGCGCCCTGGCTCGGTCTCGAAGATCCCTACAAGGGCTCGATGATCCGCCGCCTCCGCCACATCGGCACGGTGGGCTACCCGCTCGGCACCGACGAGCTCGGCCGCGACATGCTGGCGCGGCTGATCTATGGCGGGCGGCTGTCGCTGGTGATCGGCATCCTGCCCGTGATCCTCGCCTTCTGCATCGGCACCTCGCTTGGCCTCGTTGCCGGCTATGTCGGCGGCAAGCTCAACACTGCGATCATGCGCACGATCGACGTGTTCTACGCCTTCCCCTCCGTGCTGCTGGCGATCGCGATCTCTGGCGCACTCGGCGCCGGCATCCTCAACTCCATCGTGTCGTTGACCGTGGTGTTCGTGCCGCAGATCACCCGCGTCGCCGAAAGCGTCACCACCGGCGTGCGCAACATGGATTTCGTCGAGGCCGCGCGCGCCTCGGGCGCGGGTCCCTTCACCATCATGCGGGTGCACATCCTCGGCAACGTGCTGGGTTCGATCTTCGTCTATGCGACGAGCCTGATCTCGGTCTCGATGATTCTGGCCGCCGGTCTCTCCTTCCTTGGTCTCGGCACCAAGCCGCCGGAGCCGGAATGGGGCCTGATGCTCAACACCCTGCGCACCGCGATCTACGTCAACCCCTGGGTGGCGGCCTTGCCGGGCGCGATGATTTTTGCGGTCTCGATCTGCTTCAATCTGCTCTCGGACGGCCTGCGCAGCGCCATGGACATCAGGAACTGAGATGATGAGAAAGACGCGGTTCGCCACGGCGACGGTGCCACACCTCTCCCCGATGGGGAGAGGTGGGAGATCGCGGCTATGATCGAGACCACTCCATCCGTCGCCATGCTGGAGCCCGTCGAAGACGTCGGCGGCGTCGCGCAGCCGCTGCTGCAGGTCAACGGCCTGACGAAACATTTCCCTGTTCGCGGCGGTCTGTTCGCCGCCAAGCGCACCGTGCGTGCGGTCGACAATGTCTCCTTTTCCGTGGCGAAGGGCGAGACCGTCGGCATCGTCGGTGAATCCGGCTGCGGCAAGTCGACCACCGCGCGCCTGCTGATGCACCTGATGCCGCGCGACACCGGCGACATCATCTATGACGGCATGACCGTCGGCCAGTCGCTATCGCTGCGGGAGTTGCGCCGCGGCATGCAGATGGTGTTTCAGGACTCCTATGCGTCGCTCAATCCGCGCCTGACCATCGAGGAATCGATCGCCTTTGGTCCGAAAGTCCACGGCATGGCCGATGGCGCGGCGCGCGTGCTGGCGCGCGAGCTGCTCGGCAAGGTCGGCCTGCGTCCCGAAAATTTTGCCAACCGCTATCCGCACGAGATCTCCGGCGGCCAGCGCCAGCGCGTCAACATCGCGCGCGCCCTGGCGCTGTCGCCGCGGCTGGTGATCCTGGATGAAGCCGTCTCCGCGCTCGACAAATCCGTCGAGGCGCAGGTGCTCAATCTGTTGGCCGACCTCAAGCGCGAGTTCGGCCTGACCTATCTCTTCATCAGCCACGACCTCAACGTCGTGCGCTACATCAGCGACCGTGTGCTGGTGATGTATCTCGGCGAGGTGGTCGAGCTCGGCCCGGTCGATCAGGTCTGGGACCAGCCGGCCCATCCCTATACGCGTGCGCTCCTGGCTGCGATGCCGTCCTCCGATCCGGACCGCCGCACCGAGAAGCCGCCGATCTCGGGCGATCCACCCAATCCGATCGACCCGCCCGCGGGCTGCCGCTTCCACACGCGTTGCGCGTTTGCGGAGCCGCTCTGCGCAAATGCTGCACCAAAGCTCACGGCCGTGGATAAGATGGGCCACGAGGCCGCGTGCTACATGGCGATTCCGGGTTCAGGCCATAGCCGCGCGCCCTGAGAGGAAACCGCATGACGAGACCAACGACAAAAGAAATCCAGGCGACGGCTCAAGTCGCCGGTGTTCCCGTGAATGACGAGATCGCGACGCGCATCTCAAATTCCATCGGGTCGGCCTTCGAAGGTTTTGCGGCGATCGCCGGCACGCTGCCGTTCGACCTCGAGCCCGCGCTCTATCCGCTCGCCCAGACGCAGAAGGTGTCGAAATGAGCACCGAGCCTACCCTGATGACGCTCACCGAGGTCGCGCGTGCGATCGCGATGAAGCAATTGTCCTCCCATGAGGTGACGCGCGCGCTACTGCACCGCATCGCGCAATGGCAGCCGCATCTCAACGCCTTCATGTCGATCGAGTCGGAGGCGGCGCTGAAGGCCGCCGATGCCGCCGACGCCGCGCTCGCCAAGGGCGAGGTCCGTGGTCCCCTGCATGGCGTGCCGCTCGCGCACAAGGACATGTACTACGACGCAGGCCACGTCGCGACCTGCGGCTCGCTGATCCGCCGCGATTTCGTTCCGTCCGTCACGTCCACCGCCTTGCAGCGCTTGAAGGATGCGGGCCAGGTTCGCCTCGGCACCCTGCATCTGGCCGAGTTCGCCTATGGCCCGACCGGCCACAACGCCCATTACGGCCCGGTGCGCAATCCCTGGAACGTCGCGCATATCACCGGCGGTTCGTCCTCGGGCTCCGGCGCGTCGGTCGCGGCGCGGATGAATTATGCGGCGCTGGGCTCCGACACCGGCGGCTCGATCCGCATGCCCGCGCATTTCTGCGGCGTCACCGGATTGAAGACCACCGTCGGTCGCGTCAGCCGCGCCGGTGCGATGCCGTTGTCGCAATCGCTCGACACCGTCGGGCCGCTCGCGCGCACTGCGGAAGATTGCGCACTGCTGCTGGCGCTGATGGCGGGCCTCGACCCCGAGGATTCGACCACGAGCCATGAGCCGCTGTCGGACTATGTCGCGGCGACCAAGGGCTCGCTGAAGGGCCTCAAGATCGGCGTGCCCGCGTCGTTCTATGTCGACGATCTCGATAGCGAAGTCGCACGCGTGCTGGACGAAACCATCGCGGTGCTCAAGCGCGAGGGCGCCGACATCCTCACGGTCGAGCTGCCGGACCAGCGGCAATTGCAGGCGGCGAGCCAGCTCGTGCTCGCGGCCGAAGCCGCTGCCTTCCACAAGCGCTGGATGATCGAGCGGCCGCAGGACTATGGCGCGCAGACGCTGATGCGGTTGCAAAACGGCCTCGCCGTTCCCGCCATCACCTACCTCGAGGCGATGCGCTGGCGCGGCCCGGCACTCGCGGCGCACAATGCGGCCGCCGCAGGCGTCGACGCGATCATCGCACCGGCCTCGCCGATTCCTGCGCCGACGATCGAGGAGAGCGATGTGGGCGGTGGACCGAATGCGCCGGCGCTGTTGCAGCGGATCACGCTGTTCACCCGTCCGGTGAACTTCCTCGGCCTGCCGTCGCTCACGGTGCCTTCGGGCTTCACCAGGAGCGGCCTGCCGATCGGCATGCAGCTGATCGGCCGCTCCTTCGATGAAGCGACCTTGCTGACCATCGGCGCCGCCTTCCAGCGCGTCACCGACTATCACGACCGGGTACCCCAACTGCCGTCATGACAAAGCTCGTCGAGATCTCAGGCCTCAACATCCGCTTCACCGGGGAGCGCACGGTTTATGCCGTGAACGATCTCAATCTCTCGCTCGGTGATGGCGAGGTGCTGGGCCTGCTCGGCGAATCCGGCTCGGGCAAGAGCGTGACCCTGCGTGCGCTGATGCGGCTGCTGCCGAAGAAGCGCACGCAGATCTCAGGGACGGTCAACGTGATGGGCCGTGACGTGCTCGCGATGAACGACGAGGAGCTGTCGTCGTTCCGCGGTCAGACGGTGTCGATGATCTTTCAGGAGCCGGCACTGGCGCTCGATCCGGTCTACACCATCGGCGCGCAGATCGCCGAAAGCGTCGTGCGCCACGAAGGCAAGTCTTATGCGGAGGGCAGGGCACGGGCGCTGGAGATGCTCGAGGTCGTGCGCATCCCGTCGGCCAAGCGAAGGTTAGATGCCTATCCGCACGAAATGTCCGGCGGCATGCGCCAGCGCGCGATGATTGCGCTCGCGCTCGCCTGCCGGCCAAAAATCCTGCTGGCGGACGAGCCGACCACGGCGCTCGATGCCACCGTGCAGATCCAGATCCTGCTGCTGCTGCGCGAGCTGCAGCGCGAGTTCGGCATGTCCGTCATCTTCGTGACCCATGACATCGGCGTCGCCATCGAGATCTGCGACCGCGTCGCGGTGATGTATGCCGGCCAGATTGTGGAGCAGGGTAGTCTGCGCGACATCGTTCGCTCCCCGGTGCATCCCTACGCCAGGGGCCTGCTCGCCTCGACCATCCACGGCGCCAGGCGGGGCCAGCGGCTGGAGACCATCCCCGGCACCCCGCCGTCGCTGGCCGAGAAACCCCACAATTGCTCCTTCGCCCCCCGCTGCAAGCTCGCCGAGCCGCGCTGTGTCGAACAACTGCCTGCGAATGTGGAGGTCGGCCCGGGCAGGGCAGCAAGGTGCGTGCTGGCGGAGCCGGTGGCGGCGCCGTAGCGCCCAAGAGATTCAGCGCATCCATCGCCTCGTGCACCACTGCGCTCCCTCCCCCCTTGCGGGGGAGGGCGGGGGAGAGGGGTAGCCACGAACTCAGACCTCGCTTGCGTCCCCCACTTTTTCACCCCCCGCTCTACTGTGCATGGGGTTGTTTTCGCGGTTCCTGTCTGAGCGTCCCCTCCGGGAACCATTCAGACCCCATTCATCCCGGTTCCGGTTCCATGGCCCGGTTAATGGAGAGGGACTTCAACTTATGTACATTTCTGGCCAAAGCCTCATCGTCATCCTGTTCGTCGGCCTGGTCGCCGGCTGGCTCGCCGGCAAGGTCGTGCGCGGCAGCGGGTTCGGCATCATCGGCGACATCGTGATCGGCATCGCCGGCGCGTTTGTCGCGAGCTTCCTGTTCCCGAAGCTCGGCATCCATATTGGCGTCGGGCTGGTCTCGGAGATCATCTTTTCCGCCATCGGCGCCATCATCCTGCTGCTGGTGGTGCGGCTGGTGCGCGGCGGTGGCCGGCTCTAGGCCGTTCGACTGATCGGAACCGGCGCCTCTCCCCCGCGACCCTGGGGAGAGGCGCTTGTCTTTGCTATAAAAAGCCGCAAAGACTGTGAAATACCGGACTTGCGGATCGGGCCGTCCGGGGTAGATGTGGCGAAGGCCCGGATTAATTCGATTGCATTGCAGCCGGGGAGAACCCGATATTAATCCTGGGCGCGTACGCCTCGATTTGCGTTTTAAATCAGGGGTATTACCCCTTACCCGGAAGAGATCAGACTGATGGCAGCCGTTCCCGGCCTCCGCCGTTCAGAGCTCGGTGACGCGCTCCGTGCCTGCCGCACAGCGTTCGTCGGCGTCGGCTTCATGAGCTGCATGATCAACCTGCTCTATCTGACCGGGTCGATCTTCATGCTGGAGGTCTATGACCGGGTGCTGCCGAGCCGCAGCATTCCGACGCTGGTCGGCCTGATCGTTCTCGCCAGCGGCCTCTACATGGCGCAGGGCGTGCTCGACATGATCCGCAGCCGCATCCTCGGACGGGTCGGCACCGCGCTCGACGAAGCCCTGAACAAGCGCGTGTTCGACACCATCGTGCGCCTGCCGCTCCTGGTCGGTAACCGCAACGAAGGGCTGCAGCCGCTGCGCGACCTCGACAATGTCCGCTCCTTCCTCGGCGGCATGGGCCCGAGCGCGTTCTTCGACCTGCCCTGGCTGCCGCTCTATCTCGCCATCTGCTTCGCCTTCCACGTCATGATCGGCGTGACCGCCTTGGTCGGCGCCATCATCCTGGTCGGCCTGACACTGGTCACCGAGTACCTGTCCCGTCAGCCGGCGAAGGAGGCGATGGGCCTTGCCGCCCAGCGCAACGATCTCGCCCAGTCCAGCCGCCGCAACGCCGAAGTGCTGGTGTCGATGGGCATGGCTGGCCGGCTGAACGCGCGCTGGAGCGAGGCCAACGAAAAATACATTGTCGGCAATCAGCGTGCGAGCGATGTCGCCGGCGGCCTTGGCGCGATCGCAAAAGTGCTGCGCATGATGCTGCAATCGGCGGTGCTCGCGGTCGGCGCCTATCTCGTCATCCATCAGGAGGCGACCGCCGGCATCATCATCGCGGGCTCGATCCTCTCGGCCCGCGCGCTGGCGCCGGTCGATCTCGCGATCGCGCATTGGAAATCCTTCGTCGCGGCGCGCCAGAGCTGGCACCGCCTCAGCCGCCTGCTGGAACAGATGCCGGCGCAGGCGACGCCGACCCAGTTGCAGGCGCCGACCAGCCGCCTCTCGGTCGAAGGCATCGCCATGGTGGCCCCGGGCGACCAGCGCCTGATCGTGCAGGACGTCACCTTCGCTCTCGAAGCCGGCAACGGTCTCGGCGTGATCGGGCCGAGCGGCTCCGGCAAATCCTCGCTGATCCGCGCGCTGGTCGGCGTCTGGTATCCGGTCCGCGGCAAGGTGCGGCTCGACGGTGCGGCGCTCGACCAATGGTCGTCCGACGTGCTCGGCCGTCACATCGGCTATCTCCCGCAGGATGTCGAGCTGTTCGGCGGCACCATCGCGCAGAACATCAGCCGCTTCGACCCCGAGGCGACCTCCGACGGCATCATCTCCGCGGCCAAGGAAGCCGGCGTGCATGAGATGATCATCAAGATGCGCGAGGGCTACAACACGCAGGTCGGCGAGCAGGGCGCTTCGCTCTCCGCGGGCCAGGCCCAGCGCGTGGCGCTGGCGCGTGCGCTCTATGGCCATCCATTCCTGATCGTGCTGGACGAGCCGAACTCCAATCTCGACACCGAAGGCGATGAGGCGCTGACCCGCGCGATCCGCAGCGCGCGCGAGCGCGGCGCCATCGTCATCGTGGTGGCGCACCGGCCCATCGGCGTCGAGGCGGTCGACCAGATCCTGGTGCTTCGCGACGGCCGCATGCAGGCTTTCGGTCCGAAGGAGCAGGTGCTCGCCCAGGTGCTGCAGCCCCGCGTCGCGCCGCCGGCGCCGATCAAGATCGTCAGCGAAGGCGGAGTGGCCAAACCATGAGCACCATGACGGTTGGCGGCACGAAGCCCGCCGCGAACAGGACGGTGCGGGAATCGATCCGCTTTCACCTGATCCTCGGCATCTCGATCGTGCTGGTGCTGGCTTTGGGCCTTGGCGGCTGGGCCTCGACGGTGCTGATCTCCGGCGCGCTGATCGCGCCGGGCCAGATCGTGGTCGAATCCAACGTCAAGAAGGTGCAGCACCCGACCGGCGGCGTGGTCGGCGAGGTGCGCGCCCGCGACGGCGACGTGGTCAAGGCCGGCGATATCGTGGTGCGGCTCGACGACACCGTCACCAAGGCCAATCTCGCCATCGTCACCAAGAATCTCGACGCCGCGCAGGCGCGCGCGGCACGGCTGCAGGCCGAGCAGCGCGGTCTCGACAAGATCGAGTTCCCGCAATCGCTGCTCGATCGCGGCGACGATCCCGACGTCAAGGCACTGCTTTCTGCCGAAGCCAAGCTGTTCGACGTCCGCGTCAACGGCCGTGCCGGCCAGAAGGCGCAGCTGCGCGAGCGCATCCAGCAGCTCAACGAGGAAATCGAAGGTCTGTCCGCGCAGGAGAAGGCCAAGGACAAGGAGATCGTGCTGGTGCAGCAGGAGCTCACCGGCGTGCGCGATCTCTATGACAAGCACCTGGTGCAGATCTCGCGCCTGACCACGCTGGAGCGCGACTCGGCCCGCCTCAATGGCGAGCGCGCCCAATACATCGCTTCGCGAGCGCAGGCCAAGGGCAAGATCACCGAGACCGAGCTTCAGATCATCCAGGTCGACAAGGACATGGTGAGCGAGGTCTCCAAGGATCTGCGCGAGACCAACGACAAGAGCGGCGAACTGATCGAGCGCAAGGTCGCGGCCGAGGACCAGCTCCGCCGCGTCGACATTCGCGCGCCGCAGGACGGCATGGTGCTGCAATCGACGGTGCACACCGTCGGCGGCGTTGTCACCGCCGGCGATGCGCTGATGCTGATCGTGCCGCAGGCCGACGACCTCCAGGTCGAGGCCAAGGTCAATCCGGTCGACATCGACAAGCTCCAGATCGGCCAGAAGACCCTGCTGCGCCTCTCCGCCTTCAACCAGCGCACCACGCCCGAGCTCAACGGCGTCGTCAGCCGTGTCTCGCCCGACGTCACCACGGACCAGCGCACGGGCCAGAGCTACTACACCATCCGCGTCTCGATGTCGCCCGAGGAGGTCGCCCGGCTCGGCGATTCCAAGCTGATCCCCGGCATGCCGGTGGAGGCTTTCGTCCAGACCGGCGACCGTACGATGCTGTCGTACTTGCTGAAGCCGCTGCACGACCAGTTCATGCGGGCCTTCCGCGAGAAGTGACGCGCGAAAGCGCGTCATCCCGGAGCGCGCTTAGCGCGCATCCGGGATCTCGCGCCGCAGGTTCGATCTCGTAGGGTGGGCAAAGGCGCAATGCGCCGTGCCCGCGATTTCTGAATGACGAGGAAGATCGTGGGCACGCTCCGCTTTGCCCACCCTACGAGACGTTCTTCTTTGCTATAGTTCGACTCAAGCCCATCAACCCGGCGGTCGAACAATGCAATCCCCATCTCCCATCGCCACGAAATCCTTCTCCGATGCGGGCCTCGCCGTCGCCCGTCTCGAAGAGATCTACGAGCGCAACACCAAATTCCTGCGCGACCGGTTCGAGGCCTATGTCTCGGGCGAGGCGATCACGACGCGGGTGCGGGCCTATTATCCCTTTGTCCGGCTCACCACCGCGACGCATGCGCGGCTGGATTCGCGTCTCGCCTATGGCTTCGTCGCGGGGCCCGGCGTGCACGAGACCAGCGTGACGCGGCCGGATCTGTTCCGCGCCTATCTCACCGAGCAGATCGGGCTCCTGATCCAGAACCACGGCGTTCCCGTCGAGATCGGCGAGTCCGCCGAGCCGATCCCGATCCATTTCGCCTATCGCCGCGACATCAACATCGAAGCCGCCATCAGCACCAGCGAGAATTCGTCCGTCACGCGCTCGCTGCGCGATGCGTTCGACGTGCCTGATCTCGCTACGATGGACGACGCGATCGCCGACGGCACGTTCGAGCTTCAGGCCGGCGCGCCCGAGCCGCTGTCGTTGTTTCGCGCCGCCCGCGTCGATTATTCGCTGCGCCGGCTCTATCACTACACCGGCACCGATCCCGAGCATTTCCAGAACTTTGTCATCTTCACCAACTACCAGTTCTACGTCGATGCCTTTGCGCAGATGTGTCAGCAGCGGCTTCAATCCGGCGAGGCCGGCCTCGAAGCTTTCGTCGCGCCGGGCAACGTCATCACGCGCAGCGGCGGTGTGACGACCGGAGACGCGCCCACGCGTATTCCGCAGATGCCGGCCTTCCATCTGATGATGCCCGGCTATCGCGGCATCACCCTGATCAATATCGGCACCGGTCCGTCCAACGCGCGCAACGTCACCGATCACGTCGCGGTGCTGCGGCCGCATGCCTGGCTGATGCTCGGGCATTGCGCCGGCTTGCGCAACACGCAGCGGCTCGGCGACTACGTGCTCGCGCATGGCTATGTGCGCGAGGACCACGTGCTCGATCGCGAGCTGCCGCTGTGGGTGCCGATTCCGGCGCTGGCCGAGATGCAGGTCGCCCTGGAACAGGCGGTGGAGGACGTCACGGGTCTGGAAGGTTTCGAACTCAAGCGCCTGATGCGCACGGGCACCGTCGCCAGCGTCGACAACCGCAATTGGGAGATCTCGGGGCCCGAGGTCATCCGCCGCATGTCGCAATCGCGCGCGGTCGCGCTCGACATGGAATCGGCCGCGATCGCCGCCAACGGTTACCGATTCCGCGTCCCCTACGGCACGCTACTCTGCGTCTCCGACAAGCCGCTGCATGGTGAGATCAAGCTCGCCGGCATGGCCAGCGAATTCTACCGCCGGCGCGTCGGCCAGCATCTCGAGATCGGCCTCAAGGCGCTGGAGCGGCTCAAGCAGCAGGAATCGGAGCGGCTGCATTCGCGCAAGCTGCGTAGCTTTGCCGAAGTCGCGTTCCAGTAAGCCGGCCGGAGCGGCCTGAACAACGGCAGCACAGCTGTCGTGCCGAGCTCCTGATGTGCTCGCGCGCGTATCCCGGGAATATCCGCGCCAGGGCAGGGTTGTCATCTCATCCGGGGTGACTTCCAGCAGACATCAGGAGACCACAATGCTCGCTCCGATCATCAGGTTTGTCGTTCGCTGCGCGTATCTCGCGGCGCTCGTCGCCCTAACCGGGTCTGGTCCTGCCTTGGCGGCAGGCGGCGGAGGTGGCGGCGGAGGCGGGGGTGGCGGCGGGGGCGGCATGGACCCCTTCGCGCACCCCTCGTCCAGCCAGAGCACGCCGGCCCCGACCTACCCGAGCCGCACCAAGGCGACCCAGAAAGGCAAGAAGCCGAACAACCAGTCGAGTATCGACGATCCCGCCTTCGCGGCCGGCTACCGCGTGGCCTATGACACCATCTACGAGCGCAACGATTATGCGAGCGCGATCGCGCAATTGAAGTCGCTTGGCCATGACGATCATCCGAACGTCGCCAACCTCATCGGCTACTCCTACCGGAAGCTCGGCGACTACGAGCAGTCGCAGGTCTGGTACGAGCGCGCGCTGAAGGCGGATCCGAACCACGTCCTGACATGGCAGTATTACGGTCTGTGGCAGCTCGAGCGGGGTAACCGCGAGCAGGCGCTCTATCATCTCAGCCGGATTGCAGCCATCTGCGGCACGGATTGCGCGGAGTATAAATCGCTGGCCGCGGCACTCGACAAGCCGACTGGAACGGCGCTGGCCTATTAGGGGCCGCGCTGGTCCTGCGGCCAAGGTGACAAGGCGTCGGATTTTTTGCATTGTCCCGTTCGGGGGTGCGAACGGGACAATGGGATGCCGCTGGCGCGCGACAAGATCATCGGCCACGACCTCGAACGTCTGGCTTTCCGCTTCACCATGTTGAATGACGAGGATGTCGTGCATTGCCAGATCAGCGATGCCGCGATGGACCAGCTTGCGGGCATGCAAGGCACCGAAAGCAGCGCGCGGCAGGCGCAGTTCATGTCGCTGCGCGAGACCATCGAGCGACTGGCCTCGGATCTCTACGACGAGGCGCCGCGATTCAAGGGCTACGTGGTGCGGATCTTTACGCGGCATCTGGGAAGATGAGCCTTGGTGTCGTCCTGGCTTTCGCCAGGACGCCACTGAAACGCTGCAGCTAGTCTGACAGCTTCTTCAACAACAAGTTCAGCGCCGTCGCCGCGAACACCTGCATGTTCGCGAACCGGTCGTTGCTCCCGGTCTCGAGCGTCATCACCTCCGTGGCGGGTCCAGCGACCGCCATGCAGCTATGGCCGGCGGCGTCGCCGTAGCGGTTGCCGGTCGGGCCGGCTGCGCCGGTCTCGGACAGGCCCCAGTCCGATGCGAAGCGGCCGCGCATCTGGTCGGCCAGAAGCTTTGCGTAGGGCTCCGAGGAGGAACGAAAGCCCTTCATTCCTTCATCCGAAATATCCATCAGCACGCGCCTGGCGTCGCGGGTGTAGACCACAGCGCCGCCGAGGAAATAGGCGGATGCGCCGGGCACTGCGAGCAGGCTCGCCGCGATCAGGCCGCCGGCCGAGGATTCCGCGACCGCAATGGTCTGTTTGCGCGCGATCAGTTTTGCCGCGACCTGTTCCGCAATGCTGACGAGCTCTTTCATTCCTGACCCCTTATTCCCTCGCAACTGAGCTCAGCCTTCCTAGCATATGACAGAAGCCTTGGCCGAGTTGCGGGCGGAGGGCAGGCCTGCTTGAATGGCGGACAAGGCGAGGCGGCTGAGCGCCGCCCGCGACAAGAGATGACGAGGAAACGTGAGAAGGGAGACGTGATGGCGTCCCTGATCGCCGGCGGGGTGGATTGCGATGTGCATCCGGCCGTGCCGCATCTGACCAGCCTGCTGCCCTACCTGAGCGACTATTGGCGCGATCAGGTGACGACGCGCGGCATGGTCGATCTCGTCTCGCAATCCTATCCGAAGAACTCGCCGATCATGGCGCGACCGGATTGGCGCCCCGAGAACGGCAAGCCGGGCGAGAGCCTCGAGGACATGCAGCGCCATGTGCTCGATCCCTTCCAGCTGACGCACGCCATCTGCAACCCGCTTTACGGCGTGCAGATGGTGTTTTCCGAAGACATGCAGGCCGCGTTCTGCCGCGCGCTGAACCAATGGCTCGCGAAGGAATGGCTCGACCGTGACAAGCGGCTGCGCGGCTCGATCGTGATCCCGACGCAAAGCATCGAGAAGGCCGTCGCCGAGATCGAGCGCTGTGCTGAGGACAAGCGATTCGTGCAGGTGCTGATGCTTGTCATGGGCGACACGCCGCTCGGCAAGCGCGCGCTGTGGCCGATCTACGAGGCGGCGGAACGGCACGGCCTGCCGATCGGGATCCACGCCGGTTCCGCCTATCACAATCCGCCGACCGCGGTGGGATGGGGGTCCTATCACATCGAGGATTATGTTGGTCAGGCCCAGGCGTTCCAGACCCAGCTCACCAGCCTGATCGTCGAGGGTGTGTTCGCCAAATATCCGCGGCTGAAGATGGTGATGCTGGAATCCGGCGTCTCATGGATCTCGCCCTATCTCTGGCGTCTGCACAAGTTCTGGCGCGGGGTGCGGATGGAGACGCCCTGGGTCGATCGCGCTCCGCTTGAAATTGTGCGCAGCAACATCCGCTTCTCGTTACAGCCATTTGATGCGCCGCCTGACGAAGCGACATTAATTCGCCTGTTTGATCATATGCAGTCCGACGAATTAGTCCTATTCTCGACGGACTATCCGCACTGGCAGTTCGACGGCCTGGACGCGCTGCCTCAAGGTCTGTCTCCCGATCTCGTGCGCAAGATCATGATCGACAATCCGCATGCAACCTATCCCCGCCTGACGTGAGCGCGCTGCCAAAGGAGGCAAGGCGATGAATATCCAGTTCCGCGAAAACTCCGAAGCCGCTTCTCCCTTGACGACCAAGACCGCGATCGCGGACTGCGACATCCATCCGGCGCGCGCGACCCGTACCGAGCTCTATCCCTATCTCGCCAAACGCTGGCAGCATCATCTCGAGGTCTACGGCGTCCATGCCTATCAGGGCATGATGGAAGGCCCGCCCTATCCGAAGGCGCAGCCCAACGCCTCGCGCCGCGATGCCTATCCGCCGGAGGGCGGCCCGCAGGGTTCCTCGCTGTCTTTCATGCAAAAGCAGCTGCTCGATCCGAACAATGTCCAGCTCGGCGTGCTCAATCCGCTCAACACCGGGCAGGGCATCCGCAATCACGAGCTCTCGGCCGCGCTGTGCTCGGCCATCAACGACTGGCAGATCGACAAATGGACCAGCAAGGACAAGCGGCTGAAGGCCTCGATCGTCGTCGGCAATGAGGACGGCCTGTCGGCCGCGGCCGAAATCCGCGAGCGTGCCGGCGACAAGAACTTCGTGCAGGTGCTGCTGCTCAGCCGCAATGTCGAGCCGCTCGGCCAGCGCCGCTACTGGCCGATCTATCAGGCTGCGGAAGAGGCGGGTCTTCCCGTTGGCGTTCACGCCTTTGGCTTCGGCGGCAATCCGATCACGCCGTCAGGCTGGCCGTCCTATTACATCGAGGAGATGGTGGGGCATTCGCAGTGCCAGCAATCGGCGCTGGCGAGCCTTGTTCTGGAAGGCGTGTTCGAGCGCTTCCCGAAACTGAAGATGGTGATGATCGAGGCCGGCTTCGGCTGGGCGCCGTCGCTGGCGTGGCGGCTCGACAAGGTCTGGCAGCGGCTGCGCAGCGAAGTGCCGCACGTCAAACGACCGCCGTCGGAATATATCCGCGAGCAGGTGTGGTGGACGACGCAGCCGATGGAAGACCCCGAGCGGCGCGAGGATCTGTTCGACGTCATCAACTGGATCGGCTGGGACCGTCTGCTGTTCGCGACAGACTATCCGCATTGGGACTACGACGAGCCGTCGCGCGTGCTGCCGGCGGGTGTCAGTGAAGCCAATCGCTCGGCGTTCTATCTCGGCAATGCCAAGCAGCTTTACGGGATTGCTTGATGGCGCGTCATGTCATTGCCGCGGTGGATGAGCTTCCGCCCGGCACGCGAAAATTTCTGGAGATCGACGGCCGGCCCATCGCTGTCTTCAACATCAAGGGCGAGTATTTCGGCCTGATGAACCGCTGCCCGCATCAGGGCGCGGCGCTGTGCGAGGGGCCGCTGATCGGGCTCGCACAGTCGCGTGACCCCGGCGAGATCGAATACACCAAACTCGGCGAGATCATTCGCTGTCCCTGGCACGGCTGGGAGTTCGACATCCGTACCGGCCAGTCCTATTGCGACCCCCGCCGCTTCCGCGTGAAGGCCTATCCGGCCCATGTCGAGCCCGGCGCGAGCGTGGTGAAGGGACCGTATGTCGCCGAGACGATCCCGGTGAAGGTCGAGAGCGACTACGTGGTGGTGGAGCTGTAGCTGCGCTTACCCTCCCCTGGAGGGGGAGGGTGAAGATTCGCGGTGATCCAAGTGACTGCTAATGCCCCGTCGCCGGCTCCGCCGCCGTATCATATGTCGGCACCGCCTTGCCGCCGTCGCGATAGACGATCAGCGCGGCGATGATGCCGAGTGCTGCCGCGAACATCAGCCAGGCGCCGGGCATGGCCTTGTTGCCGGTCTGCTCGATCAGCCAGGTGGACGCGAACGGCGTGAAGGTGCCGAACAGCGCGGCCGCGAGCGCGAAGGCCAGCGAGAAGCAGGTCGTGCGCACATGCGCCGGCACGATCTCGACCAGTGCACCGAGCATGGTGCCGCTGTACATGCCGAAATAGAACGAGAACATCATCTCGACGGCGAGCAGCTTGCCGAAGGTCGGCGCGGCCACCAGCCAGCTCAGCGCCGGATAGGCGGTGAGCAGCGCCAGCGTGGCGATGGCGAGCAGCACCGGCTTTCGGCCGATCCGGTCGGACAGCGCGCCGCCGACCGGATTCCAGATGAAGTTCGTGACGGCGACCAGCAGCGTGACCAGCAGCGCATCCTGCGTCGACAGCTTCAGCACGGTCTTGCCGAAGGTCGGCGTGTAGACGGTGACGAAGTAGAACGTCGTCGTGGTCAGGATCGCGATCATCATGCCGAGGATGACGATGCGCCAGTTGGCGAGCGCGGAAGCGAACACTTCGCTGGCGGTCGGGTGCTTCTTCATCGCGAGGAAGGCCGGCGTTTCCTCCAGCGTGCGCCGCAGGAAGAAGATCAGGGGAATGATCAGGCAGCCGACGAAGAATGGAATGCGCCAGCCCCAGGACGCGACCGTATCGGCCGGCATCAGCTCGGACAGGATGTAGCCGAGGATCGAGGCCACGAAGATCGCGACTTGCTGGCTCGACGACTGGAACGAGGTGTAGAAGCCGCGATTGCCGGGCGTGGAGATTTCAGCGAGATAGACCGAGACGCCGCCGAGCTCGACGCCGGCGGAGAAGCCCTGCAACAGGCGCCCGATCAGCACGATGATCGGTGCCGCGATGCCGATGGTCGCATAGCTCGGGCAGAATGCGATGACGACGGTGCCGATGGCCATGATGCCGAGCGTGACGATCAGGCCCTGACGGCGGCCGATGCGGTCGATGTAGGCGCCGAGCACGATCGCGCCGACCGGGCGCATCAGCGCGCCGAGCCAGAACACGCCAAAGGTGTTGAGCAGCGATGCGGTCTCGTTGGTGGAGGGGAAGAACGCCTTGCCGATCGCGGCGGCGTAGAAGCCGAACAGGAAGAAGTCGAACTGTTCGAGGAAATTGCCCGACGTGGCGCGCAGGATCGCGCCGATGCGCGACTTGATCTCGGGCGGATTGGTTGATGCTGCTGGTCCAGCCATTGACGTTTGCTCCCCTGGAAGACGTGGCCGGACCGGAACTCATTTTCACGGCAAGGCGACAGATTGTTACTGCGACAATCTGTCTAACCCCTCTCGCGCGAGGCCTTGCGAGTCAACCCATTTCGCTGCGGAAGCTGATGATTTTTCAGGCTTTATTCTGCGTTGCAGCGATCATCCATTGGCGGAAGGCGGCAAGCTTTGGCGCCTCGCGACGGCCTTCCGGCGAGACCAGGTAAAAGCCGGCGTCGGCTGGCAGGGCGATCTTGAAGGGAACCACCAATCGCCCCTTGGCGATGTCGTCACTCACGTAGGAGGTGCGGCCCATTGCAACGCCAATGCCGTCGATCGCGGCCTGGATGGTCATGAAGATCATGTCGAAGGTGATGCCGGGCTGCTTGGCGATGTCGGCCGGCAGGCCCGCCGCCGTCAGCCACAGCCGCCAGTCGTCGCTGTTGGCGTTGGATGTGTGCAGCAGCGGATAGCCGCGGAGATCCTCCGGCCGGCGCAGCGGCTTGTCGCCGCGCAGCAGAGATGGGCTGCACACCGGGAACAGCTCATCCGCCATCAACCAGTCGGCGCGCAGGCCCGGCCACTGGCCGCGGCCGTAACGGATTGCGGCATCGACATCGTCGCGCTGGAAGTCGACGAGGCTGGTCGAGGTGGTGATGCGGACGTCGATGCCGGGATGCGCCTCCTGGAAATCAGTCAGCCGCGGCAGCAGCCATTTGGCGGCGAGCGAGGCCAGGGTCGAGACCGTCAGCACCTTGTCGTCGTCCTTGCGCAGCAACCGGTCGGTCGCCAGGCGGAGGTCGTTGAAGGCGGCGCGGACGCCCGGGAGGTAGTCGCGCGCCTCCGCTGTCAGGGCCAGCGCGCGGTTCTGGCGGATGAACAGGCGGATGCCGAGTTCCTCCTCGAGCCGCCGGATCTGATGGCTGATCGCGGTCTGCGTCACGTTCAGCTCGCTGGCGGCCAGCGTGAAGCTGAGATGGCGCGCGGCGGCCTCAAACGCCCGCAATCCGTTCAGGGAGGGCAATCTGGCAGTCATTTGGCAGCAGGATGCATGAGCTTATTTCATGCGAAGAGGTACAAATTGTCGTTTGTCGAACGACGCGCGCAGGAGGATATTCGCTTCAAATTTAGCTCGAGGAGCTGAAAATGTCTACTTGCACCGACAATTCGATGACAAATCATCATGCACCCGGCCTGCTCTACCAGATCGGCGAGACCCTCCATGTCTGGCACGAGCGTTACCGGACCCGTCGCGAGCTGACCAACTGGACCGCCCGCGATCTCCACGACGTCGGCCTGTCCTGGACCGATGTCGCGTACGAGGCCGACAAACCTTTCTGGCGGGCCTGATTGGCCGCCAGGCCGGCGCCGCCTGATCACAGGGGCGCCGGCGGTCCCTCTTCCTTTGAGGCTCGTGTCATGAGCATCCTTCGCCTGGAAGATCTGAAGCAATATTCGGACGTGCTGCGCTCCCGACAGGGCGAACCGCTCAACGTCCGCTTCGTCGAGCCCGGCGACACCGAGGAGCTTCAGCACTATTTCCGTTCGCTCTCGACCCGCTCCCGGTACAACCGCTTCTTCGGCGCCCTCAGTGAGCTGCCGAAAGGCCTGCTGAGCGAGTTCCTCGATGTCGGAGCGCGCGAGCGCTTTACCGTCGTGGCGACCAAGATGGTGGACGGCTTCGAGACCATTGTCGCTGAAGCGCGTTACGCCTTCCATGTCGAGACCTCGACACTGGAATTCGGCCTCTCGGTCGACGACCGCTGGCAGGGCCACGGCATTGCGACCGCACTTCTGAAGAATCTCGAATGCCGCGCCGCTGCGCTTGGTGCCGAGTGCATCTTTGGTGACACGCTGCGTTCCAACCAGACCATGATCTCGCTCGCGCGTAAATCCGGCTTCGCCTTCGTCAATCATCCTGACGACTGGAAGCTGGTGCGCTTCGACAAGGAGATCCACGTCGCTCCCAAGGACATTCCCTGCGCGAGCTGGCGTCTTGCAGCGCTTTCCCGTCAGGCCGATAGCCCCTCAGCCTCGGCCTGACACCACTCCAAGCCCGGCCTGGCCAAGCCAGCGCCGGGCTTTTTTTGTCTTCACGCAGGATCGTCATTGGTGAAGTCGGTCGACGTCGCGACCGTCCGCCATGCCGCGAGCTCCTTCGCTACGAAGGCGTTCTTGGTCTCGATCCGCTCCACCGTGTCGCTGCCGAGCGGCAGCCGCAGCGGCGGGTTCCTGGCATCGGCGAGCTTCAGGAAGGCCTGGGCCAGCTTGCGCGGATCGCCGCGCTGGCCGTGATTGAATTCGGCCGCATGCGCGCGAGTCTTGCCGACGCTTTCGTGATAGTCGTCGATCGTGTGCGCCGTGCGCGACAGCGAGGACTCGTCGAGGAAGTCGGTGCGGAAGAAGCCCGGCTCGACCACGGTCACCTTGATGCCGAGCGGCGCGACTTCGCCGGCCAGCGCTTCACTGAGGCCCTCGACCGCGAACTTGGTCGCACCATAAACGCCCCAGCCGGGATAGCCGGTGTAGCCACCGACCGACGAGATGTTGATGACGTGGCCCGAACGCTGCCGGCGCATATGCGGCAGCACGGCGCGGGTGACGCCGAGCAGGCCGAACACGTTCGTCGCGAACAGCTTTTGCGTTTCCGCGCCGCTCGCTTCCTCGATCGCGCCCAACAGGCCGTAGCCGGCATTGTTGACGAGGATGTCGATGCGGCCGAACTTTTTCACCGCCTGGCCGGCCGCCTCATGGGCCTCGGCCTCGCTGGTGACGTCGAGCCGGGTGGCGAGCAGCCGCTCGTGGTTGCCCAGCCGCGCGGTGATGGTCGACGGATCGCGCGCGGTTGCGACCACGGCGTCGCCGGCCTTCAGGGCTGCCTCGGCGATCAATGCGCCAAAACCGCGGGATGCTCCTGTGATGAACCAGACACGCATGATGTTGCCCTTTCCAATTTGGCCGGCGATGTGCCGAAGCCGATGGGCAAGGTGTAGCGGCTCGCCATAACTGAGATAATCAGCTATATATTTCGCAAGCTCCTGAGAAAAATTCATCAATGCGGATCGACCCGTCCGACCTCGCGACCTTCCTCGCCATTGCCCGCCATCGCAGCTTTCGCGCGGCGGCGACCGAGCTTGGCGTCACACCGTCGGCGCTGTCGCATGGCTTGCGCAATATCGAGGAACGACTGGGCTTGCGGCTCGTCAACCGCACCACCCGCAGCGTGGCGCTGACGGAAGCCGGCGAGCGCCTGTTTGCGCGCATCACGCCCGCCTTCCGCGACATCGACGATGCGCTGGAGGACCTCAACAATTTCCGCGGCAAGCCCGCCGGCATGCTGCGTTTCACCGCTGCGCGCCAGTCGGCACAGCTCGTGCTGCTGCCGATCGTGACGCGTTTCCTGAAAGGGTTCCCTGACGTCAGCGTCGAGATCGTCATCAACGACGCTCTGATCGACATGGTCGCGGCCGGCTTCGATGCCGGCGTGCGCTTTGGCGAAACCATCGCCGCCGACATGATCGCGGTCCCGATCGGCCCGCGGCATCGTTTTGCCGTGGTCGGTTCGCCCGCTTTCTTCAAGGTGCACAAGCCGCCCACCACGCCGCGCGACCTGAAAGGCCTGCCCTGCATCCGTTACCGCTTCACCTCCGGCGCGCTCTATCACTGGGAGTTCGAGCGCGGCGGCATCGAGCTCACCATCGACGTCACCGGGCCGCTGACGATGAACGACCAGGATTTGATGGTCGATGCCGCGCTCGACGGGGTTGGTCTCGCCTATGTGTTCGAGGCCCAGGTCGAAGCGCTGCTCGCCAGGCGCAAGCTGGTCCGCGTGCTCGCCGACTGGTGCCCGGCCTATCCCGGCTTCTTCCTCTACTACCCGAGCCGCCGCCAGTTGCCGGCCGCGCTACGGGCGTTCGTGGATTTTGCGCGGGGCGAGGCCGGCGCGGCCCAATCGAGGAGATGACGGTGCCGGCCTATTCCTCGGCAATCCAGATACCCCGCTCGCTCAAAGCGGTCAGGATCGCCTCGATGTCTTTCGGTTCCACCTTGGCCGACGGCAACAACTCGTTCAGTTGATCGAAAGTGACGTAGCCCGTCTTCTCCGCCAGGATGACGGCTTTCCGCACCACCTCAGACCAGTCCATGTGGCTCTCCCAAAAAAGGGGGTATCTACCCTATGGAATGATCTGATGGTCTTGGCCGCTCGGCCCCTACTTCCCCGTGAACACCGCCTTGCGCTTTTCGATGAAGGCCTGCACGGCTTCCTTGTGATCGGCGGTCGTGGTCAGGCGGACCAGCCGCTCGGCCTCGTGGTCGCGGGCCGTCTCGAAATCGAACAGCAGGGCTTCGTCGAGATTGTCCTTCATGTAACGCAGCGCCAGGCGCGGGCCTTCGGCGAGCGACTTGGCCAGGGCGAAGGCCTCGGCCTGAAGCTTGTCATCGGGCACGACGCGGTTGACGAGGCCGATGGTCTCCGCCCGGACGGCATCGACGCGGTCGCCGGTGAAAAGCAGCTCGCGCGCCCGCGCGGTGCCGACGAGGCGCGTCAGCAGCCAGGCGATGCCGTAGTCGCCGGAGAGCGCGATACGGGCATAGCCGGTGGCGACGAAGGCCGATTGTGCGGCGATGCGGATGTCGCAGGCCATGGCGAGTGCAAGCCCGGCGCCGACCGCGGGGCCGGGCAGGGCGGCGATGGTCGGCTTGCGTACCGAGACCAGCGCGCCGGTGAGCAGCCGCTGCCGCTCCTGCAGATCGGCGACGCGATCTTCCAGCGACATCTCCAGCTTTTTGGGATCGCGATGCGCGCCCATGCCCTTGACGTTGCCGCCGGCGCAGAACGCTTCGCCCGCGCCGGTGATCAGGAGCGCGCCGACATCGCGGTTCTCGCCGCAGGTCCGGATCATCGTGCGCAGCGCCGGCGTCAGCGTATCCGACAGCGAATTACGCGCCTCCGGCCGGTTCAGCGTGATGATGGCGACGCGGTCGCGGATGACGCAGAGGAGCTCGTGGGTGCCGGTGTCGACGGTGGTTTCAGTGGACATTGTTTCTCCCCGCTCTCGTAGGGTGGGCAAAGCGAAGCGTGCCCACGTTGTCTTTCCGTATTTGGGATGGTGGGCACGGCGCTTTGCGCCTTTGCCCACCCTACGGCAGTCTTGCCTCAAAACTTCTCCACCCAGGGCCGCAGCTCGAGCTCCCAGCTCCAGGCACTGCGCGGCTGTTGCAAGACGCTCCAGTAGCTCTCCGCGATCGCGTCGGGATCGAGCATCGAATCCGGCTTGTCCGCAGGCTCCGTCCGCGCCGTGCTGCGGATGCCGCCGTCGATGACGAAATGCGCGACATGGATGCCTTGCGGCGACAATTCGCGCGCCATGCTCTGCGCCAGCCCGCGCAGTGCGAACTTGCCCATCGCGAATGGCGCGGATTGCGCGTAGCCCTTGACGCTGGCCGATGCGCCGGTGAACAGGATCGCGCCGTGCTGGTTCGGCACCATGCGCTTGGCCGCCTGCTGCGCCACCAGGAAGCCGCCATAGGCGCTGACCGCAATCGCGTTGGCAACATCAGCCGGGACCAGATCGACGAATGGCCCGCGCGCGCGGCCGCTGGCATTGTAGACGACGAGGTCCGGCGTGCCGATCTCACGCTCGACCAGGCCGAACAGGCGCTCGACCTCCTCAGGCTCGGTGGCGTTGCAGGCATAGGCCTTCGCTCCAGTCTGGCTGCAGAGCGCACCCAGCTTCTCGATCTTTCGCGCGGCAAGGGCAACACGGATGCCCTGCGCGGACAGCAGCCGTGCCAGCGAAGCGCTCAGGCCTTCGCCGGCGCCGACGATGAGGGCGATCTTGTATTTCGGATGTTCCATGATGTGGTCTCTGGCGTGATCTTTCGGGGACGGGAAACCGTTGATCTAGGCATCCGCTGCGCGGACAACCAGCCACGACCTAAGGCCAGCTGATCACAATTCCGCAGAGCGAATTGCTCCTTCACGGTGATCATGCCTCCCTGACAATTTGCGGCTTTATCGCCTCTCGCGATGGGAGCATGATCGACATCATCTCAAGCGGCAAGCAATAAGAATTGCCGTTGGGCGGAAACGAAGAGGACGATCATGCACAAGCCGGCCACAGCGCAGCCGAAAAATGTCGCGGCGGAGCAGTCGGGCCTGCTGGCGCCCGATACGTCAGGCATGAATTTCTACCGCGCCGATCAGGCGCTGACGGATCTCTTGCGCATCCATCTGCCGGAGAAGCTATTCCGCCACATCGAGCCGCATCTCGACCGTCTCGGTGAACTCGCCGGCGGCCGTCTCGACGACTGCGCGCGGCTTGCCGACCGGCATACGCCGGTGCTGCACCAGCGCGACAAGTTCGGCCGCGACGTGCAGTGGATCGAATATCACCCCGTCTATCGCGAGCTGGAGGACGCCGCCTTCGGCGAGTTCGGTATCCACGCGCTCTCGATCCGCAAAGGCATCATGGGCTGGCCGGACAAATATCCCGTGGTGGCAAAGCACGCCTTCACGTTTCTTTTCAACCAGACTGAATTCGGCATGGGCTGCCCGATCAACGTCACCGACGGTTGCGCTAAATTGCTGGCGAATTTCGGCAGCGAGGCGTTGAAGGCGAAATATCTGGACGGCCTGACCTCGACCGACATGAGCAAGCTGACCCAGGGCGGCCAGTTCATGACCGAGAAGGAAGGCGGCTCCGATGTCGGCACGCTGACCACGCGCGCGGTGCAGGAGGGCGACCATTGGCGCCTTCATGGCGAAAAATGGTTCTGCTCGAATGCCGACGCGAAAGTGGTGATGCTGCTGGCGCGCCCCGAAGGTGCCGGGCCCGGCACGCGCGGCGTCGGACTGTTCCTGATGCCGCGCTTCCTCGACGACGGCTCGCAGAACCACTACCGGATCGTGCGCCTCAAGGACAAGCTCGGCACCCGCTCGATGGCCTCGGGCGAGATCAAGCTCGAAGGCGCGATTGCGTACGCGGTCGGCAAGCTCGACCGCGGCTTCGTGCAGATGGCCGAGATGGTGAACTCGTCGCGTCTCTCCAACGGCGTGAAATCGACCGCGCTGATGCGCCGCGCCTATCACGACGCGATGACGGTGGCGAAGAACCGCGTCGTGTTCGGCAACCGCATCATCGACCTGCCGCTCGGGCGGCGGCAGATGCTGAAGATCATGCTGCCGGTCGAGCAGGCGCTGTCGATGAGCTTTCTCACCGCCGATGCGCTCGATCGTGCGGAGGCCGGCAGCCAGGATGCGGCGGCGTTGCTGCGCATCCTGACGCCGACGCTGAAATTCCGCGCGACGCGCGATGCGCGAAAAGTCTGCGGCGATGCGCTCGAGATGCGCGGCGGCATCGGCTACATCGAGGAATTCGCGACGCCGCGCCTGCTGCGCGATGCCCATCTCGGCTCGGTCTGGGAGGGCACCGGCAACATCGTCGCGATCGATGCGCTCCGCCGCGCGGTTGGCCGCCATGGTGCCGAGTCCGCGCTTGCCGCCGATCTGCACACCCGCCTCGACGACAGCGGCTCCGTGCCGCAGGCCTGGTGCGACAATTTGCGCGGCTTCGTCGATCGTGCCGTCGGCTTCGCGCGCGAGGTCGCAGGCAAGTCGGAGAACGAGGCCGATGCGCGCCGTGCCACGAGCCTGCTCTATCACGTCGCAAGCGCCGTTGCGCTCGCCTGGGAGGCGCACCGCATCCACGACATGCGCGGCGACGCGCGCCGGCTGCTGCTGTCGCGGCTGGTGATCGACCATCGCGTTGAGCCGAGCGATCCGTTCCGGCTGACGGAAAATGCCACGCAAGCAAAGATCGCAGCGCTTCTGCTCGGCGACCGCGTGGCCTCCATGAGCGAGGTTGGCGAACTGGTTCTGGCAGCGTAGGCTCTCTTCACCTCTCCCTATGGGAGAGGTGGAAACGACGCTCAACGAAAAATCATAACAACGAGGAAGCACCGATGAAGGCCGCCGTCCTTTATGAAGTCAACAAGCCGCTGGTCATCGAGGATGTCAGCCTGCCGAAGCCCGGCCCGCGCGAAGTGCTGATCCGCACGTCCGTCGCCGGGCTCTGCCACTCCGATCTGCATTTCATGGAAGGCCTCTACCCGCATCCGCTGCCCGCGGTGCTCGGGCACGAATCCGCCGGTGTTGTCGAGCAGGTCGGTTCTGACGTGACCTATGTGAAACCGGGCGATCACGTCGTGACCTGTCTGTCCGTGTTCTGCGGCACCTGCGACAATTGCACCACGGGCCGCACCGTGCTCTGCACCGACACCACGGTGAAGATGCTGCCGGGCGCTTCGGACCGGATGCAGTGGAACAGGTCGGAGAAGCTGCATCAGTTCCTCAACCTCTCGTCCTTTGCCGAGCAGATGCTGGTGCACGAGAATGCGATCGTCAAAATCCGCAAAGAGATGCCGCTCGATCTCGCCGCGCTGATCGGCTGCGGCGTCATCACCGGCTATGGCGCGGTGGTGAACACGGCGAAGGTGACCGCGGGCGAGACCGTGGCGGTGATCGGCTGCGGCGGTGTCGGCATGGCCGCGATCAACGGCGCGCAGATCGCCGGTGCCGGGCGGATCATTGCCATCGACACCAATCCCGCAAAGCTCCAGCTCGCGACCAAGCTCGGTGCGACCGACATCATCAATCCCGCCGACGGCGACGTGGTGAAGCAGGTTCGCGACCTCACCAATGGCGGCGTGCAGCATTCCTTCGAGGTGCTCGGCCGCAAGGAAACCGCCGAGCAAGCCTTCGGCATGCTCGCCTCCGGCGGCACCGCGACCATCGTCGGCATGATCCCGTTCGGCCAGAAGATCGAGCTGCACGGTTTCGATTTCTTGCGGGAGCGTCGGATCCAGGGCTCGTCGATGGGATCCAACCATTTCCGCGTCGACATGCCGCGCCTGGTCGACTTCTACCTGCGCGGCCGGCTGCATTTGGAAGACTGGATCTCGGCCAAGCTGAAGCTCAGCGAGATCAACGAGGGTTTTGCCAACATGAAAGCCGGCAAGACGCTGCGGAGCGTGATTGTGTTTGATAGTTGACGTCTAGGACGGTGTCATCGCCCGCGAAGGCGGGCGATCCAGTACTCTGCGGCGGAAGTTGCGTGAACGAACTATTGCCGCGGTGTACTGGATGCCCCGGTCAAGCCGGGGCATGACTGCGGAGTGTGGGGATGGCCTGCATCAACTCACCGTGACACGTGCGCCGACACCGCCAGCCACGTGCCGTTCTTCTTCGTCCAGCAGTCCGTATAGCGCCCGGTCGCCTGCTGACCATCCGCGGTGGTGAAGCTCGTCGCCGCGTGGATGATGGCGAAGTCGCCCATGATGCGGATGATGACGTCGAAGGCGTGCAGATTGCGGATCGCGATCGGCCGCGCGGTCTGCTCCAGGAAGGCGGCGCGGTCGACCAGCGTCTTGTCGGGATTGGAGCAGTAAAACTCCGGCGCCAAAATCTCGTCGAAGCGTTTGACGTCGCAGTTCTGCACGGAGGCGACGTAGTCGCGGTTGAGTGCGGTGAGCTGTTCGAGGTCCTGGCTCATGATGCTTCTCTCCCGATTCGACCCTCATGGTGAGGAGGCGCGTTAGCGCCGTCTCGAACCATGAAGGCCCCGATCTCTCCTGTGGCCATCCTTCGAGACGACCGCTTCGCGGTCTCCTCAGGATGAGGTTCTCGTCTAGTCGTCAAACATCTTCGGCGGCATGAACCCGCCGAACTCGCGTTCGATCAGTTCGGCCAGCCTCAAGGGCGTGCGGTCCTCCAGCCACGGGCCGACGATCTGGACGCCGAGCGGCAGGCCGTCCGGCGCGAAGCCGGTCGGGCTCGCGGTCGAGGGCAGGCCGGGAAGCGTGGCGATGCCGGGCCAGGCGAGCTGGTCGGTATAGACGTGCTCCTTGCCATCGATCACGATACGGCGCTGCTCTTGATCCGGCGAATGATCGTGCGGATAGGCTGGTGTCGGCATGATCGGGCAGATCACCGCGTCGAAGGATGTGAACAGTTCGCGCCATTGTGCGCGCAGCCGTGTCCGGCCGACGGTCGCGGTCACCCAGTCGCGATGGCTGAGCGCGATGCCGCGGAGGCGTTCGGCCTGCAGGCTGTTGTTGCTGGCCGGCAGGGTGGCGGCCGCGGCGACCGCGCCTGCGTAGAATTCGCTCGGGAAGCTGGCGGCAAGAAACGACAGCAGCATCCGCATATAGAGGCGCGAGGACGCCGCGAAATCCGGCAGCAGCGGACTGCTGCGCTCGATTCTGACGCCCGCCCTGGCGAGATTGTCGGCGAGCGTGTTGATGCTGCCGCGCACCGCGGTGTCGGTCGGCAGCACCGGATCGGTATCGATCACGAGGACGCGGAAATCCTTTAGCGCGCCGTGACGCGCAGGCGGCAGCTCGAGCCTGTAGGCCTTGCCGTTGTCGATTGGGTCCGGCCCGGCCATGACGTCGAGCAGCAAGGATAGATCGCCGGCGCTGCGCGCCATCGGGCCTATCACGGCGAGATCGCGCTCATAGGCTAGCGACGGAGCCGGCGGCGCCGTGTGGCCGCGAGAGGGCAACAGATCGAAGGTCGGCTTGTGTGCGTAGACACCGCAATGAAACGCGGGCACGCGCAGCGAGCCTCCGATATCCGAGCCGAGCGAGAGCGGACCGTAGCCCGCGGCGAGCGCCGCCGACGAGCCGCCGGATGAGCCGCCCGGGGTGCGGCCGAGATCGTAGGGATTATTGGTGGTGCCGTAGATGTCGTTGTAGCTCTGCCAGTCGGCGAGCGCGACCGGCACGTTGGTCTTGCCGAGCACGACGGTGCCGGCGTCCTTCACCCGCGTGACCGGCAGCGAGTCTTCCTTGGCAATGAAATCCTTTTGCGCTGGATTGCCCCAGGTCGTCGGCAGCCCGGCGATGTTGTAGGACTCCTTCACCGTCATCGGCAGGCCGAGCAGCGGCTTGCGCTCGCCGCGGGCCAATGCGGCATCCGCATCACGCGCGGCGCTCAGCGCGCGATCGAAGTCTCGCACGCAGATCGCGTTGACCTTGCCGTCGTGACGCTCGATGCGGTCGATCGCGTCCTGCGTGAGCTCGACAGCGGAGACTTTCTTCGCTGCCAAAGCGGCTGACAGTTCGACCGCGCTCTTGTAACTCCATTCCGATTTCGCCACGACATGCTCCTGCGCTTCACCTGGGGGATGATGCGCAGTTTGCCGGAAGGCCGCAACCGCCGTTTGATCGCGATTGCCATGCCGTGGTGCGGAAGGCCTCAGGCCGCCCCGATCAAGATCCCCACCGCCAGCACGATGGCGCCGCCGAGCACGATCTGGAATACGGCCTGCAGGAACGGCGTGTCCATGTAGCGTGCGCGGATGAAGGCGATCGCCCAGAGCTCGAAGAACACGACGATGCCGGCGATTCCCGTGGCGATCCAAAACGCGTTGGCCCAGTGATCGGGCACGAGATAGGGCATGGTGTGTCCAAGCCCGCCGAGTGTCGTCATCGCGCCGCAGGTGATGCCGCGCAGCCAGGGTGAGCCGCGCCCGGTGAGGGAGCCGTCGTCGGACAACGCTTCCGCAAATCCCATGCTGATTCCGGCGCCGATCGAAGCGGCGAGGCCGACCAGAAACGTCTGCCAATTCTGGTGCGTGGCGAAGGCCGCCGCGAACAGCGGCGCCAGCGTCGAGACCGAGCCGTCCATCAGGCCGGCGAGGCCCGGCTGCACATATTGCAGCACGAACATCCGCCGCCGCGTGCGGTCTTCTTCCGCGCGCACGTCGGGCTTCAGGATCTCGTCGGTGAGCGCGACCGCGCGGTTCTCGTGGTGCTTCTCTTCTTCGGCAAGGTCGCCGAGCAGGCGGCGCACGCCGACATCCTCGGCCTGTTCGGCGGCGCGCGCGTAGAAGCGCTCGGCCTCGAGCTCCATGGTCTCGACCTCCTTGCGGATCGTGTCGAGCGGCAGGTTCTTGGTCAGCCAGATCGGACGCCGACGCAGGAACCCTTTGACGTCCTCGCGCCGGATCGGCGGCAGATGCGGGCCGAAACGCTCTTCATAGAGTTGCAGCAGGCGATGTCGGTGGCCGCGCTCTTCCTCCGCCATCTCCTCGAAGATCTTCGCCGTATCCGGATAGCGTTCCCGCAAGTCCTCGGCGAAGCTCATATAGATGCGGCTGTCCTCCTCCTCGGAGGAGATCGCGACCGCAAGCACCTCGCGCTCGGTCAGATCGGCAAAATTCTTCACGACGGCCCTGTCTCGCTAGTTTAGAATAATTCTAAACTATATAGGGCGCCGTGGTTGCCGGGTCAAATCGGGCGTCGGCGGACTTGGTCAGGCTGTTTTTGCCAGGAAGTCCAGCAGCAGCCGGCTGACCTCGGCGGGCTGCTCTTGCTGCACCCAATGGCCGGCACCGTCGACGAGATGACAGCCGAGCATCCTCGTGCAACCGCGTCCCTGCATCGCCTCGAACACGCCGGGGCGTTGATAAGTGCCCCAATCCTGCTTGCCCGAGATGAAGCACGAGGGCACGTCGATGCTGCGGCCCGAGAACAGCTGCATCTCGCTGTTGAGCATGCCCGTTGTGCCGTAGCGATACCATTGCAGACCGCCCTGGAATCCGGTGCGGCCATATTCGGCGCTGTAGTAAGCGAGGTCGCTGTCCGGCAGCCATCGATTGGCGGCGATCGCAGCCGGCGAGGGCATCTCCTTCGCGACCGTTTCGGCCATGGTCTCGCCGAGGTCCATTACGTAATAAGTCGGCAGCTTTGCGAGCTCGCCTGCAGACCACGACTTCAGCGGATAAGGCTTGTTGTCGATCCAGTCCGCGCTCTTGTGATGATAATAGGCCCGCAGGAAATCATGCACGCCTTGCGGCGCGTGCTGCATGTCGGCGTTGGCGGCGCGCGTCGCGTAGTACCATTGATAATGGATGCGCGGGCGCGGCAGCGCGGCGAGTTCGCGATGGACGGGATCCTCGACCGCAGTCTTCGCCGGACCATCGGCCGTATTGAACGGCAGCGGCGGCGCCCCGCCGAACGGCGCGCTCATCAGCGTCACCGAACGAAACACGTCGGGCCGGATCAGCGCGCACCACGCCGCGACCGGGCTGCCGAAATCATGTCCGGCGAGGTCCACCTGCCTGTAGCCGAACGCCGACACCAAAGCGAGCGCATCACGCGCGAGGTTGAGAAGAGAGAACGGGGTGAGATCGTCGTCGTAATCGGCGGTCCAGCCGGTGGTGCGGCCATAGCCGCGCTGGTCGGGTGCGAGCACGTGATAGCCGGCGGCGGCCAGCGCCGGCATCACCTTGCGCCACGAGAAGGCGACCTCGGGAAACCCGTGCAGCAGCAGGATGCAGGGACGGCCCCTGGTCTCGAAGCCGGCTTCGAGCACATGCATGCGCAGGCCGTTGATGCCGTCGACGTATCGCGAGCGGATGCCGGCGGGAAGAGGAATGTCGGGGAGTGTTGTCATCGATGTTGTCTCCTTACCCTCCCCTGGAGGGGTCCGAGACGAGCGTAGCTCGCTCGTAGGTCGATCGCGCGAAGCGCGAGCGGGGTGGGGTGATCTCTCAACACGGGCGGTTTCAGCGAGGATAGACCGTCACCCCACCTCGGATCGCATTCCGCTTCGCTGTATGCGATCCGATCCTCCCCTCCAGGGGAGGATGGGAGTTCGCCGTGCGAGCCGCGCTAAATCAAACCGCCGCGCACACGAATGCGTTGCCCTTGCGCTTGATCTTCCCCACCGATGGTGAGGGGAAATGCGCCGTGCAGCACAACGTGTCGGTGTCGCAATAGCGTTCCAGGAAGCTCCGCCGCGTCGTGGCCGCCTTGGCCGGATCGGTGTCGAACTTGATCGACAGCTCCGGATAGAGCGTCTGCAGCGGCGAATGCATGAGGTCGCCGGAGAATACCGCGTCATCCTTGCCGCGTCCCATCGCGATCGCGATATGGCCGGGCGTGTGGCCCGGCGTCGGCACGATGCGGACGTGATCGCCGATCTGGTGATCGTTGCTGACGAGCTCGTGCCGCTTGGCCTCGACCACTGGCAGCACGCTGTCGGCGAAGGGCGGGATCTCCGCCTTCGCATTCTCTGCGAACCAGTGGTCGTATTCCTGCTTGGCGAACACGTAGCGTGCCTTGGGGAAAGTGGGCACCCAGCGGCCGTTCTCCAGCCGCGTGTTCCAGCCGACGTGATCAACATGCAGATGCGTGCACATCACGAAGTCGATGTCGTCAACCGAGACGCCCGCGGCATTGAGCGCACGCATATAGGTGTCATCGGTCTTCATGTTCCATTTCGCGCGATTGGGGCGCGGCTTGTCGTTGCCGATGCAGCTATCGATCAAAATGGTGTGGTGCGGCGTCTTCACCACATAGGACTGGAAGGCCAGGATCAGCACGTCCTGATCGTCCAGCGCCTTGGCTTGCCGCATCCAGTCCCGGTTCTCGGCCAGCACCTCAGGTGTCAGTCCCGGCAGCATCTCCAGTGCCGGAACGAACGAGGTCTCCTGCTCGATGACGCGCTGGATGGTGAGATCGCCGACCGAATATTTCAGGCTCATGCTCGCTTCCTTTGTGATCAGTGCACGTCGCGCACGGATGGAATGACGATATTGGAGAGGATGTCGATCGCGGCCACGCCCTCCTTGGGCTGGCCGTATTGCGCAGCAGTGGTCATCATGACGAGATCAAGCTCGGGTACAACGAAGATGCGCTGACCGCCCCAGCCGAAGGCAGCAACCCATTTGATCTCCTTGTCGCCGGCGAACGAGCGACCCATCCACCATTGATAACCATAGAATTGCGTGCTGCCGAAATAGCCGACGGCCTGGAAACGCGGCGTGATCGATTGTGCGATCCAGTCGGCCGAGACGATTTGCCGGCCGTTCCACAGGCCACGATTGAGAACGAGCTGGCCGATCTTCGCCGCATCGCGCGGCCGCAAGCGCAGGCCCGCGGCCGCCGCGATCTTGCCGTTCTTGTAGTTCTTCCATTCGACGTCGGTAATGCCGAGCGGTTGGAACAGCGCTTCGCGCGCGAACGCCTCCAGCGATTGTTTCGAGACGCGCATGACGATGTTGCCGAGCAATTCCGTGCCGCCGCCACTATAGGCCCATAGCGTATCGGGCGGTGCTGCGATGGGTCGTGATAGTACATAGCCAAGCGGATCCGGCTCGGTGACGAGATGCGGCTCCTCGTTCTTCGGATCGGTCCAGGCTCGCGCCTCGTCCCATTTGAAGCCGGATGACATCGTCAGCAGGTGGCGCAGCGTGATGGCGTCCCATCCCTCCTGCTTCACCGCGGCATAATCGGGAAAGAATTTCAGGACGGGCTCATCGACGCCTGCGATGAGCTTGCGGTCGATCGCGATTCCAATCAGCAGCGAGGTCACGCTCTTGGATGCCGAGCGCATGTCGTGCTTCGTCGTGGCGGTGAACTCGTACTGGCCGTCGGGCTGTCCCCAGGGCTGGTCGTAGCCGGGAAAATATTGCTCGAAGACGAGCTTGCCATGCCTGATGACGACGACCGAATGCACCGCGGTCGACCGCTGCGCGAGCCGCGCGGCGACAGTGCACAGCTTCGCGCCGTCCATGCCGACAGTGTCGGGCGAGGCGATCTCCCAGCCATCATCGATCGATGAGGGCGCTCCGCAGGCCTGATCGGTTGGTCCAGGCGGCATGCTCTCGGCCCGCAGATGGGTGGCTGAGACGGAGAGCGCGAGCACGAAGCTCGCGCTGAGAATTGAGAACCGGGAGAATTGATCGCGCATCGTCATTCTCCCGGCATACTGTCGCTACGCGGCCGGTGGGACCGAGATCTTCACCGAGGGCCGCTCCAGCATCTTCTGGTGGAACGCGTCGAGTTTCGGATAGGCCTTGCGCCAGCCGCAATCGGCGAAGCGGAAGTCGGCATAGCCGAGCACGCAAACGAGGCCGATCTGCGAGATGTCGAACGGGCCGTTCAGCACATCAGGCATGTTCTCGAAGCGCGCCATGCCGGTCCAGGCCCGGTTCCAGTGGTCGTCAGACCATGCCTGCCATTGCAGGCCCTGCGGCCGCACCATCTTCTCGTAGCGGCACAGCAGCATGGAATCGAGCATGCCGTTGATCAGCGAATGATTGGTCTTGGCCTTCCAGCGCCGCGGGCCGTAAGACGGGATCAAATTGCCGCCGGCCATCTCGTTGAGATATTCGACGATGACGTAGGAATCCAGGATGACGTCGCCGTCATTGGTGATGAGCACCGGCAGCTTCTTCAGCGGCGTGATCTTCGAATAGTCCTCGTTCACCGTGCCCGGCGCGACCGTTGCCGGCGTGAACTCGATCTTGTCGATCAGCCCGAGCTCGATCGCTGCGATGCGCACCTTGCGGGCAAAGGGCGAGGCGGCGGAGAAGGAGAGTTTCATGGGATGTCCTCTATCGAGACAGACGGTCCTCATCCTGAGGAGCGCGCCACTTGGCGCGCGTCTCGAAGGATGGACAACGAGGTATCTTCGCTCGTCACCCGGCGCGAACGTCGGGCGACTTTTTTCCTGGCACATCCTTCGAGACGCGCGCGTTGCGCGCTCCTCAGGATGAGGGAGGACGGCGACTTACGCCGCGACGATCTCCTGGCGCTGCTCGCCGAGGCCTTCGATGCCGAGCGTGACGACGTCGCCGACATTGAGGAAGGTCGGCGGCTTCATGCCGAGGCCGACGCCGGGCGGGGTGCCGGTGGTGATGATGTCGCCCGGCAGCAGCGTCATGAACTGCGAGACGTAGGAGATGCACTTGGCCATCGAGAAGATCATGGTCTTGGTCGAGCCGGTCTGGCGGCGCTGACCGTTGACGTCGAGCCACATCGACAGGTTCTGCACGTCCTTGATCTCGTCCTTGGTGGCGAGCCAGGGACCGACCGGGCCGAACGTGTCGTGCGACTTGCCCTTGGTCCACTGACCCAGGCGCTCGGTCTGGAAGGCGCGCTCGGAGACGTCGTTGCAGACGCAATAGCCGGCGACGTAGTTCAGGGCATCGGCTTCCGAGATGTATTTTGCCTGGGTGCCGATGATCGCGGCGATCTCGACTTCCCAGTCGAGCTTGGTCGAGCCGCGCGGCTTCTCGACCTTGTCGTTCGGGCCGGTCAGCGAGGTGTTGGCCTTCATGAAGATGATCGGCTCGGTCGGAATGGCGGCGCCGGTCTCCTTGGCGTGGTCGCTGTAATTGAGGCCGATCGCGACGAATTTCGAGATGCCGGTGACGGGCGCGCCGAACCGCGGCTTGCCGGACACGGCAGGCAGCGAGGCGGGATCAATCGCCGCCAGCTTCTTCAGGGACTCCGGCGAATAGGCCTCGCCGGTGAAATCCTTCACATGCGCCGACAGGTCGCGCAACTGGCCGGATTTGTCGATCAGGCCGGGTTTTTCCGCACCCTTTTCGCCGTAACGAACAAGCTTCATTCTGGTTTCTCCCTTGGGATGGACTGATCGGTTGAATAGCTTCATGGAACAGCGCGGCGGGAAATTCAACCGCGGAAAAGGGCTGCATTGCAGCCCTTCATTCGTAGGGTGGGTTAGCACGCGGCTGCGCGAAGCGCAGTCCGGGCGCAACCCACCTCTTCTGCTTCAACGGAGGCAGACGCGGTGGGTTACGCCTTCGGCTAACCCACCCTACGAAGCCTACGATCCCAGCGCCTCGAACCTGAACGCGTCGCCGTCCCGCTTGATGTGCCCGGCCGAGAAATGTCCGCCGATCACCAGGGTCGGGGTGTCGGCAAAGCGCGAGAATATCGTGTGTCGGCTCGCCGCTGACTGGGCGGGATCGCTGTCGACGACGGAGCACCAGTCGAGATGCGCCATCTGGCAGGGATGATGGGCCACATCGCCGCTGAGCAGCCCGCGCTCACCGGCGGACTCGATCAGGACGCTCATGTGCCCGGGGCTGTGGCCGGGGGTCGGGATCACGCTGATCTCCTCGCAGAGCCGGTGATCGCTCGGGATCAAGTCGACCAGGCCCGCATCGACGACCGGCTTCACGGAATCGTTGAACACCGCGACCTTGTCCGGCTCGGCCGTATAGTCACGCCAATATTCATATTCGGTCTTGCCGAACAGGTAGCGCGCGCCGGGGAACGTCGGCACCCATTTGCCCCCGACCAGCCTTGTGTTCCAGCCGACGTGATCGACGTGAAGATGGGTGCACAGCACGGTGTCGATGCTGTCCGGGGGAAAGCCTGCCGCCGCCATGATCTCGAGGAATGGCGTGTCGCGGTTATTCCAGACCGGGACGCCGCGGCCCTGCTTGTCGTTGCCGAGCCCGGTATCGACCAGGATGCGGCGCGACGGCGTCTCCACCACCAGCGAATGGATCGACATTTTCAGCCGACCCTCCTCGGTGGCGAAATGCGGGATCAGCCAGGGCAGTTTCCGGATTTCGTCGTTGGTTGCGGCCGGCAGGATGAAGCGGGTCGAGCCGATCGTCTCCATTTCGACGAGCTTTGTGATCTTGACGTTGCCGACCTGCCACTGCATCGGGCGTGCCCCTCATTTTCTTGCTTTCGCGAAAGATGCGGTCTTCCGCCGTCGAACGCAATGGATCATCTGTCGTGATGTTGCGTTATCCGGGGAGGCTGGAACCAGCCAAACGACCAGCAGGGGGAGCCCATGCCAGAGCTTGCGATTTCCGCCGACAAGGTCGCCTTCATCATCGAGAAGGCCCGCGAATTCGACGTCAAGGAAGCGGCCTCAGATCCGGACTCGGGCTCTAATCCGTCCGACGACGACGAGATTGATGTGCTCGAGGACAGCAATTCCGATCCGGTCGCAGCGGAGCTTTCCGGCTTCATCCGGGCGCTGAACGAGGACGAGCAGCTCGACCTCGTCACGCTGATGTGGCTCGGCCGCGGCGATGGCGATGTGGACGAATGGGACGATCTGCGCGAGCGGGCCGTGGAAGCGCGCAGCGAGTACAAGGCTCCCCGGCGCGAGACGGTTCAATATCTGCTGGGAGAGCCGATGCTCGGCGATCTCCTGGCCGACGGCATGGATGAGCTCGGCATCGACTGGAGCGACGAGCGGACGACGCCGGTGGCGTAGCGAGACGTCGTCATGCCGGGACAAGCCCGGCCATGACGGTTGTGGAGACTTCGAGCGACTAACTCGGTGCTCACCGCGCGCAGTCGACGATCACGGTGCCGAGCTTGTCGCCCCTCTCGACGGCGAGATGGGCCTGCGCCGTATCCGACAGCGCGAACTGGGCCGCGACGTTGTGAAGCCGCGGCCCGGCCGCCAGCCATTTTGAAATGTCGGCCTGCGCCGCCGCGAGCAGCGCCGGCGGCAGTGCGAACAGCACCAGGGCGCGCAGGTTGATGCACTTCTCCATCAGCTCGCGCATCGGCACCGTCGGCGTGCGGTTGCCGTTGGTAGCGTAGACCGCGATGGTGGAATTCATCGCCATCAGCTTCAGCGTGGTGGCGATGTTGCCGCCGAAATCGACGTCGACGACGCGGTCGACGCCGCGCCCGCCGGTGAAGGCCATCGTCTTTGCAACGACGTCCTCGTCCTTGTAGTTGACCACGAGATCGGCGCCCGCACGCCGGGCCTGCTCGCCCTTCATCGCCGAGCTGACGGTCGCGATCACCTGCGCGCCGCCCCACTTTGCCAGTTGCACCGCATAGTGCCCGACCGCGCCGGCGCCGCCGGTGACCAGAACGGTCTTGCCGACGATCGGCCCATCCGCAAACAGCGCGCACCAAGCGGTCATCGCGGGGATGCCGAGCGTGGCGCCTTCCGCGAAAGAGAGAGTGTCCGGCAGCGGCGTCACCAGTTGCTCAGCAAGCGCGATATATTCCGCCGCGGTGCCGAAGGCGCGGCCGTTGCGCTGGCCGTTGAACAGCCAGACCCGGTCGCCGATCTTGAAGCGTGTCACGCCGTCGCCGATCTGGTCGACGAAGCCGGCGCCGTCGCTGTTCGGAATCACGCGCGAGAATTCCATCGCGCGATAAGAACCGCCGCGCCTGCCGACATCGGCCGGATTGATGCCGGAGGCTTCCAGGCGAATGCGGACTTCGCCTGGGCCCGCGACCGGCGTCGCCATCTCACCATAGGTGAGAACGTCGACTGCCGGCCCTGTCTGCTCGTACCAGACCGCCCTCACAGCGTGCCGGGGAAAGCGCCGCCGTCGAGCAAGATGTTTTGGCCGGTGATGAAGCCGGCCTTGGCGCCGCACAGGAAGGCGCAGGCATAGCCGAACTCGTCGGGCTGGCCGAAACGGCCGGCCGGGTTGAGTTTGGCGCGCTCGGCCAAAATCTGCTCGGGCGTCGTGCCGCGCTTGTCGGCCTCGGCCTTCGCGGTGCCGGTCAGGCGGTCGGTCTCGAACGGGCCCGGCAAGAGGCCGTTGATGGTGACGTTGTTGATCACGGTCTTGCGCGACAAGCCGGCGATGAAGCCGGTGAGGCCGGCGCGCGCGCCGTTGGAGAGGCCGAGGATGTCGATCGGCGCCTTCACCGCGGCCGAGGTGATGTTGACGATGCGGCCGAACTTGCGCGCCATCATGCCGTCGACCGTCGACTTGATCAGCTCGATCGGCGTGAGCATGTTGGCGTCGATCGCCTTGATCCAGTCGTCGCGGGTCCAGTTGCGGAAATCGCCGGGCGGCGGGCCGCCGGCATTGTTGATGAGAATGTCCGGCTCGGGGCAGGCCTTGAGCACGGCCTCGCGGCCCGCGGGCGTGGTGATGTCGCCGACGATCTCGGTGACCTTCACGCTCGGATAGGCCTTGCGGATGTCGTCGGCCGTCTTCTTCAGCGCGCCGGCGCCGCGCGCGGTCAGCGTGACGTCAACGCCGGCTTCGGCCAGCGAGATGGCGCAAGCGCGCCCCAGGCCCTTGCTGGATGCGCAGACGATGGCGCGGCGACCTTTGATCCCAAGATCCACAGTTTCACTCCCGAAAATAGCAGGCAGGTTTTTGGACGGGGCGCACTCTAGCCAACCTCGACGCCGCTGATAAGGGATGGAGCCGCGTCAAAATGCATGGCGCTCGCCGTGGCGATGCAAACGGGCATGATCCGGAAAAGTGTGCCGCGGTTTTCCGAAAAGATCATGCCCAAACGCCCTAGATACGCCGCTCCTGCTTGAGCCGGTCGATCGCGGCCGCGGCCTCCGGCGGCAGCGACTTGAAGCCCATCTGCCCGACCGCCGAGAACAGCGGCCGCAGCTGCGACCCGGCAAGGAAGGGCGGCTGGTGGTTGGCCGGGACGATCTGGTCGAACACCAGCACCAGCGTGGTGGCGACAAGGCCGACCCTGATGGCGCCGAGCGCGGCGCCGCCGAGCCGGTCGCCGATCCCGGCCTCGCGGATCGTGTCGTCCAGCACGAAGCGGCCGATATATCCGAGCAGCATGCCGACGACCAGGAAGATGCCGAAGAACCAGATCCAGTTCTGGACCAGCGGCGCATTCGGATTGCCGGTGATCTGCGGCGCGATCATCGGCATCAGCGAAACCGCGATGGGAGCGGCGAGGAGATAGGCGAGGATGGTCATGGCGCTGCGCAGCAGGCCGGTCTTGAAGCCGAAGCCGATCGCGATAACGAGGGCGGCATAGACCGCCAGATCGAATTTGTTCATGAGCGAAACCCTGCCGTGGAACGAATGAACGCTGAACCGATCGTTCCGGTTTCAGATCGCTAAAATCGTCTGTATTCTTTCGCTCCAGCAGCTCGGGATTGTGTCGATTCAGGACTATTCGACGTCGGTAAAGAAAGCATCATCAAACACTATTGCCTCAATCGGTGACAGATACTCCGCTGTCGTCCCGGCGAAGGCCGGGACCCATAACCACAAGCAGTAGTTTGGCGATGACTCGTGGTTACCAGTTCGGCGCATCACGACGCCTCGAGAGTATGGGTCCCGGCCTTCGCCGGGACGACGATGTGGAGATAACGCCGCTAACTCACCCGCATCTCCGCCCTGATCATGTCCGCCGCCTTCTCCCCGATCATGATGGTCGGCGCATTGGTGTTGCCGCCGACCAGCGTCGGCATGATCGAAGCATCGACGATGCGCAGACCGTCGACGCCGTGCACCTTCAGCTTCGGATCGACCACGGCCGCCGCATCGGTGCCCATTTTGCAGGTGCCGACCGGGTGATAGACGGTATCGACGCGATTACGCAAAATGTTGCGGATGTCGTCGTCGGTCTTCACGCCGGACGTGAACATGTCCTTCTTCTGCAGCGCGCGCAGCGCGGGCGTCTCCATCAGCCGTCGCGTTGTCTTGAAGCCCGCAACCATCGACTCGAGATCCTCGTCCTCCCCCAGGAAGTTCGGATCGATCATTGGAGCGGCGAGCGGGTCCGCGCTCTTCAGCCAGACGCTGCCGCGGCTCTTCGGCCTGAGCAGGCAGACATGGCATGAGAAGCCTGCCTCCTTGTGCTTCTTGCGGCCGTGGTCGTCGAGCATCGCGATGACGAAATGCAGCTGGATGTCCGGCACATCGAGGTCGGGGCGGGTTTTCAGGAAGCCGCCACACTCGGCGAAATTGCTGGTCATCAGGCCCCGCCGTTCCTTGCGATAGCGCTGGATGGCGCGCAGCAGGGAAGGCACCCGACTGATCGAGCCGTGAACGAAGTGCGGGTAGTCCGAGGCGTAGACGAACACGAAATCCGGATGGTCCTGCAGATTGCGCCCGACGCCCGGCAGATGATGCGTGACGTTGATACCGTGCTTGCCAAGCGTAGCGCCATCGCCGACGCCCGAGAGCATCAGCAATTGCGGTGACTGGAACGCGCCGCCGGCAAGGATCACCTCGCGGCGGGCGCGAAGCCGTTTCGTCTGCTTGCCCTGCACATATTCGATGCCGACCGCGCGCCCGCCCTCGAACAGGATTTTCGTGGCATGGGCCCCGGTCTCGACGCGCAGATTGGCCCGCTTGTCGATGTGGGGCTGCAGATAGGCGCGCGCCGCGCTCCAGCGCTCGCCCTTGTGCTGCGTCACCTGGTAGCTGCCGAGCCCTTCGTGATCCTCGCCGTTGAAATCGTCGCGGATGCGGAATTGCGCCTCGCGCGCGGCCTGATGGAAGACGTCATGGATCGGATTGTCCGAGCGCAGCCTGTTGACGTGCAGCGGGCCGCCCTTGCCGTGATATTCGCCGTCGAAATCGCTGTTGTTCTCCGAGCGCTTGAAATAGGGCAGCACGTCCGAATACGACCAGCCGGCATTGCCGAGCGCGGCCCAATGGTCGTAGTCCCATTTGTGGCCGCGGATGTAGACCATGGCGTTGATCGCCGAGGAGCCGCCGAGGCCCTTGCCGCGCGGTTGATAGCCGATACGGCCGTTCAATCCCTTCTGCGGCACGGTATCGAAGGCCCAGTTGGCCGCCTTGTATGGCAAAGCGAGCCCGAACGGCGTGGTGATCCGCCAATTGTCGTTCGTACCGCCGGCATCGAGCAGTGCCACGGACGTCGCCGCATCCTCCGACAGCCGCCCCGCCACCGCGCAACCGCCGGAGCCCGCGCCCACGACGATGAAGTCGAATGTGTCAGTCACTGATGTTTCCCCCTGCATTCTTCGTTATTTATGAGTTCCTCATCCTGAGGAGCGCGGAACGCGCGTCTCGAAGGATGAAGGCCCGGTCTGTGGCCTCGCCCTTCGAGACGCGCGCCGCTGGCGCGCTCCTCAGGGTGAGGGTCCTGCTTTTGTTTCGCTCGCAATGATGGATGCCTACGACATGAACCGCATCATCTTCTCCAGCCGCGCGATCTTGCCGCCATAGGGCGGATAGAGATCGGCGAGGCGGTTGAATTTCGAGCGATAGAACACTGGCTTCAGCTTGCTGAACGTGCGAAATCCCCATTCGCCGTGATAGGCGCCGGTGCCGGAGGCGCCGACGCCGCCCATCGGCTGGTTGGCTTGCGCGAAGTGAAACAGGCAATCGTTGATGGTGACGCCGCCGGAAACGGTGCGCGCCAGCACCTCGTCGCGCGCGTCGCGATCCCTGCCGAACCAGTACAGCGCCAGCGGCCGGTCGCGGCGGTTGATGAAGGTGATGGCGTCTGCGGACGCGCGAATGCCGAGCACCGGCAGCACGGGGCCGAAGATCTCCTCCTGCATCGCCGCCATCTCTTCGGTGGCCCCGACGATCAGCGTCGGTGGGAATTTGCGGTGCGCCTTCCAGTTCGGATCGTCCGCCTTCGCCGGCTGCAGGATCTTTGCGCCGCGCTGCGCCGCATCCGCGACCAGCGCTTCGAGCCGCGCATAATGCCGGTCGGAGATGATGGAGGTGTAGTCCTTGTTGGCGGGGTCGGTGCCGAACATGCGCCGCATCTGCGCGCGGACCTTTTCCGTGAAGGCCTGCAGCGCGCCCTCCGGCACCAGCACATAGTCGGGCGCGATACAGGTCTGTCCGGCATTGAGCAGCTTGCCGTAGGCGATGCGTTCGGCGGCTTCGTCGAGATCGGCCGACGCATCGATGATCGCCGGCGACTTGCCGCCGAGCTCGAGCGTGATAGGCGTGAGATTGCGCCCCGCGGCTTCCGCCACCAGCCGCCCGACCCGGGTCGAGCCGGTGAAGACGAGGTGATCGAACGGCAGGTGTGCGAAGGCTTTTGCGATCTCGTCCTCGACCCCGGTGACGAGTAACTCTGTCGCATCGAACCTCTCGGCCACCGTCTCCCTCAACAGCGCGGAGAAGTGCGGCACGAGCTCGCTCGGCTTGATGATGACGCGGTTGCCGGCGGCGATGGCGCCGATCGCGGGCGCGAGCGTCAGCTGCAGCGGATAATTCCACGGCGCGATGATGCCGATCACGCCGAGCGGCTGCGGCATCAGCCGGTTGCGCGCGGGCAGGAATTGCAGCGCGGTTGCGATGCGCTGCGGCGCCATCCAGCCTTTCAGATGTTTTGTCGCATGCCGGATCTCGGAGAACACCAGCATCGTCTCGGCGATATTGGTCTCGACCGCCGAGCGGTGGCCGAAATCGGCCGAGATGGCCTTCCGGAACCGCTCTTCATTGTCCGCGACCACGGCGCGCAACCGCGCCAGCCGGTCGAGCCGCGCGGCGCAATCAGGCGCCGACTCGGCGCGCGACCGCGCCGCCATGGCCCGGAAGCTGTCGTTGAGCGCCGCCAGCGGGGCGCTCGCCAAGGGGCGATCGAACGTGTTGTTCAAGGCGGTCCTCCCCAAATCGGCGTTTCGCCTCTGTTTTGTTGCCGCAAGCTGGCGGTTTGTGGAACTTCTGGCAAGTCCGTGGCAAATCGGCGGGAATCCGCGCCCGCAACCTGTCATAAAGTCGAAAAAAACGTCCCGGCGGCCCTTTCCAAAGGCGGTTCGGGTTGGTACATACCCCTCGCACCCGACGGGCTTTGCCCCGGGGTTGCCTTCCAGGGAAGCCTTCGGGACGGGAGAAGCAGCCACGCGAACAGCGTCGGCCCTCAATCCACCGTCCCCGGCCTTTTCGCAGAGGCAAAGCAACGATTTAACGCGGGGTGGAGCAGCCCGGTAGCTCGTCAGGCTCATAACCTGAAGGTCATAGGTTCAAATCCTATCCCCGCAACCAAATTCGGAATGACCGGTTCCGATACGAAAATGGCCCGCTTGATGCGGGCCATTTTTGTTTGGGGGCGGCGTTATCTCGCCTTGAACCCTGGTGTGTCGCGATCGGCCGGATTCAGACGTTTCGACCCCACCGAGCCTCAAATCGGTTAGACGGCTCGCGGAATGAGTCGGGGAAGCCAGCGCGGCACATCGGCGCAATAGCTTTCATACTCGGCTCCAAAGCTTTCGCGGAGCCCCGGCTCCTCAATGGCAACGACCCAAGCGTGAAAAAAGAGCCACATGAACGCACCGTAGCCGAGGAGATGCCAGTCAGCGAATAGCAGCGCCTGACCAAGAATGACGGCAACGACTGCAACATAAATCGGATTGCGCACATAGCGATATAATCCGCTCACAACGAGATTGCGTGGTGGCGCGATCGGCGCGGGCGTGCCTAGACCCTGCAACGCAAAGCGCGCAAACGAATCCAACAATCCTGGCACGCCGGCAATAATGAACGCTAGCCCAGCCAAGCGGGTCGCTTCGACGGCTAGGAAGGGTGGCCGAAATTCCCAATGCGTGATCAACCACGGGATGACACCCGCCAACACCGCCGGTGCAACGAGGAAAAACAGCGCGGAACCCAGGATTGCCGTGAGCTTCGACATGCGTCCCGTCCTTGTCGCAATGTTAATGCAGTCATGTCCGGTCAGCGCGTTCAGCGGTTGAATCGCGCCGGCCTTGCGAAAGCGTCTCGACCAGGCCGACTGTCCAGCACATTGGACATCCGCGCAGCGCGACGAGGGCGGCAACGCCCGCGCCAAAGGATAGCCAGGGGTGCGCGGTCTGGTGGACGATGGCCCAAGCGAGTAGCGCGGCCGCAGCCGCGCCGCGCATCAGGTGTGCGCCCAGGAAGGAGCTCCCGAACACGCCGACTCCACGAAAGTAATTCATGTGCTCTCTCGTCCGCTGTTCTTTGTGCCGAGCAGGTATTCGCGCACAAGTGCACGGGCGCGGCGAAGGCGGCTTTTGGCCGCTTCGCGCGTCACGCCGAGCCGCCCGGCGATTTCCCAGATCGTCAGATCTTCGAGGTCTCGCAGCAGCAGCACTTCGCGATGCGACGGCGAAAGCGACTCGATCGCATCGACCAGGTCTATGCGCAACTCGTCCGGCGGGACCTTTGCGAACTCGCGCGACGCTTCCAGGCTGGCGAGCTCCTCGACTCCGCGCATCAGCATCAGCGCGGGCAGCATGCAAAGGCGCGCGATGACAGTCACCAGCCAGCCGGCGAGTGCAGCTGGACTGCGGATCGTGCCCACGCGTCGGTACACGACGATGAGTGCTTCTTGCACCACATCTTCGATGACCGAGGCGCGGTAGCAAAGGCGCCGGGCGTAACGTCGAACGTCCGGCTGCAGCGCCACCAATAGCTGTGTCAGCGCGTGCCGGTCACCCGACTGTGCCGCGAGCAAGAGATCGTCTGATACGCGCGCCAAGGCGGTCACCCCTTGACTGGCTCGCGCCCGGCGATGGCGCAGGCGGGGCAATAACCGAACATGCCGGTGACCAGCATCACGACACCCGCGGCGCTGAGCAGTAGCCCGAGCGGCGAAGCGTGCAGCGCAACCACGCCGCAGATGAGCATCAAGCCCCCGCCGATCAGCCTGGCCGCGCGCCCCCACCCGCCAACGTTCTTCCTATACCACATGGTTCTGTGCTCCGGTTCGTGACGCGCCGCTATGGCGCGTTCACCCAGATGAGAGGGCGCAAATCCGGCGCCGGGGTCGCGGCACAAAAAATAATTTGAGGGGGCCGCACCTACTGGGGGTCCGACTTGTCCACCCTACGCCAACCGTAATCGCCCGCAATGTTCTCTTGAGGGGGCATTTCGACGGATTCATCAAGAATAGTCGGCAGATTGGTGCGTGCTTCTACCCGCCGACGATGGGCGTCTGCCAATGTGATTGCAGCCCTACCGCGCCGCAGTCTGCCAGGCGAGCAGTCGCTGTTCGACGAGCGATACCGCAATCGACGTCAGATATCCGGTCGCACCTAACAGGATGACACCGGCGAAGAGGTCGGCTGATCGGAACGCGCGGGCCGAGAGCAGGACCCACTGACCGAGGCCGTCGAGCCCGGCCAGGATCTCGCAGACCACCGAGAGGATCAACGCGACCGTCAGGCTGAGCCGCATGCCCGCGAGGATATCAGGCAAGGCCGAGGGCAGTGCGATCTTGGCAATGACTGATGCGCGCGACATCTGCAGCGAGCGGGCGACCTCGTAGAGCCGCGGCTCGACCGCGGCAAAGCCGTGAATGGTTGCCAGCATGATCGGCCAGATCGCGCCGAAGGCGATGACGAACAGCGCCATGCCTTGCGTCAGCCCGAGCATCGCGATTGCGACCGGGATGATCGCCGAGACCGGCAGGGGCCGCAAGAATTCCAGGGACGGCGCGATATAGGCGCGCATCATCTTCGACGATCCGATCAGCGCGCCGAGCGCGATGCCGGCAATCGAGGCGGCGAGCCAGCCATAGGCCATGTGCTCGAGCGTGCCGATCAGCTTGCCCGCGAGGTCGCCGCTCGAGAAACCTCGCACCAGGGCGGCCCAGGCCTTGTCGGGACCGGGCAGGAACACCGGCGAGACCAGCCGCAGGTTGGCGACGAGCTGCCACGCCGCGATGAAGCCGGCCGCGACGAGGATGCTGGCGACACGCCAGAGGATCGCCGCGCGGTTCATTGATTGTCTCCGCCGAGCGCGGCGCGGCCGAACAGGCGGCGCTGGGCCGCGATCAACAGGATGTTCAGCGCGTAGCCGATCACGCCGATCCAGAGCAGATAAGCGAGCATCAAATCGGCGCGCAGCGCCTGCTGCGCCAGCATGATGCCGGCGCCGAGGCCGATCGGATTGATCGCGATCTCGACGGTCACGGCGACGATCAGGGCGATGCCGGCCGACAGGCGGAACGCGACGAAGATCCGCGGCAGTGCCGCCGGGATCACGATCTTCGCGATCCGTTGCGCCGCGCTCATCCGCAGGGCCCGCGACACTTCCATCAATCGCGGCTCGATGCTGCGCACCGCGCTGCGCGTCATGATCAGCATCGGCCAGACACAGGCGAACGCCACGATCACGATCTCCATCCGATAGCCGAAGCCGAGCGCGATCAGCGCAATCGGCAGCAGCGCGATCGAGGGAATCGGGCGGATCGCCTCGACCGTCACCTCCATCAGCCGGTCGAGGGGACGCGAGATGCCGAAGGCGATGCCGAGCGAAAGACCTATTGCGCTACCGATCGCCAATCCTGCAAAGGCGGCGAACAGCGTGTCGCGGGTCGCGATCGGAATCGAGAGATCGGCAAGTGCCGCGGTCAGCGCCGCGAGGATCGCACTTGGCGGAGCCAGGCTGTCGCTCTGCAGATGCGTGAGCCGCGCCCAGAGCTCGAACGCCAGCATCAGCGCCAGCGGCAGCAGCAAGGGCCTCGTGCGATCGAGGCTCAATGTTCGCTCGCCTTGATGAAGTCGAACAATTGCCGGCGCAGCCGCAGGAATTCCGGATGTTCGCGGGTGGCGAGCTGGTCGCGCGGACGCGGCAGGTCGACATCGAGCTCGATCCCGATCCGGCCCGGATGCGGCAGCAGGCCGACGACGCGGTCGCCGAGATAGATCGCCTCGTCGAGATCGTGGGTCACGAAGATCACGGTCGTCTGGCTCGATTGCGTCAGCGACAGCACCTCGTCCTGCAAGCCCTGGCGCGTCATCGCGTCCAGTGCGCCAAACGGCTCGTCCATCAGCAGCGTCGTCGGCTCCTGCGCGAGGCAGCGCGCGATCTGCAGGCGCTGCTGCATGCCGCCCGACATTTCGGTCGGATATTTGTCGGCATGGCCGGGCAAGCCGACCTTGCGCAGCAGTGCCTCGATGCGCGCACCGCGCTCACGCACCGGCACGCGGGAGGCTTCCAGCGCCAGCGAGATGTTTCCGGCCGCGGTCCGCCACGGCAACAGCGCCTTGCCGTAATCCTGGAACACGATCGCCACCTCGCGGCGCGGCTCATTGATCGGCTCGCCGTCGAACGTGACTGCACCGCTCGTGGGGCGATAGAGGCCCGCGGCGAGCCGCAGCGCCGTGGTCTTGCCGCAGCCGGAGGCGCCGACGATGCAGAGGAATTCGCCCGGCCGCACCTTCAGATCGAGATTCTCGATGATGGTCTTGCCGCCGAGATGCAGCGTCGCGGCGCTGAAGGCGATCAGCGTCTTTTGTCGCCGCGCGGCGCGCGCCTCGTCGAGCCTGGCAACGGCGCTCATGATTGTTCCTCGCTGGCAGGCGGATAGACGAAATCGATGGTCGCGTGCAGATGCGCGGCCAGCATTTTTTGCGCGGCGGCCAGGTCGCGGGCGAGCACGTGGTCGGCGAGCATCTGGTGACTCCGGATGAACCCCTCGGCGCTGTCGATGGCACCCATCATCACGCGGCGGTAGCGATAGGCCTGGTCGTAGAGGTCGGAATGGGCGGCCAGCATGCGCCGTGAGCCGCAGGCGGCGAGCAGCGCGGTGTGAAAGCCCTTGTGCAGCCGGTCGAAGTCAGCCGCGCCCTCGCGGAATTCATTGCCGGTGCGCTCGATATGCCGGCGCATCTGATGCAACGCGCTGATGATGCCGGCCTCCCAGGCGGCGTCGCCCTGGAGGATAGCGAGCCTGACGGCCTCGATCTCGACCGCCGTCCGCATGCAGGTGATGTCGGCGAGATCGTCGCGGCTGACCTCGGCGACACGGAAACCGCGCTGGCCGATGCCGACGATCAGGCCGCGCGACATCAGCCGCGACAAGCCCTCGCGCAAGGGTGTGGCGCCGATCTCGTAGCGCTGCACGAGGTCGACGATGCCGAGCCGCGATCCCGGCGCGAGATCTCCGGCCAGGATGTCCCGCTCGATTAGATTTGCGGCGCGCTCGCTCAAGGTGCCGGCTTCCGCCGGCGGGCGTTCGAGAGTGCGCTCGGGAGCGGGCATCGTCGATATCCTCAGTTCAGCACCAGTTTCGCGGTGTCGAGTTTCGATTGCAGCATCTTCTGCGACGACATCACGTCGATCCACCAGGACAGGTTTTCCGGCTTGAGGTTCGGTTCGGACTGGTTCGGCGGCGTCGCCTTGACGAGATCGAGCGGCTGCTTGGTGAATTTGGCGATCGAGGCGGAGGCCTTCTCGCGATCGCTGTTGACGATTGGAGCGGCCTCCGCGATGGCCTCGCGGAATTTCTTCACCGTCGCCGCGTTCTTCTCCGCCCAGTCGCGCGACGCCGCATAGAAGATGATCGGATCGGTGCGGCCGAGTTCGGCGCCGTACCGCGCGCCGACCGAACCAAGCCCCGCGTTGGTCATGCGCGTGACGAACGGCTCGGCCGTGAGCACGGCGTCGACGCCACCTGACTTGATGATGTCCGCCATGGTTGGGAAGGTGACTTCGACGAAATTGACGCTCTTGGGATTGACGCCTTTCTCCACCAGCCATTTCACGAACAAAACATGGAGAAAGGCGTTCAGGCCGGGCGCGCCGATCTTCTTGCCGACGAAATCCTTCGGCTCCTTGATGGTGAGGCCGTTGCGGACGAACGCGGCAATCGCAGTGTTCGAGGTCGTGTTCATGACCGAGGCGCCGGCAATTGCGACGAGGTCGAGGCCGCCGTCGACGGCCTGGAGGAAGACGGTGGAGGTCGGGCCACCCACCTGAATCGAGTTCGACAGGATCGCCGCCGGGATATTGGAGTTGATCGCGATCGGCGTCATCTCGACGTCCAGTCCGTGCTTTTTGAAGATGCCCTCGTCGACCGCGACCATTGCCGAGGCGCAGTCAGTGGTCGCGGTGCAGCCGATCTGGATCTTGGCCTGCGCCAGCGCGGGTGCCGTCAAAGCAACGCACACACCAACTCCGAGTGAGAGACCCGCCAACATCGCCCTTATCTGCGTTCGTCTCACCGCGCTCTCCCCAATTTGTATTTTTCTATCTTGTTTATCGATATTTTATCTGATCATATATTTGAAACGATAGCAAGGGGTGCCCAAGGTGAAGCTCGCAACATTCAGATCGGCCGGTCAGGAGAAGATCGGCGCCGTCCATGCCAATGAGAGTCAGGTGTTCGATCTCGCCGCCGCCGCTGCGCGGGACGGCCAGGCCGATCCGGCTTTCGGCTCGATGCTGGCGCTGATTGATGCCGGACCCCGCGCGCTCGATCGGGCCCGGGCCCTGCTCGACAAGCACGGCCGGGACGCAACGCTGTCGGCGGCGGTCAGCGCCGTCGACATCCTCGCGCCGGTGCCGGAGCCGAGGCAGATGCGCGACGGCATGTCGTTTCCGCTGCACATCCTGCAAGCGCCGCGCGGGCAGCAAAAGCTCGCGGCGCGCGCCAAGGGCGATATGGCGGAATTGGCGCGCATCGACGCCGAACCGCTCGGCGAGTTGCCCGAGGTCTATCGCAAGCAGCCGATCTTCTACATCACCAACCGCTTCAGCGTCCGCGGCACCAACACGACGGTGAAATGGCCGCGCTACAGCAAGGTGATGGATTACGAGCTCGAGTTCGGGATCATCACCAGGAACAAGGGCTCAAACATCTCTGCCGCGAAGGCTGGGGATCACATCTTCGGCTATACCATCTTCAACGATTTCTCCGCGCGCGACGCCCAGCGCATCGAGATGGAGGGACGGCTCGGCCCGGCCAAGGGCAAGAGTTTCGACGGCGGCAACGTGATGGGTCCCTGGATCGTGACGCCGGACGAGATCGGCGATCCCTATCGTCTGAAGATGGAAGCGCGCGTCAACGGTGAGGTCCGTTCGAAAGGCGTCTCCGAGGGCATGTTGTTTTCGTTCGAGGAGATCATCGCCCACGTCACCCAGGACGAGACGCTGATGCCCGGCGAATTCATCGGCTCCGGCACGGTCGGCAATGGTTGCGGCCTCGAGCTCGGATGGTATCTCGAGCACGGCGATGCGATCGAGCTTGAGGTCGAGAAGATCGGTATCTTGAAGAACCGCGTCGAGCGGCAGGATGTCTAAAGGTTCGTTTGAAGGGACGCCTGACGGCCGCTAACGAAAACAATCAACGAGGAAGCGCCATGACGACCAAGCTGATCGATATCTCCGTCCCCCTGCAGAACGACGTGCCGGCCGACCCGCCCGGAAATCATCCGACCATCCAATACATCAATCACCAGCAGGGCCTGCCGCGCATGCTGCAGTTCTTCGACGGATTGAAGGCCGAGGATCTGCCGGACGGGCAAGGTTGGGCGGTGGAACAGGTCAGCCTCTCGACCCACAACGGCACGCATCTCGACGCGCCCTGGCATTTTCACCCGACCATGAATCGCGGCGAGCGGTCCTGGACCATCGACGAGGTGCCGCTGGAATGGTGCTTCCAGCCCGGCGTGAAGCTCGACTTCCGTCACTTGCCGGACGGCTATGTCGCAACCGCAGAGGATGTCGAGGCCGAGCTCAAGCGCATCGGCCACGAGCTGAAACCGCTCGAGATCGTCGTCGTCAACACCAGCGCCGGCGCCAAATATGGCCGACAGGACTACGTCACGTCGGGCTGCGGCATGGGCTATGAAGCGACCATGTACCTGCTCGAGCGCGGCGTGCGCTTGACCGGCATCGACGGCTGGAGCTGGGACGCGCCGTTCGTTCACACCGCGAAGAAATACGCCGAGACGAAGGACGCCAGCCTGATCTGGGAAGGCCACAAGGCCGGCCGCCATATCGGCTATTGCCACCTCGAGAAGCTGCACAATCTCGAACAGCTGCCGCCCACCGGCTTCAAGGTGTCATGCTTCCCCGTGAAGATCGAGCGCGCCTCGGCCGGATGGACGCGCGCGGTCGCGATTTTGGAAAGCTAGCCGACACGACAATGGCCCGCTTGACGCGGGCCATTTTTATTTAAGGCGCGAGTTCGGCGTCCGTTACCGCAGCACCATGGCTTGCCCCGCTCTAGCTCAGATCGTGTAAATCCTTGCCGAGCGGCGGCTTCAGGGAAAATCCGGTGAACTTCACCTGCAATCCCGCTCGTTCGGGTGTGCAGGCCATCGGCCCGACGAGATAGGATTGCGCTTTGGGGAAAGGCGCCAATCGGACGAGCGGCCAGGTCTTGCCGTCGGTCGACGTCTGCAACCGAACAACGCCGTCCGCGACCGTGACGCGCATCCGGAAATCACTGGCATCATGCGCGTACGGGGCTGTTGCCCAATCGGACTGACCAACGGTCAACACGCTCGATAGCATGGCGCGTCCATCCGAAAACTCGATTCCGGCCTTGATCCAGTGCTCGGCGTCGATGCGCACCATGATGCCGGCTTGATCGTAGAGCTCCTGGAAATTGCCCTGGACGCGCAACTCGGCGGTAAACGCCTCTGCGGTCCGAAACCCCAGAAAGTGCCCACTGTCGCGGCGGAAGCCGTAGTGGGTTTTTTGCCAGAAGTCGGTGGCCTTGTCGGTGATGATCTCGAGGCTGTCGCCCTGCGCAGTCCATCGCTGTGGTTCATTCAGCCAGACACCATCCTGTCTGGCGAAGATGGCAGCGCTCATGTCGAACCTCGAAGAAAAATTGCCGATACCAGCAAACGTCGATCTCGCGCGATAGGTCCGTGAAAAGAACGGAGAGCCTGGTGCGATCACCGGCTCTCCGAGGCACATTTCAGTGCTGACGGTTCAGAGCTACCCGTTCTTCTTCAGGATTTCCGACGCGTTCTCCTTGGTGATCAGCATCGTCGGCAGGGTGATGACCGGCTCGAGCTTCTCGCCCTTCAGCAGCTTTGCCGCCTGCCGCAATCCTTCCGCGCCGGGTGTTGCGTAGAGGAATGTCGCAGAGAGCTGGCCCTTGGAGACCCAGGTGACGCCTTCGTCCGGCAATCCATCGATGCCGATGATGAACTTGATGTCTTTGTCGCGGCCGGCGTCCTTGGCGGCGAGATAAGCGCCGTAAGCCATCGGATCGTTATGGCCGTAGACCATGTCGATCTTCTCGTTGTTGCGCAGCGCCGTCGTCATGATGTCGTAGGCCTTGTCCTGCTTCCAGTCGCCCGACTGGTTGTTGAGCAGGTACTTGATGCCTGGTTCCTTGTCGGTGAAGGCATGGAAGCCGTCGTGCCGGTCATGCGCGGGTTGGGTGCCCATGCCACCCCAGATTTCCACGACGTTGCCGGCCGCCTTGCCGGGACCACCGAGCAGCTTCACCGCATGCTCGCCGGCTGCCTTGCCGATCGCGACGTTGTCGCCGCCGATGAACTGGGTGATGCGCTTGGTGTCGACGTTGCGGTCGAGCACGATGACGGGAATCTTGGCGTCGATCGCCTTTTCGACCACGCCGGTCAGGCCGGCCGACTCCTTGGGCGAGATCAGGAGCACGTTGACCTGCTGCACGATCAGATTGTCGCAATCGGCGACCTGCTTCTGGGTCTTGTCCTGGCCGTCGGTAATGATGAGGTCGATGTCGGGATGGTTCTTCGCCTCGGCCTGGATGTCCTTGTTGAACTGCACGCGCCACGGCTCCAGCGTGGTGCACTGGCTGAAGCCGACTTTCGACTTGCCGGCGGCCCTTGCAGGCGTCCAGCCGGCCGGCAGATAGATGGTCATTGCGGCACCCGCCGCGGTGGTCGACAGTTTCAGGAATTCACGACGCTTCATCGAGATCCTCCCTTGCGAGTTGGGCCTTTGCGGCGCTTGGCAGCCGACGGGGCTCGGCTGTTTTCGGATCGGCCTGGGCCTCGCCCGATCGGCGGAACCGCCATCGCGCGACGAGCTGGCCGAGATTCTGTTCCTGCACCAGCACGGTGCAGACGATGATCAGCCCCTTCATCACGAGCTGGACGTTGGAGTCGATGTTCTGAAGCTGCAGGATGTCGGAGAGCAGGCCGAAGATCAGGACGCCGACGAAGGTGCCAGCGAGGCCGCCGCGGCCGCCCATCAGGCTGGTGCCGCCGATCACCACGGCGGCGATCGCATCGAGTTCGAGGCCCGTACCGGCGTCGGGCTTGCCCTGGCGGTACTGCGCGACGAACAGCACGCCGGCGATCCCCGCGAGCAGGCCCGACAACAGATAGGCCGTGAGCTGCACCTGCGCGACCTTGATGCCGGACAGCTTTGCGGCTTCGACATTGCCGCCGATCGCATAGGCGTAGCGCCCGAAGGTGGTGAAGCGCAGGATCGCGCCGAACAGGCAGATGGCCGCGAGGAAGAAGACGCTCGGGACGGGCAACACGCCCCACAGCATCGAGCGCAGCAGCTCGAAGTCCTCGGTCGCATTGGTGCCGGTGTAGACCGGGACCACGGCGTTGTCGGAGCCTGCCGTCAATCGCGCGATGCCGAGTGCGCTGACCATCATCGCAAGCGTCGCGATGAAGGGCTGCAGCCGGCCGGTGACGATCAGGAGACCGTTGATGCCGCCAAGCACCATCGCGAGGCAGGGCGCGATCAGCAGGACACCGAGAACACCGAATTTGGCCGGCACCTGGTTCATCGTCCACCAGCCGATCGCGATGGCGGCGACAAGGCCCAGCAATCCCGGAATGCCGGTGCTCTGCCAGCACGGCAGCGCAATCTCACGCCGCCGTCCCGCACTGACGTCGCGGCCACGCGCGAGGCCAGCGAACACGAAGCGTGCCGCCAGCGCCACGGCAGCGCCGCCGACGAGGATCGCGGCCGGAACGCCCATGACGGACGCCGTGGTCCAGCCGGGCTTGGTCAGCAGCATCGCGCAGATCACCGTCGAGAAGCCCATCACCGAGCCGACCGACAGATCGATCCCGCCGAGCAGGATGACCATGGTCATTCCGGTTGCGACGAGGCCGGTGATCGAGACCTGGCGCAGCACGTCGGTCAAATTGCCGTAGGACAGGAAGATGTTGTGGCCGGATGAAGTGTGCGGCGAGATGACGGCGCCGATCAGACAGATCAGCACAAGCCCCCAATAGAGCTTGGTCCGGGAGAGCAGGCGGAGCAGGGCTTTCATGATGCGGCTTCCTGCGACCAGTTCATCATCCCCGGTGCGGCAAGGCGCATCACCGTCTCCTGCGTCGCATTCTCGCGTGCGAGGATGCCGGTCTGCCGTCCTTCGCACATGACGAGGATACGGTCGGACAGCAGCAACAGCTCGGGCATCTCCGAGGTCACCACGATGATCCCGAGCCCCTGCGCGGCGAGATCGAAGATCAATCGGTAGATCTCCTGTTTGGCGCCGATGTCGATGCCGCGGGTCGGCTCGTCGAGCAGCAGGATACGCGGTTCGGTGGCCAGCCATTTGCCGATCACGACCTTCTGCTGGTTGCCGCCGGACAGCGCGGCGGCCTCCTGGCCGATGCCGGTGCAGCGAACCGAGAGCCGCTTCACCATGTCGGCGGCGAGTGCGCGCTCGCGGGCGAACGTGCGCAGGCCAAATCGCGAGAGCGCGCCGATAGAGGGCAGCGCGACATTGTCGCAGATCGAGGCGGCCAGATGCAGGCCGCGCTCCTTGCGGTCCTCGCTGACGAGCGCGACGCCGAGACGGTAGGCGTCGGACGGAGAGGTGATGTCGACCGCCGCACCGTCGATCGCGATGCGCCCCTCGCGCCAGCCGCGGGCCACGCCGAAGATCGACTCCAGGATCTCCGTGCGGCCGGATCCGAGCAGGCCGCCGACACCGAGAATCTCGCCGCGCTTCAGCTCGAAACTCACACCGTGCAGTGTCCGCCGCCATCGGTGCGGACCCGGCGTATCGAGGGTGAGGTCTTGCACCGAGAGGACGACCGCGCCGTCCTGCGCCGTCGCGCCGCGTTCGTTCGCGGCCATCTCGCGGCCGACCATCGCCGAGATGATGGCGCCGCGCGAGAGTTCATCGATTCGTGCCGTCACCACGCGCTTTCCGTCGCGTAGCACCGTGACGCGGTCGGCAAGCTCCAGCACTTCCTCGATGCGGTGCGATGTGTAGATGATCGCGACGCCTTCGCTCGCGAGCTGGCGCACGATCTTGAACAGCGTGTCGCATTCCGACGAGGACAGCGCCGATGTCGGCTCGTCCATGATGAGGATGCGCGCATTGAGCGACAGTGCCTTGGCGATCTCGACGAGCTGCTGCTCGCCGACGCGCAGGCCCGCGATCCTGGTGTCGGGCGCGATGGTGACGCCGAGGCGCGCGAGCAGGCGCTCGGCCGCCCTGACCATCCGGCGCCGGTCGATCAGGACGCCGCCGATCAGCGGCTCTCGGCCAAGGAAGATGTTGTCGGCGACGCTCAGCTCGGGAACGAGATTGAGCTCCTGGTGGATGATGGCGACGCCGGCCTCTTCGGCGTCGCGCACGCCGGAGAAGGACGCGCTCTGTCCCTCGACCAGAATGGTGCCGTCGTAGCTCGTATGCACGCCGGCCAGGATTTTCATCAGGGTGCTCTTGCCGGCACCGTTCTCGCCCATCAGCGCATGCACTTCGCCATGGCGCAGGTCGAAGTCGACGTCCTGGAGCGCCCTCACGCCGGCAAAGGATTTGGAGACCCGCTCCGCGCAGAGCACGGTATGTCCGCCCGGCACGCTCGCGCGACTGCCAAGCTCGACCACGCGAGAGGAGCGCGACACGCCGCGCTCATCGTCAGCCCCGAGCGCGCCGACGCGTGTCTCCATTGCAATTTCCTCCCGGCGTGCCGTCAGTCCTTGGGAAGACATCAGAGCCGCAGGTGATGCTTTGTTTGTTATCTGATATGCTAGTTATATCAGTTGATGCTCGTCAAGCCTTTTGGCCGCGCGATTGGCGTTGCGGCATCGATATGTGTAGATCGGCCGGGGGAACACAGCATGCATTCAGTCGGCGGATTCAGTGGCGGCGCGAGGCCAGCGCGCGGACGCAGCGCAGGCGGGTCGAAAGTCGATCAGGCCTATCTCGCGCTGAAGCGTGCCGTCGTCTCCGGCGCGCTCGCGCCCGAAACGCCGATCGACAAGAACGAGTGGTGTGCACGCTTTGACGTGTCGAAGCTGTCGATCACGACCGCCATCAACAGGCTTGCCTTTGAAGGACTCGTCGTGGTCGAGCCACAGCGCGGCTCCTATGTTGCCAGGATTCATCTTGAGGACGTCAGGCAGTGGATGCTGATGCGTCGCGCGCTGGAGGTCGAAATCGTCGGCGTCTGTGCGGCCAGCATGTCGGACGATGCGATCGGCGCGCTCAGCCAGAATCTCGCCTATCAAAAGGCCGCGATCGCGAGCGGAGACCTCGAAGGCTTCCACGAGCTCGATACGAGGTTTCACCATCAGATGACAGAGAGCCTGGGCCTCGCGCGCGTCGGCGAAGCCCTTGATACGATCCGAACGCATCTTGAACGCGTGCGCCGCACGTTGCTGCCCGAGCCGGGCCGCCCCAAAGGAACCTACACCGAGCACGAGGCGATCTACCGCGGAATCGCGGATCGCGATCCCGAGAGGGCCAGGGCCGAGATGGCCAACCATCTCGATCGCGTCGCGCGCGAGCTCCACGCCTTCGTGGAGAAGCATCCCGGCTTCTTCGAGAGTTAGCGATCCGGCTGCTGCATGTCGCGAGGTTCGGCGATCTTGAAAGCAACGGTTTAAAGCGGGGTGGGCAGCCCGGTGGCTCATCAGGCTCTTAAGCAAATCCTATCCCCGCAACCAAATTCGGGATGACCGGTTCCGATACGAAAATGGCCCGCTTGATGCGGGCCATTTTTGTTTGGGGTCTCGGGAAGCTGTTGCCGGGCGCCAAGCCGTCGTGATGTGAGAGAGCAAGCTAATCCCTCACTCCGGACAGCTCAGGATCGTCTTGAGCAGCTTCGGAAACCGGGCATTGATGTCCTCCTCACGAAGCACGTTGCGGTGCTGGACACCCTGCTTCGACGTCCGGATCAGGCCGGCCTCCCGCAGAATGCGAAAATGGTTCGACAGGGTCGATTTCGCCATGTCGGGGCAAGGCGCCGCCTCGGTGCACGACATGCAATCCTTCTGAGCGACCAGGCTTTTGACGATACGCAGCCGCATGGGATCCGCGAGGGCTCCGAGCACTCCGGCCAGCGTAATCTCGTCCCGCGATGGGTGAACGAACTGCACCATCCCCAAAACATAGCATGCCCCTTGAAGTCGTTCAATAGTTCACTAGTATTGAACTATTGAATATCGGCATCCCGCCGAACAACGGAAGACATGCGATGACCAAGAGACTCGAAGGCAAAGTTGCGCTGGTGACCGGCGCATCCAAAGGCATTGGTGCCGAAATCTCCGCCCGGCTCGCGGCTGAGGGCGCGGCGGTCGCCGTCAATTACAGCTCCAGCAAGCAGGCCGCGGACCGCGTGGTCGCTGCCATCATCGCCAAGGGGGGCAAAGCCGTCGCGGTTCATGGTAACCTGGCCGACGCCAAGGACGTGAAGAGCGTTGTCGCGGAGACCGTGAAGGCGTTCGGGGCGATCGACATCCTCGTCAACAACGCGGGCATCTACGAGTTCGCCGCGCTCGAGGCCATCACGCCCGAGCATTTCCACAAGCATTTCGACCTCAACGTGCTTGGCTTGCTGCTGGTCTCGGGTGAAGCGGCGAAGCACTTCAACGCCAATGGCGGAAGCATCATCAACATCAGCTCCGGCGTATCGACCATCGCACCGGCGAACACCGCCGTTTACACCGCGACCAAAGCCTCGGTGGATGCGATCACCTCCGTGCTGTCGAAGGAGCTCGCACCGCGCAAGATTCGCGTCAACGCCGTCAATCCAGGCATGATCGCCACCGAAGGCGTCGTGTCGGCCGGCCTGCACGAGGGCGACATGCGCAAGTGGATCGAATCCACCACCCCGCTTGGCCGCATCGGCAAGGTCGAGGAGATCGCCGCCGCGGTGGCCTTCTTCGCTTCGGACGACGCGTCCTACGTGACCGGCGAGACACTTCACGTCACCGGCGGCCTTCGCTGACGCGGTGGTGCTCTGGCGGCCCGACGTCGCTGAAGGCCAAGTTTGGACTTCACGGCTTCCGATGAGAAAATGGCCCGCCTCGCGCGGGCCATTTTTGTCTGGTGGCTCGGGCGCTCAAAACCCCGTAATCGGCTTGCCGTCGGCTCCCACCAGCGTCGACGGCGCCTCGCCGAACACCAGCCCGTCCGGCTGAAACTTGATCGTCTTGCCGCCCTCGACGAATTCCGCGAAATTCCGCGGGCTGGCCGAGTGTACGCCGTTGGCCAGGAAGTCGTTGATCTCGTAGCAGGTGTCGGGCTTGCCGCCGGAGCCTTCGCTCAAAAATGTCTGGAAATTCTGGCTCGTCACCTTGGCCTTCTTGCGCGCCGACCAGTTGGTCTGGCGGCGGAAGAGCTTTGGCAGGATCACCGGGCCCTTGTCGGTCGCTAGCAATTCGGTCTCGTTCTTCTTGGGCTCGCGCAAATCGAAGTCGAAGGTGGGAATGGTTTTGGCGAGGTTCTTCCAGACCGGCAGCTTCCTGGTGCGCGCGGTCTTGGTCAGCGCCAGGAAGGCCTTGATCTCGTCGTCGTTCATCGAGGAGTAGAAGGTCGGATAGGCAAAGCCCTGCTCGACCAGCCAGTGGTTGATGTCGATCGTCTGGTTCGCGATCGTCACCTCGATGTCGCCGACCAGCCGCCCGTAGGTGTCGAACACCTCGTTCGGTGCGTCGACATGGGTGAACACCCGGCAGGCGAGCGTCGCCTCGCCGGTGCCGGCGAGGAGGTCATGCAGGGCCTTGGTCGAGGTCGCGCCGAGGAATTGCCGGTAGGAATGCGTGACCTCGTGATAGGCCTGCTTCCTGGCGTCCGTCAGCCCCTTCTTCTCGGCGGGCGAGAGCGGCGACGGCATATAGTGCAGCTCGGGCGCGTCGATGCCCTGGAGGCGGATGGTGAGCTTGCCGTTCTTGATCGGCGCCGTGTTGGTTCGCCCCTTGACCTTGGCGTTGTCGAAAACGTGGGTCGGTTGGAACGGCGATTGATCGTTCTTGCGGAAGCGGATCGCGTCGGGGGCGACGTTCACCACGACCTTGGTGGTGTCGGCGTCCGATCGTCCCTCCGGCCAGAACTGGCTGACCTCGATCGTGCCTTCGACCTCCAGCAATCCAACCGGCATTGGCCGCTCCTTCCGATGAGCCCGCGGCCGCAACGCGACTCGCTCGCAATGAGACGCAGCCGACCATCTTCGTACGACAGGCCCGTGACGGGAGGAGGGGCGGAGGCATAGCGCCGCAGTGTCGTTTTGTGGGCGCTTGCAACCCACGCAACAAAAAGCGCGAGCCGGCGAATAGCCGACCCGCGCCGTTCAGATCAGGCAATGCAGTTGCGATCTAGCCCAGGCTCAGCCCTTCGCCGGCTTCTACGGACCGACTATCGACAGCTCGAGCATCGCGCGCCGGCTTATACGGACAGACCATTGTCAGGTAGAGCAGCGTGGGCGTCTTGCTGTCTCCCTCGTACTCCCACTCCAGTCGGATCTCATGCGTGTCCGCGCCGGGGTCGGTCGCTTCGTGCGTCGTGATGTGGGTCTTCATCGGAATCGGCGGCTCCGAATTGAAGCACTTTCGGACGCTGGCATCGAGCAGCGCGCATCGGGTCAGCGGGACGACGTCGGGTTCGTCCCTGGACAGCGGGGCGGTGTTCGGCTGTGCCGCGAGATCGACGCGCACCCGGCCCTTCTCCTTGTGCCAGTGTTTCGCGCTGCCCTGAGGCCACTTCGAGGCCGGCGTCAGTATCAGGTGGTACTGGCCGTATTCCAGGGTCGGCAGATCGATGTGAGCCGATGCCTTGAGCTTGGCCACGCTCTTTTTCATGTTCGCCAGAGGGTAGTAGTTGCTGTTCATCAGGTTTCTGAATGCAGCCGTGGTGTAAGGTCTCGAGCCCATCGCCTTTTCCCTCAATATGTTTCTATCTCAGCCCCGCGAAACTTGTCGGCTGGAACGAAAGCCTGGCAGCTCACGATTTGAAGCCCCCCGCCTCGCACGGCGTTGGAATGATACTACCTGAGAGTGAGTTGTCCAGATCAACAACAGCAGTGCGCTTAACGCTCGTGCCGGAGCGCTCGTTGACGCCGCATCTTAAGGCAACGCTGAGGGCGATTTTGTTGTGCAGGCCTTGCGCTCTCACTTGTCGCCAGCGTTCGCCAAATTCAGTTGGCCTTTCACGTTGGTCGTGCGCGGTCCCCAGCGGGTAAACGCAACTGATGCGCAGGAGAGAAGGCCGAGCAACATCATCGAAGCTGCCGTGAGCGAGAAAAAGCTCGCGGCACTCGCCGCCTGCGACGTCAGATACCAGCCGCCAAGCACGATAAAGAGCAGGCGCGCCGTTTGCGCCAGCACGGGACCGAGCACATTGCCGGCGCCCTGTGACGAGAAGTACATCGCCGAGGCAAGCCCGATGAAGGCGTAGAACGGTGCGACTGTCCGGAGAAACTGCCGGCTGTCGGCATGCGCTTCCGCGTTGTCGGTGAAGAGGCGAACCCACGGGTCTGGAAGGAGAGCGACCGCGCACGCGAGCGCCCCAACCACCACGAGCGCGACAAGGCCGGTCGTCCAGGCAATACGCCGGGCACGCGCGATACGCCCAGCGCCGATCGCCACGCCAATCATCGGGACCGAGCCGATACCGACAGAAAAAGCGATGGTCGCCAGCACGTATTCCAGGCGCGCGCCGATGCCGTAAGCAGCGAGGATGGCGGTGCCGAAAATGGCCAGCAGGTGGGTGAGGGTTAAGTTGGTCAGCGTGTTTTGCAGCGGGGAGAGACAAGCGACAGCACCAACCTTGAGGATGTCGGCAAACAACGCCCATTGCATGCGAAACCCCTGCAGCCGGGGAACGATGCGCCCCCGGCCGGAGAACAGGTACCAGCTCATGATCGCGATATTGATCGAATAGGTGATCAAAGATCCCGTTGCGACCCCCGGCATCCCGAATTGCGGGACAGGCCCGAGACCAAGACCTAGCGTTCCGCCAAGGATGATTTGGCAGATCGCGGAATTGACGATCATCATCGAGGGCAATTTCATGTTGCCGGTGCCGCGCAGGACACCGGCCAGAATATTGACCAGCCAGGTGAGTACGGCCCCGCCGAAGTAGACTTGGCTGTAGGCGACCGCCAGTGCCAGCACGTCCCCTTGGCCGCCCAATAGCTCCAGCAGTTTCCGGCCGCCGACCAGCATGCCCAGCATGAAGACGAGGCCGAAGAAGATCGCAATCAGGAGCGCGTGCGTGGCGAGGTTCTCAGCCCGGTCGTGGTCGCCGGCACCGAGTGCCCGGGCGATGGCCGACGCTACGCCGCCGCCCATGGCCGCGCCGGACATGCTCATGGTCAACATCACGCAAGGAAACACCAGCGCCATCGCCGCCAGAGCTTCGATTCCAAGCTTGCCGATGTACGAGGTTTCTGCGATCGCAACCAGAGTGCCGGCCGAAAACGCTAGCGCATTCGGCCAAGCGAGCGAGAGCAGTGTACGCAGGATCGGTCCGTCGAGCAACGCATTCGCCGCTGAGCGAGGTGGCGATGACATCGGACCTTCCTCCTCGTCGACCTGTCAGGTTTGCCGCGAGATCAGGACTTGGCCGGCTTGTGCGGGCAGACCATCGTCAGGTTGAGCAGCGTCGGCGTCTTGCTGCTCCCCTCGTACTCCCACTCCAGTCGAATCTCGTGCTGGTCGGCGTTACGGTCGGTCGCCTCGTGCGTGATGATGTTGGTCTTCATCGGAATCGGCGGCTCCGAATTGAAGCACTTGCGGACGCAGGCATCGAGCAGCGCGCATCGGGTCAGCGGAACGACCTTGGGCTCGTCCTTGGACAGGGGCGTCTTGTTCGGCTGGTTGGTGAGATCGACGCGGGCGCGGCCCTTTTCCTTCTGCCAGTGCTTCGCGCTGCCCTGCGGCCACTTGCTCTTCGGCACCAGGATCAAATGATACTGGCCATATTCCAGAGTCGGCAGGTGAATGTTTTCAGACGCTTTGAGCTTTTTGACGCTCTTCTTCATGTTCTCCAAAGGAAAGTAATTTGCATTCATCAGATCTTTAAATGGCCGGCCCGTATAAACTCGCATGCCCATATGTTTGCCCCTCAATGAGTCCCTTGGCTTCCCCGGGAAATATGCCGCTCTGCGAAACTCGCCGGCTCGAACGAGTGCTTGGCAGCCCACGATTCGCAGCCTCTTTTTCGCGCGACATTCATGAGGCTACCACCACAGACTGTGAATCGTCCAGATTAGCAACCGCTTGGCCAGCACTCCGCCGGGGATGGATCGGCTGCCCTATTACTAGGCGTTGCTAAGCAAGGTTCGATAAGCGATCTTGTTGCGATCCGCGCGTGGGAGCCCGATCGACAGTGCCTTTGGAATCACTTGAGAGCACGGGAATGCATTGCGCTGCATGTCAGTCGACGCTCGCCCCGGGCGATAGCCGGTGCCCCAAATGCGGCACGGCCGTCCGGCGCCCTGATCCCGACAGCGAACGTCGATTCGTCACGATCCTCCGCGCCGACGTGATCGATTCCACTGGCCTCGTCGCCGAGCTGGATCCGGAGGCGGCGGTCTCGCGCCTGGAGCCGGCCCTGGCCGCCATGCGCGGCGCGGTCCGACAATTCGGCGGCATCGTCAGCAAGGAGCTGGGCGACGGGCTTGCCGCGGTGTTCGGCGCCCCGATCGCGGACGACAACCACGCGCCGCTGGCGTGTCATGCCGCGATCGAGCTGGTCCGGCGCGTCGCCAGCCTCGGCGATCCCGCCCTTCAGGTCCGGGTCGGCCTCCACTCAGGCCACGTTGTCGCCTACATGGTCGCCAGCGAATTCTCCAAGGTCTACGAGATCGGCGGCGCCGCGCAGCATCTGGCCGCGCGGCTGGAGCAGGAGGCCGAGGCGAACCAGATCTACGTCTCGGAAGCCTGTCAAAGTCTTGCCGACGGGCATGTCCGGTTCGAATCTCTGGGCGGCAAATCCCTGCGCGGCTTCAGCCAGCCCGTGACGGTCTACCGAATCGTCGGCGCCAGCGATCTGTCGAGCTGGCGGGTCCGGCGCGCCCGCAGCGTCTCCCGGTTCGTCGATCGGACCACCGAGCGAGCCCTGCTGGACCGCGCGGCCGGGCAGGCCAAAGCCAGCCGGCAGACCGTCCTGCTGCTCGGCGATGCCGGCATTGGCAAATCGCGGCTGGCGCACGAGTTCGCCCAGAAGCTCCGGGCCGAGGGCTGGCGCCTGATCGACGCCGAATGCAGCCCGAATCTACAAGGAGCGCCCTTCAGCACGCTCAAGCGAATCCTGCTGTCGGCCATGGACGCAGCCGCGAGGGAGTCCGGCAGTCCCCTGAAGGACCTATCCGCGATCCAGCAAAGTGCCCTCGACGCGGTGCTCGATGTGCCGATCGCAAATCCGCAATGGGACGAGCTCGAGCCTCATGCCCGCGGACGCGTGATCTCCGATGCGAGCTGCGCCGTGATCCAGGCCCTCGCCAGCCGCCAGCCGACCATCCTGCTGTTGGAGGATCTGCACTGGATCGACCGGGCCAGCGATGTCGTCGTGGCCGCCATCGCTTCGCTGGCAGTGCCCGATCTCCTCGTGCTGCTCACCTCTCGCCCGAACGGCATGCCGGTGTGGATCGCGCGCTGCCACGCCGAGGTCGTCGCGATGCGGCCGCTCGACGACGATTCGGGGCTGGAAATGCTGTCCGACATGCTCGGATCGTCCGCGACCAACGCCGATCTGAAGAACCGGATCGTCTCCCATACCGCCAACGTGCCGCTGTTCATCGAGGAGGTCTGCCGCGGGCTGAAGGACAGCGGCACCCTGCGCGGCGAGTGGGGCGACCTCGCTTTGGTGCGTCCGATCGACGAGCTCGGTATTCCCACCAGCATTCAGGGCGTGATCGCGGCGCGGCTCGACCGTGTGTCGAAGCAGGAACGGTCCATCTTGCAGATCGCGGCCGCGCTGGGGGCGCGGTCGAGCGAGGCCATACTGCGCAAGATTGCGATCCTGCCCGAAGATGCCCTCCACGGCTGCCTCGTCTCGCTCGATCGCGCCGAGCTGCTGGTCCGGATCGACAGCGAACTGGAGGATTCGCTGGAGTTCCGTCACGAGATGGTTCGCCAGGTCACCTACGACTCGATGGTCGAAAAGGTGCGCGAGGACATCCATGCGCGCATTCTCGCCGCACTCGAAGGCAGCGAGGCCGAGGATTCCGACAAGCTCTGCTATCACGCCACGCGGGCCAAGGATTGGGACAAGGCTTTCGCTTATGGCCGGGCCTCGGCGCGAAAATGCCTGGCGCGATCCGCGTTCACTGATGCTGCAGACTATTTCGAGACCGCGATGCGATCGCTGGATATGACGCTGGCTACCCCCGCCCGGGAAGCGAGCGCCGTGGATATTCGCATCGAGGCCCGCGCGGCGTTCATTGGATCCGGCCACCTGTCCGAGTGGCTGAACCTCGGCAAGGAAGCCGAGCGTCGCGCCGATGCGATCAACGACATCGGGCGGAAGGTGGCGGCCATGACGGTCATGGCAGCAGCGCAGAATTTCTATGGTTCGCCGGCCGAAGCGATCAAGCTCAACGAGGAAGTCGTGGGCCTCGCAGAGCAGTCGGACAGCTCGGGCTGGCTCAACGCTGCGCAATACGGCCTCGGTCAGGTGTACTTCCTCGCCGGCCGCTATCGCGAGGCGGACGGTTTGTTCGCACGGGCCCGCGCCCAATTGATGGGGCCGGAGGCGAGTGCACCTTTCGGGACGACAGCGAAATACGCGTTGCTGCTTTGCTGCATGATGGGCAGCATCAACCACACCGTCATGGGTGACCTTGACGTCGCCGAACAGATGCAGCGGCATGCCGATGCGATCGCGGAAGAAACCAATCGCCCTTATGACCGCGTTGCGGCAGCCTATAGCGGCGGCTGGCTGAAGCTCGGCCGCAACGATCCCGCGGCAGGCGCGGCTATCCTCGAACAGGCTTTCGTGCTGGCGCAAAAACACGGCATCCGGCTGTTCGTGCCGGTGCTCGGCTGCCATCTCGGCATCGCCTATCTCGAGCAGGGTCTGTTCGACCGGGCGCGCGGCATGCTGGCCGAGGCGCGCGAAGAGGCGCGCAGCGTCGGCTACACCTCGGCGGTGCTGCGCTCGTCGATCTACCTGGCGTTGGCGACCAACCGGCTCGGCGATGCCCAGGCGGCGCAGAACATGCTGCGCGAGGCGCGCAATACCGCGCGCCAGCAGGGTTTTTCCGGCCTCGAGGCCGAGGCCCTGTTCGGCGAGGCCGTGGTGACGCCGCCGACGAACCAGGAGAACCGGACCATCATCTTTTCCGCGCTGCGCGCCGCAATCGCGATCGCCTCCGAGAGCGGGGCGAAGCCGCTGCTGCATAAGGCCGAAGCGATGCTGAACGGCATGCGCGCCGCGGGCGATCAGCCGAGTTGAGCCGCTGCGCGCGACCGGCGGCGGTCCCGCCCGACGGGTCGACCAGGTTTCGTAAATAACGCAAGCACTTAGCTACTGTGCATGGGGTTGTTTTGGTCGCCTTTTGTGGGAGGGCCCGCGCGTTGTCATGACAAAGTCCCTTGCGCGGGCCTCAAGGTGGGCTACCGTCCGGTTTCCAGTCGCCGGGTTAGGTGACGATTTGATTGATCTATTTTAGCATCCGACTTCATCGGCGCCGCGACGGCGCGACGCCCACCGGACGAGGCGGGGGCCATGATCATACGGGACCAGTCAGCACTGTTGGCGCCGATCGAGCGCGACTTGCGGCTCGACCTCTTCCGCGGCATCGGGCTGTGGATGATCTTCCTCGATCACATCCCGCACGACGTCGTGGCCTGGCTGACGCTGCGCAATTACGGCTTCAGCGATGCCGCCGAGTTCTTCGTTTTCATCTCCGGCTATCTGGTCGGCTGGATCTACGGGCCGATTGTCGCCGGCGGCTGGTTCCTCGCCGCACTGAAGCGGCTGTGGCGGCGGGCGACGGAAATGTATGTCGCCCACATCATGCTGTTCCTGCTGTTCACGGCGCAGATCGCCCGCACCGCCCGCCGCTTCGACAATCCGATGTACGAGCACGAGTTCAACGTGTTCAATTTCCTGGCGCATCCGGACGAGCTGATCGGGCAGGCGATCCTGCTGAAATACAAGCCGGTCAATCTCGACGTGCTGCCGCTCTACATCACGCTGGTGTTCGCCTCGCCTTTCATCATGTGGTGCCTGGTGCGCCGGCCGAACCTGACGCTCGCGGCGTCCGTCGTGCTCTACGTGCTGTCGCGCTGGTTCGACTGGAACATCGCCTCCTATCCGCCCGGCACGACCTGGTATTTCAATCCGTTCTGCTGGCAGCTGATGTTCGTGTTCGCCGCCTGGTGCGGCATCGGCCAGATCGAGAAGTTCTCGACCCTGGTCTGGTCGAAGACGGCGATGGCGCTGGCCGCGGCGTGGCTCGTCTTCGCCCTCCTGATCGTGATGACCTGGCACGTCCCCGCGCTCGAGGCCATGATCCCGAAATGGATGATCAAGGCGATCTACCCGATCGACAAGACCGACCTCGACATGCTGCGCTTCACGCATTTCCTGGCGCTGGCGATCTGGGTGACGCATTTCGTCTCGCGCAAATGGAAGGCGCTGCACACGGTGTGGCTGCGGCCGGTCATCCTCTGCGGCCAGCATTCGCTGCCGATCTTCTGCCTCGGCGTCTTCCTGTCGTTCTCCGCCCACTGGATCCTCACCCAATACACCAAGGGCACGTGGGAGCAGCTCGCCGTCTCGCTCACCGGTATCGTCATCATGATCGCCGCCGCCTGGGTGCTCGATCGCGCCGAGCGGGTGCCGAACCTGTTTGTGAAGGTGACCGACGTCGACGAACCCGAGACCGCCGTCGAGAGCGCGCCAGCCGCCAATGCGAGCCGCTGAGTGGAGAGGTCCATGTCCAGACGTTTGCTAGCGATCACCGGCATTCTCCTGCTCCTCGCCTGCGGTGCGTCCGCGGAGACGCCGTCGCCGGAGGCGATGGCTGCGGCGCGCAAGCTCGTCGTCACGCTCAAGATCGCCGATCAGTATCGCGCGCTGCTGCCGCAGCTGCTGCTCAAGCTGCGGCCGGTGGTGTCGCAGGACAGGCCCGAGATCGAGCGCGACTATGACGCGATGACCGCCCCCGGTGCCGAGATCTACGCGCCGTTCTTCGCCGCGATGGTCGACCAGATCGCCGCCGTCTATGCCGCGACTTTCACCCTGGATGAGCTGCGCCAGATCGAGGCGTTCTACGCCCAGCCGGTCGGACAAAAGCTGCTCGCGCAATCCGATGCGCTGGCGCAGGCGACCACGCAGATCGCCCAGGATGTCAGCCAGAAGGCCGCCGACCAATTGAAGCAGCGCCTGATCGAGGCGCTGCGGCAGAAGGGGCACAAGCTGTAGCGGCCGCCCTCAGTGGATCGCCGCGTACATGATCTTCTCCTCCGTCGCCTCCAGCGCGGAGAACTCCTCCACGACCTTGCCCTGGCGTGAGACCAGGATGCGGTCGGACAGCGCCATGATCTCGGGCAGATAGGATGAGATCACGACAACCGCCTTGCCCTCGTCGGCGAGCCGGTTGATCAGCTCGTGGATCTCGACGATGGCGCCGACGTCGACGCCGCGGGTCGGTTCGTCGAAGATGATCAAATCGGGCTCCTGCACCAGCGATTTCGCGATCACGACCTTCTGCTGATTTCCGCCGGACAGCTCGACCACCTTGCCGTCGTCGCCGATGGCACGAACCTTGAGCCTCTCGATCCAGGTCTTGCCGACCGTGTCGGTTTCCCGCCGCGACAGCATCATGCGGCCCTTCGGAAACTTCGACAGCAGGCCGAGATAGATGTTGCGCGCGATGGAGGACGTCTCGAAGAAGCCCTCGACCTTGCGATCCTCCGTGACATAGGCGATGCCGGCCTTGACTGCCGGCGCCGGTACCCGGTAGCGCACCGGCTGGTCGTGCAGCAGAATCTCGCCGCCATGGAAGAAATCGCGCTTGAGCACGCCCGCAACGATCTTGAACGTCTCGGTGCGGCCCGCACCGACGAGGCCGAACACGCCGGTGATCTGGCCCGCGAACACCGACAGCGAATTGTTCTTCACCATCGGTGCCATCTTCAGATTTTGCACCGTGAGCACGCGCGCGCCCGCTGGCCTCACGGTGCTCTTCCGCGCGCCATAGAGCGTGTTGGAGAGATCGCGCCCGACCATGGCCTGCACGATCGCGGCGCGGTCGAACTTGGCGACATCGTCGGTCACGACATGCTTGCCGTCGCGCAGCACCGTGATGCGGTCGGCCAGCAGCAGCGCCTCTTCGAGAGCATGCGAGATGAAGACGATCGAGACACCGCGCTTCTTGAGGTCGCGGACGAGGTCGAAGAAGTATTTCTTCTCCTCCGGCGTCAGTGATGCCGTCGGCTCGTCGAAGATGATGACCTTGGCGCGGTGCAGGACTGCGCGCGCGATCTCGACCATCTGCTTCTTGGCTGCGCCGAGGCCGCTGACGGTGGCGGTCGGCGTGACGTCGAAATTGAGCGATTGCAGGAATTGCTGCGCGGCGATGTAGATGCCGCGCAGGCGGTTGTAGAACTTCTCCTGTCCGAGAAACAAATTCTGCGCGACCGTCATCGTCGGCACCAGGCTGTTCTCCTGGAACACCATGGCGATGCCGAGATTGCGTGCCTCCAATGGCGTCTTCGGCGCGACATCGGCGCCGTCGACCGTCATCGTCCCCGAGGTCAATGTCACCACGCCGGCCATCACCTTGGTGAGGGTCGACTTGCCGGCGCCGTTCTCGCCGACCAGCGCGTGGATCTCGCCGCGGCGGAGGTCGAAGTCGACCCCGTCGATGGCGGGTACGCCGGCGTAGAGTTTTGTGGCCTTGCGCAACGAGAGTGCGATGTCGCTCATGGGCGAAACTCCTCGGCAAGGCCAGCAAGTGGCAATCGCAGGACGCGGCCCGGTCCCTTGGCGATCAGGACGAGGTCGCCGCCCATCTCGATGGCTGCAACGACGCCGTGATTGATGCCGTCGACCCGGCTGTGTAGCGAATAGAGCGGCTGGCCATCCGCATCGAGACGGATGACGAGGCCGTAGGAGCGCGGCGGTGCCCACGGCTTGATCACGCCCATGGTCTTGATGTGCGCGCCTTGCATCGGCTCCTTGAACGAGCGCCCGGAGCGCAACCGCGGCGCGACCCAATAGGCCGGATCGATCTCGGCCATCATGCGGCGCCGGTAGCCCGGTTCACGCAACACGAACTCGACAAGCTGGGTCCGCGCGGTGAAGGCGGTGAGCCAGTAGCCGCCGCCGGAAGCTTTTGTCAGTCGCGACGGATAGACGGGGAGGTGAGCGAGCACGACCTTTGGGGATGCGCCGGGCGAGACGAGAACGAGACGATGACGCCAGCTCTCGCTGACCAGCATGGCGTTGCCGTGGGCGCAGGTGCCGAAGGCATAGCCGAACCCCTGTGCCAATCGGGTCACGGCTTTGCTGCCGGGATCGAGCTTGAACACGCGGCCCGTCCGATTGAGCTCCAGTAGGTCGCGCGCCCAATCGTCGACGCCGCATGTCGTCGAGCCGTCGGTTGCAATCAGCGTGCCGTCTTCCGCGAATGCCAGCGCATTGACGGCGTTGAACGCGGCATCGGTGAACGCGACGCGCGGCTGCTCCGCCGAGGGACTTGCGTAAACGCGCACTTCGCGCCCGCCGAGTGCGACGGTCAGGCCGCCACCGGGAAGAGCGCATAGCGCCGAGATCGGCCGCTCGAAGCTGCGTACCTCCGATGCCGTGCCGCCGCTCAGGCACATCAGCCGCCGGCCGTCAGCGATGAAGAGGTTGCTTCCCTCGGTGGCGATATCCTCCGGCGCCTCGCACGTCAGCAAGGTCTCGGCCGATTCCAGCTTCTGGTTGGGCTTCAATGCGCCGTCGAAGGACGGCACGGTGATGGTGGCGTCGCCGCGCCCGAGAAAGCGGTTGGCGAAGTCTTTGACGGCAGCGATCACGAGAGCTTCCCCCATCGCTTGTCATACTGGACGAAGTTCGGATCGGCGTTGTCGAGCTTGTAGCGGCCGATCCTGTTGTTGAGGATGCCGCCCAGATAGAGATAGCCCCGATGCTCGCGCATCGATGTGATCATCGGATGGTTCTCGCCATGCAGATCCCAGAACGATTCGACGATCTTGCCCTGCTCGTTGAACTTGACCACGCAGCCGGTGTTGATGTTGGGGAACAGCCATTCGTCGACCGGCACGCGCTTGGCCATGCGGCGGCGGAAGCCCGGCATCTTCCAGGCGAGATCGAGCGAAGGGCTGCGCATCCCGACCAGTGCCAGCCAGTAATTGCCGTCGGAGGCGAGGTTGATGTTGTCGGGGTAGCCGGGCAGGTTGTCCATGACCACTTCGACTTGGCCCTTCTTCGGTCCAGCAAACCAGTAGCGCTTGATCGAGCAGCCAAAGGTCTCGGCGAACAGGATCGACTGGCCGTCGCTGGCGACGCAGATGCCGTTCGGGAATTTGAGGCCGCGCAGCTCGGTACGCGTGGTACCGGTCTTGGTGTCGTAGGAGATGATGCGGCCGTTGCCGCGGGCCTCCAGTCCGTCGATCGGCCACTCGTCCATCTCGTAGCGCACCGTCGCTTCCGAGAAGAAGATCAGGCCGTCGTCGGTGATGTCGAGGTCGTCGGCGAGCCGCAGCCGGCTGTCATCGTTGACCGAGCGCATGCTGCGGTTGGTCTCGTCGGTCGCCTTTTCCACCGTGCCGTCAGGCTTGATACGATAGAGCCCCATGCCGCCGATGCAGACATAGAGATTGTCTTCGCGGTCGAAGGCCATGCCGAGCGGCTGGCCGCCGATATGGGCGAATACTTCCATCTTCTCGTAGTCGGGCGCGAGGAAGCGCATGATGTCGCCATGGCGTGAGCCGGCATAGAGGTTGTCGTGGCGATCGAGGATGACGTCTTCCGGCGCCTCGATGCGGCCAAGGCCGATCGCCTCGACGATACGCAGCTTGTCGTTCTGCTCGAACGGGCCGCCTTGTCCGATTTCGGTTGGTGGCGGCGGGGGCAGTTCGTGGTAGGTCGGCGCGACATAGACCTTGCTGATGATGCGGGTTCGGTTCTTCTGCCAGCGGATGTCGACCATGGCTGCGACGAGCAGAATGCCGGCGAGCGCCATGCGGTTGACGCCGCCGCGCGCGTTCATGGTTGTGAGGCCGTTGGTGATCAGGAGCACGATCAGGACACCAACTGCGGATTTCGCGACCGAGCCCTTGCCGCCGCCAAGCGTGATGCCGCCGAGCACGGTCGCGGTCAGCACGATCACTTCCAGGCCGACGCCGATGTCGCCGCCGACGGTGCCGAGCCGCGAGGCGAAGAACAGCGCACCGACGCTGGTCAGCGCGCCGCTTGCGACGTAGCAGAGCGCGATGGTGCGGCGAACGGGAATGCCTGAATTGTAGGCCGAACGACGCGAGCCGCCGATCGCGGTGATGTGCCAGCCCGGCCGCAGCCGGGTCATGAAGATGTGGCCGAAGATGGCGATCGCGATATAGGCGAGCGCCACGGTCGGGATGCCGAAGATGCTGCCTGCGCCGATGAAATCCCAGGACGGGATGTCGGGGAAAGCTGAGGCAATGGCGTTGGAGTATCGCTGGATCAGGAGATCGTAAGCCGAACGATAGATGATCAGCGTGATCAGCGTGGTGATGAAAGCGCGTAGCCGCAGATATCCGACCAGGATGCCGTTGACGGCGCCGAGCATCGCACCGCAGAGCAGCGTGGCGATCACCACGGCCGGAACCGGCCAGCCGGCAACGTCGAGCAGATAGAGCGCGCAGAAATCCGTCAGCGCGAAGATCGAACCGACGGACAGATCGATGCCGCCGACGATGACGACGAGCGCGAGCCCAAGTGCGATGAAGCCGATCTCTCCGGCCTGGCGCGCGGTGTCGGCGAGGCTCGCCGGTGACAGGAAGTTGTCGATGGATCGGCTGAACGCGAAGCCCACGATCAGGAGCAGGATGACCGGGATGGCAGTCTCGGTCCATCGCTTGGACAGGATTTCACCGAGGAGATGGTCAGGCCAGTAGCGGTAACGCAGGCTTGTGATTGTGTCGCGCATCGGCATTCCAGCAGGGCATGGAAATTATCGGGCGGAGGGTCCCCGGGCGTTGATGCGCCCGGGGATCGCGTGCGTCAGCGTCGAACTATTTCTTGAGGTCGCTGAGATTCCAGCAGGCCGTCTGGCTGTCGGCGTTCTCCTTGGTGATCGGAATCAGCGTGGTGTATTCCGAGCCCTTGATCGAGCCAGGCTTGGCGCCCGACGACAGCAGCCACTTGATGGTGCCGGCCATCTGCGCAGCCTGGGTCGGCACGTCGTAGCTCATGTTGAGGTCGAACGCGCCGGACTTCACCAGCTCGCAGGCGCCCTTCCGCTCGCCGCCGCCCGATGTCGCGAGAAACACCTTGCCGGTGAGACCTGCTTCCTTCACGGCCGCTGCGGTGCCGATATCCATGCCGTCCCAGAAGCCGACGATGCCGCAGAGATCGGGATTCTGCTTCAGCACCGTCTGCGTGATTGCCTTGGCCTTGGCGGCATCCCAGTCAGCGGCCTGGCTCGACACCACCTTGATCTCCGGATGCTTGGCGAGCACGTTCTCGACGCCCTTCAGCGTGTAGGCGCTCGCGGCCGCCGACAGCGCGCCCTGGATGATCGCGATCTTGTTCGACTTGCCCTCGCAAGCCTTGACCACGCCTTCGGTCTGGCGTTCGCCGATCTCGACCCAGTTGGCGCCGACGAAGGCGGAGCTGCGGTAGGCCGAGCCCATGTTGATCTGGATGACGTAGATGCCTTCGCTCTCGGCGCGCTGGAGCAATTTGGCATAGGTCTGCACGTCCGGATTATGCACGACCATCACCGCCGGCTTCTCGGAGATCAACGAGGTGACGGCCTGCGCGCCGGCATTGGTGTTCCAGTTGGCATCGCGGATCACGAACTTGACGCCGAATGGCTCGAGCTCCTTCTTCAGGCCGGCGTACCAGCCCTCGGTGAGGTCGAAGTTCATGGCGACCGGCACATAGGCCACGGTCTTGCCGGCGAGCGCTTCCTTGAACGGCTTCTGGAATGGTTCGTCCAGGCCTTGCTGAGCGAGTGCCGGTCCGGTCAGTGCCGCGAGAGCCAGTGCGGCGAGGGTCACCCGTGTCGGGTTGCCAAAGGTCTTCATTGCTTCCTCCTTGGTTGTATTTGTCATTGTCGTTCTTGTCGGTCGTTCAGATATCGCCCTGCTGTGCCGTTTCTTCGTTGCGCGGATTCAGGAAAGAGTCCGTGATGACGGCGAGCAGCAGAACCACGCCCTTGATCAAATTCTGCCCGGCGTAGGAGATGTCCATGATGGTCATGCCATTGAGCATGGTGCCGATCAGCAGCGTGCCGATGATGACGTTCAGCACGCCGCCACGGCCGCCTGACAGTCCGATGCCGCCCAGCACGACAACCAGGATCACGTCGTAGATCAGCGTCGAGTTGAAGATGCGGGTCGGCATCGAATTGACCGAGGCCGCCAGCACGAGGCCGGCAAAGCAGCCGATCAGTGCGGTGATCACATATTGCAGGACGATGATCGGGCGTGAGGGAATGCCGGTGACACGCGCGGCGTAGGGATTGTCGCCGATCGCATAAATATAGGCGCCCCAGCGGGTCTGACGCAGCAGGAACGCGACCACGATGCAGGCGATCGCGAACATCCAGATCGACGTCGGAATGCCGAGAACGGTGCCCTGCCCGAGCCGCTCGAAGCCGTTCATGCCCGGGCTCCATTGCACGACGTCGAGCTGGAACAGCGCGGCTTGTCCGAGTCCGGCGAGCAATAGCCCCGTCGCCAGCGTCGCAAACAGCGAGGGCACCTCGGCATAGGCGATCAGCCAGCCATTGACGAGGCCGAAGGCGATCGTGAGCAGCACCGCGGTCAGCAGCGAGAAGGGTAGCGAATGGCCGTTCTGCACCATCTGGAGCACGAGGCCCGGGGGCACGGCGAGCGCCGCGATCAGCGAAATGTCGATGCCGCGGCCGATCACGACGATCGCCATGGCGAGGCCGAGAATGCCGAGCACTGCCACGTTCTGGAGCAGCGTCAGCATGTTCTCTGCCGTCAGAAAACCGTTGAGGAAGATCGAGAACACGAGGAACAGCAGCGCGAAGACGGCGAAAACGATCTCCTGCTGATTGAACCGGAAACGCTTCATCCCCTTATTGCCTTTCTTCGACGTCGGCCTCTGTGGGTCCGTTATGACGATCGGGTCCGTATGCGATAGGTCTGCGGAAGCGGTGTCAGACTTTCCGTGAGGGCCTTCACCAGGTCCTGGTCGTTGGAGCTGATCGAGATGTGGACCAGCGTATTCAGTCTGGCGTCTTTGTCGACGAGAATGTCTGCCGCTGTGTCGGGCCCGAAGATTCGGTCAATCTCGGTTCGGACTTTTTCCCGGACAGCGAGGTCACGAAGCGTGGGCTTGAAGATCTTGCCGACCGCGGTGACGGGGAGAGTCTCGAGCAGCACGACGCGCTTCGGCCGGGCGGGAGGCTCATTCACGTTGCGTTCGAGATGCTCGCTCAGCCGCGGCAGGTCGATGGTTTGTCCGGGCGACGGCACCACGAAGAGAATGGGAACCTCTCCGGCATAGGCGTCGGGCATGCCGACGGCTGAGCTCATCTGAACGCCGGGGAAGGCATTGGCGACGTCCTCGATCGCGGCGGGGTCGATGTTGTGACCACTGCGGACGATCAGGTCCTTCTCGCGTCCGGTCAGCACCAGTCGCTGGTCCGGGGTGAGGTAGCCGACATCGCCGGTGACGATCCAGTGGTCGGCGGTGAGCACGCCCCTGTTGTGCTGGGGATCGAGATATCCGGGAAACACTTGCGGTCCCCTCGCAAGCACGAGGCCGCTGGTGAGCGGCGGGCATTCCGTATCGAGGTCGGTATCATCGAGCGCGACGATTTTCGTCTGCGCAAACGGCGCCCTGAAGCCGACGCTGCCCTGCACCGGCGCGCCGCGGCCGGGATTGAACGCGATCGCCGCCGCGGTCTCCGTCATGCCGTAGGTCTCGAACAGCGTGATCCCGGTCCGCGCCTGAAACCTCTCGCTGACGGCTTTCGGCGCCACCGCCCCGCCGGTGAGGGCCATGCGAACCGAACTGACATCGGAAGACCCGATCGGCACCTCGGCCAGCGCGGCAATCGAGGTCGGCACGCCGCTCACGATGGTCGCACGAAACCGCTCGACGGTGTGCCAATAGTCGCGGATCGCATCCGGACTTCTGAGGCTGTAGGGCGAGGGAATGATCACGTGGCCACCGGCCGCCAGGATGGACAGGCCGAGCGTCATGGTGCCGCCGACATGAAACAGCGGGAAGCCGTTGATGGCGGCATCGAGCTCATCCAGGCCGTGGACCTGCGCAAAGCTCCAGGCGGCATGAATCTGGTTTCCATGCGTCAGGCGGACAAGTTTCGGTCGCCCAGTGGTGCCGCCGGTGTGAAATAGCGCGCAGATGGTGTCGCGATCCTGCGATGGCACGAAGTCCAGGCTGTCGCGCATGGTTGCGACCGCCTCATCGAAGCTCGTGGCGCCGCCGGAGAGGCGGCCGTTCGCACCGACCACGAAGATCGTCTTGAGCGATGGGACGCGGCTCGCGACATTGACCGCCTTGGTCCAGATCGTGCGATCGGCGGCCTCGGACGCGACCACCAGGACAGTTGCGTCCTGTGCTTCGAGCAGATCGGCAATCGCATCTTCGGTCAGGAGATAGTTGATCGAACTGGCGACGCCCGCGATCTGGGCCCCGAGCAGTGCCGGGAAGAGCTGTGGCAGGATTGGGCAGAGGAATGCGACGGTGCCGCCGCTTTCATTGATTCCGTGCACTCGAAAGAGATTGGCCGCGCGCGTGATCTCCGCGAGCAATTGCCGATGCGTCAGCGTGACATCGCCGGGCTCGCGCGAGCCTTTGGTCAGCACCGTCAGCGCGGGCCGGTCGGGATGCAGGCGCGCCGTGGCTTCGAAGAGATCATGCAGATTGCGGGAGGGGATGAGGGAATCGTAAGGCCGACCTTCCAGCGCCTCGATGTCGGCGATGGTTTGGATCGGCTGCGTGAACCGCGTCGTGATCAGCGAGGGCGCGCTCACGGACACCGCCAATCAAGCGGCACGGAGGAATGTGCGGCAGCTGATCTGTCCTGATGCAAGCGAACGTTTCCTGCCTATCCCGTTGGGCGATTTTTGTTCTTCATAGGCCACATGCCCGGACTCGGCTTGCTCCGGAGCGCAAAGCTTTTGCTTGTCCGCGCAAACCGGTCTTGCGCGTAGGCGGCGGCCATCTAGAATTTCGCAGTCGGGCCGGCTTGTGCGACGCACAAACGACGTTCATCATGGCCTTGCAACGGATGGGCGCACGATGGACCTGATATTCTCGACGGACGACCTCGAGCCGTCCAAACGTTTCGCCGCGTGGCAAGGTGCCATTTGCGACGTCTACGTTCATGTCGACGTCAATGCGGAAGCGCGATCCGATTATCAGGGCTTCATACGTGAGGCGAAATTCGGCGCGATCACGATGACCGACGTGTTGCTGTCGGAGCAGCGCATCTCCCGGCGCGAGCGGCACATCGCAAAGCTCGACAAGGATTGCTACTACCTTGAATTCGTTCAACAAGGCAGGATCAACGTCCTTCAGGCCGGCCAGACCATGCGTTCGAACGCTGGAATGAGCACGGTCTTCTCGGCTTCCGAGGCCTATGACCTCGAATGCATCGGCAAGGTACGATCGCTCTACCTCGAGATACCCCGCACGGAGTTCGCGGAGCGCTTCAGCGATGGACGCCTGCCTGTCATCACCACGATGACGACGAGTCGCGGTCTGGGTCGGATCGCTGCCGAGTTCTGCACGACACTTGCTCAGGAAGGCGGGCAGCTGGACGAGATCGCAAGGGCGCGGCTTGGCGGCGAACTGATGGACGTGCTGGCACTTGCGCTCGACATGGGCGACCGGGAGGAATTCTCCGAGGACGCGGCCGCGCAGCAGGCCCGGCTGCGCTCGGTCAAGGCCTGGATCGAAGCGCACCTCACCGACGCGGATCTGTCGCTGGAGAGGATCGCGAAGAGCAATGGCGTCTCGCTCAGGCATCTGCACTATCTCTTCCGGCTCACGGATGTCTCGGTGTCCGAATGGATCCTGGATCGGCGGTTGCAGCGTTGCTACGACGTCTTGACACGGTCGGAGTTGCGGTCCCTGTCGATTACCGAGGTTGCCTATCAGCTGGGATTCAGCTCCTCGTCATATTTCAGCACGGTGTTTCGCAGGAAGTTCGGACACAGCCCGTCGGAATTGCGTCGCCGCTAGAGGACCTGCGCCGCGCAAGGCGATGCAGGTCCGTCGTCGTGAGCGTTACTTCACCAGCGGACAGCCGCCGTCCTTGAGTGGACGGAAGGCCTGGTCGGCCGGCACCTCGGCGAGCAGCTTGTAATAGTCCCAGGGAGCTTTGGATTCCTCGGGCTTCTTCACCTGGAACAGGAACATGCTGTGCACCATGCGGCCGTCTTCGCGAAGGATGCCGTTGTCGGTGAAGGCGTCCTTCACCGGCAACTCGCGCATCTTCGCCATCACGGTCTTGGTGTCCTTGGTGCCGGCGGCCTGCACGGCCTTGAGGTAATGCAGCGTCGCGCTGTAGGTCGCGGCCTGGTTCATCGTCGGCATGCGCTTGACGCGTTCCATGAAGCGTTTGCCGAAGGCACGGGTCTTGTCGTTGAGATCCCAGTAATAGGCCTCGGTGATGATCAGCCCCTGCGCGAGCTTCAGCCCCAGGCTGTGCACGTCGGAGATGAACATCACGATCGCCGCCAGGTTCTGCCCGCCGGCGACAATGCCGAACTCGCCGGCCTGCTTGATCGCGTTGATGGTGTCGCCGCCGCCGTTCGCGAGCCCGATGATTTTTGCCTTCGAAGCCTGGGCCTGGAGCAGGAATGACGAGAAATCAGCGGTGTTGAGCGGATGCTTGACGCTGCCGAGCACCTTGCCACCCGCCGCCCGCACGACATCGCCGGTGTCGCGCTCGATGGAATGGCCGAACACGTAATCGGCGGTGAGGAAGAACCAGCTGTCGCCGCCATTCTTGACGATGGCGCTGCCGACGGTATGGGCATTGGAATAGGTGTCGTAGGTCCAGTGCGCGGTGTAGGGCGAGCAGGACTTGCCGGTGATGTCGGAGCTCGCCGCATCGGTGACGATCATGATCTTCTCGTACTGCTTCGACAGCTCCATCACCGCAAGCGCAGTGGCCGAGGTCGGCAGGTCGATGATCATGTCGACGCCTTCGGTCTCCCACCATTTGCGCGCGATGGTGGAGGCGACGTCCGGCTTGTTGAGCACGTCGGCCGCGACCATGTCGATCGGCTTGCCGAACATCTGTCCGCCAAAGTCCTCAATGGCCATCTTGGTGGCCTCGACATTCCCCTGGCCGCCGATGTCGGAATAGACCGAGGAGAAGTCGGAGAGCACGCCGATCTTGAGCGGGGTCTGCTGGGCGGAGGCGGGAGCGATCAGGGCAGCCGACAGCAGGCCGGCCGCAGACATGAGTGCTGCGATAGGTCTCATGGACACGTTTCCTCTTGCGGGACTGTTCCGTCCCTTTGTCCGACAAAGCTAGAGCGGGGTTTCGCAGGAGTCAATTTGCTGCAGATGCAACATTTATAACCGGGTTTGACGCGCTTTTCGGTCGCTCCTATACTTTGTCGGACAATCGCCATTAGGGGCTATCTTGCCAGTCTCGCCGCTCTTCCGTCCGATCGATGTCGCGCCGGCCTATCAGAAGGTCGCCGACGCGATCGAACGCGAGATCGTCAATGGCCGTATCAAGCCAGGCGATCCCATCGGCACCGAGCACGACCTCGTGCGGCAGTTCGGCGTCAACCGCTCGACCATTCGCGAAGGCATCCGCGTGCTGGAGGAGGGGGGCCTGATCCGCCGCGATTCCTCGCGCCGCCTGCATGCCTGCCTGCCGCGCTACAGCAAGCTCGCGAGCCGCCTCAGCCGCGCGCTGGTGCTGCATGAGGTCACGTTTCGCGAGCTCTTCGAGGCCTCGATGACGTTGGAGGTCGCCAGCATCGAAGGTGCGGTGGAGCGGGCGACGGAGGGGAATCTGGCCGAACTCGGCGAGAACCTTGCGCGCAGCGAGGCGGTGGTCGGCGATCCCGCGGCGCTTGCGGAATGCGACGCAGAATTCCATGTGCTGGTCGCAAAGGCCTCGCAGAACCGCGTGCTCCAGCTCGCGCGCGAGCCGGCGGCGCAATTGTTCTATCCGACCACCGAGATGATCGTGACGGGTGTCGCCGAAGGCGGCCCGCGCCTCGTTGCCGCGCACCGCCATCTCATCGACGCGATCCGTCGACGCGACCGCGAGGCCGGCGTACTCTGGACGCGCCGGCACCTGCAGGACTGGCGCCGCGGGTTCGAGAAGATCGCCTCGCTCGATCGGTCGGTCGAGCACATGTACATGGAGCACGCGCAGGCGGTCCGGCGCAGATAGCGTCGCATGATCCGGAAACGTGTGAAGCGGTTTTCCGGCAAGATCATCCGCAAGAAGCACAAGACGCAAGATTTCAAGCAAGAAATCGAACAAGCAAAGCCATCACATGGAGGGACACATGACCGGCGACATCGCAGCCACCATCTCGAAGGCGCGCGAGCATTCCATCGGCGATCTTCTGCGCCGTTCCGCGGGTCGCGAGCCGGCCAAGCTCGCCGTGAGCTGCGGCAGCGTGAGCTGGACCTTTGCCGAGATGGATACGATCTGCAACCGGCTCGGCCGCGGCCTGCTCGGTCTCGGCGTGAAGAAGGGCGATCGTCTTGCCGTTCTCTCGCGCAATTCCCATGCTTTCGCCGCGCTACGCTTCGCGGTTGCGCGGATCGGCGCGGTGCTGGTGCCGATTAACTTCATGCTCAATCCGGACGAGATCAATTTCATCCTCAAGAGCTCCGGCGCAAAGTTGCTCGCGACCGGTCCGGATTTCGTTGAGCCGGCGCGCGCCGCGAGCGCGAAGGATTGCGCTGTCGAAAAGATGATCTGGCTGCCGGGCGAGGATCCCGCCACGGCGCCCGCGGGCCTCACCACTTTCGACGATCTGCTTGATCCCGACGGCTCGTTCCTCGAGGCGTCCGTCGACAGCCGCGATCTCGCGCAGATCGTCTACACCAGCGGCACGGAGTCGCTGCCCAAGGGCGCGATGCTGACCCACGAAGCCGTGATGTGGCAGTATGTCAGCTGCATCATCGACGGCGGCATGAGCGTGGACGACAAGTTCCTGCACGCGCTGCCGCTCTATCATTGCGCCCAGCTCGACGTCTTCCTCGGGCCGCAGGTCTATCTCGGCGCCTCCGGCGTGATCACGGGCAAGCCGACCGCCGACAACATCCTGGCGCTGATCCAGGCGCACAAGATCACCTCGTTTTTCGCGCCGCCGACGATCTGGATCGCGATGCTGCGTTCGCCGAATTTCGACAAGACCGATCTCTCGACGCTCCAGAAGGGCTATTACGGTGCCTCCATCATGCCGGTGGAGGTGCTGCTCGAGCTCCAGCGCCGCCTACCCGCGGTAAAATTCTGGAACTTCTACGGCCAGACGGAGATCGCACCGCTCGCGACAGTGTTGCGTCCGGAGGATCAGCTGCGCAAGGCCGGCTCGGCCGGCAAGCCGGTGCTCAATGTCGAGACGCGTGTGGTGAATACGTCGATGAAGGACGTCGAGGTCGGCGAGGTCGGCGAGATCGTGCACCGCTCGCCGCATCTTCTCTCCGGCTATTACAATGATCCCGTGAAGACCGCGGCGGCGTTTACCGGCGGCTGGTTTCACTCCGGCGATCTTGCCACGGTCGATGACGAAGGCCACATCACCGTGGTCGACCGCGTCAAGGACATGATCAAGACCGGCGGCGAGAACGTCGCCAGCCGTGAGGTCGAGGAGATGGTCTATCGCATCCCCGCGGTCTCCGAAGTCGCCGTGGTCGGCCTGCCCGATCCGCGTTGGATCGAGGCGGTCACGGCCATCGTCGTGGTCAAGACCGGCGAGAAGCTGGATGAAGACGCTGTCATCCAGCACTGCGCCGGCCAGATGGCGCATTTCAAGGTGCCGAAGCGCGTGATCTTCGTGGACAGCCTGCCGAAGAACCCGAGCGGCAAGCTGCTCAAGCGCGAGCTGCGCCAGCGCTTCGTCGGGGCTGACACCCTCGACAAGGCGGTTCAGAAGAGCTTTGGGACGTGAGGGTCTGACTCTCTGCGAGTCCGGGGTCGGTTTGAAACGATCGGGCCTCGACATCGTCGATGAGAGCGTAGCGAGCAATCCCGAGTCTTTCCGCGGGTGCATCTCTGGATTGCGTCGCTGCGCTCGCAATGATCGGCTTGAGGCAATAGGGTGCTGCATCCCGCAATGGAGCTCCCACCATGCCTCTCTGGACCTGCGAAACCTGCGGCGCACAATTCCCGGACAACGAAAAGCCGCCTGCCTCCTGCCAGATCTGCGAGGACGAACGGCAGTTCGTGAACTGGAAGGGGCAAACCTTCCTGACGCGCGAGACGTTGGCGGAATACCATCGCCTCGTCTGGCGCGATGATCTCGGCCTGATCGGCATCGGCTCAGATCCGAGCTTCGCGATCGGCCAGCGTGCGTTACTGATCCCGGATGGCAAGGGGTGCGTGATGTGGGACTGCATCCCGCTCGCGACTTCGGAGGCGATCGCGCATGTTAAATCGCTCGGCGGCCTGACAGCGATCGCGATCTCGCATCCGCATTTCTATGGCGCGCTCGCCGACTGGAGCGAGGCATTTGGTGGCGTGCCGGTCTATCTTCATGCCGATGATCGCGACTGGGTGACGCGTCCACATCTGTCGATCGTGCACTGGACCGGCGATCACCATCGCATCTCGGATGACTTGCTGTTGCTGCGCACGGGCGGTCATTTCGCGGGTGCGACCATGCTGCACCATTCGCGCGGCGCCGAGGGCAGGGGCGCATTGCTTACAGGCGACATCGCGCAGGTGACGATGGACCGCCGCTTCCTCAGCTTCATGTACTCCTATCCGAACTACGTGCCGCTCAACGCGGCCGCGGTACGGCGGATCGCTGCGGCCGTCGAGCCGCTCGCCTTCGACCGCATCTATGGCGCCTGGTGGGGGCGCAACATTGCCTCGGGTGCGAAGGACGCCTTCGCGGCATCGGTGGAGCGATACATCGCGGCGATCGCCTGACAGCCAGAATTTCATTGCATTGGCCTAATAACTGTACTATTGGTACAGTTATTAGATGCGACGCAACGATGCGTTTGCCGGTCCGGCACGATCGATGCATCGTGGTCGTGGCGGGCGCATTCCGCGGCCGCGCGAGCGGGATTTGGACGCATGACCGGGCAGAGCGACTACGAGATCTTCGAGGCTGGCGATGTCACGCTTCAATCCGGTGCGGTCTTCCCTTCGCTGAAGCTTGCCTACAAGACCTATGGCACACTCAATCCGGCCAAAGACAACGTCATCCTCTATCCGACCTCGTTCAATGCGCAGCATTTCGACACGGAGTGGCTGATCGGGCCCGACGGCGTTCTCGATCCCACCCGCTATTTCATCATCATCCCGAATCTGTTCGGCAATGGCCTGTCGTCCTCGCCATCGAACTCCGGCAACGGGCCGTTCCCGCAAATTTCCTACCACGACGCCATCGCGGTCCAGCACCGGCTGCTGACCGAGCGCTTCGGCATCACGAAGCTCGCGCTGGTCTATGGCTGGTCGATGGGTGGCATGCAGGCCTATCACTGGGCGGCGCTGCACCCTGATATGGTGGCGCGTGCCGCGGTCGTCTGCGGTAGCGCGCGCTGTGCGCCATACAATCAGGTGTTTCTTGAAAGTGTGAAGGCCGCACTGACCGGCGATCCGGCCTTTCGCGATGGCCGCTTCGTCGAAAGGCCTACGATCGGCTATCGCGCCATGGGCCGCGTCTATGCCGGTTGGGCGATGTCGCACGGATTTTATCGCGACGAGCTGTGGCGCGAGGCAGGCTTCACCTCGCTGGAAGACTATCTCGTCCGCGCCTGGGACACGATATTTGCGCGCCGCGACGCCAACGATCTGCTGGCGCAGGTCGGTATCTGGCAGCGCGGCGATATCAGCCGCTGCGATGCCTTCGGCGGCGATCTCGATCGCGCGCTGGCGGCGGTCAGGGCGCATATGCTGCTGATGCCGGGCGCGACCGATCGTTATTTCGATGTTCGCGACAACGAGGACGAGCTCGGCAAGCTCGTCAACGCGAAATCGGCGGTGCTGCATCCGATCCCGTCGCTGCACGGCCATCGCGCTGGCAATCCCATCAACAATCCGCGCGATCAGGCCTTCCTCAAGGCCGAGGTCGCAGCGCTTCTCAGCAAGTAAGACAGGTCCTCGATCATGAGCGATGCGACAGTTTCAGAGCCCGGCCATCGCCTGAAGCCGCTAAGCCCGGCCATGCTGCGCGAATTGTCGGTGCGCTCGAATCTCAGGGGCGCGGCGCAGAGCCTCGGTCACTACGGAACGATCGTACTGGTCGGGGCGCTGATCTGGATGGTGTCTTCGCGCTATGGCGTGCTCTGGGCGCTGCCGCTGGTGGTGGCGCAGGGCTATCTCGTCGCCTTCCTGTTCATGGCCGTGCACGAAACTGCCCACAAGACCGCGTTCAGGGGTCGTGGCCTGAATCTCGCGGTCGGCTATCTCTCCGCGTTCATCATCGGCCTTCCCTACGAATATTACTGCCTGTTCCATTGGGACCATCATCGCTATACCCAGGATCCGGACAAGGACCCCGAGCTGATCGTCGGCGTGAAGCCGGCATCCGACACGCAGCTTGCGATCGCCTATAGCGGATTGCTCCAGGTCGCCGGCCGCCTCCGGCTGATGCTCGGCCATGCCATCACCGGCAAGGTCGTCGTGCCCTGGATCCCCGAGAACAAGCGCGCCACCATCGTGACCGAGGCGCGCGCCTATGTCGCGTCCTACGCGTTGCTGCTCGCATTGTCGCTGTGGTTCTCGTCGGCGCTGCTGCTGTGGGTCTGGATCGTGCCGCTGATCATCGGGCAATTTTTCTTGCGGCCCTATCTCTACGCCGAGCACACCGGCTGCGAGCGGACCCGCAGCGCGTTCGAGAACACCCGCACCACCTACACCGGTGCGGTCGTCAAATGGATTGCTTGGAACATGCCCTACCATGTCGAGCATCACGCCTATCCTTCGATTCCGTTTCATGCCCTGCCAAGGCTGAACGGCATCGTCGATGGTGAGATCGTCTATCGTGGCCGTGGCTATATCAGAACGACGCGCGAGACATGGGCCTGGTTTCGCCGGCATCGGAAGAGCGCTTGATCTCAACGCAAAACTCCGGCCGCAGCGCGACCGGAGCTTTGTCGTGAAGGCACGATATCAGTAGATCCCGTAGGCGCAGACATTCACGACGCGGACGCGCATGCCGTGGCGGGTCGGGACGACGCGCTCCTGGTAGCAGTTGCTGACGCCGGTGTTGACGTAGAGGCCGCCATAACCGAAGCCCCAGCCGGGACCCCAGTGGTGGAAGCCGTGAGCCGACGCCGCGGTGGGTGCGAGAGCGGCAGCGCCGAGCGAACCGGCGGCGATCAGACCAAGAGCAAGCTTACGAAACATCTTCATTCTCCAGTGTGGCGCGAGGCCGTTGTTGTGTCCCTGCTTCTCGGTCGGGCCGAAGCGTGATTGCGTTCACATGGAGGAGGGAGAATCGTGTTTCAGGATTGTTTCATCGGCCGCGGCGAGGTGCGCCGCTGTCAGGCTTTCCGCGCCGCGCGATAGCGCGCGGCCATCGCCTGCGTCATCTCGGCCATCTTCTCGCGGAGATCGGCGGGCTCCAGCACCTCGGCCTCGGAGCTGAGCCGCAGCAATTCGGCGGCGGCATGCCACGAGGTTTTCCCGGTTGGCACCTTCGCGATGCGCCAGCCATCGGCATCAGTGGTTTCGTCGATCTGCGTGCGCGCCCTGACGTAAGGCTGGCTCAGCGCGTCGAGCAGCTTTACGCCCAATGGTGAGAGCCGCACGACCGCGACGTTCGGGTGCATCTCGGCCTCGAGCCGCAGTGTGGCATCCTGCCAGTAGGCGGCGAGATCGAAATCGGCGGGACGATCGAAGCGGTCGTCGAGCGCGCTGCAGTCGAGCACGCGCGCGATGCGGTAGGTGCGCACGCTGCCGTCGACCTGGCCTGCGAGATACCAGCTGCCACCCTTCAGCACGAGGCCGAGCGGGGCGACACGGCGCAGCTTCTCAGCGCGCCAGCTCTGATAGCGGATCTTTATCAATGTCCCGCGCAGAGCCGCGCCGGCAATCGCGCGCAGATGCTTTGGCTCTTCTGCCTCGCCGAACCAGCCCGGCGCGTCCAGATGAAAACGCTCCTGCATCCGCCCGGCGTCTTCGCGCAAGTTTGCGGGCAGCGCCGCCATCAGCTTGTTCTGTGCGGCGATCATCGCTGCATCGAGCCCAAGCGCGGCCGCCGGGCCTGGCAGTCCCGCGAGGAACAGCGCGCCTGCCTCGCTCTGCGACAGGCCGTTCAGGCGTACGCGATAGCCGTCGAGCAGACGGTAGCCACCTTCCGCGCCGCGGTCGGCATAGACGGGGACGCCGGACGCCGCGAGCGCGTCGATGTCGCGATAGATCGTGCGCACCGACACCTCGCAGGACTCGGCGAGTTCGGGCGCAGTGACCTGTCCCTTGGCCTGGAGGGTGGTGAGGATCGACAGCATCCGGCTCGCGCGCATGATCTCCTTAAACCATACCTGACACAGGATGTCAGGTATGGTTCGCTACAAGGTCATCCATCGCAAGCCGACCCGAGGAGACGCGCCATGACCGATCCGAACCGCATCACGCTGTATTATTCGCCGCAAAGCCGGGCCATGGGCACGCGTGTGCTGCTGGAGGAACTCGGCGCGCCCTATGATCTTCATGTCCTTAACATGAAGGCCGGCGAGCAGCGGAGGCCTCCCTATCTCGCCATCAATCCGCTCGGCAAGGTGCCTGCGATCCGCCATGGTGATGCGCTCGTGACCGAGCAGGTCGCCATCTTGATCTATCTCGCCGATCTCTTTCCGCAGGCCGGCCTCACGCCTGCGCTTGGCGATCCGCTGCGCGGTCCGTATTTGCGCTGGACCGCCTATTACGGCGCCTCCTTCGAGCCTGCCCTGATCGACAAGTTCATGAAGCGCGATCCTATGCCGATCACGCAGTCGCCCTACGCTGACTACGACACCATGCTGGGCGCGCTCGAAACACAGTTGTCGAAAGGGCCTTATCTGCTTGGCGAGCGGATGACGGCAGCAGATATTCTTTGGGGTGTCGCGTTCAGCTGGACGATGATGTTTGGCATCGTGCCGAAGAAGGACGTATTTGTCCGCTACAGTGAGCGCATCACGTCAAGGCCGGCGTACCAGCGCATCAGTGCGGCGGATGACGAGATGGCTGCGCAGCATGCTGCGGCCGCGGGAAGCTAAAGAGGCCGGACCTCATATGGCCAAGCCGCTCCATACGACCAACTGTTTCGACACGTTCATTCGGGTTGCCGAGGACTGTCCGGCGCGCTTCGGTGAGGAGCCGCCGCCGCGGGCCGGGCGACCGACAGTGGCCGGCCTGCAATATGAGATGATCGCGAATGCACCTTACACGTACACGTCGGACGATGTGATTTTCGCAACCTCAGCGCCTGGGCGTGAGCTTGGAGCCAAGGCGACCAGGTCCGAGAAGAACGCTGCCCGCGCGACGTTCTTCTCGCGGGGCCAGGCCTGCATGCGTGCCTCGGGTCTCGGCAAGCGCTACGGCTGGGGTGTGCACGCCGACAGTGAGGGCCGAATCGCGATCTACGCTGTCGACAGCAAACGCTATCAGGCGCTGTCGCACGATTCAGAGCTCACGCAGACACGCGCGATGCGGTCGAAGCGGGGGTGATCCTCAAAACCGCGGCGGCCGCTTTTCCGCAAAGGCCTTGATGCCTTCCTTGATCTCGTCGCCGCGCATGCTGTCGCGGTGGCGCTGGTCGGCGGCTTGCTCATCCAGCTCGCCGCGGGCGAATTCGTTGATTGCGCGTTTCATGCCGCGCATCGCGTTCGGGGCATTGCCGGCGAGGATGCTGGCGAGCCTGTCGACCTCCTCGTCGAGTGTCTCGACCGGCACCATGGCGGTGAGATAGCCGATGCGCAGCATCTCCGGCGCGGTGATTTTCTGCGCCGTCAAGAACAGCTTCTTGGCGTTGTCGGCGCCGAGCCGCGTCACATAGCGTTTGATGCCGCTCCTGTAATAGTGCAGCCCGAGCCGCGCCGCAGGCATGAACATCTCGGCGGTATCGACGCCGATGCGGAAATCGCAGGCCAGCGCAAGGTCGGTCGAGCCGCCATAGACGCCGCCATTGAGACGGCAGATCGTTGGCACGCCGAGGTCTTCCAGCCGATTGACGACGACCTCGAAGGCCGAGCCCGCGCTCTGCTGCTCGTTGGCGCTCACGGCTCGTTCGGCGACCGAATTGAGATCGTATCCCGCGGAGAACGCGCGTCCGGTGCCGGTCAACACCAGCACGCGGATGGCTGGATCGGCCTCGACCCGGTCGAACAGCCTGACCAGGTCGCCGAGATCCTCCGCCTGCAGCCGGTTGAGATGCTTGGGCCGGTTCAGGCGGATGGTGGCGCGCGCACCATTGATTTCGAGCACGGGGCCGCTGGCCGCGTCGGCTGTGTCCGACATTCTTGTCTCCATTACTTGTTTTCGAGCGCCCGGCGCTTCGCCTCGGCGTCGATGGTCTCGGCGAGGTCCGGGTGCCGCGCCATCAGCACGCGGAAGTCGACGAGGTCGAGCACCAGCAGCCGCGACACTTTCGTGGTCGAGACATTGGCGCCGCGCATGTTGTTGCCGAGCAGCGCCATCTCACCGAAGAAGGCGCCCTCGCCGAGCTGGACTTTCTTGCCGGGGAGGTCGACCTCGACCGCGCCGGCCGCGATGAAGTACATGCAGTCGCCCTGCGCGCCCTTGCGGATGATCATGGTGCGTGCCGGCAGCTCCATGGTACGCAGCATGTGGGTGACGTCAGCGATCGCTGCCGGCCCCAGCGCCGCGAAGAACGGCACCTTGCTGACGGATTCCCAGGTCTTGAGGAAGTTGTCACGCCGGGTTTCCGCCGCGAACCCGGTCGCCAGAATACCGGTCCAGAGGCCGAACACGCCGAGGCCGGAGATCATCACCAGCGCCGCGACCATGCGGCCGAGCGGCGTGACCGGTACGACGTCGCCATAGCCTGTCGTGGTCAGGGTGACGACCGCCCACCACAGCGCGGCAGGGACGCTGCCAAACGTCTGCGGCTGCACGTCCCGCTCCAGGAAATATTCGGCGACGGAGGCCAGGAAGACCACCATCAGGAAAATCACAAGCACGCTGAGCAGCGGTCCGGATTCCAGCACCAGCACGCGGCGGAGCTGGCGCAGGCCGGGAATGCCCGGCACCACCTTCAAGACCCAGAGCACGCTCAGGAGCCAGGCGGTCTTGGGTTCGGCGCCGAGGATCAGGGCGACCGGCACCGCCAATGCCCCCAATGCGTCGACCCACCCGGCCGAGGAGGACATGTAGAGGGCGAGCCGCCCCTGCCGCGCCATGTGGCGCAGCCGGACCAGCCATTCGAACACGAAATAGGCGAGACAGGCCCAGAGCAGGAAATCGACCCAACGGTGGGCCGCTTCATAGGCTGGATCGAGCGTTAGCAGCACCATGCTGACCACGCCGACGGTCACGGCCACATAGGCCGCCTTGGTCATGTTGCGGCCGGCGGTCGCGGCCACGAACTGGGCCAGAGGGGGAAACATCGGCTTGAACATGCGGAATGGCGGCTCGATCTTGGTGCTTGGCGGTCCCGGCCAGGGACTTGGGCGCCAAAGTGCCCGCCCGGACCGGGGCCGTCAACGACGGGGCGGGCAGCCGAACCATCCGCCCGGATCAGGGCGCGGCTACTTCGTCCAATCGCAAGGGGGCGGGGTCTGGTTGCTATTTGAAATGTGGAGGTTCGTCATAGCCGCGGCGGCTGCTCAGGAACAGCAGCATCATCAGGCCGACGCCGACGATCACGGAGAACCCCGCTCCGAGCGCCAGTGCCACATAACCTTCCGTCGGGAGCGGGTCGCCTTCGACCGCCATGGCCGAATAGCCGAAGTAACCAACCGCAACCAGCATTCCCAGCAAGATGATGAGAAGGAGCAGACGCATGGTGCGTTCTCCGGTTGTGCTGAGAACGCCAACGGTTGTACGAGGGAAACGGTTCCCGGGGCATGGCTCGCGATTCGCCCAAAAAGCGAGCGAGCCCGATCTCGAGGCACGGCCTCGATAGGTCAGGCACTCTGAGCCGTCTTCACCACGACGACATTGCTGTCTTCGGGCGGCGGGAGCGCGGCGGGGGCGCCGATCTTCTCGAGCTCGCTGGCGTGGCGCTTCAGGTAGTCGCGGCGCATGCCGATCTCGTCGCGGACGAATTCATAGCCGAGCTTGAAGGTATCGAGGCCGTCGGTACTGATCGTGCCGTCGCGCAAGCCGATCACCGCGCCGCGCAAGATGCCCTCGAGCTCGTCCTGCAGGCATTCGAGCTGATCCAGCGAATGGGCGTGCTCGATGCGTTCGCCGACGTCGAGGACGGCGGTAGAAAGTTCGCCAGCCTTCTCAGGCGCGATGCGGGTGATCTTGGCGTAGATCGCAGCGAAGATCGAACCGATGACGCTGAGCGCGGCGGCGCCCAGATACATCATGTCGCTGTACTTATCCATGAACGACTTGGTGTCATCGTTGATGTAGTCGGCGGCGCCCTGATGCGCCATCACGTACGCATCTTTCTCGACGGAAGCCGGTTCGATATGGGTCGCAAAGCCGTTGTCGAGCCCGAGCGCGGACTTGTTCTCGTAGACGATGCGCGCGATGTCGCCGGCGGTGGTCGCCGACATCTTGGACTGAGCGACCAGCAGCCATTCGAGGCCGATCGTGTCGAGATCGTCGTCGGGAATCTCGGGCGAGGCGGACAGCGTGCCTGCCGTCAGCGTCTCGTCTGATATGCCGGGGAATTTGCGTGCCAGGGCCTTGGCCTCGTCGATTGCATTGAGCGTGAAGCCGCCACGCTTGGCGACCTGCTCATAGGCCTTGTCGCGCACGGCTTTGGAGGCGTGGACGACGGCAATCACCGCACTGAAGCCGTTGGCCGGCGCGAACAGCTTGTCCAGTGTCGCACCCTGCGGCGCCATCTGGATCTTCGCGGCGTCGGGGCTGTCGGCGGGAATGTCGAGGATGCTGCGAACGAAGGCGAGGGACGAATCATTCTCGGCGAGAATGGCGACCTTCTTCTTCTTGAGCTCGGCGAGCGACTTGATCTTCTTGCTGCCGGGGCCGAGCAGCAGCACGAGATCGTGCTCGAGGATCGCGAGCGTCCGCGCCCGCAGCGGCACCTTGGCGTCGGTGCGCAGCACGGCAAGATCGGCCTGCCTGCGATCGAACTGCGCGAGTGCCTTGGCGCCGTCGGCGTTGTTGACGACCTTGATCCGGAAACGGGAGGCGTTGTTCTTCAGCAGTGTGGCGAGCTTGGTCGCGAACAGTGCTTCGTCGCTGTTGGGAGCGCCGACGGCAAAGGTCAGCGTCTCCGAATTGTGCAACCAGGCGCGTCCGGCCCAGACGGTGGCAAGCGACAGCAGCAGGGTCAGCACGACATACAGCACGACCTGCTGCTGATTGGTCTTGATCACCTTGGGACGCCGGGGCGGCGGGAGCTCGGTCGACGAGGTCGGACCTTCAGCACTCATGGCAGCACTCTGGCCTTATTTCTGGGACGGCGGGCGGCACGGGCATCGCCGGCGGCACGCGCGGAAAATTCGTAAGCATCTGAAAAAAGAACGATAATCCTCTACCTGAGGATGATAGCGCTCCAGCGAGAGAATGCAAATTCCGCGCCGAAGGTAACCTTACCCGACCGATCCGCGTCGTTTGGTCATGCTATCACCGTTTAGCCACAGTTGGCGATTTTCCAGTTCCCCCCGGCTGCATTCCGTCGCGGGAGATGTCATAAATCAGCGGTCCCGATGATCTGACGGGTCCAAGAAGAAGTTGCGCTGAACGCTCCATTCTTTCTTTTCGATTCAACGAGGGCGTCAGCTTTGTCGTTTCCACCTCTGTCATCGGCGGTTCCGGTTGAAGCGCTCATTGGCTGGATGTTGCTGCTCACCTTCAAGCACATCATCGCCGATTTCGTGCTGCAGACCGCATGGATGGCGCACGGCAAGGACCAGAAGCACGGCTGGGCTTTGCCGCTTCTGGTGCACTGCCTGATTCACCTTGCAGTTGCGCTGCCGCTGATCCTGATCGTCGCACCGAAATTCTGGTTCGTGGCGCTCATCGACTTCGTCATTCACATCACGATCGACCGCGCCAAGGGACTGGTCTCGGCCAATTTCGGCGTCAACCAGGAGCACCCCTGGTTCTGGACCCTGATCGGCGTCGACCAGGCGCTGCACCATCTGACCGGCTTCGGCCTCTCCATCTTCATGGCGGCCAACTGAGGCTGCCTGCGGTCGGCTGCCCGGCCTCGTGGTTCGAGACGGCGCCTCGCGCCGCCTCACCATCAGGCGTTGGAATTTTTCGGTGGAAACAAACCTCATCCCGAGGAGCCGCCAGAGGCGGGCGTCTCGAAGGATGGCCGCAACGGCACCGCCGACCCCGTATTCAGCCCGGCAGGGGGCCGCTCCGATTCGCGCCATAACGGCAAGCACCCCGGGTGACTACCGCCCAGGGTGGTTAACCTTTCATTAGAGAATTGCGCTGCATCTTCCGGACACGAGGGAGAACTGCAATGTTTTCAAGCCGCGACGCTTATGAAAGCGATTTCTGCCCGGTTCGCGACGAGCTCCTTGGCGAGATGTACCGCGCCAGCGAGAGTGGCCTGCCGAGGCTGGTTGAGAGTGTTTCCCCTGACGCGCGCGCCAGGTTGGCGCTGTTTTGCTATCGCCGCAGCCATCTTCATTCGCTGGCCGTCGCGATCGCAGCCAGCTGCAGCGAGCGCGACTTGATCGAGAACGGCGGCCGTGTCGGCTCGACGCTCTATGCGCTGTCGCGCGAGGGCTCGTCCAAATCGCCGCCGTCGCTGTCGGGCGGCCGCAAGCCGATCAGCCTGTCGACCAAGCCGCTCTCGGTGCTCGCACCGCTGGACGACGAGATCGACGACGAGATCAGCGAAGCCGTCCCCGCTTAAGCGGTCACGATCACAGGCAGTCCGAACTTCCGCCGCGCCATCGCGCATTCGGCGTCGCCCGGCATGCAGGTGCGACACACCTCCGGCCGCATCGCGTAGATGCCGCACGCGGTTGCCTTGCCGATCTCGCCCTGCAACGCTGAACAGCGATCGCCTTCGCAGCGCATGCCGGATTGTCGCTCGTTGATGAGCGTCTCCGGAATCGCTGCAAGCTCCTCGTCGCTCTCGATCGAGAAGCGCGGCCAGTTCTGCGAATAGCCGCAGCAGGCGCCGCAGCTCTGGCAACAGCTCGACAGATCGATTTCTTCCATCCTCGTCACGTGTCCCTTGTCAGGTGTCCTTGGGCGGGCCCCAGACCAGGCTCTGCCGCCATTTCGCGCGCAGCACGTCGCGCCGCTCCGGATATCTTTCGTCGAGATAGGTCGCATCCACCACGCGGTCGGTGCGGAAGCTGCGGAAATCGCTGCGCAGCTCGCACCAGGCCGCGAGCAGGCGCACGGCTTCGAGATAGCCGACCGAGATCGGCCAGATCATGCGCTCGCTGGGCCGGCCCTGCTCGTCGCGATAGCGCAGCATGATCTTCTTGCCCTCGTGAATCTGGGTGCGCGTGCGCGCCATGTCCAGGCGGTCAGGCTCCCTGTTCCAGCTCGGGCGCGCGCGGCTCGCAGGCTCCAGCACGAAGGGGCGCAGGCGCTCGGGCACGGTGTCGGCGATCTTGGCCATCAAATCTTCGGCCGCGCGCGCCAGCGTGGAATCGGCGTGGCCCGCGACCCATTGCGCACCGAGCACCGCCGCCTCGATCTCGTCGGGTGTCAGCATCAAGGGGGGCAGGTCGAAACCTTTCTCCAGGATGTAGCCCATGCCGGCCTCGCCGCGGATCGGCACGCGCTGGCCCATCAGCGTTGCGATGTCGCGATAGATCGTTCGCTTCGACGTCTCGAGTTCGGCCGCAATTGCGTCCGCCGTCAGCGGCTTACGGGTGCGTCTCAGCACCTGGATGATCTGAAACAGCCGGTCGGCGCGTCTCATGACAATTCTCTCATCGGGGGCGGATCAGAAAACGGCGCGTGGCTGCTGACAGGATGTTGGCAGCAGGGGAGTTCTATACCGGGACAACACATCGACTGAAGAGGGTTTGTCCATGATCATTCCAATCCATCTCGGCCTGGTCGGTCCGTTGTGGCGGGCGCAGACCTCGTTGCATGCCAGAGTCCCTGGCCGCCTTGCGCTTTTCGATCTCACCGTCGTCGATCTCCGCGTTGCGCTTGCGACCCTGTTGGTACGTGCGCTGATCCAGGCTGCGGACGCGCTGGTCCGCCATGTCATGAGCCGCGCCTGGCGGGGGGCCCGTTTCGCAGAAGATATCACGGCTGCTGCCACCATGGTGGCAGCAGCCCGTCACTAGGTTCCGTCAACTCTTTCGGCAGGTTCAGGAGAGCTCCAATGATAACGCTTTACGGCTTTGGCACCGGCTTCGGCCTGCCGGAAATCAGCCCCTTCGTCACCAAGACCGAGGTGCAGCTCAAGATGGCGGGACTGCCCTACCGGAAGGAGCGCGCAATGCCCCCGGCTTCGCCGAAGGGGCAGCTGCCCTTCATCGACGACGGCGGCGAGGCGGTGGCCGATTCCACCTTCATCCGCGCCCATATCGAGCGCCGCTACGGCTTCGACTTCGACGCCGGCCTTTCCCTGCACGAACGCGCCCAGGCCTGGGCGTTCGAGCGCATGATCGAGCACCACGTCTATTGGTCGCTGGTCGGCGCGCGCTGGGTCGATGCTGCCAATTTCGCCAAGGGCCCTGCGCATTTCTTCGACGGGGCGCCCGAGCACAGCCGCGAGAAACTGCGCGAGGACGCGCAATTCCGCGTCGCCGAGAACTACCTGCTCTCCGGCCTCGGCCGTCATGGGCCCGATGACGATGTCGAGCTCGCGGTGCGCTCGTTGTTTGCGCTCTCGGTGCAGCTCGGCGACAAATCCTATCTGATGGGCAACAGGCCCAGCGGGGTCGACGCGACGGCGTTCGGCGCGCTCGCCGGAATTCTCACGCCGTTCTTCGAATCCCGTCTGCGCGAGCGCGCGGAAGGATTTCAAAACCTCACCGCCTATGTCGACCGGATGATGGACACCTACTATCCGGAGTTCGCCTGGACGCCGCTGCGGCAGGCGGCCTGATGCAGTCGCGCCGGTAACGCAAAACAAAAGAGCCGGCCCATCGGGCCGGCTCTCGTCGTATTGGAAACTCGTCGCTGCTTATTTCGCGAGCGTGTATTTGCCGTCCTTGACCGTAAGCAGGATGCGCGAGCGGTCGTCGAGGCCGTAGCGATCCTTTTCGGTGAAGTTGTAGACGCCCTGGCTTGCCGGGATTTCCCGCTCGGTCAGCCAGGCCTGGCGAATGGCCTCGCGGAACTCAGGCGTACCGGGCTTCGCCGTCTTCAGCGCGGTCGGGATGACGCGCTTCAGGACCTCGAAGGCGTCGTAGGAATGGCCGGCGAACTGGCTGCGGCTGTTCGGGCCGTATTTGCCCTCATAGGCGGAGTTGAGCGCCAGGCCCGGCTTCTTGGTGAGGGCGCTGTCGGGCTGGTCTTCGGGATCCATCACCGGGCCCGACGTCATCAGCACGCCCTCGGCGGCCTTACCGGCGATGCGGATGAAGTCCATGCTGGCCGCGCCGTGGGTCTGGTAGATCAGGCCCTGATAGCCGCGCTCACGCAGCTCGGTTTGCGGCAGCGCCGCGGCCGTGCCGGAAGCGCCGACCAGGATCGCGTCCGGATTGGCCGCGACGAGCTTGAGCACCTGTCCGGTCACCGACGTGTCGGGACGCGCAAAGCGCTCCTCGTCGACCATGGTCATGCCCATCGGCACGCCCTGGGTCTTGAAATCGTTGAACCAGAGATCGCCGTAGGAATCGGAGTAGCCGATATAGCCGACCGTCTTCACGTTGTGGGCCTTCATGTGCTCGTAGATCACCTTGCCCATGATCGGAATCGGCTGCGGCATCGACACCGACCACTTGGCGCGCTCGGGCGTGATCGGGAACGGCGCAAGGCCGAAATGCGGGATGCCGGCTTCGTTCGCCACGTTGGAGATCGCGATCGACGACGGCGTGATCGAGGAGCCCATGATGACGTCGGCTTTGGATTCGGTGACGAAGCGGCGCGCATTGGTGGTCGCGGTGGTCGGGTCGCCGCCGTCGTCGAGCACGATCACCTTCAGCGGCACGCCGCCGATCTCCTTCGGCACGAATTCCAGCGCGTTGCGTTCGGGGATGCCGAGGGCGGCACCGGGACCTGTGGTGGTCACGCTGATGCCGATGGTGATTTCGTTGGTCTGGGCCAGCACCGGCAGGGCCGGCAGCGCCAGCGCGGCCGCGGCGATGGCGGCGGTCAGGTAAAAGCGTTTCATCGATTCCTCCCTTTTCGTATTTCTTTGAAAGCAGAAATTCGGGGCTATTTCAGCCCCGTCTTTTGGTGATGCGGCGATTTAGCTCCGGATCTAACTCCCTATGAATTTCGCTACCATTTCCGGCGGAAACGGTGCCGATTTCAGCTTGTCGGGGTTAACGGGATCGCGGCCGACCAGGACGCGGGTCTCAAAACCTTCGATGGCGAGCGCATCGCCCTTGTAGACATTGTGCTTCACCTCGAAGCTCGAGCGCTTGATGCTCTCGATCTTCGTTTCGATGGTGATCCAGTCGCCATAGGTCGAGGGGATGTAGAACTTGGACCGCGTGTCGACCATGGGGATGCCCACCAGGCCGTATTTGCGGACCAGGTCCTGTTTTGAGAACCCGGCGACCTCGAACAGGGTCGAGGTCGAATCGTCGAACATCGCGAAATAGCGCGGATAGTAGACGATGTTGGCAGGGTCGCAGTCGCCCCACTGGATCTGGACGTCGCGCCGGTTCACGAACATGCGGGGCTCTTACTCTACGAAGTCACTTGGGCGCCATGCGTAGCGAGCCGTCGAGGCGCACCACTTCGCCGTTGAGGTAGGAGTTCTCGACCATGTGCAGCGCGAGCGCGGCGAACTCGTCGGCATGGCCGAGCCGGCGCGGGAAGGGGATCGCGGCGGCGAGCGAGTCCTGGGCTTCCTGCGGCAGGTTGGCCAGCAGCGGCGTCAGGAACAGGCCGGGCGCGATCGTCAGCACGCGAACACCGAACTGGGCCAGCTCGCGCGCGATCGGCAGCGTCATGCCGACGATACCGCCTTTCGAGGCCGAATAGGCTGATTGGCCGATCTGGCCGTCATAGGCGGCAACCGAGGCCGTGTTGATGATGACGCCGCGTTCGCCGCTCGCCTGCGGCTCGAGCTTGGACATCTCGGTCGCGGCGAGGCGCAGCATGTTGAAGGTGCCGATCAGATTGACCTTGATCACCTTGTCGAAATCGGCGAGCGCCATCGGGCCGTCACGGCCGACGACGCGCTTTGCCACGCCGATGCCGGCGCAATTGACCAGCACGCGGGCCGGGCCGTGGGCCTTGGCGGCCTGTGCAATCGCGGCTTCAGCGGAGGCGGCGTCGGAGACGTCGCAGGTCACGGCGACGCCCTTGATCTCGGCGGCAACGGTCTCCGCGAGCTTGGTGTTGAGATCGCACACTGCGACCTTGGCGCCCTGTGCCGCCAGCTTGCGAGCGGTGGCGGCGCCCAGTCCCGATGCGCCGCCGGTGACGACGGCTGCCTGATCCTTCAACAACATGGCGTTCTCCTTCGATGAATTCTTAGCCGACCGATATCACACGATCAGATGGATTGGCAGCGTAGAGCTCCTCGATCAGCGCGCCGCGATGCTCGAGCACCGCGCGCTGGTTGATCGAGCCCTTGTCGGTGACCTCGCCCTTGTCGATCGACAGCGGCGCGTCCAGCAGGATCGCGCGCGTGATCCGCGTCGAGGAGCCGGTGGCCGAAGAGAGGAAACGCGTGAGCCGCTCGCGAAAAGCTTCGCGCACCAATCTATCCCGGGCGGTGACGGCGAGACTATCGGCCGGCAGCGTCGGGTTGATCAGGCGGCAACCGTCGAGATCGAGCAGCACCAGCGCGGAGACCTCGTCGCGGTTGATGCCGGCGATAACGACGTCGCGCACCAGCGGCGCGCAGGCCGCGACGAAGCGCGCACGCAGCGGGCCGACGCTGACCCAGGTGCCGCTCGCGAGCTTGAAATCCTCGCTGACACGGCCGTCGAAATCGAAGCCGGCGTTGAGATCATCGGGATCGGCGGGCTTGAGCGCGTCGCCCATCTTGTAAAATCCCTCCTCGTCGAAGGATTTTGCGGTGATGTCGGGCTGGCGCCAGTAGCCGGGCATCACGTTCGGGCCCTTGGCGCGAACCTCCATCTTGCCGTTGTTCGGAACCAGCTTGGCGTCGTTACCCGAGACGGGAAGGCCGACATGGCCGGAGCGGCTGGTGCGCGGATTAACCGACATGAAGAATGGCGCGGTCTCGGTTGCGCCGAGGCCGGTCAGCATCGGCACGCGATAGCCTTTTTCCTTCACCGCGAGTTCGTCGAGACTGTTCCAGACGAAGGGCGACAGCGCCGCACCCGAGAAGAACATCGCATGCAGCCGGTCGAAGAACTTGGCACGAAGGCCCTGGTCGTCGCGCAAATAAGGCAGCAGCGACTCGTAGCCCTTGGGCACGTTGAAATAGACCGTCGGCGAAATCTCCTGGAGGTTGCGCACGGTCTCCTCGATGCCGCCGGGCATGGGCTTGCCGGCATCGAGATACATAGAGCCGCCGTTGTAGAGCGTCAGCCCGATATTGTGGTTGCCGCCAAAGGTGTGATTCCAGGGCAGCCAGTCGATGATGACGGGCGGCTCGTCCTTGAGGAAGGCGAGCGTCTCGCGCAGCATGACCTGGTTGGCGCAGATCATGCGCTGGGTGTTGATGACGGCCTTGGGATTGCCGGTCGAGCCCGACGTCAGCAGGAATTTTGCGATCGTATCGGGGCCGATTTTGCGATGCACCGCGTCGAGGTCGCTGCGAACAGGCGTTGCCATGAGGTCGGCGAGCAAGGTGACGTCGCGGCCGGGCACGCTGCCATAGGATGCGGCGATCTCGGTGCCGAGCGACACGTTGGCGGCAAGGGCGTCCGCGAACTTGTCGGCGTCCTCGGCGAAGACGAGGCCGGGCGTCAGCAGCTTCATCAGGTAAGAGAGCTTGCCGTAATCCTTCGACACCAGCGAATAGGCTGGCGATACCGGACAGAACGGAATGCCCGCATAGAACGCGCCGAACGCCAGCAGCGCATGATCGATCGAATTGCCGGAGAGGATGACGACCGGCCGCTCGGCCGACAAGCCGCGCTGGATCAGGCCCGAGGCGATGTGACGGCTCGCCGTGAGCAGCTCGGCATAGGTGATCTTGCGCCAGCCGTGGCCGCCTTCGCGCTCCGCCATGAACACGCGGTTCGGCGTCGTCGTCGCCCAGTGATGCAGGCGGTCGGTGATGCGGATGGGATAGTCGCCGAGCGGCTGCTTCGGCCGCAAATAGATCGTGCCATCGGCGCGACGATCGATGTCGATGACGGGATCGCCGAACGAGATCGGCCGCAGCGGAGAATTGCTCTCGCCGCGCTCTGTGCTGGAAGAGGACGGCTTCGCACTCATGATTTCGGCTTTACCTTGGCGGTCTTGTGCTCGAGGAATTCGCGAATCCTGCGCTTGGCCTCCTTGTCGCTCTGCGCGACGGTGGCCATCAGTGATTCCATCAGCAGGCCGGTCTGCGGATTGGCCTCCGCGATCATCGGCAATGCCTGGAGCACGGCGAAATTCGTCAGCGGTGCGTTCGACGCGATCTTGGTCGCGAGCTCCAGCGCCTTGGTGAGGCCGCTGCCGGCCTCGGTGACATATTGCGCAAAGCCGTAAGACGCCCCCTCGGTCGCGCTATAGACGCGGCCCGTCAGCATCATGTCCATCATGCGCGCGACGCCGATCAGCCGTGGCAGGCGCACCGAGCCGCCGCCGCCGACGAAGATGCCGCGCTGGCCCTCAGGCAGCGCGAAATAGGCTGTGGGCTCGGCGACGCGAATGTGGGCGGAGCAGGCAAGCTCGAGCCCGCCGCCGATCACCGCACCCTTGAGCGCCGCGATCACGGGCACGCGGCTGTACTGGATGCGGTCGAACACCCGGTGCCACATTTGAGAGTGGAGGAGCCCGCCCGTGGCGTCGTGATCCTGAAGTTCGGAGAGGTCGAGGCCGCTGGAGAAATGATCGCCGATGCCGTGAATGACGACCGCGCCGATGTCCTCGGGCAGGGACGCAAAACATTCGCCGATTTCAAGGATGATGCCGTCGTTGAGCGCATTGCGCTTGGCCGGCCGGTTCAGACCCACGGTCAGAACCCGGTCCACCCTCTCGATTTGAAGCAGCCCGGAGGCGCCCGCGGCAGCGGTTTCGGCGTTTCCCTGTGTCATTTGCGTCCTTATCAGAATAGTTATGTTGTATAACGAATTCTGCGGGAGTCAATATGGGGCCGGCGCCGTGGCCTTCACATTCGATGTCGTCCCGGCGAAAGCCGGAATCCATAGTCCCAGGGAGAAATTTGGCGAAGATTCGTCGTCCGACGCTCCTACCGTCCGCGATCGATAGATCACGCGGTATGGGTCCCGGCGTTCGCCGGGACGACGGCCGAGTGTGTAGCTCACACCACCTGGTGGACGTCGATCACCACCCGGTCCGCATGCCGCGCCGCTGAGCCCACAAAGATGTGCTCCATCAGCCAGCGGTACGTCTCGTGCCCCGTCTCGAATTTCGGCACGGTCCGGAAGTAGATCAGTTTCGGATCGACCGGCTCGCCGCGCTTGAGCTTTTGCAAGAGGTCGACCGGGCCGAAGCGCATGCCCTTGTTCTCGACATAGACGATGGCGCCGTCGTCGGTCTCGAAGGCGTATTTGGCTTCGAGATCGATCAGCTCGTTCGGGCGGATGGTCTGGAAGTCGGCGCCGAAGGGCAGCACCTTGCCGGTGATCGCACCTGTCACCTCGCCACCGATGATCGGGATGATGCGACGGACGCCGATGCCGGTTTCGCCGGCGGTGATGACGTCGCCGATTTTTGCGGTGATGGTGAAGGCGTATCTTGTCTCGAGTGTCGGTGTGGTCATCGCTTCACCCTTCAATGCGCCATCATGCGCGTCGGCAGCCAGGTCGCCAGCAGCGGGAACGCGATCAAAATCACCAGACGCACCAGGTCGGTCGCCACGAACGGAATCACGCCCTTGAAGATGGTGGAGAAGGAGACGTCCTTCACCACGCTCTTGATGACAAAGACGTTCATGCCGACCGGCGGATGGATCAGGCCGAGTTCGACGGTCATGACGATGATGACGCCGAACCAGATCGGATCGAAGCCGAGATGCGTGATGACCGGGAAGATGATCGGTACGGTCAGGATGATCATCGCCATGGCATCCATCAGGCAGCCGAGCACGAGATACATCACCATGATCAGCGCCAGCACGCCGTAGGGGCCCAAGCCCAGGCCGGTGAGGAATTCCGTCACTTTCTGCGGCGTCTGCGTCACCGTGAGGAAATAGCCGAAGATCAGCGCACCGATCAGTACGGTGAACACGGCCGCCGCCGTGCGCGTTGCCTGGAGCAGCGAAGCCAGGATCTTCTCGCGATCGAGCCGGCCCGTGACGACGCCGATGATGAAAGCACCGGTGGCGCCGACGCCGCCGGCTTCCGTCGGCGTGAAGCGCGGCAGGAACGGCAGGCCGTAGAGGCCGCCGATCACGAACACGAACAGCAGCACCGGCGCCCAGATGTCCTTCAGGCCGGCGAAGCGCTCGCGCCAGGGCAGCACCTTGCCCTTGGGCAGGAAGTCGGGGCGTAAATAGCCGATCAGAAAGATCGTGATCATGTACATGGTCATCGCCAGCAGGCCCGGAATGATGCCGGCGATGAAGAGTTTTCCGATGTCCTGCTCGGTGATGATGCCGTAGACGGCAAGCACGGTGGAGGGCGGCAGCATCGCACCCAGCGTGCCGCCGGCCGCAATCACGCCGGTGGCAAAGGATTGCGGATAGCCGAAGCGGCGCATCTCCGGGTAGGCGACCGCCGAGAACGTCGCCGCGGTCGCGACCGACGAGCCGCAGATCGCGGCAAAGCCGCCGCAGGCGCCGACGGTGGCAATGCCGAGGCCGCCGCGCAAGTGCCCGACAAAGCCGTTGGCGGCGCGGAACAACTCGCGGCTCATGCCGGAATTGCTGACGAAGGAGCCCATCAGCAGAAACATCGGGATGACGCCGAAGGTGTAGTCGGTCACCGTGCGCATCGAGGTCTGGCCGACCAGCTTCAACGCCGGCGTTGCGCCGACCAGATAGGAGAAGCCGGAGACGCCGACGAGGCCCATCGCCATGCCGACGGGCACGCGCAGCAGCATCAGAGCGAACAGGGAAACGAAGCCGATAACGGCGACGGCATCGGTGCTCATGATTACTCCGTCGCCTTGAGCTTGGGGTCGTGCATCTCTTCGGGATGGAAGATCAGCCGGTAGGTGCGGATCGCGATCAGCAGAACAGCCGAAACGTCACCGATCCAGGCGATCGCGAAGAACGGCCAGGTCGGCATGTGCATGTCGAACGTCTGGACGTTGTCGTTGTAGGTGCCGCGAACCTTGTCGAACAGCGTCCAGGTCTGCACGGTGACGACGAACAGCAGCACCAGCGTCGCGAACACGTCGATCCAGCGCTGATAGCGCGGCCCGACATTGCCCCAGACCAGGTCGACCGTGATGTGGGTCCCGCGATAGGAGGTCGCGGCGATGCCCCAGAAAATGAGGATGCCGAGCAGCATGCGGCCGATGTCGAAGCTGTCGGGAATCGAATAGTTCAGCGTGTTGCGCAGCAGCACCGACAGAAAGATGTCGAGCGCGACGATGCCGACGAAGGCAGCGGCGATCCATTCGATCGAGTCGATGACGCGATCCATCCAGCGCTTCATGGGTGGAGGGTCCTCAAATTTGCAGGAAAGCGGCGGCGGAACGATTCCCGCCGCCGCTTCTGTTTCGGTGAAAACTACTCCGCCAGCGCGTTGTACTTCTTCAACGACGCCTTCAAATCCGCCAGCGCTGCGTCGGGATCGATGCCGGCCTTCTTGGCGCCATCACCCCAGGTCTTGACCAGCGGCTCGGACGCCTTCTTCCAGGCGGCGGTCTGGTCCGGCGTCAGCTTGTAGACCTCGTGGCCTTCCTCCGCCTTCACCTTGTCGATGCCGGCATCCTCGAACTTGCCCCAGTGCTCGCCGACCACGCCGGCCATTTCGGTCGAGCAGTTCTTGTCGATCGCGGCCTTCTGCTTGTCGGACATTGCGTCGTACTTGTCCTTGTTCATCACGAACACGAAGGTCGTGGTGTAGAGCGGCGCCTCCATATGGTACTTCGTGACCTTGTCGATGCCGAACAGCACCAGCGAGCCCCAGGGGAAGGTGACGCCGTCGGCGACGCCGCGCTCGATGATGTCGCGCACTTCAGGCGCGGAGGACTGCACATTGGTGCCGCCGAGCGCGGTGACGAAATTCGCCATGGTGGCGTGAGCCGGGCGGATCTTCATGCCCTTCACGTCCTCCGGCATCACGATCTTCTTGGTGCGGGAGTGGAAGGAGGAGGGCGAGTGGACGAAGGCGAGGCAGTATTTGACGTCCTTCATCTCCTTCGCGGCATATTTGCGATACCAGGCGTCCAGGCCCTCCGAGCCGCCCTTGGCATCCGAGATCAGGAACGGCAATTCGCCGGCGCCGATGATCGGGAAGCGGCCGGGCTGGTAGCCGGGATTGACATAAGTGACGTCAGCGATGCCGTCGCGCGCCATGTCGTAATGGTCAAAAGCCTTGCCGAGCTGCTGGGCCGGAAACACCTTGCCCGTGATGGTGCCGCCGGAATCCTTGTTCACCGCGGCCACCCAGTCTTCCAGAGATTTTTGCAGCGGATGCGACGCCGGCACCCAATGCGAGACCTTCAGGTCAAAAGTCTTGTCCTGCGCGAACGCAGGCGTCACGCTTGCTGCCAGCAGCAAAGCCAGACAGGCTTTCCTCATCGGTCGTGTCTCCCTCTTTTCGACGGCGGGCTTCGCTGGCCCGGCCTCATTAATTAACATGTTATCTAATTGGCTGGCGCGTTCAAGCCGGAACTGCCGCGGCGTGCCGCCGCGTCATCTATGTCAGCCATGTTGCATGGATTTGTCGCGATGCGGCGACGAGCACTCCCCTTTTGCCCAACCGTTATATGATATAATTATCGCGCGCGGACGACCGCCACAAGCGAGCCGCGACGAAAGCCTACAGGATCGGGAGGAGCAAGTATTGCGGACAAAAGTCGCAATCATCGGGGCCGGGCCGGCAGGATTGTTGCTTGGGCAACTTCTGCACCAATACGGCATCGACAATGTCATTCTTGAGCGGCAGAGCCCGGATTACGTGCTGGGCCGCATCCGCGCCGGTCTCCTGGAGGAGGGAACGGTCGGGCTGCTCGACCAGATCGGCGCCGGCGCGCGGGCGCATGCCGAAGGCCTGGTGCATGAGGGTATCGAGCTCGCCTTCGATGGCCGCCGTCATCGCATCGACATGAAGGCCGCGACCGGCAAGACGGTCATGATCTATGGCCAGACCGAGGTCACGCTCGACCTGATGAATGCGCGGAAAGCGGCAGGCCTCATCACCGTCTACGAAGCCAAGGATGTGCAGCCGCACGATTTCGACGGCAGTCACCCGCGCGTAACCTGGGTCAAGGACGGCATCACCCACACGCTCGATTGCGACTTCATCGCCGGCTGCGACGGCTTTCACGGCGTCAGCCGCGCCAGCGTCCCGGCCTCGGCGATCGCCGAGTTCGAGCGGGTCTATCCGTTCGGCTGGCTCGGCATTCTTTCAGAGACGCCGCCGGTCAGCCACGAGCTGATCTATTCCAACCATGCCCGCGGCTTTGCACTCTGCACCATGCGCTCGCTGAAGCGCAGCCGACATTATTTGCAGTGCTCGCTCAACGACCATGTCGACGAGTGGCCCGACGATCGCTTCTGGGACGAATTGAAGCGCCGGCTCGACCAGGAGGCCGCCGACAGTCTTGTGACAGGCCCCTCGATCGAGAAGAGCATCGCGCCGCTGCGCAGCTTCGTCGCCGAGCCGATGCGCTTCGGCAAGATGTTTTTGTGCGGCGATGCTGCCCACATCGTGCCGCCGACCGGCGCCAAGGGGCTGAACCTGGCGGCAAGCGATGCGCATTACCTGTCGGGCGCGCTCCGGGAATTCTACGACGAGAAATCGAGCGCGGGGATCGATGCCTATTCCGCCAGGGCGCTGGCGCGGGTCTGGAAGGCCGTGCGCTTCTCCTGGTGGATGACATCGATGCTGCACAAATTCCCTGATAACGGCAGCATCGGCGCACGCATCCAGGTTGCCGAGCTCGACTACGTCACGCAGTCGCAGGCCGCGATGACGTCGCTGTCGGAGAATTACGTGGGGTTGCCGTTTTAGGAAGGTGCCGTAGGGTGGGCAAAGGCGCGAAGCGCCGTGCCCACGTCTTCCTATAATTGCGAAAGCTCGTGGGCACGCTTCGCTTTGCCCACCCTACGGCACCGTCCTTGCGGCCCGTCCATTTCAAACACCCGCGCAAATCTCGTTTAAAACTTTGTAATTGATGCGTCCGTCACGTCCATCGCGTTCAATGGCAACAATCATTGCAACGGATACGAGACACGCATGACCGACACCGCCATCCCCGCAGGTTTCGAGCCGCATCTCCGCAGCGGTCCGCTCACGGAGCCCTGGAAACCGATCTACGCAAAGAAAACCGAGAAGGCCTTCATCCTCGGTCTTCGGCTGGACCGGCCGCATACCAACGGCCGTGGCATGATTCACGGGGGCCTCATCGCAGCACTTGCAGACAATGCGATGGGCTACAGCTGCGCGCAGGCGACGGGCTGGACCACCTCGTTCGTGACGGTCTCGCTCACGGTTGATTTCGTCGGCCAAGCGGGGATCGGCCAGTGGCTTGCCATCGAGAGCGACGTGATCAAGACCGGCAAGACCATCTGCTTCGCGCAGTGCCTGGCGAAGGCCGATGATGTCGTGATCGCGCGCGCCAGCGGGACGTTTCGCGTGGTGCCGAGGAAGGCGTAAGACCTACCCAAATCGCCAATCCGCCGTCTCCACGACGAGATCGATGAACGCGCGCACCTTGGCCGAGAGCAGGCGCGAGGTCGGATAGACGATGTGGATCGGCAGGGCCGGCTGCTCGTATTTCGCCAGCAGGATCTTCAGCCGCCCGCTCTTCAAGCCGTCGGCGGCCTGATAGGCCAGCACGCGCGTGATGCCGCCGCCGGCCTCGGCATATTGCAGGGCGGCGTCGGCGCTGTTGCTGGTGAAGCGCGGGGACGGCGCCACCTCGATATCGCGGCCGTCCTGCGCGAAGCGCCACGCTATCGCGGGACCGAACAGGATGGTCTGATGCTCGGTCAGCGCCTCCGGCGTCTTCGGCTCGCCATGGCGCTTCAAATAACCGGGCGTGGCCACCGTGATCCGCCGCATCTCGCCGACCTGGCGCGCAACCAGTGAGGAATCGGCGAGGTGGCCGATACGGACGGCGGCATCGACGGCGTCCTCCACGAGGTTGACGAGGTTGTCCGAGAGCCTGAGCTCGCAGGCGACCTCGGGATAGCGTTTGAGATAGGTGGTCATGACGGGGCCGACATGCAGCCGCCCGAAGCCGACCGGGGCCGACACCACCAGCTTTCCGCTCGGCCGGTTGCGCTCCTCCCGCGCCGAGCCGTCGGCCTCCTCGACGTCGGCGAGGATTCGACGGGCGCGTTCCAGATAGCGGGTGCCGACGTCGGTCAATCTCACCTGCCGGGTGGTCCGCTGCAGCAGCCGCGCGCCGAGATGCTCTTCCAGCGCAGCAATCAGTCGTGTCACCGCCGAGGGCGACAGCCGTAGCTTGCGCGCCGCGGGCGCAAAGCCGCGCAGATCGGCGACGGTGACGAACACGTGCATGGCTTCCAGGCGATCCATGGGCATTATTGCATATATTGCAACGATGAAGTGTCAATAGGTCCGATTGTTTTGATCGCCGGAAGGTCCATTTTAATCCCCGAAAGACGCAGAGATGCGCCGGAATTTTCAGGAGATATTCCGATGACCGCAGTCCACACCTATGCCAGCGACGTCGCCTTTACCCCCGCGGTGAAGGCGATCCAGGCGCGCAAGGGCTCGCGCGAAGCCTATGGCCGCGTCGAGCAGCGCGGCTGGCGCACCGAGGTCGATGAAAACCTCGAGGCATTTCTCGCCGACGCCAACAGCTTCTATTTCTCCACGGCCTCGGCGGACGGCCAGCCCTATATCCAGCATCGCGGCGGCCCGAAGGGGTTTCTGAAGGTGCTGGACAAGCAGACGCTCGCCTTCGCCGACTATGCCGGCAATCAGCAATATCTGACCCAGGGCAATCTCTCGGAGAACCCCAAGGCCTACATCTTCGTGATGGACTATGCCCATCGCCGCCGGGTCAAGATCTGGGGCGAGGCGCGCGTGGTCGAGGACGACGATGCGCTGACGGACGCGCTGATGCCGAAAGGCTATCGCGCCCGGCCCGAGCAGGTGATCGTGTTCAAGATCGCGGCCTGGGACACCAATTGCCCGCAGCACATTCCGCAGAAGTTCGACGCCGCGGATGTGGCGGCGGCGCTGGCGGCGAGGGACCAGCGGATTGCGGAGCTCGAGGCGCAGGTCGCGGCGCTGACGGGGCAGGCGACGCCAGCGGAACGCTAATCGTCGACGTCGTCCTGCGTGCGGCCGAACAGATGCACGATGCCCGGCGTCGCGATGGTGACGAACACGAAGCGCGAAAGGTGATGGGCGCCGACGAAGATCGGATCGATGTGTAGCGTCAGTGCCAGCGCCAGCATGGCGTCCATCGCGCCGGGCGCAAAGGCAACGACGACGTCGGAGAACTTCACCTGCGTCGTGATTGCCACGATACCGACGAAGATCGAGGAGACGGCGATCGCCACGGCGAACGAGCCGAGCGCGGCGTTGATGTGGCCGGCCAGCGTCTTGATCCGCATCCGGGCAAAGCGGCTGCCGATCAGCGCGCCGATGCCGACCAGCGCGACACCGCGCACCCAGTTCGGCAGGCCGCCCTCGACCCACCCCGCGCCATGCAGCACGCTGGAGGCGATCATCGCGCCGAACATCCAGCTTGCCGGAAACTTGATCAGACGCAGCACGAGCGACGCCGCCAGCGATGCGGCCACCAGCTCCAGAAGATCGAGCGGCGAAGCAATGGCCGTCGTCAGCGATGGCGCGACGGAGGGGGCGACGCCCGCGATCGCCAGCACCATCGGCAGCGCCGCGGTGAGGATGATCACGCGCATGGTCTGCACCACCGCGATGCCTGGCAGGTCGGCGCCGCGCTCAACCGCCAAAATCGTGATCTGTGACAGCGCACCGGGGCTGCCGGCGAGGAAAGCCGACGTACGGTCCCAGCCGTGGACGCGCTGCAAGTAATAGCTCGAGCCGAAGGTCGAGCAGAATGTCGCGAGCGCCAGCAGCCCGATGGTGAGCGGGTAGGCGCTGACCTGCTGGATCAGATGGCGCGAAACGACGGAGCCCAGCGAAATGCCGAGCAGCACCAGCACAGTCTGGGTCAGGAGCGGCGGCACCGAAAGCTGGCGTCCGGCAATCGCGGCAATCCCGACCGCAATCATCGATCCCGAGATCAATCCGCCCGGAAGGCCCGCGGCCAGAAAGGCCAGGCCCCCGGCGGCGCCGATGACGAGCGTCTCCGCGGTGCTCAAAACCTTGGCACGGCTCGGCCATTCGAACGGGAGGGAGGCGGTGATTTGCTTCACGCCGCCTTATCGCAAATCGGCGAGAGGCGCACAATTGCAGGCTCGTCATGCCGCAATGCGTGCGCCTCCCGCCAAAGGCGAGGGGAGGATTGTGACGGATTTACTTCTTGTCGGCGGCAGGCGCAGGAGCAGCAGCGCCACCGGCCTTCGCGGTCTTGATGCACTCGGAGCGGAATTTCTTGCGCTCCTTGCCATGCAGGCCCTTGGCGTCCGCCTGCTTGGAGCATTCGAGCGACTCGGCCGAGTGCTCCTTCGGCGCCTTCTTGTCGGTGGTGGCAGCGGCATCGGTCTTTGCGGCCGGCGCAGCGGTCTGCGCGAAGGCAGTGCCGGTGGCGAACAGCGAGGCGATCGCGACGACGGCGAGGCGGGTGGCGAGGGTCATGGTGTGGCTCTTCTTGCGAGAGTTGCGGAGGAGCGCGAACGTCGGCCTGCCTTGCTGAACGCCACATGAATAATCCTGAACGGTGCGATCACTATATTTTGGCTCCGAGCCCCATCGCTTCCTTGTCGGAAGTCCGGGGCACGCTAGGATAGCAATCCTCGTTTGCTTCCCTGAGGGAGACCAAGGATGACCATTCAAGCCAAATTGTTGTGTGCGATTGCGGCGTCGAGCGTTGCCGCGCTGATGGCGAGTGCGCCGGCGCAGGCGCTGACCTCGCAGGAGTGCAGTGCGAAATACCAGGCCGCCAAGAAGGACGGCTCGCTCGGCACCATGAAGTGGAATGACTTCCGCAAGGCCCAGTGCGGCGCCGATGCAACGCCGGCTGCCGCACCGACAGCGGCGGCCCCGGCAGCGCCCGCGCCTGCTGCCGAGCCCAAGGCGGCCGCGAAGAAGGAGGCGGCTCCCGCCGCCGCCCCGGCGCCGACCATGCCGACCATGCCGGTGGGCAACGCCGTCTTCCCGAACGCGGTCGATGCCAAATACGCCAAGGAGAGCGCCGGCAAGGCTCGCCTCCATACCTGCGTCGACCAGTACAACGCCAACAAGGCCACCAACGGCAATGGCGGCATGAAGTGGATCGAGAAAGGCGGCGGCTATTACAGCGAATGCAACAAGAAGCTGAAGGGCGCCGCCTGAGCTTCAATCTGACGCCGAGGCCGGAGCCAAGCTCCGGCCTCTTGCTTAGGTTATTGTTAGAGCATGATCTTTTCGGAAAGCCGCTTCACACTTTTCCGGATCATGCTCTAGTCCAGCAATTTCTCGGCCGATTTCGCCACGAGCTGCGACCGCTTGCGCGGGCCGCGCTCGACGAACAACAGGCTTTGGCCGAAGATGAAGCAATAGAACAGGAACGCCTGCGCCTCGGCCTCCTCGGGCTCGAGACCGGTCGCGCGATAGAGCTCGGCAACGTGCTTCAGCCGGGCTGCATCCACACTCGCCACCGCCGCAGCGGCGCTCTCGTCGGAGCGCGCCCACTGCCGGATCGCGAGTTCGATCGCCATGCCCTCCGGATTGAGCCGCTCGGAATAGAGCTGGATCACCGCCCTCAACCGCTCGCGGGGCGCTTGCCCGTCCAGGCTGGTCTGCTGTGCGATTGATGCCGAGCGTCCCTCGCGCCAGTGCACCAGCATGGCGTCGAGCAGCGCGGCGCGGTCGGCGAAGCGGCGGTAGAAGCCGCCCTTGGTGACGCCCAAATTCTTGGCGAGCACCTCGACCCGTACCCCTTCGACCCCAGCGCGGGCGAGCTCGGTAAACCCCGCCTCGACCCAGACATCGCCCTTGCCGTCGTTCATGAAGGAAGCCTCACCGGTTCTTGATACGGTGCCGTATTGCTAACGCGTCCCACGCCTGATACGCTACCGTATCAAGATCAAAAGACAGACAGGGCAGGGAATGGCGATGGAGCAAGAGGCGACCTATCGCGGCACGGTCTATCCATGGCAGTGCGATCACGTCGGTCACATGAACATCATGTGGTACGTCGGCAAATTCGACGAGGCCAATTGGAATTGGTTCGCCCGGCTCGGGCTGACGCCGAGCTATCTCCGCTCCTCCGGCCGCGGCATGGCGGCGGTGCAGCAGAACATCACCTACAAGCGCGAGCTGCTCGCCGGCGACATCGTCGAGATACGCAGCCATCTGCTGGAGGTTCGCGACAAGTCAATCCGCTTCCGGCACGAGATGACGAATGCCGAGACCGGCGAGATGGCTGCGTTCTGCGAAATCACCGCCGTGCACATGGATCGCAGCCAGCGCAAATCCGCGGCGTTCGCGGATGCCATCCGCGAGATCACACTGAGATATCTCGTCGAACCGGCCGAGGTCTGAGCCATGGCTGCGTTCGAGCCGAAAAATCCCGGCTATCGTGCGGCGGCCATTGCGATGTTTGAGGGCCAGCCGGCGATGCGCACGCTCGGCATCGTGATCGTCCGCCTCGCGCCGGGCGAGGTCGAGCTGGCGATGCTGCATTCCCCTGAATTCACGCAGCAGAACGGTTTCATCCATGCCGGGATCATCACCGCCGGGCTCGACAATTCCTGCGGTGTCGCCGCCTTCACACTGATGCCGTCGGAGGCCGATATCCTCACCGTCGAGTTCAAGACCACGCTGCTCGCCCCTGCCCGCGGCGAGCGTTTCGTGTTCAAGGCCGAGGTGATCAAGCCCGGCCGCACGTTGACCTTCTGCGAGGCAAAGGCGTTCGCCGAGCACGACGGCAAGACCACGCTGATTGCCACCATGACCGGAACGCTGATGGCGATGCTGCCCCGCGCCGACACTCGGGGCGCGCCGGCCATTGTCGTGTCATAACGCGGCAATGACATCCCACCCACAACGTCCTATATGAGCCGTAACAATTCCCGGTCCTGGCCGTATTTGCGGCGATAGGACCGAAACGGGACGAGATATGACTGGATTCAGGACTAAGGGCTTTGGGCCGACACGACGCGCCGCGTTGACGTTGATCGGGGCGGGCGTCTTCGCGGCTGGCGGGGTGACGTTGGCGCGCGCGGCTGCTGGCAGCGAAGACGAAGTGCTGACCGAAGCCAGGGTGTTGCGCGATCCCGACGTCCCCGTCGCCGGCAATCCCGATGGCAACATCAGCATCATCGAGTGGTCCGACTACAATTGTCCCTATTGCCGCAAGCTCGAGCCCGAGCTGCGCCAGGTCATCCAGGACGACGGCAAGGTCAGGCTGGTTCTGAAGGACTGGCCGATCCTCGGGCCCGTCTCCGTGACGGCCGCCCGGATCGCACTCGCCGCGAAATACCAGGACAAGTACCACAAGGCCCATGACGCCATGATGGGTGTCAGCTCGCGCCTGACCGAGTCGCGCATCAACGAGCTGCTCGCGGCCGCCGGCGTCGACATGGACCGCCTCAAGGGCGACCTCACCGCGCGCGCCAAGGACATCGACGCGATCCTCAAGCGCAACAACGAGCAGGCCGAGGCCTTCGGCTTCCGCGGCACGCCGTCCTTCATTGTCGGCAAATATCGCGTACCCGGTGCGCTCAGCATGGCCGAGTTCGAGCAGGTCATCGCCGACGCCCGCAAGGCCAAGATGAACTGACGCGCAGCAGCGTTCATCGCAGCCAACACAAAGGCGCCGCCGCGGATCGCGACGGCGCCTTGTTCATTGCGGGCGAGATTACTTCGACGAAATCCGGACCCAGTCCTTGTGCGCGCGGTCCTGCAGCGCATTCCAGTCGGCCTTCGCGACATCCCAGTTCACGATGGTGCGATTGGCAGTCGCGACCTCGCCATTGGCGACGGACGACGTCTGCATGGAATCATAGACATACACGCCGCAGCCGAGCAGCAGCGCACCCAAAATCATTCCGAAAAAAGTCTGCATGGCGAACCTCCGGTGTGGGCGGATAACGTCGGCCCGGAGTGATGGTTCCGCGGCACTACGGCGCGGGTAAGGACGACCCATTCATCCGCCATTCAGCCATTGCAGCAGATCCGCGTTGATCTCGCGCGGATAGGTGTGACTGAGATCGTCGATCTCGCGGTAGGTGACATCGGCGCCGGTGGCCGCGAGTGCCGCTTGCGTCTGCCGTGCGGTCTGCACCGGAAACATCCAGTCGAGCTTGCCGTGAGTGATGAAGATCGGCAGGCCTTGCAGGCGCGTGGCATCGGCCATCTCCGCCATCAGCGGATGGAAGGTCGCCGACACCGGTGCGAGATGAGTGAAGGGCGAGGCGCCATCCAGCCCGCTGACATAGCAGAATGTGCCGCCGTCGCTCATGCCGGTCAGCAGCATCCGCGAGGCATCGACCCGCCAGCGGCTGCGCACGGTTTCGAGTATCCGCATCAGATTGGGCGTGTCGGTGTCGTCTCCCATCAGCGCCCAGGTCTGTCCGGTCGCGGTCGGTGCCACCAGGATCGCGCCAAGGCTGCGGGCATCGCGCAGCCAGCTCCACAGAAAGCCGCGGCCATTGCCGCTGCCGCCATGCAGCGCCATCACCAGAGGCCAGTTGCGATCGGGCGTGTAATACTCGGGAACGTAGACCGAGAAGCCGCCGCGGCTGCCGGGCTCGTTGTGATCATGGAAGACGCCGGTGTCCTCGCCGGCGGCGACCTCCAGCCGCGCCAGCAACTCACCATTCTCGCGATTGCCGGTGTTGAGGAAGAAATTGCTCACCGGTGGAAACTGCGCAGACAGCGGATAAAGCGCCTCTTGTGCCCGCGGCAGATGGCGTAGCGCGCGGAACACCGCGACGAGATCACCATTGCCGCGCTCGACGTCGCGGATGCCGGCAAACGCGGACAGCGTCTCGTCGCAGGCGCGATCGAGCCGCTCGCGCAGTCCGGCGAACTGCTCCGGCCACGCTCCGATCGCTGCGCGTGCCGACCGAAGCGCATCGTCCGGTGCGCCGATGGCGTTCATCACCGAGCCGAAGGCCGGCGGATGCAAATGCCGGGCGAAGTAGCCGAGCGCCTCCAGTGCATTGAGCAACGGCGGCAGCACGGCCACGATGTCGTCAACGACGGCCTCGGTCATCGCTGCTTCCTCTGTCTGGATCAGTGCAGCTTCGGCGCTTTCAGGAGCTTGAAGCGATCGGTCGAGGTCACCGTGACGTCGAAGGTGACGCCCTCATGATGCGCGGTGCCTTGATGATGCACGGTGAGAGGCACGTCGACGCCGGCGGCACCGAGGCCCCACATCTTCTTGTAGAAGTCGGTCTGGCTCGTGACCTTCTCGCCATCCACGGCAAGAATGACGTCGCCGGTCTTGAGTTCGGCGCGCGCGGCGGGACCGTTGGCGGAGATTCCGATCACCACCACGCGGTTGTCGATCTCGGTCGAAAAGAGTCCGAGCCACGGACGTGCCGGCTTGTTGACACGGCCGAACTTGCGGAGGTCGTCGAGGATCGGCTTTAGCAGGTCGATCGGCACGATCATGTTGACATGCTCGGCCTTGCCGTCGCGTTCACGCTCGAGCTGGAGCGAGCCGATGCCGATCAGCTCGCCGCGCTCGTTGATCAGTCCCGTGCCGCCCCAGTTCGGATGAGCCGGATAGGTGAACAAGGCCTCGTCGAGCAGATACTCCCAGTAGCCCGCGAATTCCTGCTTGGCGACGATCTGGCTCGCGACCGATCGCGTTCGCCCGCCGGCGCCGCCGACCACGACGCGGTCGCCGAGCCGGGTGTCCGCCGAGGAGCCGAGCGGCAGCGGCTCGATGTCGAGCCGGCCGAGCGCCTGCACCAGGCCGAAGCCGGTGACGGAATCGAAGCCGAGCACATGTCCCTCCACCACGCGCCCGTCGCCGAGGTGAAGCCAGACGGATTCCGCCTCGGTAATGAGATAGCCGATGGTCAGCACCAGCCCGTCGTCGATCACGACGCCGTTGCCGGCGCGCTCGGTGCCGAGTGTTTCGGCGCTGAAAGCGTCCGGCGGAATGATGGCGTGCAGGCCGACGACGGAGGCGAGCGCACGATCGAGATCGAAGCCGTAATCGCTCGCACGCGGCTGATTGGCTGGCGGCACTCTCCATTCGGTCAGGGCGGGCATGGAGTTCTCCTGGCTGAGAGCATCGCTCCGCCATGGCTGCGGAACGACGCGCGAAGCAAGCATAATTTAGGCCGGAGGAGGCCGTCTTGAAAGGCTTGACCGCAACTATTCCAAATGTCGCCGCCGATTTCCGAAGATGACAGGCATTGTTCACCTAAAGCCGGGCGGCAACTGCCCAATCCGGCATCGGTCGCATGGCTGGTGTCCCGCGAGATGCTAGGCGGAGTTCAATGAAGCTGCTAACCATTGCCGCTTCGTTTGACCAAGAGATCACGGACCAAACCATGGACAATCGCAGCGACATCTGGCGTGGCATCGACACGATCAAGGGACGTTTCATCGACCTGAGCGACAAGGTCTGGGGTATGCCCGAGGTCTGCTACACCGAGGCGCGTTCCGCCGCCGAGCATCTCGCCGAGTTGCGCCACCAGGGTTTCCGCATCACCGAGAAAGTGGCGGGCATTCCGACCGCGGTGATGGGCGAATGGGGCGAGGGCGGTCCGGTCATCGCCTTCATGGGTGAATATGACGCCCTGCCGGGTCTGAGCCAGGAGGCTGGTGTCGCCGAGCATCGTCCGGTCGAGACCGGCGGCCACGGCCATGGCTGCGGTCACAATCTGCTCGGTTCCGCAGCGCTCCTCGCCGCCACCGCCGTCAAGGACTGGCTCGCCGAGAACAAGGTGCCCGGCCGTGTGCGCTATTACGGTTGCCCGGCGGAAGAGGGCGGCGCGGCCAAGGCCTTCATGGTGCGCTCCGGCGCGTTCGAGGACGCCGATATCGCCATCACCTGGCATCCGCATAGTTTCTGGGAAGTCGCGGTGACGCCGTCGCTGGCCAACACCCGCGCGGACTTCATCTTCACCGGCCGCACCTCGCATGCTGCGGCGTCGCCCCATCTCGGCCGCTCCGCGCTCGACGCGGTGGAGCTGATGAATGTCGGCGTGAACTACATGCGCGAGCACATGCCGAGCGATGCGCGCGTGCACTACGCGCTGCTCGACACCGGCGGCATTGCGCCCAACGTGGTGCAGGCCCATGCCCGCGTGCGCTATTCCATTCGCGCCCGTGATCTGCCCGGCATGAACGAGCTGGTCGGGCGCGTCAGCAAGATCGCGGAGGGGGCGGCCTTGATGACCGAGACCAAGGTCGAGATGAAGATCATCTCCGCTGTCTCCAACATCCTGCCCAACACGCCGCTGGAACAGGCGCTGCACCGGGTCATGGAAGAGCTCGGACCGCCGCATTTCGACGATGCCGACAATGGCTTTGCCAGCCAGATCCGCGCGACGCTGACCGACAAGGACATCGCGTCGGTCTATTACGCGATCGGCATGGAGCCGACCGATCGGCCGCTGGCCGACTTCCTGGTGCCGCTCGACGCCAAGCGCAACCCCTTGGTTGGCTCGACGGACGTCGGCGATGTAAGCTGGGTGGTGCCGACCGTGCAGGTACACGCACCAACGGTTGCAATCGGCACCCCGTTCCACACCTGGCAGGTGGTCGCGCAGGGCAAGAGCCCGCATGCCCACAAGGCGATGGTGCAGGCGGCCAAGGCCATGGCCGGCCTTGGCATCAAGGCGATGACCGAACCGGAACTGATCAAGGCCGCGAAGGCCGATCTCACGAAGCGGACGACCAAAACGCCTTATATCTGCCCGCTGCCGGACCACGTCGCGCCGCCACTCAATATGTCCGTGGCGTAGAATTCCATCTCGATACTTCGTCTGATCTGAAGAACAAATTTTCCGCAGTGCAACTTGGTTTCCCGCGGATTTTGGCGCGGGAATGCCGAACCGTTGGGCTGCGGAAGGAAGTTTTGCTCAACAGACAGCCAGAACACCGTTTGCACACACACGGCCGCAGTTGACGCGCGGCCTATTCAGTGTGCCATCTACCGCCAGCCAAACTCGGCGGCCGGGCTGCGGCCGCCTGCATCCATACGGGAACCAGACGGGGGACAACCATGCTGGATAAAGAACTGCGTTCGATGATCGGTGACGTGAAGGACGGGCGCATGGATCGCCGCGCCTTCATCCAGCGCCTGGCCGCCGTCGGCCTCACCGCTCCCATGGCCAACCAGATCCTCGCCATCGGCGGCGTCGCCATGGCGCAGAGCCCGTCACCCTATCCGCCGACCAAGCGCGGCGGCGGCGGCCCGCTCAAGCTGTTGTGGTGGCAGGGACCGACCTTGCTCAATCCGCATTTCGCGACCGGCACCAAGGACCAGGACGGCTCGCGCGTGTTCTACGAGCCGCTTGCAAGCTGGGACGTGGACGGCAATCTCAACCCGATTCTCGCCGCCGAAATTCCGTCAACTGCAAATGGCGGCCTCGCCGCCGACGGCAAGTCGGTCATCTGGAAGATCAAGCCCGGCGTCAAATGGCATGACGGCAAGCCGCTGACAGCCGACGATTTCGTGTTCACCTTCACCTATGCCAGCGATCCTGCCACGGCGGCTGTCTCTATCAGCACCTACGCCGACATGACGGTCGAGAAGGTGGACGACCTTACCATTCGTATCCTGTTCAAGAACCCGACGCCGTTCTGGGCCAATGCTTTCGTCGGCGCGTACGGATGCGTCATCCCGAAGCATCTGTTTGGCGACTACATCGGATCGAAATCCCGTGAGGCGCCGACCAATCTGGCCCCGGTGGGCACCGGCCCCTACAAATTCGTCGAGTTCAAGCCGGGCGACCTCGTCCGTGGTGCGTTGAACCCCGACTACCACATGCCCAACCGTCCGTATTTCGACACCATCGACATGAAGGGCGGCGGCGATGCCGTCTCTGCGGCACGCGCGGTGATCCAGACCGGCGAGTTCGATTTTGCCTGGAACATGCAAGTCGAGGACGACGTGCTGCTGCGCCTGGAGAAGGGCGGCAAGGGTAAGACCGTTTATGCCGTAGGTGGCGACATCGAGTTCATCGCTATCAATTTCACCGACCCGAACACGGAGGTCGATGGCGAGCGGTCCTCGATGAAGACCAAGCATCCGATCTTTTCCGATCCGAACGTTCGCAAGGCGCTGGCTCTCCTGGTGGACCGCGAGTCCGTCAAGAAGGCGATCTACGGTCGCGCTGGACGCACCACGGCCAACTACCTCAACGGTCCCGAGAAGTTCGTCTCCAAGAACACCTCCTGGGAGTTCAACATCGAGAAGGCGTCGAAGATGCTGGACGACGCCGGCTGGAAGGTCGGCGCAGACGGCATCCGTGAGAAGGATGGAAAGAAATTCAAGCTCCTGTACCAGACCTCGACCAACGGTCCGCGCCAGAAGACTCAGGCCATCGTCAAGCAGGCCTGCCAGAAGGCTGGCATCGACGTCGAGCTGAAGTCGGTCGTTGCTTCGGTGTTCTTCTCGTCGGACGTTGCCAACAACGACACCTATCCAAAGTTTTACGCCGACATCGAGATGTTCCAGATCCCGATGACACAGCCGGATCCGGCTTTGCATATGCGCCGCTACATCTCGGCCAATGTGGCAACCAAAGAGAACAAGTGGCAGGGCCCGAATTATCCCCGCTATGTCAACAAGGACTATGATGCGGCGATTGCCGCGGCCGAGACCGAGATCGACCTGGTCAAACGGGCGGCGCTCTATATCAAGTGCAACGACCTGTTGTGGCAGGACACCGTGTTCATTCCGGTGATGCACCGTCTTACGGTGGACGCCTGCGCCAACACGCTGAAGCCGGTCATCTCGGGCTGGGCCAATCGGACCGACAACATCCAGGATTGGTACCGGGAGGCATGATCGCGAGGGCATAGACGGGATTCTTCCCCATGAGCCAGTATGTCCTGCGTCGCCTCCTGATCGCCATTCCGAGCTTGCTCGGCATCTCGGCGGTGCTGTTCTTCGTCCTGGCGCTCGCGCCCGGGGATCCCTTCTCGGAACTGGCGACCAATCCGAACGTGCCACCCGAAGTGCAGGCTGCACTTCGGGCCAGGTTCGGGCTCGATGATCCGATCTATCTGCGCTACCTGCACTGGCTATCCGCCATGGTGCACGGCGACTGGGGCTTCTCCTTCGTCAGCCGGATGAACGTCGACACGCTCATCCTGCAGCGCCTGCCGGCCACGCTCTACGTGATCGGTTCGGCACAGATCCTGGCGTTGCTGATCGCGATTCCCGTCGGCGTCTATGCGGCGACAAAGCCCTATTCGCTGTTCGACCAGATCGCGAACACGCTCGCCTTCGTCGGTTTTTCGCTGCCGACCTTCTTCACGGGCATCCTGTTCATCCTGATCTTCTCGGTCACGCTGGACTGGCTGCCCTTCGTCTACACCACCGACATCAAGGCCACGGGCATCCACTACGTGCTCGAGATGATCCGGCAGGCGATCATGCCGGTCGCCGTGCTCGGCCTGTTCCAGGCGGCGTCGATGACGCGCTTCGTGCGCTCGGCGATGCTCGACGTGATCCGGCTCGATTACGTCACCACGGCGCGGGCCAAGGGGCTCGGGCAGGCCAAGGTCATCGTCAAGCATGTGATGCGCAACGCCATGATTCCGGTCGTCACGCTGATCGCACTGCAGATGCCCGCGGTGTTCGGTGGCGCCATCGTCACCGAGCAGATCTTTCGCATTCCCGGCATCGGCTCGCTGCTGATCTCCTCCATTCTCTCCAATGACACCCCGGTCGTGATGGCCGTGACCTTTGTGTTCGCCTGTCTGGTGGTGCTCTTCAATCTCATCGCGGATGTGCTGTATGGCTGGCTTGACCCTCGCATCTCCCTCCGCTGAGCGGGGCGTCTACTCGCCCTGGCGCGAGACGTGGCGGCGCTACAGCCGCCACAAGCTCGCCGTCGTCAGCGCGATCCTGCTGCTCGTCCTGATTCTTGCTGTTGTGGTCGGCCCCTTCATCTGGCGGATCAAGATCAACGACATCGATATCGTGGCGGGCATGCAAGGGCCGTCGCTCGCGCATCCCTTCGGCACCGACGACCTCGGCCAGGACATTCTGGCGCGGATGATCTATGGCGGGCGTATCTCGCTTGCGGTCGGATTGGCCGCGATGCTGGTCTCGGTGTTCATCGGCACGCTGATCGGTGCGCTCGCCGGCATGTCCCGCGGCGCGCTCGGGCATGGTCTGATGTGGCTCACCGACCTCTTTCTGTCGCTGCCCCAACTGCCGCTGCTCCTGCTGCTGATCTATCTCTTCCGCGACGGGTTGAAGCAGATGTTCGGTCCCGAAGGCGGCATCTTCATCCTGATCGTCCTCGTCATCGGCGGCTTGCGCTGGATGCCGGTGGCGCGCCTCGTGCGCGCGCAGTTCCTGTCGATCCGCGAGAAGGAGTTCGTCGAGGCCGCGCGCGCGCTCGGTGCGAGCCCGGTGCGGCAGGTGGTGAAGCACATCCTGCCCAATGCGCTCGGTCCGGTGATCATCGCCGGCACCATCGACGTTGCCGCCGCGATCATCGCGGAATCGACGCTGTCCTTCCTGGGTCTCGGCTTTCCGCCGGATACCCCGACCTGGGGCCGGCTGCTGTATGATGCCAAGGACTTCCTCGACATCGGCCCGCACTGGGCCTTGTTCCCGGGCGGCGCGATCTTCATCGCGGTGGTCGCGATCAATTTCATCGGCGACGGTCTGCGTGACGCGCTCGATGCGCGACGGGTGATCTGATGGCGCCGCTGCTCGAGATCAAGGGTCTCAAGACCCACTTCTCCACCGACGACGGCATCCTGCAGGCCGTCGACGGCGTCGACATCACCATCAACAAGGGCGAGACGCTCTGCGTCGTCGGCGAGTCCGGCTGCGGCAAGACCGTCACCGCAATGTCGATTCTGAAGCTGATCGCGATGCCGCCGGGCCGCATTGCGGCGGGCGAAATCATCTTCGAGGGCCGCGATCTGGTGCCGCTGACGAGCAACCAGCTCGACGAGATCCGCGCCAAGGAGATCGGCTTCATCTTCCAGGAGCCGATGACCTCGCTCAATCCGGTGCTGACGGTCGGCGAGCAGATCGCCGAGAGCCTGCGTCGCCACGAGAACGTCACCAGGAAACAGGCGCTCGATCGCACCATCGAGATGCTGAAGCTCGTGCAGATCCCCAATGCCGAAGGCCGCGTGCACAATTATCCGCACCAGTTCTCCGGCGGCATGCGCCAGCGCGTGATGATCGCGATGGCGCTGGCCTGCAAGCCCAAGCTGATCATCGCCGACGAGCCGACCACTGCGCTCGACGTCACCATCCAGGCGCAGATCCTCGACCTGCTCCAGGACATGAAGGAGCGCTTCGGCATGGCGGTGATGCTGATCACCCATGCCATGGGCGTCGTCGCCGAGACGGCACAGCGCGTCGTCGTGATGTATGCCGGCAAGGTGGTGGAGGAGGCCGATGTCGACGCGCTCTTCGCCGATCCGCGCCATCCCTATACGCAGGGCCTAATCCGCTCGATCCCGCGCATCGATCTCGACAGCGAGCACAAGACGCGACTCGAGGCGATCGGTGGCTCGGTGCCGATCCTGATCAACCCGCCGGTCGGTTGCCGTTTTGCGCCGCGCTGCAAGTTTGCCATGGACGTCTGCACCGAGAAGGAGCCGCTGCTGCGCGAGATCGCGCCCGGCCACCGCATGGCCTGCCATCTCGGAGATACGCGGTTGGGAGGCGCGGCATGAGCGAGCCTCTGCTCCGCGTCAGCGGCCTGAAGAAATATTTCCCCGTGCTCGGCGGCCTGTTGTCTCGCCAGGTCGGTACCGTCTATGCGGTCGACGGCGTGTCGTTCTCGGTCAATCGGGGCGAGACGCTCGGTCTCGTCGGCGAATCCGGTTGCGGCAAGTCGACGACCGGGCGCTGCGTGCTGCGCCTGATCGAGCCGACCGACGGCGAAGTCATGTTCGACGGCCAGGACATCGGCAAGCTCGGCGGCAACGATCTGCGCGCGATGCGGCGGAACATGCAGCTGGTCTTCCAGGATCCGTTCGCCTCGCTCAACCCGCGCATGACGGTCGGCTCCATTCTCGGCGAAGCTTTCACCATCCACAATCTCGCATCGAACGCCAGGGAGCGCGAAGAGCGCGTCGCGGGCCTGCTGGTCAAGGTCGGCCTCAAGGCCGAGCACATGCGGCGCTATCCGCATGAGTTCTCCGGCGGTCAACGCCAGCGCATCGTGATCGCGCGGGCGCTCGCGGTCGAACCCAAGCTGATCGTCTGCGATGAGCCGGTGTCAGCGCTCGACGTCTCGATCCAGGCGCAGGTCATCAACCTGCTGGAAGATCTCCAGGCCGAGTTGAACCTCACCTATCTCTTTGTCGCGCACGACCTCTCGGTGGTCGAGCACATTTCCGACCGCGTCGCCGTGATGTATCTCGGCCGCATCGTCGAGCTGGCGAAGGCGAGCGACCTCTATCGCAATCCGCAGCATCCTTACACCAAGGCGCTGCTTTCCGCCGTACCGGTGCCGGATCCCAAGCTCAAGCGCAACCGCATCCGCCTCAAGGGCGACGTGCCGAGCCCGATGAAGCCGCCGTCGGGCTGTCACTTTCACACCCGTTGCCCGATCGCCCAGCCGCGCTGTGCGGAAAGTGCGCCGGAACTGAAGGAAGGCGCGGGCGGACACTTCGTGGCGTGTCATCTGGCCTGAGTTGCGCGGTGCATAGGTCCTCGGAGGCCTTGATCCCAACGGACTGGCTGGCGTAGGGGGGGGACACATGAGCCAGCTACAGGATGTGACTCTCGGCGCGGTCGATACGGACCGTGCGACGGACCGCGATGCGGCAGCGCGCCGGGCGCTGTGGGGATCAGCGCTCGGCTACGCCATGGACGGGTTCGACCTCCTAATCCTCGGCTTCATGCTGACGGCGATTTCGAAAGACCTTCATCTTACCCAGCCGCAGGCGGCCTCGCTGGTCACGGGGACCCTGGTCGGCGCGGTCGTCGGCGGCATGGTCTTCGGCATGCTGTCGGACCGGCTTGGCCGCGTGCGGGTTCTGACCTGGAGCATCGTCCTGTTCGCGGTCTTCACCGGCCTGTGTGCGCTGGCGCAGGGCTATTGGGACCTGCTGGCCTACCGGGCCATTGCCGGCATCGGCCTCGGTGGCGAATTCGGCATCGGCATGGCGCTGGTGGCCGAGACCTGGCCCGCGAGCAAGCGCGCCCGGGCCACGTCCTATGTCGGGCTCGGCTGGCAGTTCGGCGTGCTTACGGCGGCGCTGGTGACGCCGGTGCTGTTGCCGATCATTGGCTGGCGCGGGATGTTTGCGCTCGGCGTGTTTCCGGCAGTGGTCGCTTACGTGATCCGGCGCAAGCTGCACGAGCCGGACGTCTTCATCGCGCACAAGGCGAAGGCAATGAAGACCGGTTCGTCACTTCGCGCGCTCGTGGCTGATGCGGGGACGACCCGGATCGGCATCGGAATGATCATTCTCTGCTCGGTGCAGAATTTTGGCTATTACGGCATCATGATCTGGCTGCCGAACTATCTCTCGACGCGGTTCGGCTATGGCCTGACCCAATCGGCGCTCTGGACGGCCGTTACCATCGCCGGCATGGCGCTCGGCATCTTCCTGTTCGGTCATGCGGCCGATCGTTTCGGCCGCCGTGTGGCGTTTCTGACCTACATGCTGGGCGCAGCCGTCATGGTGGTGGTCTATTCGCAGCTGACGACCGCCGGTGCGCTGCTGGTCGGCGGCGCCGTGATGGGCTTCTTCGTCAACGGCATGCTCGGCGGCTACGGCGCGCTGATGAGCGAGCTTTATCCGACCGCGGCGCGCGCGACGGCACAAAACGTGTTCTTCAACATCGGTCGGGCGGTGGCCGGCTTCGGACCGCTGGTCGTCGGCATCGTCAGTGCCGCGTACGGCTTCCCGACCGCAATCGCGGGTCTTGCGCTGCTCTATCTCATCGACATCGTGGCGCTGCTTACGCTGATCCCGGAGCGGCGCGGTGTCGATCTCGCCTGACGTCGCATGCGTTCACCGTTCGCGAAGCAGGCCATAGCCTGAAAGGGCCTGCCTGAACGTCTCCGGCGATGTGTGATGATGGGCCAGGAGGCCAGCCTCGCGCGCGCCGGCAACATTCGCCGCCAGATCGTCGACGAACAGGACGGTTTCCGGCCTCACCTTGAGCTCCGACAGACACAGACGGTAGCACTGCGGGTCGGGCTTCGCCGTCTTGAACTCGGCCGATGTGTAGATTTTGGAGCCGAACAGCGGCCGCAATTCCGGCAGCAACGTATCGATGTGATCGGCGACCAGCGTGGTATTGTTGGTCAGGATCGCAATATCGACGGTTCGGCGGAGCTGCCCGACAATCTCCAGCATCGCGCGATCGGCCCGCATCGAACAGCGTCGCGCCTCCACCCATTCGTCGAGCGACAGCGGATAGCCGATCCGTTCGCCGAAGCCCCGCAGATAATCGACGGCATCGAGCGCGCCGGAGTCTCCGAGCAGTTCGAAGCCGCTGTCCCAGATCGCCTGGTGAACGAATTCGTCGGTCGATCCGGCAAGCTTCGCCAGGCGCGCGACGCGCTTTCCCCTGTCGTAGTCGCAGAGGACGTTGTCCATATCGAACAGGACGAGCTTGATGTCACCAGGCACGGCCGCACTCTCGGATGGCCGAACTTCGGCCGTGACCGGAGTCATATCCGGTCGAAGCGCAGGCGACAAACCCGGACGTTGGCGTCGCTCACGGCCGCGATGTCCGACGCCGGGCCAGTTGGTGAAGCACCGTGTCGATGGCCGGAACGGCTCCGGTTTCGCGCAGCCATTGGTCCGCCTGCTCCCTGAGCTCGCCCGGCGTCAGTCCGAATTTTCGGCGGAACGCCCGTATGAACGTCGAGTCGCTGCTGAAACGCATCCCGATGGCGAGGTCGATCAGCCGCCCGTCCTGTGCGGACGGCGAGATCAGTTGCCGGAAGGCCAGATTGAGCCGCTGCTCCCTGATGTAATGTGCCAGCCCGCCATCGGCCTCGAACAGCCGGTAGAGGGTTGCCCGCGAGATCTGGAAATGGCGGCAAAGCTCCGCGGTGGAGAGTGCGTCGGTATCGAGACCATGCGCGATGTGGCGTTTGATCATCGCGAGATACAGATGCCGCTCGGCCCGTTCGACGCCGGCGACGATGTCGGCCGTACCGCCGGCGGCCGCGGCCATGAGATCGGCGATTGCCTCGACCGTGGTCTCGGCATTGCCGGCCTCGGGTTCGGGGGGCAGTTCAAGCGCCGCAAAATGGTTGGCGAGCAGGCGCGCATGCGGGTGATCTGACGGCAGCAAGATGGCCGTCGCGGAATCCGGATGTGCGAGCCGCGGCGCGAGCATGGCACGCTGCAGGATGATCGCAATCACATGGGTGCGGTCGGCGCCGCCGCGAAACACCGTTCGGTTCGGCTGCGCCATGTCGAGCAGGCAGATGTCGCCCGGCCCCAACGTCACCCCGCGCGGACCCGAGCTAAACCGCATCTCGCCTTTGACGCAGAGCGTAATCTGGAAATGGTCCATCGCGCCGCGGGCGACGTGTGCGGGCGTCCGGTCGTATTCCAGATCGGTCGAACGCGTATCGACCAGCAACGCATTGCGGGTCATCATCGTCAAGCTGGTGACATGGAAATCGTCATCCGCCGTGAGCGGAATCACGTCGCAGATGTCGGCCGTCATCGCGCGCAATTGTGCAAGCGCAAATGCCCCGCGCCCCGGGGTGTCCGCCAGCATGTTCTCGTTCAAGGCCGTGCCGTCCCCATCATCGCGCGATGAGGCAGAACCGCATGGGACCCGAATTTCGCGGATCGGCAGCACAGCAACATCATTTCATCATGTAAACACCCTGAATTCGGCGCGCAAGCAACGACAAGCACAGTCGCCGATCGGTGTCGGCGGACGCCACGTGGAATCAGCATCGCTGTGCCATCTATGCATCAGTGCATGCCGAAATCAGCGGCTGAGACACTGGGCACATCGCGGAAATCGCCGGTCTGCTACGAGCCGATGAAATCCCAACCTTGCCGCGCGGTCGCTTGCGGCCAGTTCGCGTCCGAGGCCCTTCATGACAACGAGATTCCGTCTCCCGCTTTGCCTATTGATTGGGCGGACGATCTCGCCGTATGCCGTTGGCCGGCCCGTGGCGCTTGTCGGCCTTGCAGTTTGGGCGATGGCGCTTGGCTTGCCCCAGGCGGGGCGTGCGGCGACGCTGATGGTGACTTCCACAGCCGACAGCGGCGCCGGCAGCTTGCGCGCCGCCATCATCAGCGCCGCGAGTGGCGACACGATCCAATTCCAGGTCGGTGGCACGATCACGCTCCAGAGCGAACTGCCGGTCATCACCAAGAACATCGCCATCGACGGCAACGGCAACAACCCGACCATCAGCGGCGCCGGCACCTATCGCCCGTTCTTCATCGGCGATGCTGGCACCACCGGCTCGACCTATTCGGTCACCTTGAAGAACCTGACCATCGCCAACGCAGTGGCGCAGGGCGGAGCCGGTTTAGGCTCCGGTGCTGGCGCCGGTCTCGGCGGCGCGGCGTTCGTCTCCAGCAACGGCGCGCTGACGCTGTCGAATGTCGCCGTCTCGAACACGCAGGCCAAGGGTGGCAGCGTTGTGGACAATATCGGAGAAATGAGCGGCGGCGGCGGCATGGGCGGCAAGTCCTACCCTCTTACTCCGACTGGCGGCGGCGGACTGTTCGTCGGCTCGGACGCTCCGGGCACGGGTAACGGCGGCGGACCCAATGGCGGTGTTGGTAACAATGTCGCCAATGGGCCGGCGACCGGCGGTGCCGGAGGTTTTGCCAGCGGCGGTGGCGGGGCCTCGTCGAACGGAGGACCCGTCGTCGGGGGCGCGGGCGGATTTGGCGGTGGCGGGGGCGGTGCCAATGCCGGCGGAGCAACAACGGGCGGCTCAGGCGGTTATGGTGGCGGCGGCGGCTCCGCTAACGGCACGTCGACTTCGGTCGGTGGTGTCGGCGGCTTCGGAGGAGGCGGTGGTAGCGGCATGACTGCGGCCGGCGTCGGCGGCTTCGGCGCCGGCAATGGCGTCAGCGGATACAACGCCGGCGGCGGCGGCCTCGGCGCCGGTGGGGCGATCTTCGTGCAGAGCGGCGGATCGGTCACCGTTCAGGGCGACCTGTCGCAGACGGCAGGCAGCGCCTCGGGCGGGGCAGGCTACAATGGCGGGACCAACGGTTCGGCCTTCGGCTCCGGCATCTTCTTCCAGGGCACGAGCGGCACCGCCAGCATTCTCGACTTCGGTTCCGGCACCCAGTCCATTGCCAATGGCATCGCCGATTACACCGGCTCCGGCGGCACTAATCCGGGCGGCGGTACGAATGTGGCCGACCAGGGCGGCAGCGTCGCGATCACCAAGAGCAATGGCGGCACGCTAACTCTGTCGAGTGCCAACACCTATAGCGGCGGCACTACCATCAACGAGGGCTCGACATTGGTTGTTGGCAACGCCCAGGCGCTCGGTACCGGCACCTTGACGCTCAATGGCGGCGCGACCGGTGTCACAGTTACTTTCAATGGCAGCTACACGATTGCCAACAACATCGCCGCGACTGGCGATCCCATCTACAACGTCATCACTGGCAGCACTGTCAACCTGACGGGCGTGCTCTCCGGCTCGGGCGACGTCGTCGTCAACGAGGCGGGCGGCTACGCCGGAACGCTGATCCTCTCCGGCGTCAACACCTATACTGGTCCAACCACCGTGGACGCCGGCACTCTGCAAGCCGGCTCGACCAGCGCTTTTGGCAATAACTCCTCGGTCACGGTCGCAAGCGGTGCGCTGCTCGATCTCGCCGGTTTCTCCAACGCGATCGGCTCGCTCGCCGGTGCCGGCACCGTCACCAACAGCGGCGGCGCGGCCACGCTGACGGCGGGCGGCGATACCACCTCAACGGTCTTTTCCGGAACGATCCAGGACGGCGCGGGATCGATTGCATTGACCAAGGCCGGCACCGGCCTCTTGCTGCTCTCCGGCAGCAATACTTACAGTGGCGCGACCATCGTCAGCGGCGGAACGTTGCAGGTCGACGGATCGATTGCATCATCCAGCCTGACCACCGTCCAATCGGGAGCGGCACTCAGCGGCAGCGGCACGGTCGGATCTGCCGTTATCGAGAACGGAGCCATCTTCGCACCGGGCAACGGCAACGCGGGGACGGCGATGACTGTGAGCGGCAATCTCGCCTTCCACTCCGGCGCGGTCTATCTGGTTCAGGTCACTCCTTCGGCGGCCTCGTTCGCGGCTGTCACCGGCACGGCGACGCTCGGCGGTGCGACCGTAGATGCCGTTTTCGCAAGCGGCAGTTACATCTCCAGGCGCTACACAATCCTGACCGCGAGTGGCGGGGTCAACGGCACGTTTGGCTCGCTGGTTACAGCCGGCCTGCCGGGCAACATCAGAAGCGTGGGTCTGAGCTATGATACCAACGACGTCTATCTCGATCTGGCCCTGAACTTTGCCATTCCGTCCGACCTCAACGGCAACCAGCAGCGCGTCGGCAACGCGCTGACGAATTTCTTCAACGCCAATGGCGGGATCGCCGCGGTCTACGGTACGCTGACGCCGGCCGGCCTGACGCAAGTTTCCGGCGAACCCGGAACCGGCTCACAGCAGACCAGCTTCAACGCCATGAGCCAGTTCGTGGGCTTGCTGACCGATCCGATTTCGCAACGGGATGGCGGACCGGGGGCGGCGAGCGGTGCGGCCGGTTTTGCCGAGGAGGATCGGGCCAGCGCCTATGCAGCACGCAGGCGCACCGATGCATTTGCCATGGTCACGAAGGCGCCGCCGCAGGCATTCGCACCGCGCTGGAGTGTATGGGCCGCGGGCTTTGGCGGCTCGCAATCCACGATGGGCAATGCGGCGACCGGTTCGAACGACTCGACCAGCCACGTGTTTGGGACCGCCGCCGGGGCCGATTACCGGTTCTCGGCAGATACGCTCGCCGGCTTTGCGCTGGCCGGCGGCGGGACCAATTTCAGCGTCGCAAACGGTCTCGGCTCGGGCCGCTCCGACCTGTTTCAGGTCGGCGCCTATCTGCGTCACACCAATGGTCCGGCCTACATCTCTGCTGCGCTCGCTTATGGCTGGCAGAACATCACCACCGATCGCACAGTGACCATCGCCGGCGCCGATCGCCTGCGGGCCGCGTTCGACGCCAACGCGTATTCCGGTCGCCTCGAAGGTGGCTATCGCTTCGTTGCGCCCTGGATCGGGGGCATCGGCCTCACGCCCTATGCTGCCGCGCAGTTCACGACGTTCGATCTGCCGGCCTATGCCGAGCAGGTCGTCTCCGGTTCGTCTGCCTTTGCGCTGAGCTATGCCGCGAGGAGCGTGACTGACACGCGCAGCGAGCTTGGCCTGCGCAGCGACAAATCCTTCGCAGTCCAGAACGGTGTTCTGACGCTGCGCGGCCGCGCCGCCTGGGCGCATGATTTCAATCCGGATCGTTCGATCGTCGCCACTTTCCAGGCGTTGCCGGGCGCAAGCTTGGTCGTCAACGGTGCCGCACAGGCACGCGACTCGGCGCTCACCTCCGCATCGCTCGAGATGAAATGGCTGAACGGCTGGTCGGCAGCGGCGACCTTCGAAGGCGAATTCTCGAACGTCACGCGCAGCTATGCGGGGAAGGGCAGCGTGCGCTACGCTTGGTGAGCGGTCAGTTTCCTCCCGCGCTCTGCATCGGCCAGGCACGACCTGACCCGACATCTCCAGCCGGTCGCCGCCGTGGCGCTGTAGAGCGAGCGGTCGGCGGCACCACCGCTTTGCAATCCGTCGCGGTCTGGGACTGAAGCTCCGTCGACAAGGGTGGCATGTGTTGCGCCTGAGGAGCAACCGATCCCGTCACGCGGTCTTCGCGGGCCAGGGGACAACCTGTCCCGACATCACCAGCCGGTCACGGCCGCTGTCCTTGGCGGCGTAGAGTGCGCGGTCGGCGGCAGCGACCAGCGTGCTTGAGTCCGTGGCCTGGGATGGCAGGCTCGTCGCGGCGCCGACGCTGACAGTCACCAGGCGGGAAGGTGGATTTTGCGCGTGCAGCATGGCGAGATCGCGCAGCGCCTGGCGAATCCCTTCGCCGACCTCGGCGCAGCCCTCCGGACCGGTGTTCGGCAACAGCACGGCGAACTCCTCGCCGCCGTAGCGCGCCGCGAGGTCGGCAGGACGCCTGGCGGTGGTGGATAGAATCCGGCCCAGCGCGCGCAGGCATCCGTCGCCTGCCAGATGTCCGTAATGGTCATTGAACTTCTTGAAATGGTCGACGTCGATCAGCAGGAGCGAGAGCTGCGTGCCGTCGCGCCGGCTACGCGCCCACTCCTCGGCGAGGCGTTCGTCGAATGCGCGCCGGTTGGCGAGGCCGGTGAGAGCGTCGGTGGTCGCAAGCGAGGCGAGCTTGTCCTGAAGGTCCTTCTGCTCAGTGATGTCGCGCATGACAGCGACGACGCCGTCGATCTCGCCACTGTCCGACCCCAGGGTCACGTGCAGCGCCGCTTCGGCCCAGATCTCGCCCTTGTCGCGGTGACGCTGGCGATAGACGAACCGCGCCTCCTCGGCTTCGCCGTTTTTCAGCGCGGCAATGACCTGCTCGACCCGTTCCATGTCATCGGGATGAATGCCGGACAGGGCCGATGTGTCCAGCAGTTCCTCGGCCGACCAGCCCGTGATGCGCACGCATGAGGGAGAAACGTAGAGCAGCCGGTTATCGAGTCCGATCCGGGTCACCATGTCGCTGGATTGCTCGGCCAGCAGGCGGAAATTGGCTTCCTTGGCGACCAGGACCTGCGCCATGCGCTGCCGTTGCAACAACTGACGGACCAGATAGAAGCCGATCACGGCGATCAGCAGCACAAGACCGAGGACGAAGATCATGCGCGCGGCCGCGGCGTGGCGCCACGGAGCCAGCACGTCGTCCTGCGATTTGCTCGCCAGCACCATCAGTGGATAGTGGCTGCTGCGTTGGTAATAGCTCAGCCGCTGCACGCCATCGAGCGGCGACGTGAAGTAATAGACTGCCGCGGCGGGACGGCTTTCCCAGTCTCTGAACAAGGGTGAATTGGACAGATCCCGTCCGACGAAAGTTTCGCTCTCGTCATGGGTCCGCGCCAGCATGATGCCGGTGTTGTTGAGCAGCGATGCGGAGCCATTCGGCCCGAAGTCGAATCGCTCGTAGAATTTTGCGAAATAGGCGACGTCGATCGTGAGCAGGGCGACGCCGGCAAAGCTACCGTCGGGATGGTCGATCCGGCGCGACGCCGTGATGATCCACTGGCCGCCGGCGCGGCTCCTGATGGGGCGCCCGATCAGCGTGCCCTTGTCCGGGGAGGCGCGATGCTGCTGGAAATATTCGCGATCGCTGTTGTTGAGCCCGGAGAAGTCGATGTGCTCGGTCGTGGCCAGCCAGCGGCCGGTTTCGTCATAGACGAAAATGCCGCGGATGCGGTCCGATGATTTGCGGGTCGGCAGATAGGTCTGGAGCTTCGAGATTGTGTCCGGGCCCAATCCGTCGAGCTCGAGCCGATGGACCAGCCCGACCAGGATCGTATCGGCGAGCTCGAACGTGTCGTCCGCGTGCTGGACCAGCGAATGCGCCAGATTGGCAACGTCGATCTCGGCGCTTCTGAGCTCCGCGTTGCGCGTTTCCCATTCGCGCCAGACGCTCAAGCCCAGGATCGTCACGCAGATCAGGGCAACGAACCCCGCCGCCCAGAGCGGAAGGTGCGTTTTGCCGAGTTCGCGGCTCGGGGCCATCGGGTCTGCTCCAATTCGGCGCAAACCTCTCACTTTGGTCTTAACGGCTTGTTGCAAGAACCGTGATGATTGCGCGGGGCCGTGGTCAATCGGCGGGGATAGTCGGCGTTTTAATCAACGCTCGTCGGTGGATGTTAACCACGTTGCCGCGGCGGGACGGTCTGCCTCGCGTTCATCGCATCACCCGTCGAGGGTAAACCCGACTCGCAGCGTCACCTGGTAGTGACGCACGGCGCCGTTCTCGATGTGGCCGCGCGTCTGCACCACCTCGAACCATTTCATCTCGCGCACGGTCTTGGACGCGCGGCTGATCGCGTTCTTGATTGCGTCCTCGATCGAGGTCTCGGACGATCCGACCAGTTCCAGGATCTTGTAGACATGATCCTTCTCGGCTGCGGGCATGGCGGGCCTCCCTAGCTTGCGCTGCACCACGATCTCCGCGTGGCGTTCATCTGAACGGGCAGCCTGCCCTTCCGGTTCCATGGTCCGCCATGGCCCCGCGGATGCGGGCTATTCGAGCGCGCCTGCCGGTGCGCCGAGTTCGGCAGCGGTAACCGGCGGCGCATCGCGCCACATTATCCGCAGCAGCATCGCCAGCAGGACCATCAGTGCGGCACCGGCGATCGCCGGCTTGAAGTGCTCGTCGAAGCTGGAGGCGAGGTTCGTCGATTGCAGCAAGCCGTAGGCGCCGGCCAGCATGATGAGCGCGTACATCATGCTGCGCTCGCGCGGGTTCGCCACTTTGGGGAGATATGGAAGGACCAGTGCCAGACCAATTCCGGCGATGGGCAGGTCGTAGTCATAGGCGTAGGGGCTGATCATCACGGAGACCAGCGCGGCGACGCCGAGTGTGAACGAAGGGGGCATCCGGCGAGCGATGCCAAGTGCGACGGCACCGAGCGCAAGGCCGGCTATGGCGACCTGGCCCCAGAACGCGCCACTTGCCGGGACGCCGAAATTGTACAGTGCGGCGTAGCTGGAGATCATGCGGAACAGGGGGTACGAGCCCTGCTCCAGAAAGCTCGCCGACTCCCTGATCGCACCGAGCCAGGCGAGCCAGATCTGCGGCCCGAAGGCCAGCGTGCACGCAAGCGAGCTCACGAGCACGAGCGCCGCTGCGACGGCGATCGTCGCCCACTGTCGCGTCGCGAGCAGATACAGGCTGATGGCGACGGCGAGATGCGGCTTGATGACCATGGCGCCGAGCGCGAGGCCCGCGAGCACCTGGCGCCTCTCGGCATGGACGCAGATGAGCCCGATCAGCGCACCCGTGAGCAATCCATTTTGCCCGCAGCCGATCGTGATCGCGATCGCCGGAAACAGGATGACGAGGACTTGGGCAAAGTATTCTCCGGCGAGCTTGCGCAGTGTCATCAAGTAAGCCGCGAGCGTCGTGCCGGTGAACAAGGCGTAGGCGGCCCAGGTCGGAAGGAAGGCGAGCGGGGCGAGCAGCAGGTCGAACTGGGGCGGGTACGTCCAGGGCATGAAGCCGCTCGCGCCGCCCGACAGGCTCGCCTGCATCTTCATGAACAATGAGAACTGGTAGGTCAGGTCGAGATCGCCGAGCCAGATCCGCTGTGCGACGAGATGAAACGCCGCGAAATCGGGCACCTGCTGGTCGTGCCAGAAACCCCACCGGACAAACCAGTAGATCTTGAGAACAAGGATTGCCGCCAGTGCCGCGACGACGACGCGCACATAGAGCGTACGCTTCGACGGCGACGATCGAACAGACTCCAGCGTTTCGGCAAGCATGGGGATGAAGCGACCTGGCCCGAATATGATGGTGGATCGAAGACCGCGACGTGCCACGGAACTTTGCGGCTGAGCTTGCCGGCTCTGGCTTAACGGACGGTAACGGACCGTTCACGGTTCCCCGGATTCGTGGCGAGCGGGGAACTAAGGCCCCCGGGCGCTCATCGTCGTTAACGAAATGCTGACGCAACGGGTCGGCTACGGCCCGGCGGAAATGCGGGATTAAACTCTTGATCGTATCGAATGCGATGGGCTCGGCGTGGCCCGCGGGGAGAGCTTTGTGACCATTGCCGTGAATCATTGCGATGGCCTGGAGCGGTCAGCTCGGCAATCGTCTGCGGCTTCCGGCGCGGGGCGGTGGACCCGTCCTTCGACCGTCGCCGTGCTGCTTTGGTCGGCGCTGTTTGCGGCGGAGCTCGCCGCGATGGTGGCGCTGTGCGACTTCAGGCTCATCTTCGCTCTGGACGACGCCTACATCCATCTCGCGGTTGCCGACCAAATCCTCTCCGGCGGATATGGCGTCAACGCCGGCGAATTTTCATCGCCAAGCTCCTCGATCATCTGGCCTTATATTCTCGCGCTGACCGAGGCCATCTATCTCGGCCCGTTCGGCCCGCTGCTGATCAACGCTGCCACCGCCTGTGCGACAGTGTTTGCGCTTCTGCGTGCGCTGGAGGCGAACGGGTTGTTCGACGACGCCAATGATCGCGCGTTCGGCTATCTGATCGCATTGCTCCTGATCTTTAACGTTAGCGCAATCGCGCTGCCGATGACCGGCATGGAGCACAGCGCTCACGTGTGGGCCTCCGTCGTGACCTTTCTCGGTCTCGCCGCGGCGGCGCGCGGATTCGCGCCGACGCCGCTCCACTTCATCGCGCTGGTGCTGCTTCCCCTGATCCGCTTCGAAGGTATTGCCCTTGCCTGTGCGGCCATTGTCGGCTTCGCGCTGCTCGGCCACCGGCGCTTTGCCGGCGGCGCCGCGCTCGTCGTCATCGTCAGCCTGTCCGGCTATTTTGCATTGATGGCCTCGCGCGGCCTGCCGCTGCTGCCGAGTTCGGTGCTGCTGAAGGGCTATCTCGCAAATCTCGATGGCGAATCCACGAGCAATCTGCCTGCCGTCGTCAAGAACATGCTGCGGAGCATCAGCAGCTCCTATGGCCTGCGGCTCATCATGCTCGGTCTTGCGCTTGCCGGTTGCGCCTCCTGGCTGCGTGCCGATCGCAAGGCGGTGATCGTCTGTCTGACCGTTCTCGCTGCCATCGCTGCTCATCTGGTGTTCGGCCAATATGGATGGTTCAACCGCTATGAGGTCTACATCATGGCGCTTGCTGTGGCCGCGTTGCTTTGGAGCGTCGCGCAGGTCTGGCCGCGTCCGCCTGCGTTGCAATGGTCGCTCACGAAGATCGTGCTGGTGCTTGGGCTTGGCATTGCAGCGATGCCCTACGTGACGACGGCGCTGGTCACGCCGATCGCGGCCAGCGATATCTACGAGCAGCAACACCAGCTGGCTCGCTTCGCCAAATCGTTCTACCGGCATCCGGTCGCGGTCAACGATCTTGGCATGGTCGCCTACCGCAATCCCAACTACACGCTGGATCTCTGGGGCCTTGGCTCGGAACAGGTGCGGAAGGCCAGGACCGCGGGGCAGTATGGACCTGCGGAAATGGCAGCTCTCGCGAGCGATCACGGCGTCGGCCTGGTGATGATCTACGACGCCTGGTTTCCGAAAGGTGTGCCATCGACCTGGACAAAGGTGGCCGTGTTGCGAACCACGACCGTGATCCTGTCGCAACGAGACGTTGCCTTCTACCGTACGCCGTTGGCAGACGCGGCAGAGGTGACTTCAGCGCTCGAGGCATTCAAGGCGACTATTCCGCCGCGGGACAGGCTCGACATCATCGCGCCGTAACTCCGCATCGCGCATCAAGCGCAAGACCAACGCCACGCAACGCGATCGGTGCGTGAGGCCGTCCGCTACGGATCCAGCTCCGTATCCCAGTAGAGATAGTCCAGCCAGCTGTCGTGCAGATAGTTCGGCGGGAACAGCCGGCCGTTGCGGTGGAGCTGGTGCACGGTCGGGGCGAACGCACTCTGGCGCGGAAACATTTTTGCCTGCGCGGGCGTGAGATTGCCTTTGCGCAAATTACACGGCGAGCACGCCGCCACCACGTTCTCCCAGGTGGTCTGGCCGCCTTTGCTGCGCGGGATGATGTGATCGAAGGTGAGGTCTTCCGGCGAGCCGCAATATTGGCAGGCGAAACGATCGCGCAGGAAGACGTTGAACCGGGTGAAGGCGGGGTGGGTGGTCGGCTTGACGAAGGATTTGAGCGAGACCACGCTCGGTAGCTGCATTTGCAGCGTGGGACTGTGAACCGCCTGATCGTAATGCGCTACGATGTTGACGCGATCGAGAAACACCGCCTTGATCGCGTCCTGCCACGACCACAGAGACAGTGGGTAGTAACTCAGCGGCCGAAAGTCCGCGTTGAGGACCAGCACCGGCCAACTGCCCTGCGAGACATGTGCGTTCAAGTAACGCTCCCGGCCTCCAATATACGCTGCGAAGCAGCATGTATTGACATACTACATGCAGCGTGACGGGATTGTGAAGCCCGTTGAGCGACTTATTCAGGTGCAAGCAATACGGCGGCGGGGTGGCAAACGCTCAAAAACGCCGCGATTTGGGGAGGGGCGATGCGAGGCTGGTTCGCCACGCTGCTCGCGGCCGTGCTCGGCACGGCGCCGATTGGCTCCGCCGCGGCTGAGGATTATCCGACGCGCCCCATCACCATGATCGTGCCGTTCCCGGCCGGTGGGGCGACCGACACGTTGGCGCGGTTCCTCGGCGAGCGCTTGAACATCGTGCTGAAACAGCCGGTCGTGATCGAGAATGTCGGCGGTGCGGCCGGCTCGCTCGGTGTCGGTCGTGCGGTGCGCGCCAGCCCCGACGGCTACACGCTGTCGATCGGAACCTCGACCACGCACATGCTGACCGGCGGGCTCTACGCGCTGCCGTTCGATCTGCTGCGCGACCTCGATCCGGTGATCCTGATCGGCAGCGAGCCGCTGCTGATCGTCGGGCGCAAGGATCTGCCGGCGGATGATCTCAGACAATTGATCGCGTGGCTGAAGGCCAATCCGGACAAGGCGTCGGTCGGCATCGCCGGCGTCGGCGCCACCGGTCATCTCGCCGGCATTGCGTTCCAGAAGGAGACCGGCACGAAATTCCAATTCGTGCCCTACCGCGGCAACGGACCCGCGATGCAGGACCTCGTCGCCGGCCAGATCGACGCGATGATCGAGCCGGCCTCGAACTTCAAGGCGCTGGTCGGCGCCGGCAGCATCAAGACCTTCGCGGTCACCAGCAAGGCGCGCTCTCCATCCTGGCCGAACATTCCAACCGCGGATGAAGCAGGTCTGTCAGGCTACTCCGCTTCGCTGTGGTACGGTTTGTGGGTGCCGAAGGGCACGTCGAAGGACATCACCGCAAGGCTCAATGCCGCCATGGTGCAGATGCTGGCGAGCCCGCAGCTGAAGCAGCGCTTTGCCGAACTCGGCATCCAGGTCTCGCCGCTCGTGCAGCAGTCGCCGGACGCGCTGCGCGCCTACCAGAAGGAGGAGGCGGACCGCTGGTGGCCGATCATCAAGGCGTCGGGGATCAAGGTGGAGTAGGGGGACTACTCCCGCACCCGTTCCAGCTTCTGCAGGCAACGCGTCGCGCGCACGACGGCCGGCATCTCCTCGTCCGGAAAGCTCGTCTTCCAGTCGGTGACGCCGACTTCGCCGACATAGATGTCACCCTTCGAATCCAGCGCGATGCCATGGGGTGCCAGAAACTTGCCGCTGGCGACACCCGGGCCGCCCTCGCCGCCGAGCCGCGCGATGCGCTTTCCAGTGGCGTCCACGATCGACAGGCGCGGACCAAGATTGGGCACCTTGCGGTTGACGGCCAGGCCGGGGCCGAGCTCGCCGATGACGAAGGTCGGGTTCTTGCCCCCGCCGCAACAGCACAGCGCGCAAGGGCGGTGCAGATTATTCCACTGCGTCTCGTATTTGCCCTCGCCGTTGAACACCTGCACGCGATGATTCTCGCGATCGGCGACGTAGACCCAGCCATCGGCGTCGGTGGCGATGTTGTGCACGATGTTGAACTGGCCGGGATCGGTGCCGGGTTCGCCCCAGCTTTTGATGAGCTTGCCGTCGGGCGTGTATTTGTGCACGCGCGCATTGCCATAGCCGTCGGAGACGTAGATCTCGCCCTTCGGCGACAACGCCGTGTGGGTGCAGCGGTGGAACGGCTCACCGCTCATGAAGGGGGTCGGCTTCGCCGGGATGCCGATCGTCAGCAGCACCTTGCCGTCGGTCGTGCATTTGCGCACGGTGTGGTCGCCGTCATCGGTGCAGTAGAGATTATCGTCGGCGTCGATGTGCAGGCCGTGGGCACGGGAGAACAGGCCCTCGCCAAAACTGCGCAGGAAATTGCCCTCGCGGTCCAGCACGACCATCGGATGCTCACCGCGGTTGAAGACGTAGACCCGGTCCTTGCTGTCGATCGCCACGGACGCGACGTCGGTCAGCTGCCAGCCGTCCGGAAGCTTTGCGAAATTTTCGACGACACGATAGCGGTGCTCGCCGGCACCGAGAATGGCTGGCATTGGTATTCTCCTTCATTCGCTGCCGTGGGGCTACACTGTCTCCGCGTCGATGCGAGGCTCAAGCGGCGTCCACCCCGCGTGGCAAGATCCCTTCCTCGATCGCCTTGATCTGCAGTGCGAGGAATTTCGAGTTGATCCGGCATTGCGCGAGACTGCCGGCGATGAACCACAGGCCGGGCTGCCCGGTGCGCGCATACATGTTGCGCAGCTCAAAGCCGTCGCCAAAGCCCCAGACCGGGCCGACGCGGTCGGCGACGGCGTCGCCGAACAGCTTTCGCACGAGGTATTCCTGCGGCTTGTAGCCGGTCGAGAGCACGATGAGATCGGCGGTGATGGCCGTGCCATCCTTCATCTGCGCGCCATCGGCCGTGAAGCTGTCGATGTCCTCGAATTGCGTCAGCTTGATCGCGCCGTCGACGATGAGGTTGGAGCAGCCGACGTTGAAATAATAGCCGCCGCCACGGGTCAGGTACTTGAACTGCCAGCCAGTGCCGGCCTCGCCGAAGTCGAGCTTGAAGCCGACCCGGCGGAGGCCGTCGAGCAGCTCCTTGTCGAGATCCTTCGACTGCTCCGTCAGCATCACATGGGTCTTCTTCGCAAGCGGCGTCGGCATCGAGGTCGCGATCAGATCGTTATCCTCGAGCGTGCCCTCATTGTAGGTCGCGTAAGCGAGCTGCGCCGACGGCTCGATGTTGGTGACCAGCGTCGGCGAACGCTGCACCAGCGTCACCGCGGCGCCGCTGGAATAGAGGTCCTGCGCGATGTCGTGACCGCTGTTGCCGGTGCCGATGACGATGGCGCGTTGGCCTTGCCAGTTCTCGCCGTCCTCATAGCGGCTGGAATGCAGCAGCGTGCCCTTGAAACGATCGAGGGTTGGAATATCAGGCACGTTGGCGATGCCGCTGACGCCGGTCCCCATCACCACATGACGCGGATGCATGGTGCGCTTGCTGCCGTCGGCGCGGCGCAACGTCACCGTCCAGCGGCCTGCGGCTTCGTCGTAGGCGCCGCCTTCGAACTCGGTGCCGGTCCAGAAGTTCAGCTCCATGGCATCGACGTATGCCTCGAACCAGTTCGCGAGCTTGTCCTTGGGGATATAGGTCGGCCAGCTCGGCGGGAACGGCATGTAGGGCATGTGATTGACCTGCACCTGGTTGTGCAGGGTGAGCGCGTGATAGCGTTTGCGCCAATTATCGCCGATGCGTGTTTCGCGATCGACGATCAGCGTATCGATCTGCAACTGCTTCAGCCGTGCGGCAATCGCCAAGCCAGCCTGACCGCCGCCGACCACCAGCACGGTGGGATCTCGGTCGGAATAGTCGCGCGAGGCGTTGCGCAGGTCGAGCCAGTTCGGCCCTCGGAAGTCGCGCGAATAGGCTTGTCCCCGCGGACGCGAGGTGCCGAGCTGCTCCTCAAAGCCCTTGAGCTCCTCGAGCGCGGTCAGCAGCGTCCACGCTTTCAGACGATCGCCGTCGGCGGTGTCGGGCACGAGCCGCACGATGCCGCTGCCGCGGCCGAGCGCGGTTTCGAAACGAAAGATCGCCTCGATATTGTTGGTGCCGGCCCGTGTCACCCAGCGTGGCGCCGCGCGGTTCGGGGCAATTTTGAAATGGTTTGGTGTCGCCTTCGGCGAGAGCGCAGTAAGCGCCTGCGCGACGGCATCGCGGCCTGCAAGCGTCTGCAGGTTCCAGCTCAGCGCCAGCACATCGCGCCAAAAACCGTCGGCGAGAAAAAGTCCGTTGAGTGCCGCGCCATCAGATTTGCCAAGCGCGCGCTCGAATTCATCGAGCCAGGCTTGCGCGGAGACGGCGATATCTTTCGTGCGATCCAGCATGCGCGACCTCGTGGCCGTCTTCGCGGCGTTTCCTCGAGCATGATCCGGAAACGTGTGCGGCGATTTTCCGAAGCGATCATGCTCCAACTTCTGAGGTCAAACGCTATACTGGATCAGGCTACGTCAAAAGTGCTTTACCCGAGCAGCGAGAGCATGTGGCCCTGCTCAGGGGGAATGCGCCCCTTCAGCGTGTCGAGATAGACTTGCCGTACCGCCTCGGGCCCGCGGCTTTCGACGACGCTCAGACATCGCTCCAGCATCGGTGCGAAACCGGACCATGCTGCGCCAAAGCGCTGCTCGATGCCGCCGGGACCCCAATCCTTCGCCCGCTTGCGGATGTGGTCGGGTGCGAAGAACCAGCGCGGCTTCGCGCCGGGCAGCGCGGCTTCGTCGGCATCGGTGGCGCGATGCGTCAAACCGACGCGCACGGAGCATTTCATCTGGTCGCGGAAATGTCGGTGCAACTCGGTTCGTAGCGCGCTGCTGCCGGCCATGTCGACGAAGGCGACGGGTACATCGGGCGCCAGTGCACTGACGCGATCATAGGTGACGACCTCGTCATAGCAAGGAAGCGAGCCGACGAAGGCGGCGTTGCCGGCCGAAGTCAGCCCGATCACCTTGCGGCCGCGGCTGTGCAGGAGATGCGCAAGCCCGAACGCGGTCTTGCTGGAGGCACTGGAGAGCAGCACGCTGCTCGCGCCAAAGTCGTCGTTCTCGGCGAGGAAGTCGTCGACAAGGAACGACAGCATGAACAGCGGCCGCAGCAGCGCCTGAAGATCGCCCAAATGTCCAGCAAAGGCGGGGTCGTTGGTGACGCGGGAATAGAGATTGTAGACGGGCGAGACCTGCTTGCGATGCTCGGCGCCATCACGAAGAGCGCGCTTGCTGACGTCGGCGGCCTCGATGACGAGATGGGTCGCCATCGGGAAATAGCCGAACAGCCGCTCGCCGACCGCGACGCCGGGATGTTTCGAGGCGATCACCTCGCCAAAGCCCCACACCGGGATGTTGCCGAAGCCTTGCGGCGCCGGAAAGATCTGCCAGTATTTCAGCTCGTCGCCCATCACGGCATAGGTGATGTTGTTGGCGGTGAAGGCGAAGCGCTCGACTTTCACCAAAAGCGCATCGGCCGGGAGCGTGGTTGCATCCGGAATGGCGGTCTCGATCAGCTTGCATTGTCCGAGATCGTTGCGCGCAACGATGAAGTCGGTTGATGTCATGGCGAGGGTCCCGGCTTTTTCCGTGCCGGGATCTTCTCTTTCACCCGCGGGCGCTTTGCAACAGCAACATTGTTTGAAACGGCGTTTGCTTCGCCGGCGATGACGCCTTCGCGCTTCTTCACCGCGCGATAATAGCTCCACCACAGATGCGCGGCAGCACCACGCAACGGACGCCAGGGCTCGGCGATCGGTGCCATCTGCTTTTCCGTCGGCCGTGCCGAAAGGCCGAGGCCAATCTTGATGCCCTCTTGCACGGCGATATCGCCGGCCGGCCAGGCATCGCCGTGACCGAGGCAGAACAGCAGATAAACATCGGCTGTCCACGGCCCGATGCCCGGCAGCGCAATCAGCGTGTGGTGCGCAGCCTCGGCATCCTCCTCCGCGAGCACGTCGAGGTTCAGCCGCTGCGCGGTCAGCTCACGCGCGAGATGTTTCAGCGTCTTGATCTTGGCGGCCGACAGGCCGAGCCGTCCCAGCCGGTCGGTGCGGGCGCGGCGCACCGCCTCGTGGTCGAATGGATCGAAGGCCGCTGACAACCGCCCCCAGATCGCAGCCGCGCTCGCGGTCGAAAGCTGCTGTCCGCAGACGATATGGGCAAGCCCGGCAAACCCCGGCTCACGCCGCCGCAATGCCGGCATGCCCGCGACCGCGAGCACGGGTTTGAGCCGCGGGTCGCGCTTCACCAGCGCGTGGACGGCCTCTTCGAGATCGGACTGGGTTTCGAGGTGGATTGTCATGATGGCTCTACTTGTCATGCACAGGCTTGACCTACGCATCCATCTCCTATCGTAACAGAGTCTTGGTCATACAGAGTCTTGGCCATGACGAGATCTTGCCATATGCCGCCACCCGTTTTCCGATTTGCCCCCAGCCCGAACGGCTATCTGCATCTTGGCCACGCCTACTCGGCGCTGCTCAATTTCGATCGCGCGCGCGAAACCGGCGGGCGGCTGTTGTTGCGGATCGAGGACATCGACGCGACGCGCTGCCGGCCGGAGTTCGAGACGGCGATTGATGAAGACCTCGCCTGGCTGGGGATCGGCTGGGAGACGCCGGTGCGGCGCCAGTCGGAGCATCTCGCCGAATATCACGGCGCCCTGGACAAGCTCGCCGCGCTCGGCCTCGTCTATCCCGCCTTCGAAAGCCGTGCCGAGATCGCAAAGCTTGTGGCTGCGCGCGAGGCCGGTGGACCATGGCCGCGCGATCCCGACGGCGCGCCGCTCTATCCCGGCGAGGCGAAAGTGTTGGCGGCCGGCGAGCGGTCGCGTCTGATCGATACCGGCGCGCCTTATGCGTTGCGGCTCGACATGGCCGCCGCCTGCCGGCGCGTCACCGGCCTGAGCTGGAACGAGTTGGGCGAGGGCCCTGATGGCGAGCGCGGCACGGTCACCGCGCGGCCCGAGGCGTGGGGCGACGTGATTCTGGCCCGCAAGGAGACCCCAACCAGCTACCATCTGTCGGTGGTGGTCGACGACGCGCTTCAGGGCGTGACCGAGATCGTGCGCGGCCAGGATCTGTTTCACGCCACCTCCGTCCACCGCCTGCTCCAGGCCTTGCTCGGCCTGCCGGAGCCCGCCTATCGCCACCACTCCCTGATTCGCGCCGCCGACGGGCGGAAGCTGTCGAAATCGGACCGCTCGACCGGCCTGCGGGAGTTGCGCGCGGCAGGTCACTCGCCTGCCGATATCCGCAGGTCCGTGGGATTAGGCTAAGTTTCTCTGGGGGTTAGCAAAACGCCGCCGTGACTCCGGGGGTTCCGCCGTGCGATGCTGAGCCGATAGCCCGGGGTTCGAAGGGATACTTCGAAGGGGATTTATGGCGGCGAAAACGCGCTCAGCGCGCACCACGCGAAAGTCCAGGCAACCGCCTCGGAAGCGGTCCGGGGCAGCCGGGAGGTTGCGCAAGCGCGGCACCAAGGCCGTGGCCCCTGACGTGATCCAGGCGGCGCTTGCAGCCTTTGCCCACGAGGTCCGCACCCCCCTGACCGGCATTCTCGCGATCAGCGATCTGCTGTCGACCTCCGATCTCGGCGAGCGGGAGCGGCGCTGGGCCGACACCATCAAGGCCGGTGCCGAGCATCTGGCGAACCTTGCCACGCTGTTCGTCGATGCCGCCAAGACCGGCAAGGGCGCGGGCGGCAGCACGCTGCGGCAGGATCTGTTCGATCTGCGGGCGCTCGCCCGCAGCACCGGCGATTCGCTGGCCGGCCGCGCCGCCGCCAAGGGGCTCCAGGCCGAGGTCGAGATCTCCGACAAGCTGGCGGGCCTCGTGGTCGGCGATCCCGTCCGCCTGCGCGCCGCGCTCGAGAACCTGATCGACAATGCCGTGAAATTCACCGACCAGGGCGGTGTAGCGATGTCGGCGGCGCCCTGGCGTCCCGCCAAGGACAAAGCAAGCGGCAAGGCCAAGGATAAGGACAAGCGCCGGGTCGGCGTCGCCTTCTCGGTGTCCGACAGCGGCATCGGCCTGACCATGGCCGAGATCAAGCGGCTGTTCCGCCCGTTCAGCCAGGCCAATGTCACCATCGCCTCGCGCTTCGGCGGCGCCGGGCTCGGTCTGTCTTCGGTGAAGCAACTGGCGCGCGCGATGGGCGGCGACATCGTGGTTGCGCCGCGGCGCGGCGGTGGCGCCACCTTCACGCTGACCGTCTCTCTCGATGCGGCGGGGCCGGCGAAATCCCGCAAGCCGGGCCGCGGCGAGGCGGATGCGCTGGCGGCGCTGCGCGTGCTGAGCGTCGAAGACAATCCATTTGGCCGTGTCGTGCTCAACACCATTCTGACCGAGCTCGGCCATCATGCCGAGTTCATCGGGCGCGGCGAAGATGCCGTGAATCGGCTCGCGCAAGGCGGCTTCGATGCGGTGCTGATGGACATGGTGTTGCCGGGCATCGACGGCGTCGAGGCGATCCGGCGGATCCGCACAATGCAGGCGCCGCTGGCTCGGATCCCGATCATCGGCGTGTCCGGCCGCGGCGAGGACGAGGCGGCGTCGCGCGAGGCCGGCGCCGACGCCTTCCTGGTCAAGCCTGTGTCCCCGCGGGCCTTAGCGACTGCGCTGCTTGAAGCGAAACGCCGTGAGGAAGTCGCGACTTGATGATCGCGGCGTTGAGCTCGCCGCCGAACACGAAGATCGCGGCGATGAAATACAGAAACACCAGCGCGATGATTACCGAGGCCAGCCCCGCATACATCGTCACGTAATTGTTGGCGAAGCGCGCCAGGTATTGTCCGAACACGATGCCCGAGATCAGCGAGGCCACGATGGTGAAAACGATGCCGGGCAGGATCTGGAAAAAGCTGCGCCGTCCTGCCGGCAGCCAGGCGTGCAGGATAAGCAGCGCCACCACCAGCGCGCCGATGGTGATGCCGTAGCGCAGCCAGGTGAGGATGCTCTCGTTGGATTCAACGAACAGCGGAATATGGCGCCGCGCCGCCTCGATGAAGAGCGGGCCGAGCACGATCAGGAACGCCATGGCGAGCGCAGTGAAGGCTGCGACCAGCGTGTAGCCGATCGATTCCAGCCGCAGCCAGTACCAGCGCCGCATCTCCACCACCGCATAGGCGCGGTTCAGCGCCACCCGCAGCGCCTCGACGCCGTTGGACGCGAAATAGACCGACAGCACCGCGCCGATCGTCAGCACGCCGGTGCGGGTGGTGGTCAGCACGTCGTGAATCTCGCCGGACAGTGAATCCGCCACCTGCTTCGGCCAGACCTCGAGCATCAGCCCGGCCGCCTGGTCGGCGAGCTCCTTGGAGCCGAAGAAGCCGGCCAGCGAGGTCAGCACGATCAGGAACGGGAACAGCGCCATCAGCGTCGACAGCGCAATGTGGCTCGAGATCGCCCAGCCGTCGTCGGCCAGGAACGTGTAGAAGGCGTCCTCAACGACGATATAGACGGTGCGGATGACCTTCACAGCCTGCCCCGTAATGCTCCCTCTCCCCACAAGGCTGGAGAGGCGAAGACGGCAGGCCATGCGCGCAAATCGGAAATCATCCAGCCAGCTTCTGATATTATTGGCCTAAAAGCCAGATTGGGAACGCCATGGCGGAGCGCCGCACACGGTGTTATCACCCCCAAATGGCATCTCTCCTGAGTACTTTCATCCTGCCGGTGGCAGCCGGCGCCGTGGCGATCGTGCTGCTGCTCGGTCTCGTCAACATGATGCGCGGCGGCTCGCCCAACACCTCGCAGAAGCTGATGCGCCTGCGTGTTCTCCTGCAGTTCGTCGCGATCGTCATCGCGATGATCGCGGTCTGGGCGATGGGGCGCTAACATGGTCGTGCTCAATCGCATCTATACGAAGACCGGTGACGACGGCACGACAGCGCTCGGAACCGGCGAGCGTCGTCCGAAATATGATCTGCGCATCGCGGCGTACGGCACGGTCGACGAGACCAATGCCGCGATCGGCGTGGTGCGCCTTCACACCAGCGATGCGCCGGAGCTCGATGCGATGCTCGGCCGCATTCAGAACGACCTGTTCGATCTCGGCGCCGATCTCGCGGTGCCCGAACGCGAGGGTAAGGCGGAGCGGCTGCGGGTGGTGGCCAGCCAGGTCGAGCGGCTCGAGCACGACATCGACGCGCTCAACGACAAGCTCGCACCGCTCACGTCCTTCGTGCTGCCGGGCGGCACGCCGGCCGCCGCCTACCTCCATGTCGCCCGCACGATTTGCCGCAGGGCGGAACGTGTGATGGTGGAACTGGCGGCCCAGCCCGGAGAGGCGGTCGGCGCCGCTGGCATCCAATATATGAACCGCCTGTCGGACTTCCTGTTCGTGGCCAGCCGCGCCGCTAACCATAATGGCGCCGGCGACGTGCTCTGGGTTCCGGGCCAGAACCGCTGACCCCGAAGTCACTGACCCATTGAGCAGCGCATTTCTAAGGTCTAAAATTTGGCCCTGTCGCGCGTTGACCGGGCCGGATCAGGCCTTTAGGTTCCGCGCCAGTTGAATAACCCCCCTCCTAAATTGAGTGAAAGAGGATCGATGAAGGTCTTAGTGCCGGTAAAGCGGGTGGTCGATTACAACGTCAAGGTCCGCGTCAAGGGCGATGGATCGGGCGTTGAACTCGCCAACGTGAAGATGTCGATGAACCCCTTCGACGAAATCGCGGTCGAGGAAGCGCTGCGCCTGAAGGAAGCCGGCAAGGCGACCGAAGTCGTGGTGGTCTCCATCGGACCGGCGCAGGCATCGGAGACGATCCGCACCGGTCTCGCCATGGGCGCCGATCGCGGCATCCTGGTGAAGGCCGAGGGCACCGTCGAGCCGCTCGCCGTCGCCAAGATCCTGAAGAAGGTCGCTGAAGAAGAGCAGCCCGGCCTGATCATTCTCGGCAAGCAGGCGATCGACGACGACAGCAATCAGACCGGCCAGATGCTGGCCGCGCTGCTCGGCTGGTCGCAGGCGACCTTCGCCTCGAAGCTCGAGGTCGAAGGCTCCGACTTCAAGGTCACCCGCGAGATCGACGGCGGCCTGCAGACCGTCAAGCTGAAGGGACCGGCGATCGTCACCACCGATCTCCGTCTCAACGAGCCGCGCTATGCCTCGTTGCCCAACATCATGAAGGCCAAGAAGAAGCCGATCGCGGAGAAGGCCGTCGCCGATTACGGCGTCGACGTCACCGCGCGCCTCGAAGTTCTCAAGACGGCTGAGCCCGCGGGCCGCAAGGCCGGCGTCAAGGTGAAGGACGTCGCTGAGCTGGTGTCGAAGCTCAAGAACGAAGCCGGGGTGCTCTGATGACGACGTTGCTGATTGCTGAACACGAACACGAAGTCCTCAAGGACTCCACCAACAAGGCGCTCACCGCGGCTTCGCAGCTCGGCGGCGACGTCCACGTGCTGGTCGCAGGCGGCGGGCAGGGCACCAAGGCTGCGGCCGAGGCGGCCTCGAATCTCGCCGGTGTCGCCAAGGTGCTGGTCGCCGAAGGCGAGCCCTACGCGCACGATCTCGCCGAGCCGCTGGCCGCGCTGGTCGTCTCGCTGGCCCCGTCCTACGACGCGATCGTCGCGCCCGCGACCTCGCGCTTCAAGAACGTGATGCCGCGCGTCGCAGCGCTGCTCGACGTCATGCAGGTCTCGGAGATCATCAAGGTCGTCGCCCCCGACACCTATGAGCGTCCGATCTATGCCGGCAACGCCATCCAGACGGTGAAGTCGAAGGATGCCAAGAAGGTCATCACGGTCCGTACCTCGACCTTCCAGGCGGCCGCTGCCGGCGGCAGCGCGCCGGTCGAGAGCGTCGCGGCAGTGGCCGATCCCGGCCTGTCGTCCTTCGTCGGCGAGGAAGTCGCCAAGAGCGACCGTCCCGAGCTGACCTCGGCCAAGATCATCGTCTCCGGTGGCCGCGCCATGCAGAGCCGCGAGAACTTTGCCAAGTACATCGAGCCGCTCGCCGACAAGCTCGGCGCCGGTGTCGGTGCCTCGCGCGCGGCGGTGGACGCCGGCTATGCGCCGAACGATTGGCAGGTCGGCCAGACCGGCAAGGTCGTGGCCCCCGAGCTCTACGTCGCGGTCGGCATTTCCGGCGCGATCCAGCATCTGGCCGGCATGAAGGACTCCAAGGTGATCGTCGCGATCAACAAGGACGAGGACGCGCCGATCTTCCAGGTCGCCGATTACGGCCTGGTCGCCGACCTCTACCAGGCGGTTCCGGAGCTGACGGCCGAACTCGGCAAGCTCGGCAAGTAAAACGCGTTAAAAACACCGGCCGGAGGTATAAACTCCGGCCGGTGTTGCATTTCTGAGGCGTTTTCTTTGGCGTGGGGCACGCCTTCGAAGCGATCCAATCTAGGTTTCGAGCCAGGATTCTGATCTAATCAAGCTTCTGATCAATCAGACCTCCCGGCTCAGGGGATAGGCAGGGCGCGATATGCGCGCCGTTCCGGTGGATGACATTATGGCGGCAGTAATCAAGAAGGTCGGCGTGATCGGCGCGGGTCAGATGGGCAATGGCATCGCCCACGTCGCGGCCTTGGCCGGCTTTGACGTGGTGCTCAACGACATCTCGGCCGACCGCCTCAAGTCAGGCATGGCGACCATCAACGGAAATCTGGCGCGTCAGGTCTCCAAGAAGGGCGTGACCGAGGACGACAAGGCCAAGGCAATCGCCCGTATCAAGCTGGCCGAGAAGCTCGACGACCTCGCCGATTGCGATCTCGTGATCGAGACCGCTGTCGAGAAGGAGGAGGTCAAGCGCAAGATCTTCCACGACCTCTGCGCGGTGTTGAAGCCGGAGGCGATCGTCGCCTCCGACACGTCCTCGATCTCGATCACCCGGCTCGCCGCTGCCACGGACCGGCCCGAGCGCTTCATCGGCATTCACTTCATGAATCCGGTGCCGCTGATGGAGCTGGTGGAGCTGATCCGCGGCATCGCCACCGACGATTCGACCTTCGAGGCCTCCAAGGAATTCGTCGCCAAGCTCGGCAAGCAGGTCGCCGTCTCCGAGGATTTTCCGGCTTTCATCGTCAACCGCATTCTGCTGCCGATGATCAACGAGGCAATCTACACGCTGTACGAGGGCGTCGGCAACGTCGAGGCGATCGACGCGGCGATGAAGCTCGGCGCCCACCACCCGATGGGTCCGCTGGAGCTCGCCGATTTCATCGGTCTCGATACCTGTCTGTCAATCATGCAGGTGCTGCATGAGGGGCTGGCTGATTCCAAGTACCGCCCGTGCCCGCTGCTGGTGAAATATGTCGAGGCCGGTTGGCTTGGCCGCAAGACCCAGCGCGGCTTCTACGACTACCGCGGCGCCAAGCCGGTTCCGACAAGGTAAGGCGGCGCTGCCGTAGGGTGGATTAGCGAAGCGTAATCCACCACTGTTTATGGCCACGGAAACCAAAAGAGGTGGATTACGCCTTCGGCTAATCCACCCTACCGCACCCCGGCCGTGTATCAATTCATGTCGCGTTAACCCATCCGCCCTAGTGTCCGGCCCGATACGAGGGTTTTGCGTATGGACATGATGGCGATGGTCAGCACCATGCTGGCCTCTCAGCAGGGCGCGCTGCAGTCGAATATCGCGGCGACGCTGACGAAGCAGAACATGGACATGGAGAAATCCACCGTCCTGACGCTGATGGGCGCCGGTCAGCCCTCCCTTGCCAATGTTGGCCCCGGCGTCGGCGGCAACCTCAACGTCACCGCCTGAATTTCCCTAAAGCGACGCAGCGGCCGGCGCGAGCGCGGCCCGGATCAGCTTCAGCGCGTCGTCGCTGGCCCATTCGGCCGGTCCCGCGATCGTCGCGATCTCGCAGCCTTGTGGATCGACCAGCACCGAGGTCGGCATGCCCAAGGCCCGGCCTATCGCTTTAAGATCCTGGAAAACCTTGGCTTTCTGGTCAGTAAAATAGCCGAGCCTGGTCAAATTGGCGTCTTTCAGGAAGTTTTTGGGCTTCTCGGGGTCGCGGGTGTCGATATTGATCGCCACCACCTCGAAATTCGGGCCTGACAGCTTGGTCTGGAGCTGGTCCAGCGCCGGCATCTCTTTTCGACACGGCACGCACCAGGTCGCCCACAGGTTCACCAGCAGCGTCTTGCCGCGGAAATCCGAGAGCTTCCTCGGCTTGCCGTCGGCATCCTCGAAGGCCAGGTCGGGCAGCTTCAGGGGGGCGCTCGCCATGGTCAGCGCCGCCACCTCGCCATGGGCGAGTGGAGCGATCTTTTGGGCCGTCGCCACCGCCGCCCGGCAGGCCGGATCGCCCGACGGGGCCCGGCTCAGGCCGAGTCCATACAGCGCGGCGAAGCCGGCCAGTCCGCCGACCACCACGGTGGCGATGACAATGGGGATCCGGCGCGTGGCGGAGGGCTTCTTGTCGAGCATATCGTTTGTCATCCGGTCGCAGATATGGCTATCAGAGGCCTCTTAATACGGCTGGCCTCCACCAGCAAACATGCGGCAAAGCAAGGCGTGAGCAGGGGATCATGAGCAACAAGATGTGGGGCGGCCGGTTCTCGGAACGTCCCGATGAGATCATGGAAGAGATCAACGTCTCCATCGACGTCGATCGTCACCTCTTTGCCCAGGACATTGCCGCGTCCAAGGCCCACGCCGCGATGCTTGCCAGCCAGGGCATCATCACGGCCTCTGATGCGAAAAATATCGGCAAGGGTCTAGACACGATTTTGTCAGAGATCGGCAAGGGCGGCTTCGAATTCAAGCGCGCGCTCGAGGACATTCACATGAATGTCGAGAGCCGCCTGTCGGAACTGATCGGCCCCGCCGCCGGCCGCCTGCACACCGCGCGCTCGCGCAACGACCAGGTTGCGACCGACTTCCGTCTCTATGTCCGCGACGTTCTCGACGAGACCGACGCTGCGCTCGCCGCGTTCCAGGCGGCGCTGGTCAATCGCGCGCTGGAGCATGCCGCGACCGTGATGCCTGGCTTCACGCATCTGCAGACCGCGCAACCCGTCACCTTCGGCCACCATCTGCTTGCCTATGTCGAGATGGCCGCGCGCGACCGCGGCCGTTTCCAGGACGCGCGCAAGCGGCTCAATGAATCCCCGCTCGGCGCCGCCGCGCTCGCCGGCACCTCGTTTCCGATCGACCGCCACGCCACCGCTAAGGCATTGGGCTTCGACCGGCCGATGGCGAACTCGCTCGATGCGGTGTCCGACCGCGACTTCGTGCTGGAGACGCTGTCGGCGGCCTCGATCTGCGCCGTGCACATGTCGCGCTTCGCCGAGGAGATCGTAATCTGGACCTCGCCGCTGGTCGGCATGATCCGCCTCAGCGACAAATTCACCACCGGCTCCTCGATCATGCCGCAGAAGCGCAATCCGGATGCCGCCGAGCTGGTGCGCGCCAAGACCGGCCGCGTCATCGGTGCGCTCAACGGTCTCCTGATCGTGATGAAGGGCCTGCCGCTGGCCTATCAAAAGGACATGCAGGAGGACAAGCAGGGCGCGATGGAGGGCTTTGCCGCGCTGTCGCTGGCGATCCGCGCCATGACCGGCATGGTCCGCGACCTCGAGCCCGACGAGGCCAAGATGAAGGCGGCCGCCGGGGAGGGCTATGCCACCGCGACCGATCTCGCCGACTGGCTGGTCCGGACCCTGAAGATGCCGTTCCGCGACGCTCATCATGTCACCGGCCGCATCGTGGCCAAGGCCGCCGAGGGCGGTGTAGCCCTGCACGAGTTGCCGCTGAAGGAGATGCAGGCGATCGAGCCCAAGATCACCAAGGACGTGCTCGGCGTGCTCTCGGTCGAATCGTCGGTGAAGAGCCGCACCAGCTTCGGCGGCACCGCGCCGAAGAACGTGGCGGCCCAGGCCAAGGCCTGGGCGAAGCGGCTGGAAAAAGAGCGAAAATTGGGCTGAAGGCAAAATTTCGCTTATGTTTCATGGTCATCCGGCTCTCGCCAGAGCGCACCAATCTCTGTATGGTGCGCCCCGCGTAGTGGGGATTTCGTCGTGACGTCAAAGTTTCGCCCGGCCGGCTCGGGGTGGGCCATCATTGTCTTGAGCCTGAGCGCGCTTGCGCTCGCCGGCTGCGGCCGCAAGGGTCCGCTCGATCTGCCGCCGACCGCCTCCAACGCGTCCACGGCCAACATCGCTGCGCCCACCGACACCGAGACCGAAGCCCAGAAAACGCCGAGCGTGTTCAATCCGACCTATGGCGCGGATGCCCCTCCAGCGGCGACCAAGGGCAAGAAGAAACCGTTTATCCTCGACCCGCTCCTGGACGAAAAGCCCAGCCGATAGGCTGGGGCAACTGAGCCAACGCCATGAACCATTTCGACTATCGCAACGGCGTGCTGCACGCCGAGGCGGTGAACCTGTCCGAGCTGGCCGCGACCGTCGGCACGCCGTTCTATTGCTATTCGACCGCCACGCTCGAGCGGCACTATCGCGTCTTCGCCGATGCCTTTGCCGGCGAGAAGGTGCTGGTCTGCTACGCCATGAAGGCGAACTCGAACCAGTCGGTGCTGCGCACGCTGGCGAAGCTCGGCGCCGGCGCCGACGTCGTCTCCGGCGGTGAATTGAAGCGCGCGCTGGCCGCCGGAATTCCCGCCAGCAAGATCGTGTTCTCCGGTGTCGGCAAGACCGAGACCGAGCTGCGCGCCGCCTTGGCCTCCGACATCCTCTGTCTCAACGTCGAATCCGAGCCCGAGCTCGAATTGCTGTCGCGCCTCGCGACCGAGACGGGCAAGACCGCGCGGATCTCCATCCGCGTCAATCCGGACGTCGATGCCGGGACGCACGCAAAAATCTCGACCGGCAAGTCCGAGAACAAATTCGGCATTCCGATCGTCCACGCCCGAGAGGTTTACGCGCGGGCTGCGAAGCTGCCCGGCATCGAGGTGACCGGCACCGACGTGCATATCGGCAGCCAGATCACTGATCTCTCCAAGATGGAGACCGCGTTCCGTATCCTGTCCGAATTCGTGCAGACGCTGCGTTCCGACGGCCACAACATCAGCCACGTCGATTTCGGCGGCGGGCTCGGCATTCCCTATTACATGGACCGCGAGGCGCCGCCGGCGCCGGACGCCTATGCCGCGATGGTCAAGCGCGTCAGCCACAATCTCGGCTGCACGCTGATGTTCGAGCCGGGCCGCATGATCGTCGGCAATGCCGGCATCCTGGTCGCCAAGGTGATCTATGTGAAGCACGGCGACGGCAAGAACTTCGTCATCATCGACGCTGCGATGAACGACCTGATCCGCCCGACGTTGTACGAGGCGCATCACGACATCCTGCCGGTGACGGAGCCGGCGAAGGGTGCGGCGACCATCATGGCCGACGTCGTCGGTCCCGTCTGCGAGACCGGCGACTACCTCGCTCTGGACCGCACCTTGCCGACGCCGAAGCCGGGCGATCTCATCGCCATCATGACCGCGGGCGCCTATGGCGCCGTGCAGGCCGGCACCTATAACACCCGGCCACTGGTGCCGGAGGTGCTGGTGAAGGGCGATCAATACGCGGTCGTTCGCCCGCGCATCGAGGTCGAGCAGCTCATCGCGATGGACACGCCGGCGCCGTGGCTGTGAGACGCCGGCGAGGTTGGACTCGCCGGCGCTGCCTGTTGTTCACGGCCCGTATTTCGGAGCCGGCTTCTGGTTGAAGTCGTTCTCGTCGGTGACGCAGGTGAAGCTCGCCGCGACGTTGGTGTCGCCGCTGCCGTTGTATCTCGCGACCTTGGGAAAGACGCAGAGTGGCCGGGTCATCTGAACCGCGGGCGGCGTATCGGCCACGAATTTCGTGGCGAGGATCGTCTCCGGCGCGACGCCGGCCTCGACCCATTTGACCAGTGGTGTGAGCGCATCGAACGTGTTGGGACCGGGGCCACCGGAACAGTGGTACAGCCCGGGCACCATGAACAGGCGCGCGTAGCTCTGGGTCCGTCGCAGCGCCGGATTGCCGTTGCCGTGGTCGAAGAAGCCGACCGGTTGGGCGCTCTGGCCTTCATTTCCCACCAGCGCCAGGAAGTAGTTGATGCTGCTCTGCGACGGGATCAGCGGGTCGGCCCAGCCATGGTACATCAGCAGCTTGCCGCCATGCCCCCTGAATTCGCTGAGATCGGTGCTGGTCGCGTTGAGCACCGCGGCGAGCTGGTCGTCGACCTTGTCGATGTCGCGGTGGAAATCGAAATTGGAAAAATTGGTCGCGCTTGCGGGGTAACCGAAGCCCGGGCCGAACACCCAGTAGAACAACCCGTCGAAGGCCGGCTCGGGCAGTCGCTCCTGGAACGCCAGGCCAAGCGCAAGGATGTCGTCGGTCTCGTTGCCGCGCTCGGAGCCCGGATTGACGAGCTGTCCATTCACCGGGTCGATCGTACCGGCGTAATAGCGCTGCATGGTGGTGACCTGATCGGAGGTCAGGCAGGCCGGCGGCGCGTTGCCGCCGGTGCACTGCAGGACCTTCGGATCGAAATGACAGTCGCGCGGATCGGTCAGGAATTGATCGGTCTTGGCGCCGCCATCCTGGCCGACGCATTGCTTGAGCACGGCCTGGTTGATCAGCGTCATCTGGCCGGTCTGGATGAACCGGCCGGGGCTCGCATGCGTATTCTGCCAGCCATAGAGCCCCGCCATGTGCAGGTGGGTGCGGTTGAAGGCGGCAGCGCCGGCGAGGATGCCGTCATAGTCGTTGGGGAAGCGCTGCGCCTCCATCAGGGCGTTCTGGCCGCCGGTGGAGCAGCCGGCGAAATAGGCCCGCTGCGATCGATGGCCGTAAAACGCGCTGACGATCTCCTTGCCCCGTTCGGTCATCAGATGGATCGCGCGGTAGCCGAAATCCTTGATCCGCTCGGGATGTCCGAACAGGCCCGTCGACGGCGCCGTCGGATCGCCGAAGTCGATCGCGAGCGGATTGCCCATGTTGCCGGCAGAGCCGCAGAACAGCGGGTTGCATCCCGACGATCCCGTGCCGAGGTCGCTGTTGGTCGCGGCAAAGCCGCCCTGGATACCAAGGGCGAGCTCGTTGTAGGTGATCACGCCCTGGAAGCCGCCGCCGCCGGTGCCGAGGAACCTGCCGTTCCAATTCGTCTCGGGCAGCCAGACCTCGATCTTGATGGCGGAGTCCGAGCTGGGGATCAGGGTTGCGGTGACGCGGCAGAATGCGGGAAGGCCGGTGATCGGGCTCGAGCCAGGCGGGACGAAGGTGCCGGTGGTGTTGTCGTCCGCCGAATTGATCACCGTGTGCTGGAGTTGCAAGGATCGAAGATTGGTGCACGCCGTCGCCATGGCGGGCGAAGTACCGAATGCGACACAGGCAAACAGGGCCGTGGTCGCACCGACAAGTAAGTGTCGATGACGCTTCATTCCGTCCTCCCTGATTTTTTTCCGTCGTGTAGGGCGGACAGGATAACTTACGAATATTACAACTCAAGGGTGAACGGTGGTGTCGCGAAGTGGTCGGCGACTTCGCGCGTCGGTTGTGAGGACGCGAGCGGTGATGAGGCGTGATGCCAGTTCAATCAACTCGCTGTCGTCCCCGCGAACGCGGGGACCGATAACCCCAGGGAGACGTGTGGGGCAAAGCTCCCATTCCGAGTCTTCGCCAAACATCTCCCTGTGGGTATGGTCCCGGATCGGCGCTTCGCTTGTCCGGGACGACAGCGGAGAAGGTGGCGCTACTTCCCCGCCAACCCACCGGTCTTGCCGCCGACCACGACGCCGGCCTTCTTCTCGATCGGCTTGATCGCCGCGGTGAAATCGGATTCGGCGCCTTCCGCGCTGATCACCGTCTCCCACAGGCGGCCGACGGCATCCGCGACCTCCATCGACAGGCCGAGCTGCTTCATCTCCTCCAGCGCCAGCCGGACGTCCTTCACCATCAATCCGGTGGCGAAGCCGAAGTCGAAGGTCCGCGGCAGCACCGAGCGCGGAAACTTGTCGCGGCTCGCGGTGTTCATGCCTGAGCCCGAATTGATGACGTCGATCATCACGGTGGGATCGAGTCCGGCCTTCACGCCCATCACCACGGCTTCCGAGGTCGCCACGATCGCGGTCGCCGAGAGGAAATTGTTGGCGAGCTTCATGGTCTGCGCCGCACCGGGCTTCTCGCCGATGAAGAACACCTTTCCGATCACGTCGAGCGCGGGCTTCAACAGCTCGAACTCCGCCTTCGGCCCCGAGACCATCACCGCCAGCGTGCCCTTCTCGGCGCCGCCGACGCCGCCGGAGACGGGGCAGTCGATCTGCACGATGTTGCGCCGGGCCAGCAGGCCGTGAATCTTCGCAGCCATCTGCGAGCCGACGGTCGACAGATCGATGAAGCGTTTTGCGCGGCTCCCCGCGATCACGCCGTTCGCGCCGGTCGCAACCTCGAGCGAGGCCTGCAGCGACGGCAGGCTCGCCATCACGGTCTCGACCTTGTCGGCAACGTCCTTCGGCGACGTCGCAGCGGTGGCACCGCGCACGACCAGCTGGTCGACGGCTTCCTTGCGGGTGTCGAACACGACGAGCTTGTGCCCGGCCTCGACCAGCCGCCGCGCCATCGGGAAACCCATGTTTCCGAGGCCGATGAATCCGATGTCCATGGTGTTTCCTTGTTTGGTTCTTCGTTGTTGGAAGCGAGGTGCGCGCCCAATCCCCCGCTGTCGTCCCGGCGAAGGCCGGGACCCATAACCCCAGGGAGGAGTCGTTGTGTGATGGCGGTGACTCCGAGTCCCCATAGCCACATCCGACGGTGGTTATGGGTCCCTGCCTTCGCCGGGACGACGGTGAGAGGCTGATCCCCTCACGCCTTCCCGTCGATCTCCGCGAACACCTCGCGCGCGATGCGGAAGCTGTCGACGGCGGCGGGCATGCCGCCATAGATCGCGACCTGCATCAGGATCTCGCGGATCTCGTCGCGGCTGACGCCATTGGTGAGCGCGCCCTTCAGATGCGCGCGGAACTCGTGCTGGCGGTTGAGGATCGCGATCATCGCGATGTTGAGCATGCTGCGGGTCTTGCGCGGCAGCTCCTCGCGGCCCCACACCGTGCCCCAGCAATATTCGTTGAGCATCTCCTGGAACGGACGATTGAAATCGTCGACGTTCTTCAGCGCGTTGTTGACATAGGCTTCGCCCAGCACCGCTTTGCGGACTTCCAGGCCCTTGTCGTGCATCTTCTTGTCCATGGCGTTTCCTCGACTTCCCTTGCATGTCCCGATGGAATGGCGCCGCGGAAACTACGGGGTTGAGCCTGAGCAGTCACGTCCTCGTGTTATGCGGGAAAAGGGGGATGTCCCGTACGGGAACGGATGCCTCAGTGCTGCCGTTGTGGTACGCTCCACTCTGCCGGGTAACCTGGAGAGTTGATTGAACGGCGTCACCCCCGACCCGTCAGACCCGATCCGCGATGGCGATGCTCTGTCGCGGTTGAAGCTGGCGCAGGCCCTCGAGCGGTCCACTTATGCCATCGCGTGGGAGCGTGCCTGGCCCGGCTTGGCGCGTGTTCTCACTGTCGTCGGCCTGTTTCTGGTGGTGTCCTGGGCCGGACTCTGGCTGGCGCTGCCCTTCGTCGCCCGTGCCATCGGTCTCGTCATTTTCGCAGGCCTTGCGGCTGCCGCCCTGTTCCCCCTGATTCGGTTTCGCTGGCCGAGCCGCGAGGAGGCGCTCGCCCGGCTCGACCGCGGCTCGGGCATCCGTCATCGCCCGGCCACGACGCTCACGGACACGCTGACCTCGCAGGATCCGGTCGCGCAGGCGCTCTGGCAGGCGCAGCGCGAGCGCACGCTGGCCTCGCTCAAGCGCATCCGCGCCGGTTTGCCGCACCCGCGCCTCGCCATCCACGACCCCTGGGCGCTGCGTGCGCTGGTCATGGTGATGCTGGTCGCAACTTTCTTTGCCGCCGGCGACGAGCGCGCGATGCGGCTGGGTGCCGCCTTCGACTGGAACGGCGTGCTGGCGCCGGCGAATATCCGCGTCGACGCCTGGGTCACGCCGCCGCTCTACACCGGAAAGCCGCCGGTGATCCTGTCGGCCGCCAACAAGGAAGCCGCAGCGCTTCCGGCCTCCGGCCCGCTTCCCGTTCCCGCCGGCTCGACGCTGATCGTGCGCTCCTCCGGCGGCAGCCTGGATGTCGTTGTGTCCGGCGGCCTCAAGGAAGTTGCGCCGACCGAGGCCACGCCCAAGGGCACCAACGAGAAGCACTTCACCATCACCGGCGACGGCACGGCGCATGTCCGCGCCCCCTCGGGCCAGCCGCAATGGGCTTTTGCGGCGACGCCGGACCGGCCGCCGACGATCGCGCTGGCCAAGGATCCGGAGCGCCAGGCGCGCGGCGCGCTCCAGCTCGTCTACAAGATCGAGGACGATTACGGCGTCACCGGCGCCGAGGCGCAAGTCGCTCCGCGCTCCAGCGATGCCGGCAAGGACGGCGACGCCAAGACCGCTGCGCGGCCGCTGTTCCAGCCGCCGCAATTCCCGCTCGTGCTGCCGAATGCGCGGACCCGTAACGGTGTCGGCCAGACGGTGAAGGATCTCAGCGAGGATCCCTATGCCGGCGCCGATGTCACGCTGACGCTCTCCGCCAAGGACGAAGCCGGCAACGAGGCGAAGAGCGAGCCGTTCAACATGCGCTTGCCCGAGCGGCTCTTCACCAAGCCCCTGGCGCGCGCGCTGATCGAGCAACGCCGCATCCTCGCGCTCGACGCCAACAGGAATTCCGACGTCTACACCGCGCTCGACGCGCTGATGATCGCGCCCGAGCTGTTCACGCAGGAGACCGGGCAATATCTCGGCCTCTATAGCGTCGCGCGCCAGCTCGAGGCCGCGCGCACGGATGATGCATTGCGCGAGGTCGTGGCGAGCCTGTGGGCGCTCGCCGTGACGATCGAGGACGGCAACATCTCCGACGTCGAGAAGGCATTGCGCGCGGCGCAGGATGCGCTGAAGCAGGCGCTGGAGCGCGGCGCCAGCGACGAGGAGATCAAGAAGCTCACGCAGGATCTGCGGGCGGCGCTCGACAATTTCATGCGCCAGCTTGCCGAGCAGTTCCGCAACAACAAGGACGCCCAGCAGCTCGCGCGTCCGCTCGATCCCAACACGAAAATCCTGCGCCAGCAGGACCTCCAGAACATGATCGATCGCATGGAGCGCCTGTCGCGCTCGGGCGACAAGGATGCGGCCAAGCAGCTGCTCGACCAGCTCCAGCAGATGCTGGAGGGCCTTCAGATGGCGCAGCCGGGACAGTCCGGCGAGAGCGACATGGAGCAGGCGCTCAACGAGCTCGGCGACATGATCCGCAAGCAGCAGCAGTTGCGCGACAAGACCTACAAGCAGGGCCAGGACTCCCGGCGCGATCGCATGCGCGGCAAGCAGCAGCAGGGCGACCAGTCGATGTCGGACCTGCAGCAGGATCAGCAGGCGTTGCGCGATCGCTTGAAGAAGCTGCAGGACGAAATGGCCAAGCGCGGGCTCTCGCAGAAGGGCCAGAAAGGCCAGCCGGGACAGAAGGGCCAGCAGGGTCAGCAAGGCGACCAGGGCCAGGACGGCGATCAGGACGCCGACCAGGGCGATGATGACGGCGGGCTCGATTCCGCCGACAACGCCATGGGCGACGCGGGCTCGAAGCTCGGCGACGGCAATGCCGACGGCGCGGTGGATTCCCAGGGCAAGGCGCTGGATGCGATGCGCAAGGGTGCGCAGAAGATGGCCGAGGCGATGCAGCAGGGCGACGGCGACGGCCAGGGCGATGGTCCCGGCAATCGCGCCGGGCGCCAGCAGAGCGGCGGCAACCAGACCGACCCGCTCGGCCGTCCGCTGCATGGCCGCGAATTCGGCGACGACTACACGGTCAAGATTCCCGGCGAGATCGACGTCCAGCGCGTCCGCCGCATCCTCGAAGAGCTCCGCCGTCGCCTCGGCGACCCCTCGCGCCCGCAGATCGAGCTCGATTATATCGAGCGGCTGCTGAAGGATTTTTGAGGGGCGAAGTTATCGCGCAGGCTTGAATGGTCGGCTTGTGCAACTTCCCACCACATTCTCGCTGTCATCGCCCGACTTTGATCGGGCGATCCAGTACTCCGAGACAGTCATGGTTAGATTCGAAACGCCGCGGCGTACTGGATGCCCCGGTCAAGCCGGGGCATGACAGCGGAGTATGCCGCGTCCGCTACCCCTTCTTCGCCGCGAGCGCATCGGCCACCGCCGTGCGGATATCCGCGACCGAGAACGGCTTTGTCACGACGTCATGCACCAGCGCGTTGAGGTTGGACGCGCGCTCGCGCTGGTCGGCAAAGCCCGTCATCAGCAAAATGGTCAACTGGGGAAAGTCACGCGCGGCGGAGAGTGCGAGCGCGATGCCGTCCATGACGGGCATCTGGATGTCGGTGAGCAACAGGTCGAACGCGCCGTCCTCGCGGGTCAGGATCTCCAGCGCTTCCGCGCCGTCCTGTGCGGTGACGGTCTCGTGGCCGTCCATGGCGATGGCGCGCGCCACCAACTGGCGCATCGAATCCTCGTCATCGGCGATCAACACTTTTGGCATGGGATCAACCCCGTGCGAACTCTACGAAGCCTGATTACACGCTGCCGCCGGCAATGTCGCGCCGGTTGAAGAAGCGAACGTCGATATTGCGGCCTTCCGGCGGCGGTGAGGCCAGGCGCGAGCGGAAGAAGGCGCGCTCGCCGGGTTGCAGCACGGTCTGCTCCAGCACCGAATTCCAGGCGTAGATCTCGGCGCCTTGCGCGTCGCGGACGGCAAAGCGCAGGCGCGGAATATCCAGCGGCTTCTTGCCCTGGCCGACAATCACGCCCTCGATCACCAACACCTGCTTACCGTCCACGGTCTCGGTCGAGAGCTTGACGTCCTTGAAGGCCAGCCCGCGCAGGTTCACCTCCAGGCCGACCATCTTGTAGAAGGCCGCGGTCTGCGGCAGAAGGCGGACCATGTCGCCGCGCCAGATCACCAGCGCCAGCACCAGCGCGCCCATGGCAGCGCAGGCGGTCGGCAGGCCAAAATAGGATTTGCGTCGGACCGCGGCCGGCGCCGGGCGGCTCACCTTTGCCCCGCGCCGGCTGAACAGGCCGCGGAACCAGGATTGGTGCTGCACGCCGACGACGTCCTCCTCGGCGGCGCGGGCCGCCGCGGACCACTCGTCCTCGGGCTCGGCATCCTCGGTCGGCCAGTCGCTGGCAATCGAGGGGCTTTCGACCACCGGGGTTTCGGCAGCAGCGTCATCCTTGGCATAGGAGTTCCACTGCTCGGCGAGGTCGGACTGGTCGTCAGCCTGGCTGGCTGCGGCCATCGCCGGCACGACGGCCTCCTCGATGGCATCCTCGGGATGCGCCATCCAGGTTTCCTTGCAGCGGGAGCAGCGGACCGTCCGCCCGTTGGCCCCAAGGCTCGCAAGCTTGATGGCGTAGGATGTCGTACAATGGGGACAGACGATATGCATGGACGGGCCTCGACGATAACCCGGTCGTGCGAAACCGGGCGGCCAGGATGCTACAAGGCGACCGTTAACGAACCGGAAACCATAACGGTCGCAAAACCCGTGGAACGTCTGTGGCGGTGCGTCGCGGTGCGGCCTGCGTCCTCTCTCGAACGGAGCTGAGCTTGGTTCGGTTCGAAAATGTCGGATTACGCTACGGTCTGGGGCCGGAGATCCTGCGCGATCTCAGTTTCCAGATCCCTGCGCATTCCTTCCAATTCCTCACCGGCCCGTCCGGCGCCGGCAAGACGTCATTGCTGCGCCTGTTGTTCCTGTCGCACCGGCCGACGCGTGGTCTCGTCAATCTGTTCGGTCACGACATCTCGACGCTCGGCAAGGATGAGATCGCCGATCTGCGCAAGCGCATCGGCATCGTGCTCCAGGATTTCCGCCTGCTCGACCACATGACGACTTACGAGAACGTGGCGCTGCCGTTCCGCGTCATGGGCCGCAGCGAATCGAGCTACCGCAAGGAGGTCATCGACCTCCTGCGCTGGGTCGGCCTCGGCGACCGCATGGATGCACTGCCGCCGATCCTGTCGGGCGGCGAGAAGCAGCGCGCGGCGATCGCGCGCGCGGTGATCTCGCGGCCGCAACTGCTGCTCGCGGACGAGCCGACCGGCAGCGTCGATCCGACGCTCGGGCGCCGTCTGCTGCGGCTCTTCATCGAGCTCAACAAGTCGGGTACGGCCGTCATTATCGCAACCCACGACATCGCGCTGATGGACCAGTACGAAGCGCGCCGCTTCGTGCTGCATCAGGGCCGGTTGCACGTCTATGAGTAAGACCGACGAGCGCGGCGTATTGGTCGATCTCGGACAGGAACGTCCGCAGCTCCCCGCCAAGGCGCGCAACATGTCGCCGATCGTGCCGCGCGCCTCGATCCATGGCCGCGCGCTGGTCGCCGTCGTCGCCATCATGACCTTCCTCGCCTCGATGACGACGGGCACGGTGCTGCTGGTCAGCGCGTCGGCTGCGGAATGGCAGTCCGATGTCGCGAGCGAGATCACCATCCAGGTTCGCCCGCAATCGGGCCGCGATATCGAGCGCGACACCGCCGCCGTCACCGAGGCGATGCGCGCGCAAGCCGGCATCGTCGAGGTCAAGCCGTTCACCAAGGACGAGAGCGGCAAGCTGCTCGAGCCCTGGCTCGGCACCGGGCTGTCGATGGACGATCTGCCGGTGCCGCGTATGATCATCGCGCGCGTGCAGCCGGGCACCGCGCTCGATCTCGGCGCCCTGCGCGCCCGCGTGACGCAGGTGGCACCGAGCGCCAGCGTCGACGATCATCGCGCCTGGATCGAACGGATGCGCTCGATGACCAATGCGACCGTGTTCGCCGGCATCGGCATCCTCGCGCTCGTCATCGTCGCAACCATCATCTCGGTCTCGTTCGCGACCCGCGGCGCGATGGCGGCGAACCGCCCGATCGTCGAGGTCCTGCATTTCGTCGGCGCCGGCGACCGCTACATTGCCAATCATTTCCTGCGGCACTTCCTCAGGCTCGGCCTCGAAGGCGGCGTCATCGGTGGCGGCGTCGCCATGCTGCTGTTCGGCTTCTCCGAGTCGATTGCCGGCTGGTTCTCCGGCACCCCGGTCGGCGACCAGTTCGCAGCCCTGCTCGGCACCTTCTCACTGCGGCCGTCCGGCTATGTCGTGCTCGCGGTGCAGGCCGTCCTGATCGGTGCCATCACAGCGGCCGCCTCGCGCCAGACCCTGTTCGCGACGCTGAATGACGTGGATTGAGTCCGTTAAACCGGACTCCACTTCGCCTCAAAACGTCCTAAAATAATCCGGGGAAGGGATCACCGACATCATATGACCTCGCCGACCGACGATCGATCGCCGAAACTGCCGCGCGGCTGGCTCCGCGCGACCGTCGTGTCGACGATCGCATTCGCCTTTGTCGGCGCGGCGGCGGGTTTCGTCGCGTTCCTGTCGCAATTGCGCGGCGCCGAGATGGCGCCCGACCGCAAGGCCGACGGCATCGTGGTGCTGACCGGCGGCTCCTCGCGGGTCTCGGATGCGATGGAGCTGCTGGCGGCCGGTTACGGCAAAAGGCTTCTGATCTCGGGTGTGCATCCGACCTCGACCGCGAGCGACATCTCCCGGACGCTGCCGGAGAACCAGTCCTTCATGACCTGCTGCGTCGATCTCGATCGTACTGCGCTGACGACCCGCGGCAACGCTGCGGAGGCGCGGCGCTGGGCCGACGGACGCGGCTTCAAGTCGCTGATCGTGGTGACCTCGAACTATCACATGCCGCGCGCGCTGGTGGAGTTCTCGCATGCGATGCCGGAGACCGCGCTGATCCCGTTCGCCGTGGTCGGCGACAAATGGCGCGAGGAACCGTGGTGGACCTCGGCCTCGACGCTGCGGCTGCTCCTGTCCGAATATGTCAAGTACATCGCCGCCGAGCTCAGGGTGCGGCTGGAAGATTTCGGGATTGACCTTTCCCCCGAAGTGTCGGAGCAGCCTGCGGGTCTGCAATCCAGGCGGCCGGCCACGGCGCAGGCCAATTGATCGGATTTTCGATGTTCCTGATTTTCGTGCGCTCGCTGCTGTTCAACGTGCTGTTCTACACCGTGCTGGTGTGCCTCGCGATCGTGGCGCTGCCGACCTTCGCATTGCCGCCGCGCGCGATGCTGACGGTCGCCGAATGGTGGGCGAAGGCGACGCTTTTCCTGATGCGCGTGGTCTGCAACATCAAAATCGAATTTCGCGGGGTCGAGAAGATCCCGCAGGGGCCGCTGGTGATCGTGGCGAAGCACCAGTCGTTCTGGGAAACCTTCGTGCTGCCGGGCTTCTTTCATCGCCCGATCTTCATCCTCAAGCGCCAGCTCATGCAGATCCCGGTGTTCGGTCAGTTCCTGGTCAAGACCGGGATGATCGCGATCGACCGCAATGCCGGCGTCAAGGCGCTGCTCGACATGACGCGGCGCGCGCGCGAGGCGGTGCGCGCAGGCGGCCAGCTCGTGATCTTTCCGGAAGGCACGCGCCGTGCGCCGGGGGCGCCGCCGGATTACAAGACCGGGTTTGCGCAGATCTATTCATCCTGCGGCGTGCAGTGCCTGCCGATCGCGCTCAATTCCGGCCTGTTCTGGCCGCGCCGGACGTTCATGCGCTATCCCGGCACGCTGGTGGTGGAGTTCCTCGATCCGTTGCCGCCGGGCCTGCCCAAGGATGAGTTTCTCACCCGCGTGCAGACGGCGATCGAGGATGCGACCGCTCGCCTCGTCGAGGCCGGCCGCAAGGAGCAGGAGCAATTGATCGGCAGCGCGCCGAGCTACGCGCCCTCGGGGAGCTAGCGGTTCTCTCGATCTTCCGCCGGCGCCGGCGTGTGCACACCATGCAGCATCGTTGCGAGCTGATGCAATTGCGTGTCGCGAAAGCCTTCGGCCTCGATCGCCTTGACGGTCGCCGTCACGTAGTCGCGGTTGGCGCCGGACTGGCCGTGACCCTGCAGCACATGGCGGTGCTGGTCGGCGAGCGACAACCGGCCGGCGTACTGCACATGACCGCGGTCGACGACATAGGCGAGCGCCGAGACGCGCTCGCGCGCTTCGTTCTCCAGCCACACCGAGCGCATCACCTCGCGATAGACCGACGTCACCTGCTCGCGCGCCCGCAGGTAGGCGACCACGTCGGCACGGTTCTTTTCAGCGACGCGGAAGGCGATGCCACGGCAGGCGCCGCCGCGGTCGAGCCCCAGCACCAGGCCCGGCTGCTCGGGCGTGCCGCGATGCACGAAGGAGTAGACGCAGAGCGCGCGATGCTCGCCGACCAGCCGCGCCGGGACGCGCTCCTCGAACTCGAAGCCCGGCCGCCACATCAGCGATCCGTAGCCGAACACCCAGAGGTCGCCCTTGGCTGACGTGACGGTGGGAAGGGTGATTTCCGACATTTCGGGCACGGCTACCAGAACCGTGCCCCCAAGCGAAGCGAATTCTCCGCCTTTCGCCCGGGGCCAGCCTCGCTTACATTTGACAAAATCTGGGGTCAAAGGGTCGCCGCATGTCCGATATGACCATTGCCGCAGGCCGGCGCTCCCGTTGGGGCCTTTTCATTGCTCCCGTCCTCCTGTTGATTCTTGCGGCCGCCTGGAGCGGCTTCTGGTTCTATGCGGCCTCGCAGGCCGAGGTCGCGGCCGATGCCTGGCGCGCGCAGGAGGCCAAATCCGGCCGCATCTATGACTGCGCCAAGCGCTCGATTGCCGGCTTCCCGTTCCGCTTCGAGGTCCAGTGCTCCGGCGCCAGCGTCGCCCTGGTGTCACAGAATGCGAGCAAGACGCCGTTCACGGCCAAGCTCGACAACATTCTGGTTCTGGCGCAGGTCTACGATCCCAAGCACGTCATCGCCGAGTTTTCCGCGCCGGCAACATTGACCGACGGCGTCACGCAAAACACCTTCGTGGTGAACTGGAGCAATGGCCGCAGCAGCGTGGTTGGCCTGCCGGCCATCCCGGAACGCGCCTCCATCGTGTTCGACGATCCCAGCATCAACCGGCTCGATGGCTCGGTGCAGGTGCCGCTCGCGCGTGCCAAGCAGATTGAGCTGCATGGTCGCATCGCAGACGGATCGCCGGCCGATCACCCCGTGATCGAGACCGTGCTTCAGGTCGCGCAGGGCAGCATCCAGGGCGTGCACCCGCTGCTCGCCGAGCCGTTCGAAGCCGACACGCGTGCGAAGATCACCGGGCTCTCCGATCTCACCCCAAAACCCTGGCCGCAGCGCTTCCGCGAGATCCAGGCCGCCGGCGGCCATATCGAAATCGTGCAGTCGCGGATCCAGCAGGGCGAGATGATCGCGGTCGCGGCCGGCACGCTGGGCCTGTCGGCCAATGGCCGACTCGATGGCGAATTGCAGATGACCGTGACCGGTCTCGAACGCGTCATTCCGGCGCTCGGGATCGAGAAGATGCTGGAAGAGGGCGTACCGCAGGCGACGCTCGATCGCGTCGCACCCGGCGTGAAGTCGAAGGACCTCAACAATCTCTTCGGCGCGCTCGACCGTGCCGTTCCCGGCCTCGGCAAGGTCATCAAGCAGAACGCCAACGCCGGCGTCGCCGCCGGCATCAACTCGATCGGCACCGAGAGCACCCTCGAGGGCAAGAAGGCCCGCAGCTTCCCGCTGAAATTCGTCGACGGCGCCGTGCTGCTCGGCCCGATCACGGTCGGCCAGATTCCGCCGCTGTACTAGCGGTCGTTGCTCTCACCGGCGACGTCACGGTCTCTTCGCTGGATCGTGATCGTCCGCCGGGAATGCGGAGCCGCCAAGCCCGGTCTCTCTCCATGTCGGCTGCCCGATGACGCGGGCCACCGAGGCAGGAGAGATACCCATGACGACGTCCAAGCTGTTCATTGCCGCCATCGCCATGTCGACCGCACTCGCGACGCCTGCCTTCGCGCAGTGGCGATCGCAGCAGCCGGCCGCCCACCAAGCCCAGTATCCGAACGGCGACCGCGATCTCGCGAGCGCTGCGCCGCGCGATGCGATGGCTTACGCGCCGTCTGCGAAATCACCGCGCCCCACGGTGATCCGCGCGACCAAGGGTCAATAGCCGCCATCCCCTTGAGGCTTTGCGCGTCGCGGAGTTGGGCCCGGCCATGTCCCGGTCGGGCCCAATGCGCGTTGTGTCGTAAGCGCGGCAATCGCGCGTGCGGATCGGGGTAGCCACGAAAATATTCCGAACATGATCGTCAGGAAAACGTGATGCAGAAGATGCGCCTCGCCGAGAATAACAGCCCGCTCATTCGCATCACTCCACACCAGGGAAGCATGCACGCGCCGGGGGCGCAACCAACAGCACCTGCTTCCCATGTGGAGGGAGGCTTACGTGCGGATCATCACTCGCGGACTCATGCTGGGACTACTCGCTGCCTGTTCGGGACAGGCGCGTGCCGACGACAATGTCACAACCGAACTCCAGGCGCTGAAGGCGAAGCTGAAGGAGCTGCAGCAGAAGGTGGATTCGGAGGCACGTAAGACCCGTCAGGTCGAAGCCGTGCAGGCCAAGGCCATGCCGATGTCGGGGACCTACAAGGCGCTGCCCGTCGATGCCTGTGCGTCGGCGTCCGGCAAGATCTGCTACAAGGGCATCACGCTGACATTCGGCGGCTGGGTCGATCTCACCGGCATCTACCGCTCGCGCAACATCGCTTCCGACACCGGCTCGGTGTTCAATTTCATTCCCTATCAGCAGAGCCACAATTTCTACTTCCCGGAGACGCGGTTCTCCGCGCGACAGAGCCGGTTCTCGGTGCTTGCCGAAGGTAACGCCGATCCCGATACGCATCTCGCCGGCTACGGCGAAATCGACTTCGAGGGCGCGGCGCAAACGGCGAGCTCGGTTGCGACCAACTCGTTCAATCCTCGGATGCGGCAGCTCAGTCTCGAGCTCGACCGGACCGATCTCGGCCTGCACTTCCTCGCCGGCCAATCCTGGTCGCTGAACGCGCCGACCAAGTCGGGCATCGATCCGCGCGGCGTCGACGCGCCCGGTGTCATCGACTTCGAATCCGTTCCGGGATTTCTGGCGGCACGGCAGCCTGGTTTGCGCGTCTGGAAGGATCTCGGGCCCGAATTCAAGCTCGCCGCGTCGGTCGAGAATCCGCAGACCGCCTTCTTCGGCGGCAACACGCCGACGGTCGGTACGCCCGCGGTCGGTCCGCAGGGCGTGCTCAATCCGAACCTTCAGGTCAATCTCACCGGGCCGGGCGGCAGCTTCTTCAACAACCTCAACAATGTCAGCCTGAACCAGGTGCCTGACGTTACCGTCAAGGCGGCGTGGGATCCGCGGCTCGGGCCCTACAAGCTGCACGTCGAAGCCTGGGCGCTCTATCGCCAGCTGTTCGATCGCTTCAATGGCGCCAACCACACTTACGACACCGGCAGCTTCGGCGGCCATATCTTTGCCGAGCTGATCCCGAAAACCCTCGACCTTCAGCTCTATGGCGCACATGGCGTGCTCGGCCGCTTCACGGCGACGCCGTTCCCCGATGCGGCGGTGGCGCAGGACGGCACGGTACTGCCGCTGACGATCACGGCGGCTGCGGTCGGCCTGATCTGGCACGCAACGCCGAGCCTCGATGTCTACAGCTACGCGGGCCTCGAAAAGGCCAAGGCCAATTTCGCCAATGTCGGAACGGTGCCGTTCGGTTACGGCAATCCGCTCTACAACAACACCGGCTGCTTCACCGAGAACACCCCGGCCGCGACCTGTAACGGCAATACCAAGGAAGTCCGGCAGATCACCGCCGGCATCTACGACACCATCTACCAGGGCAATTACGGCACGCTCAAAGCCGGCGTGCAGTATTCCTACACACAGCGGTTCGCCTTCGCCGGTGTCGGCGGCGCGCCCAAGACCGACGACAACATCGTCATGACGCAGATCCGGTACTATCCGTTCTGAGCATGATCAGGAAAAGTGTGCAGCGGTTTTCCCTCGCGACAAACGCGGAACGCGTTTGCGCGGAGATCATGCTCAAACACAAGGCCTCACCAGAGGACGGCCATTGTCCGACGGTCTTCTGATCCTTCGGCTCGCGCACGTCGTCGCCCGGCTGGGCCTGGCGATGACGGGTGCGATCGGCGCCACATTCGTCGCCGCATTGCTGATGCGGGCGGAGCTGCCGGGGTTCGACACCGTCGAATTCACTGTCTTGCTGATCGTGCTCGGCATGATCGGCGCCTATCTCGGGATCGACATCCCGCGCTGGCCGCAGCTTGAGCCCGGGCCGGCGCAACGATCGCCCGCGATCGGCCTCGCCAGCGCGACCGGCACGTTCCTCGCCGCCGGAGCGGGCCTGCTCGCGCTCTATGCTTTCGTGTTCGACGAGACGTCCGATCCCGCCGGCAATCTGCTGTTCGGCGCCACCTGGATGCTGGGCGTATGCATGCAGATCGGCGCCGGTCTTGCCGGCCGGAGCCGTATCGCAGGGGTCAAGGACCGCGGCTAGCTAGGTTTCTTGTCGAGCTGCCCGTGCTGGCGGCCGAAGTCCGCAGCCGCCGAATCCTGGCCGATCTCGACGATGCCGCGGCGGATGGCGCGGGTGCGGGTGAAGTGATCGAACAGCGCTTCGCCATCACCGCGACGGATCGCACGGGTGAGCTTTGCGAGATCCTCGGTGAAGGTGCCGAGCATCTCCAGCACGGCGTCCTTGTTGGCAAGGAAGACGTCGCGCCACATCGTCGGGTCGGAGGCCGCGATGCGGGTGAAGTCGCGGAAGCCGCCGGCGGAGAACTTGATGACCTCCGATTCCGTCACCTGCTGCAGCTCGTCGGCGGTGCCGACGATCGTGTAGGCGATCAGATGCGGCAGATGGCTGGTGATCGCGAGCACGAGATCATGATGATCCGGCGTCATCACCTCGACCTTGGCACCCATCGCCGCCCAGAAGGCGCGCAAATGCGCGGTTGCGGCGGCGTCGGTGCCTTCCGGCGGCGTCAAAATGCACCAGCGGTTGATGAAGAGCTCGGCGAAACCGGAATCCGGGCCCGAATGCTCGGTGCCCGCCACCGGATGCGCCGGCACGAAATGGACGTGCTTCGGCAGATGCGGCGCCATGTCCTTGACGACAGCGCCCTTGACCGAGCCGACATCGGAGATGACGGCACCCGGCTTGAGATGCGCCGCAATCTCCTGTGCCACCGGCCCGCAGGCGCCGACGGGAATGCAGAGGATGACGAGATCGGCATCCTTCACGGCTTCCGCATTGGTCGCCACGACCTGGTCGACGATGCCGAGCTCGAGCACCCGCGCGCGCGTCTTCTCCGAGCGCGCGGTGGTGACGATCTCGCCAGCCAAGCCCTGAAGCTTGGCAGCACGCGCGATCGAGCCGCCGATCAGACCGAAGCCGATCAGCGCGACGCGCTGGAAGTGCGGGTCCACGCTCATTTGCCGGCCATGAAGTCGCGCAGGGCGTCGACGACGAGGCGATTGGCCTCCTCGGTGCCGATGGTCATGCGCAGCTGGTGGTGCAGGCCGTAGTTCTTCAACGCGCGCAGCACGAGGCCGCGCTTGGTGAGATAGGCATCGGCCGCGTCCGAGGTCTTGCCTTCCTGCGGGAAGTGGATCAGCACGAAATTGGCGACGCCCGGCGTCACCTTCAGTCCGAGCTTGGTGATCTCCTCGGTGAGCCAGTTGCGCCAGGTCTCGGTGAACTGCTTCGACATCGCCTGGTGCGCGGTGTCCTCGATCGCGGCGACCGCGGCATACATCGCCGGCGTCGACACGTTGAACGGGCCGCGGATGCGGTTGACGGCGTCGATGATGTGCTCGGGGCCGAACATCCAGCCGATGCGCAGGGCCGCGAGGCCGTGGATCTTGGAGAAGGTGTGCGTCACCACCGTATTTTCGGTGGTGGCGACGAGCTCGATCCCCATCTCGTAGTCATTGCGCGAGACATAGTCGCAATAGGCGGCGTCCAGCACCAGCAGCACGTGCGACGGCAGGCCGGCGCGCAGGCGCTTGACCTCGTCGAACGGGATATAGGTGCCGGTCGGGTTGTTGGGGTTGGCGAGCCAGACCAGCTTCGTCTTCGGCGTCACCGCCTTGAGGATGGCGTCGACGTCGCAGGTCAGGTTCTTCTCGGCCGCGACCACGTTCTTGGCGCCGACCGCCATCGTTGCGATCGGGTAGACCAGGAAGCCGTGCGTGGTCGAGATCGCCTCGTCGCCGTGGCTGAGATAGGTGTGGGCGAGCAGGTTGAGGATCTCGTCCGAGCCGGCGCCGCAGATGATGCGGTTCGGATCGAGCCCGAAAGAACGGCCGATCGCCTCGCGCAGCACGCGCGAGGTTCCTTCCGGGTAGTCCTCCAGATGGTCCGCGACATGCTTGAAGGCCTCGATTGCCTTGGGCGAGGGTCCGAACGGCGTCTCGTTGGCCGAGAGCTTGAACACCTTGCGGCCCGGCTCCGGCACCGGGGTCTTGCCGGGCGTGTAGGGCGCAATATCGAGAATGCCGGGATTCGGCACGGGGCGGGACATCTTCAACTCCGGATAGGCTTAGGCGGTACGCGATTTACGATTTCGGCCCGGTCGGGGGCACCGTATAGCGCGTTGCGTGGCTGCCGACGAGGGCCGTGGAGCGCACCGAGGCCCCTGCCTCGATCAGGGCAGCTCTGATTTTGTCGATGCTGGTGTCGCTCGTCACCGAGACCAGCAACGCTGCGCCGTCGAAGGCGGTATCGGGCACCGCCACGATATCGGCGAGCGGCGACAGCGCCCGCGCGACCTCGGCGTTCCACCCCGAGACGCGCACGCTGAAGGTCTCGACCTCCGTGACCACGGCGCTGTCGGCGACGCGCGAGATCGCGAATACGGGCAGCGCCGCCGGATGATCGGCGCGCTCGACGAAGGGCATGCGCGCAATGATCTTCGGCGCGCCATCAGCCTCCAACTCCAGCCACCACGGCGTGCGGCTCGATGTCGCCGAGACCAGCGCCAGGTCGCCCTTGGATTTCGCCACGGCCTCGACCGCCGCCTGTGCGCTGAAATGCGCGACGTAAGGCACCGTGAAGCCGAAATGGAAGCGCACGGAATCGCGCATCGCCGGCTCGCTCACCGAGATGTCGGCATGCACGGAGAACGGCGCCTGGACATAGGTGAAGGTCGAGATGATGACGCGCCAGATGCTCTCGACCGTGTCGAGCGGAAGGATGCCGCGATGGCGTTGCACGATGTCACGCATCATCGAGGCTTCGCGCGCCGGGCGGAACGCCGAGCCGACCTCCTGGGTCTGCTTCACCTGGATCAGGCGGTCGATGATGTCGCCGCGCTGCATCAGCAGGCGATGCATGCCCTCGTCGATCGCGTCGATCTCCTTGCGCAATTCCTGGAGAGATGGTGGCGCGGGCGGACGTTGGGACATATCTGCGAGTGCTGTTGTGAGAGGCGTTCCAATGCGGATCGGGCAAGCCGGATCCGCTGCGGTCGATGTCTTGATTAGGCAGTCAGGGCGACGAAAGCAAAGAGAAATGACGACCTGCCAGGGAGCCCGCAGAGAGGCCATTCTGGCTAATCCGGACCGTGACTTGACGAAAAGGGCCCAAGCCGGTAGGTTTTTGCCTGTTCCGTGGTCATTTGAGCCGGCCGGCTTGCAGCCACGTTAAAAAACTCGCTAAACAGGCCGGGGACGCTTTCGATCCCGGCCGAACCTATCGTTCAGGCCGGGTTTTTCATGGCCTGATTTCATCGCGGTCTCACGTTTGATCGCAAACGAGGTCGATGGTCAGAGATGGTTGGCGTCAAGTCTGTCCCCAGTCCCGCGATCAGTGCCGACGACCGGTCGCATGAAGTCGATCATCCGAGTTCGGAGGTCGCGCAGTTCGGCGCCGACCAGCCGCTGCGGCTCGATTGTGGCATCGATCTCACCCCGTTCCAGATCGCCTACAAGACCTATGGCGAACTCAACGCCGATCGCTCCAACGCCGTGCTGATCTGCCATGCGCTGACCGGTGATCAGCACGTCGCCAATGTGCATCCCGTCACCGGCAAATCCGGCTGGTGGGAGACGCTGGTCGGTCCCGGCCGTCCGCTCGATCCAAGCCGCTACTTCATCATCTGCTCCAACGTGATCGGCGGCTGCATGGGCTCGACCGGGCCCGCCTCGATCAATCCCGCTACCGGCAAGGTGTGGGGCCTGGATTTCCCCGTCATCACCATCCCCGACATGGTGCGCGCGCAGGCGATGCTGATCGACCGGCTCGGCATCGACACGCTGTTCGCCGTCGTCGGCGGCTCGATGGGCGGCATGCAGGTGCTGCAATGGACTGCGGCCTATCCCGAGCGCGTCTACTCGGCGCTGGCGATTGCCTGTTCGACGCGGCATTCGGCACAGAACATCGCCTTCCACGAGCTCGGCCGCCAGGCCGTGATGGCCGATCCCGACTGGCACAACGGCGCCTACGCCGATCAGGGCATCCATCCGCATCGCGGCCTCGCGGTCGCGCGCATGGCTGCGCACATCACCTATCTTTCGGACGCAGCACTGCATCGAAAATTCGGCCGACGCATGCAGGACCGCGAGCTGCCGACTTTCTCGTTCGATGCCGATTTCCAGGTCGAGTCCTATCTGCGCTACCAGGGCTCGTCCTTCGTCGAGCGCTTCGACGCCAACTCCTATCTCTATCTCACGCGCGCGATGGACTATTTCGACATCGCCGGCGACCATGGCGGCGTGCTGGCGAAAGCGTTCGCGGGAATCCAGACCCGTTTCTGCGTGGTCTCCTTCACCAGCGACTGGCTGTTCCCGACTTCGGAGTCGCGCGCGCTGGTGCACGCGTTGAATGCGTCGAGTGCGCGGGTGTCGTTTGCCGAGATCGAGACCGACCGCGGCCACGATGCCTTCCTGCTCGACGTGCCCGAATTCTTCGACATCTCCCGCGCCTTCCTGCAATCGGCAGGCAAGGCGCGCGGGCTCACCAGCAAGGACGGCTAGCGATGTCTGTACAGCAAGTGCTGCCGCTCAACGGTCTCACTGCGGAGCAGTCCGGCCCGTTTCGCGCCGACCATCTGCTGGTCGCCGAGATGGTCAAGCCGGGCTCGAAAGTGCTCGACGTCGGCTGCGGCGACGGCGATCTGCTTCAGTTGCTCGAGACCCGCGGCATTGACGGCCGTGGCATCGAGCTGTCGCGCGAGGGCGTCAACCGCTGCGTGGCAAAAGGCCTCGCGGTGGTGCAAGGCGATGCCGATACCGACCTCGTCAACTACCCCGATGACGCCTTCGACTACGTGATCCTGTCGCAGACGCTGCAGGCGACGCGGCAGCCCAAGGCCGTGCTGGAGAATTTGCTGCGCATCGGCCGTCGCGCCATCGTGTCGTTCCCGAATTTCGGCTTCTGGCGGATGCGCCTGCAGCTCCTGGTCGGCGGCCACATGCCGCGCACGGAGAATCTGCCGGCCAGCTGGTACGACACCGCCAACATCCATTTCTGCACCATCAAGGACTTCGTCGAGCTCTGCGACGCCATCGGCGTCAAGATGGAGCGCGCCGAGGCACTCGACCTCTACGGCCGCCCGCTGCGGCTGCGATTGCCCTGGTGGGTGTGGAATCTGTTCGGCGAGCAGGGCGTGTTCCTGCTGAGCCGCGGGCAGGGGAAGTGACGAGGAGCTGGCAGTCAGTGCGCCGCCAGCGACCTCGGATCGCGCACCGGCCATCTCCCGGCCTCCACCAGCGCCACGAACCGCTCCACGCTCGCGTTGAACAGCGCGGGCTCTTCGAGATTGAGCACGTGACCCGATTTCGGAAACATCGCGAGCCCCGCCGCCGGTAGATGCTTCTTCAGGAACAGGCTCGCCCCGACGCAAGGGTCATCCTCGTCGCCGCAGATGATCAGCGCCGGCGTGGCCACGGCCTTGATCGCATTCGTCATGGTATAGATCGAGGGACGGCCGCCCTGAAAGCCGCGCATCGTGTTCGCTGATCCCTTGGAATCGTGCCGCGCCAGCGCGGCGTAGAAATCGGCGTGGCCGCGCGGGTCCTTCACCAGGAAGGGAATCCGGCTCGGCGCCTCGCGCGTGACCTTTGCGACCTCGGCGGAGCCGAGTGTCTCGAATTGCTCGGCATTGGCGCGGCACTGCTTGCGCCAGTTATCCAGGTTCTCGAGCTCGGAGCCGGAGCCGACACCGGCGAGCGTCATCGACAGCGCGCGCTGCGGCGCGTTCAAGCCGATCTGCAGCGACGAGTAAGCACCCATCGAAAGACCGACGAGATGCGCGCGCTCGATCTTGAGATGGTCGAGCACCGCGAGCGCGTCGTTGTAGAAATGTTCGTAGCTGTAGACCTCGCCCGCCGGCACGTCAGATGGCGTGTAGCCGCGCGCGGAATAGGTGATGCAGCGGTGGCCGCGCGAGAAGTAACGCATCTGCGGCTCCCAATTGGTGTAGTCGGCCGCGAACTCGTGCAGAAAAATGATTGGCGTTCCCTGACCCGCTTCTTCGAAATAGATGCGGACGTCGTCCCTGGTCGTGGCGTGGGGCATTAACTGTTTCCCTCTCTTCAGGCCGTGACTTCAGGATTGCAGTTAATGCTGTTGTCCGCAATGAGGCAGCTTCACACCAGCACTGACGCAAGATCATCGCAGCTATTCGCCGTCCTCGGCGTCTTTTTCTCGCCACATCCGGCGGCTTAACGGCCAGACGGAGGTCGGTCACCGCACGGGCCGATTGGAAGTGGGGGTGTCAACGAAGGATGAGTAATGTTGGAGTTGTTTGCGTCTCGCCTGTCGCGCTGTGTTATCGCGCTGGCGATTTTCTTCGCGGCGGTTGCCGTGTTCGTTTCTCCGGCCTCAGCGCGGCCGCATTATCGTCATAGCGCAGAGCGGCACGCTTACGTGCATCACGCCAGACATCATCACTATCGCCATCATGCACGCAGCTCGCGCTTCGAGCGCGGCGCGGCGCAATTGCAGGCGAGCGGATTCGCCGACACCCAGGCCAGCTACAATCCGAATGCCAATGTCGGTGGCATGGCCAATAACGGCATGGCTGCAGGCGCCGGTGTTGGCGGCGGGTCCGGTCTCGTCTCCGAGGCGCGCCGCTACATTGGCGGCAACCCGACCGGTCGCGGCAGCCTGTGGTGCGCGCGCTTCATGAACATGGTGCTGCAGCACACCGGCCATCAGGGCACCGGCTCCGACATGGCGAGCTCGTTCGCGCATTACGGTACGCGCGTCTCCGGTCCGCAGGTCGGCGCCATCGCGGTGATGTCGCGTGGCCGCCGCGGCGGTCATGTCGGCATCATCACCGGCATCGACGCGCAGGGCAATCCGATCATGATCTCCGGCAACAACGGCAACCGCGTCCGCGAAGCTCCGATCTCGCGCGGCCGGATCTATGCGTATGTGATGCCGAATTGACGGAGTGACAGTGCCGTAGCGAGGGTGTCGTAGGGTGGGCAAAGGCGCGCACGCGCCGTGCCCACCACCTCTCTGAAGTCGGAAAGAACGTGGGCACGCTTCGCTTTGCCCACCCTACGGGACCGGTATCAGCTCACACGAGCTTCGGCTCTTCCACCGCGACAGCATCACCGACGCCGATCTCGCCGTCCGCCACCACCTCGGCATAGATGCCGCAATCCATGTGGCCGAGATTGCGCGACAGCGTCGGCGGTATCTCGAGATCGCGTATGGCGGTGTCGGGATCGACGTTGACGGCCGGGCAGCGCACGATGCGCTTGACCACCTTCAGCCGGGCCTGCCCGATCGCGAGCGTCTGGCCGACCAGCTCGAGTTCGGACCACGCCGGCCAGCCCGTCAGGTAGAGATTGCCGCGGAAGCGCAGCGGATTGACGGCGACACCGCCGAGCATGGTCTCGATGGCGCGAACGCTGTTGAGATTGATGATCGACACGACCTTGCGGGCGACGTCGGAAAAGCTGTGGTCCCGGCCGGACAGCACTTTTGGCGGCCCCTTCAGCTCCGGCTGGAAATTCTCCGTCAAGTAACCCTCGATGGCGGTGCGCCCCGCCGCGGTCTCGAGATCGCCGCTGGCGACGACCTGGCCGTCCTTGCGGATGGTGAGGCTGTTGGTGGCGTCCTCGAACCGGCTATCGAGGGACGCCAGCCGCTCATTGCGGGCCAGCATCAGGAACTGGATTTTCGGCTTCCAGGCGGGAGCTTCCGGATCGAACCCGCTCGGGCCGTTCTCGATGGCGTAGCGGCGGTCGGCGGGGAGGGTCTGGCCGGTTCGCAGGGGAACCCGGAGCAGGGATTCCGGCGTCAGGCCCTTGATCGGGTAGCGGTAGAGGCCGGTGATTTCGGCGGTCCGGCTGGCTGTCTTTGCGCTGAAGTTCATGGGCCTACTTATGGGGATTCGACCCGCCGCCGCCAAGCAGGCTGATCAGAGCACGAAATTGTGAACTCGCCTCTTCCGATCCGAGGGCACGCTTCCCACATCTGGGTCAGGCCGGCGCCAGCGTCGGCTGATAACGACCGCTGTTGGTTGAGGAACGTCAACGCAGCATGCGGAAACCCAATGAAGATGCCGTTTGGGGTGCCTTAGAGGGCCCCAGGGGCAGGCCGAGGGACAAAAAACACCATGAACATCGACAAATATACCGAACGCTCCAGGGGCTTCATCCAGTCCGCGCAGTCGCTTGCGGTGCGCGAGGGGCATCAGCAGTTTTCGACCCTGCACGTCCTGAAAGTGCTGCTGGACGACAATGAGGGGCTGGCTTCCGGCCTGATCGACCGCGCCGGCGGCAATTCCCGCGCAATTCTGAAGGCGACCGAGGACGCCCTCAACAAGGTGCCGAAGGTCTCGGGCGGCGGTGCCGGCCAGATCTATCTGGCGCCCGAGCTCGCGCGCACCTTCGACGCCGCCGAAAAGGCCGGCGAGAAGGCCGGCGACAGCTTTGTCACCGTCGAGCGGCTGCTGCTCGGGCTCACGCTGGAAAAGACCAGCGAGGCAGGCAGCATCCTCGCCAAGGGCGGCGTCACTCCGCAAAATCTCAACGCCGCGATCGAGGCGCTGCGCAAGGGCCGCACCGCGGACAGCGCGACCGCCGAGAATGCCTATGACGCGCTGAAGAAATATGCCCGCGACCTGACCCAGGCTGCGCGCGACGGCAAGCTCGACCCGGTCATCGGCCGCGACGAGGAGATCCGCCGCACCATCCAGGTGCTGTCGCGCCGGACCAAGAACAATCCCGTCCTGATCGGCGAGCCCGGCGTCGGCAAGACCGCGATCGCGGAAGGGCTCGCGCTGCGCATCGTCAATGGCGACGTGCCCGAGAGCCTGCAGGACAAGAAGCTGCTGTCGCTCGACCTGGGCGCGCTGATTGCGGGTGCAAAATACCGCGGTGAGTTCGAGGAGCGGCTGAAGGCCGTGCTCCAGGAAGTCACCGCGAGCGAGGGCACCTTCATCCTGTTCATCGACGAGATGCACACGTTGATCGGCGCGGGCAAGGGCGATGGCGCGATGGACGCCTCCAACCTGCTCAAGCCGGCGCTTGCGCGCGGCGAGCTGCACTGCATCGGCGCGACCACGCTCGACGAGTACCGCAAGCATGTTGAGAAGGATGCGGCGCTGGCGCGGCGCTTCCAGCCGATCTTCGTCAGCGAGCCCTCGGTCGAGGACACGATCTCGATCCTGCGCGGCTTGAAGGACAAGTACGAGCAGCACCATGGCGTGCGGATCACCGATTCCGCGCTCGTGGCGGCGACGACGCTGTCCAATCGCTACATCACCGACCGCTTCCTGCCCGACAAGGCCATCGACCTCATGGACGAGGCGGCCGCGCGGCTGAAGATGCAGGTCGATTCCAAGCCGGAAGAGCTGGATTCGCTCGACCGCGAGATCATCCGGCTCAAGATCGAGCAGGAGGCCCTCAAGAAGGAGAGCGATCTCGGCTCCAAGACCCGTCTGGAGTCGCTTCAGAAGGAGCTCGCCGAGCTCGAGGAGAAATCAGCGGCGCTCACCGCGCGCTGGAGCTCGGAAAAGAACAAGCTCTCCAACGCCCAGAAGCTGAAGTCGGAACTCGACGCCCTGCGCGTCGATCTGGCCGATGCGCAACGGCGCGGCGAATTCCAGAAGGCGGGTGAGCTGGCCTATGGCCGGATCCCGCAGCTGGAGAAGCAACTCGCCGACATCGAGGCGCGTGAAGGCTCCGGCGAGATGATGGAGGAGGCGGTGACCGCCAACCACATCGCGCAGGTGGTCTCGCGCTGGACCGGCGTGCCCGTCGACAAGATGCTGGAAGGCGAGAAGGAGAAGCTCCTGAAGATGGAGGAGCAGCTCGGACAGCGCGTCGTCGGCCAGGCCGAGGCCGTGCGTGCGGTCGCGACCGCCGTGCGCCGCTCGCGCGCGGGCCTGCAGGACCCGAACCGGCCGACCGGCTCGTTCATGTTCTTGGGCCCCACCGGCGTCGGCAAGACCGAGCTGACCAAGGCGCTCGCCGAGTACCTGTTCAACGACGAGACCGCGATGGTTCGCCTCGACATGTCCGAATACATGGAGAAGCATTCGGTCTCGCGGCTGATCGGCGCGCCTCCGGGCTATGTCGGTTACGACGAGGGCGGTGCGCTCACCGAAGCGGTGCGGCGCCGGCCTTATCAGGTCGTGCTGTTCGACGAGATCGAGAAAGCGCATCCGGACGTCTTCAACGTCCTGTTGCAGGTGCTCGATGACGGCCGCCTGACCGATGGCCAGGGCCGCACCGTCGATTTCCGCAACACGCTGATCATCATGACTTCGAACCTCGGCTCGGAGTTTTTGGTGAATCAACCCGAGGGCGAAGACACCTCTGCCGTGCGTGAGCAGGTGATGGGGATGGTGCGCGGACATTTCCGCCCCGAATTCCTGAACCGCGTCGACGAGATCATCCTGTTCCACCGCCTGCAGCGGAGCGAGATGGGACGGATCGTCGAGATCCAGTTCGCGCGGCTGCAGAAGCTGCTGACCGATCGCAAGATCGTGCTGACGCTCGACGCTGCGGGCCGCGATTGGCTCGCCGCCAAGGGCTGGGACCCCGCCTACGGGGCTCGGCCGCTCAAGCGGGTGGTGCAGCGCTATCTCCAGGATCCGCTGGCCGAGATGATCCTGGGCGGCGATGTCAGGGACGGAGATCATGTTGCGATCTCGTCGGCAGGCAACGTGCTGACCTTCAACGGGAAGGTGTCGCAGACCGCCGAGATCACGCAGTTCGAGGCGCCGACATCGAAGCGCAAGCTGAACTGATCATCGGCGCGCATAGCTAGATAAAATCGCCCCGGAAAGGTCATCCTTTCCGGGGCGATTTTTGTTCGCGTCGACCGGCCGGCCGAGGACCGCGCTATTTCTTCACGACCTTGTAGATCGCGTTCTCGATGTCGGAGCTGAAATAGATGACGCCGGAGGCGCCGACGGCGACGCCCGTCGGGATGTTGCTGGGCAGGCCGCCGGGCGCACCGGCCAGGCCGATCGGAAGATTGGCCGCGATCTCGGTGACCTTGCCGCTGTCGGGCGCGATCTCGATCAGGCGCTTGGCGCCGACCTCCGCCACGATCAATCTGCCGTCGCTCGCGCGCGCAATGCCTTCGGGCATTTTCAACTCCTTGGCGAGCACGGTTTTTTCGCCGTTCTTGTCGATCCTGGAGACGGTGCCGGCAAAGGCTTCGGTGACATAGACCTCGTCGCTGGAGCCACCGACGAGCCCGACCGGGCCCTCGAGACCTCCGATCACCGTGGTGCGATCCTTGCCATGCTCGCCGCTGACGCGGACCAGCGATTTGGTGCCGAGCTCGGCCACCAGGATAGTGCCGTCGCCCAGCACGATCGCGTCATGCGGCGCCTTGAAGCCGTGCATCATCTCGCGCGTGGCGCCGGTCTTGCCGTCGATCACCTGCACCGTGCCGGTGAACCAGCTCGACAGGATCACGTCGTTGCCCTTCGCGGTCGCGCTCATCGGATATTCGAGGGTGACGCCGTCGGCATGCATGCGCGCCTTCTCGGTGACCTCGCCGGTCGCCCCGTCCACCGTGCGATAAGCGAACACGTCGGCGACGTGAATCGTATCCTTGCCGTTGTCCGAGGTGACGCCGATGCCGCCGGGCAAAGCGAGCTTGCCGATGACGATCTGCTTCGCCTGGCCGGTCGTCGGATCGACCTCCTGGATGCCGTTGTCGGCCATGTTGGAGACGTAGATGCGGTCCTTGTCGTCGATCGCGAGATTATCCAGCGACGGCTTCAGTTGCGCGACCATGGTCTTGGCGCCGGACTTGGGATCGACCCGGACGAGCTGGCCCAGCGCAGTATCGACCACCCAGAGGTTGCCTTTGGAATCGAAGTTCACCGCGGCCGGGACCTTGAAGCCGTCGGCGACGACGGTCAGCTCGGCCTTGTCGACGTCGACCCTGGCGACCTGTCCCTTGAACCAGAGCGGACCGTAGAGCTTGTCGTCCGGACCGAACTCGAAGCCGTTGAGGCCGCCCATCTTCTCCATGATCTGACGGGGCGGTTTGACGCCCTCGACGTCGATCTCGTAGAGCGTGTCGCCGAGGAAAACGGTGGTGGCGTAGAGCCGGCCGTCCTTGCGGTAGGCGAGCGAGTTGATGCCGGGAAGGCCGCTGGCGAGCTTCTTGATCGGGCCGTCGCCCTTTTGCGAATAGAGATCGCCGGCCAGGAATCCGGTCCAGGCCATGGTGCCGTCGGGCGCGAATGCGATGTCGTCGGCCATTCCGATCGGTGAGGGAATCGCGATCTTGGCCGTGCCGCCCGCGATGTCGACCTCATAGAGGGCCGCGCCCGCGACGCTGCCGGCAAACAGATGGCCGGCCTTGTCGATACCGAGTCCGTGCACGCCGTGGAACGCCGAGCCCGGGACGAGCTTCGTGACCTCCCAGCTCTCCGCAAATGTGCTCGTGCTCGAGAAAATTGCAGCGATGAACGCTGCGCAGGCGAGCCTGTGCGTCATGGCGAGACCTCCCTTTTTTGGAAAGTATTCGCCCGTTGCACCGCTTTGGCAAACGAAACTTGAAATTGTAGCGCTGTGGGATGACGTCGCACCACGACGTCATGTCAGATCATTTTTTTGCAGAGACGTCCGGTCGATGACGACCGTTGATCCAATCAGCGGTTGCTGACCTGGAGCGGGCCGCCGGTGGCGTCCGACATGCGGGCGATGGCGCCGCCGCGGCCGCTCATCATGCCGTCGAGACGGTCGCGTTCCTTCTCGAAGCCCGCGAGCATCGGCCCTTCCAGCGAACGGCCGCGCGGCAGTTTCACGCGCATCGGATCGACGAAGCGGCCGTTGACCAGGATTTCGTAGTGAACGTGCGGGCCGGTCGACTGGCCGGTCGAGCCCACGAAGCCGATGACCTGGCCCTGCCGCACCTTCTTGCCGGGCTCCATGCCCTTGGCGAAAGCCGACATGTGGCCGTAAGCGGTCTCGTAGCCGTTGTTGTGCTTGATGCGGACGTACTTGCCGTAGCCGCCTTCGAGTTGGGCCTTTTCGATCACGCCGTTGCCGGCGGCGAAAATCGGCGTGCCGTAGGCGGTGGCCCAGTCGACGCCGGTGTGCATCTTCACATAGCCGAGGATCGGATGGCGGCGGCCGCCGAAGCCGGAGCGCATGATGGCGCTGTTGACGGGCTTGCGGACCAGGAACTTCTTCGCGCTCTTGCCGGTCTCGTCGTAGTAGTCGACGACGCCGTCGTCGGGGCTCTGGTAGCGGTAATATTTCTTGGTTTCGCCGCCGACCGTCAGCGATGCGAACAGCACCTCGCTCTTGTCGACCGCCGTCGAGCCCTCGTCTTCGCCGGCGTAGAACACGTCGAACGAGTCGCCCGGCGCGACCTTGCGCTGGAAATCGACGTCGTAGGAGTAGATCTTGATCATGTCGTCGATGACCGGCATCGGCACTTTGTTGCGCATCGCGGTCTCGTAGATGCTCTGGTAGAGCCGCACGCCGGTGCCGTCGTCATCGTCATCGTCTTCGCTGTTGGCGTTGGCCGTGGCGTCGGCGACGGTGTTCATGCTGGAAACGTCGACCGCGACGTATTTGCCGAGATCGGACAGCGCCGCGATCGCCTCGACCATGGTGTCGTTGGCGACGACGACGCGATAGGGCTGGAGCCTGGCGCCGGGGCTTGCGGGCGCCATCAGGATGCGAAGCTTTTCGCCGTCCTTCAGGCCGCCGTCGCGGCCGCGGGGCCCGAGGGTTGCGGCGATCGATTTGATTTCGTCGGGCGTGGCGCCGAGATCGCGCAGCACGGAGGAGACCGAGTCGCCCTTCTTGACGACGTGGACGCGCTCGCCGTTGGGATTGCCACCGGTGATCTGCTCTTTGGTCTTCGGCAGCAGCGTGACGTTTTCCGGCACCACGCGGGTCTCGAAGCCGGCATAGGGATCGGACGGCGACACTTCGGTGGCATAGGCCATCTTCATGTCGGACGGGCCGGTCGCGCCGGAGATGTCGGCGGTGGCATTGGCGAGCGAGGCGTAGCGAACCCCGCCATTGCCGCGCCAATTGGCGGCATCGCGCACCCGCATCAGGATGTCGTCGAGCGCCACCACGGCGGAAATCTTGGCCTTCGGCAGCACCGGCGAGAGATCCTTCGTGACGAAGGAGACCTCGGCGTCGGGCTCGACGGCCTCGGGATTGTTCGGATCGTCGGTTGCGGTCTTCGGATCGGAGCCGACGTCGGTGAGCAGACGCTGCGCGTTGAACGGCGGAATCTTCGCCGACAAATCGCTCGTCGTCATCGACAGATTGCCGGCGATCCGGACGAAGGGACGCACGCGCATCACGTCGCGGTTGCCGACGCGGGCGACCGTCGAGACGCGCACGATGTTACGCGAGGCGGTGGAATCGTTCGGCGGCGGCAGGCGGTCGCTCTTGTGCAGCGTGGCTGCACGATCGGCGGCACTGAACGCACCGCGCAGCGCGCCTTCGACCCGCTCCGGAACCTTGGCGAAGGTCATTTCGCCGTCCAGAGATGCGAAAACGGCGCCGCCGATCAGGGCTGCGCCGCAGAGTCCGGTCAGAATTGTACCGCTGAACCATTGCACCGAGACGCGACGGCGATCGATCACGGCGGCCTCGGAACCATCGACGGACAGCGGCGGCTCGTGGCCGAGATCGATGATCCCGGTTTCACGCCCGTAAGCGCCGCGTGACGTCCTCTGGTTCAACCCAAGTCCCCCAATCAACGACCCGAGACCCTTCGCTCCGTGCTGTTCTCTGGTCGCCCTCTTGCAGGGGCATCGCAGGAAAAGCCGCGCCGTACAGGTGTTCGCGCTCAGAAGGCCCCGATGCAGGGCCCGGCCGAAATTACGAACAGCTGGGCAGGTGAAGGTCTCTCGATGTCTTTCGAATGTCCGAAGAAGGCCGCGTCATCATCAGATCGCCTTCTCTGAACCCCATGAAAATCGCCGGCAGCCCCCACTGGCATTCCGCGATTCAAGCTTGTCTCATACCAGAACGCCGCGGGATTGTGGCTCTAGTACGGCGCCTAATATGGAAAAAGTTTCCTGAACGGCCGGGCGCCAGGGCCCCAGGCAGAGGGTCGCCCCAAGCCGCTTCCGGAGTCCCCACCCGGGTCCCTCCGGAGCCCCTTCCGAGCCCCTTCCGAGCCCCCTGGGACCCAAACTTTTTTTCAGATTTTTTGCCGGGCAGCGTCGCCTCGGCGAACCAGTGGCCTTCTAATTGACTGGAATCGCTGGATTATTTTCCGCAATCCACTGTGCGACGATTTGTTGACGATTGGCGTTGACAGCCCGGAAGGTGGGGCCTATAACCCCAACCACTGAGCGCGGCGCCGCCGGGTCACTGACCAAGGCGAGCGAACGCGCCACTGATGCTCCTCAACTTGTTGAGTGACACAACAGCCGACACAATCGGTTGGAGTCATTCGACGTCGGTAAGAGTGTCGGAACCCTTCCACTCTGGAAGGTTGGGGCCTCCTGGTCCCGGGCTGTTTGACAAGTGAAGATGAAGAAAGAGAAACGTGGACGGCGGAGTCCTTGCGCCTCTCGGACCACTTAAGAGCTTCGGCTTTTAAGTACTGAGAGAGGACGAAAGACTTCGGCGGTACACGTTTCAAAGGAAACACCATCGTTGTCCGCGATGTGAATCGCAGGCAGCAAGTCGATTTCGGTCGACAATGGTGGGACCTCGTCAAACGTTGTGATCAGCCGGTTCAAAGTTCAAGTCCAACTTGAGAGTTTGATCCTGGCTCAGAGCGAACGCTGGCGGCAGGCTTAACACATGCAAGTCGAGCGGGCGTAGCAATACGTCAGCGGCAGACGGGTGAGTAACGCGTGGGAACGTACCTTTTGGTTCGGAACAACACAGGGAAACTTGTGCTAATACCGGATAAGCCCTTACGGGGAAAGATTTATCGCCGAAAGATCGGCCCGCGTCTGATTAGCTAGTTGGTAGGGTAATGGCCTACCAAGGCGACGATCAGTAGCTGGTCTGAGAGGATGATCAGCCACATTGGGACTGAGACACGGCCCAAACTCCTACGGGAGGCAGCAGTGGGGAATATTGGACAATGGGGGCAACCCTGATCCAGCCATGCCGCGTGAGTGATGAAGGCCCTAGGGTTGTAAAGCTCTTTTGTGCGGGAAGATAATGACGGTACCGCAAGAATAAGCCCCGGCTAACTTCGTGCCAGCAGCCGCGGTAATACGAAGGGGGCTAGCGTTGCTCGGAATCACTGGGCGTAAAGGGTGCGTAGGCGGGTTTTTAAGTCAGGGGTGAAATCCTGGAGCTCAACTCCAGAACTGCCTTTGATACTGAAGATCTTGAGTCCGGGAGAGGTGAGTGGAACTGCGAGTGTAGAGGTGAAATTCGTAGATATTCGCAAGAACACCAGTGGCGAAGGCGGCTCACTGGCCCGGTACTGACGCTGAGGCACGAAAGCGTGGGGAGCAAACAGGATTAGATACCCTGGTAGTCCACGCCGTAAACGATGAATGCCAGCCGTTAGTGGGTTTACTCACTAGTGGCGCAGCTAACGCTTTAAGCATTCCGCCTGGGGAGTACGGTCGCAAGATTAAAACTCAAAGGAATTGACGGGGGCCCGCACAAGCGGTGGAGCATGTGGTTTAATTCGACGCAACGCGCAGAACCTTACCAGCCCTTGACATGTCCAGGACCGGTCGCAGAGATGTGACCTTCTCTTCGGAGCCTGGAACACAGGTGCTGCATGGCTGTCGTCAGCTCGTGTCGTGAGATGTTGGGTTAAGTCCCGCAACGAGCGCAACCCCCGTCCTTAGTTGCTACCATTTAGTTGAGCACTCTAAGGAGACTGCCGGTGATAAGCCGCGAGGAAGGTGGGGATGACGTCAAGTCCTCATGGCCCTTACGGGCTGGGCTACACACGTGCTACAATGGCGGTGACAATGGGATGCTAAGGGGTGACCCTTCGCAAATCTCAAAAAGCCGTCTCAGTTCGGATTGGGCTCTGCAACTCGAGCCCATGAAGTTGGAATCGCTAGTAATCGTGGATCAGCACGCCACGGTGAATACGTTCCCGGGCCTTGTACACACCGCCCGTCACACCATGGGAGTTGGTTTTACCTGAAGACGGTGCGCTAACCGCAAGGAGGCAGCCGGCCACGGTAGGGTCAGCGACTGGGGTGAAGTCGTAACAAGGTAGCCGTAGGGGAACCTGCGGCTGGATCACCTCCTTTCTAAGGATGATCCTTCAGCGAGCTTCGGCTCACTATCGGATCGTTTTAGAAACATCAGGGGCCAACAGATCGCCAGATCGTTGAGCTCCATTGGCGGGATTTCGCCGTCTACGTTTCTCTTTCTTCGCGGACGAACACGCGCTGGGCCTGCATGCGCAGGATCCCATGGTCCTTAACGGGATATGCGTTAGGGGCTTGTAGCTCAGTTGGTTAGAGCGCGCGCTTGATAAGCGTGAGGTCGGAAGTTCAAGTCTTCCCAGGCCCACCACACTCATCGAGTGAGCA